>NZ_CP009283.1:6652500-7288921 GCF_000758625.1 Paenibacillus sp. FSL R7-0273
ACCAGCTTTGCTGGGATTGGCTCCACCTCGCGGCTTCGCTTCCCGTTGTACTGGCCATTGTAGTACGTGTGTAGCCCAGGTCATAAGGGGCATGATGATTTGACGTCATCCCCACCTTCCTCCGGTTTGTCACCGGCAGTCACTCTAGAGTGCCCAGCTTAACCTGCTGGCAACTAAAGTCAAGGGTTGCGCTCGTTGCGGGACTTAACCCAACATCTCACGACACGAGCTGACGACAACCATGCACCACCTGTCTCCAATGCTCCGAAGAGGGGCACTATCTCTAATGCTTTCATCGGGATGTCAAGACCTGGTAAGGTTCTTCGCGTTGCTTCGAATTAAACCACATACTCCACTGCTTGTGCGGGTCCCCGTCAATTCCTTTGAGTTTCAGTCTTGCGACCGTACTCCCCAGGCGGAGTGCTTACTGTGTTAACTTCGGCACCAAGGGTATCGAAACCCCTAACACCTAGCACTCATCGTTTACGGCGTGGACTACCAGGGTATCTAATCCTGTTTGCTCCCCACGCTTTCGCGCCTCAGCGTCAGTTACAGCCCAGAAAGTCGCCTTCGCCACTGGTGTTCCTCCACATCTCTACGCATTTCACCGCTACACGTGGAATTCCACTTTCCTCTTCTGTACTCAAGCCACCCAGTTTCCAGTGCGACCTCAGGTTGAGCCCAAGGTTTAAACACCAGACTTAAATAGCCGCCTGCGCGCGCTTTACGCCCAATAATTCCGGACAACGCTTGCCCCCTACGTATTACCGCGGCTGCTGGCACGTAGTTAGCCGGGGCTTTCTTCTCAGGTACCGTCACTCCGGTAGCAGTTACTCTACCGGACGTTCTTCCCTGGCAACAGAGCTTTACGATCCGAAAACCTTCATCACTCACGCGGCGTTGCTCCGTCAGGCTTTCGCCCATTGCGGAAGATTCCCTACTGCTGCCTCCCGTAGGAGTCTGGGCCGTGTCTCAGTCCCAGTGTGGCCGTTCACCCTCTCAGGTCGGCTACGCATCGTCGCCTTGGTGAGCCGTTACCCCACCAACTAGCTAATGCGCCGCAGGCCCATCCCTTAATGACAGATTGCTCCGCCTTTCATTCTCCCTTCATGAGAAAAAAGAAATTATCCGGTATTAGCTACCGTTTCCGGTAGTTATCCCAGGCTAAGGGGCAGGTTGCCTACGTGTTACTCACCCGTCCGCCGCTAAGCTCACCCCGAAGGATAAGCTCCGCTCGACTTGCATGTATTAGGCACGCCGCCAGCGTTCGTCCTGAGCCAGGATCAAACTCTCCAATAAGGTTTTTCCGAGCGATTACTTCACCCGAATTACTCCGAGGAAATAACCATCCGAAAACTATCGAAAAGAGCGATTGCTCATTTTGAAACTGACGATTCATTAAATGAATCTTGTAAAAATTTAACGCGTTCCATTTGTTCAGTTTTCAAAGAACTTGCTCCATCGTTTCAACATTTCGTTTCACGACCGGAATTAGATTGTATCATTTTTCAATGTTTCTTGTCAACTTATTTTTTTCTCAGCCCGTTTACTCGGCGTTGATGTCTCATAAGCACAAGAGATAATATATCATGCCGATCGTATCATTGCAAGCTTTTTTTGAAAATCAATTTTCTGCTTAACTCAGACAACTCCCGGACAATAAATTATTCCCTGGATGCTCATCAGTAGCTACAATAGAAGCTGTTGAGGTTTTTTAACATATGGACTGTATTTATTTAGATTGGAAAGGAGTATCAATGAACACTAATGTCTCGCAGGATAGTCCTGCACCTGCTCTCAAGACCCCTGTACAACGCGATCAGCAGCAGGCTACGATCTACAGGATTCTACTCGCGGTCAGCTTTGTCCATCTATTCAATGATTCTATTCAGGCACTGATTCCGGCGATGTTCCCTACACTCAGGGATAACCTGCTGCTGTCCTTTACCCAGATCGGCTGGCTTGCGTTCGCCCTGAATATGACCTCGTCACTGATTCAGCCGGTAATCGGGTTCGCCGCTGACCGCAAGCCCCGGCCTATTCTTCTCCCGCTTGGCATGTGCTGCACCTTTGCCGGAGTGCTTCTGTTAGCCTTTGCTGACAGCTATGCGCTGGTTATCTTCTCGGTTATACTCGTCGGATTCGGGTCAGCCGCCTTTCATCCCGAAGGAATGCGTGTCGCTCACATGGCGGCAGGGCAGCGCAAGGGCTTGTCCCAGTCTATTTTTCAAGTCGGCGGCAATGCCGGCCAGTCCTTAGGCCCTTTGCTGATCAACTGGGTATTCATTCCCTTCGGACAGATTGGGGCACTTGGATTCACTGTTTTCGCCGCAGCTGGTATCGCCGTCCAGACGTATGTAGCCAAGTGGTACAGCGGCATGCTAAATGCCGGTTATACATTCCGCAAAAAGTCTTCAGGCGGCGTAATTGATCCAGCACAGCGCAAAGCGATTGTTACAGCTGCTGTTATTCTGGTCTTTATCGTATTTGTCCGCTCCTGGTACGGAGCCTCTATCGGCGGATATTATGCCTTCTATTTAATGGACCATTATGGCATGAAGCTTGAGAACGCGCAGATCTACATTTTTATGTATCTGGCGGCCGGAGCTGTAGGCACCTTCTTTGGCGGACCGCTTGCCGACCGCTTCGGACGGCGGAATCTTATTCTGGTTTCTATGCTAGGTACAGTACCGCTTGCCCTGGCCCTTCCGTTTGTGAGCCAATTTTGGGCTGCCGTCCTGCTTATTATCTCCGGGTTTGTGCTGCTCTCCAGCTTCTCGGTGACCGTTGTGTATGCACAGATGCTGTTCCCGGGTAATATCGGCACAGTGTCCGGCCTGATTACCGGTCTTGCTTTTGGCCTGGGCGGAATCGGTTCCTTAATCATCGGCAGACTGATTGACCATTTTGACATCACCTCGGTATTTGTAGCCTGCGGCTTTCTTCCGCTGCTCGGACTGCTCGCTCTCCTGCTTCCAGGTGACAGGCAGCTGGAGAAGTGGTCGGCTGAATAGTTATTCTCTTTCAATAGCTGCGTTAGTTTATCAGGTCCATCCATCTCCAGCCTGGAGCAGGATGGGCTTTTTCAGTATGTAAAAACTGATATTTCTGTAACCGTACGGTAAATTATTCAACGTCACTTTTTTGCGGTACAATTAATTCAAACTTGAAATAACCGGTAATGGCCGGAGGCTGAGGGAGGGATAGCAATTGAAAAAGATTTTGGCAGGCATCCGGCAAGGCTATGGTAAGAAGCTCGTCTCCATTCACCGCTGGAATGCCTGGCTTGTACTGTTTCTGGCTGTGAGCGGGTTGTTGCTGGTTGGCGGCTTTTGGCGCGAAATACTGGGCGAGGGAAGGGTATGGCTCAAATGGGCGCATATTGCCTTCGGGCTGCTCCTGCTAATCCCGGTTATTTATTATCTGTTGCTTGCTGCCAGGCACTGGAAGAGGCTGAACGGGAAGCCCGCCCAGAAGGCAAATGTCATCTTCGTGCTGGTTCTGCTTATCGGCTGGCTTTTATCAGGAGTTGTACTCTGGCAGTTCCGGCTTGCCGGACCAAGAGCAGCCAATGCGGCACTCTTCATTCATGACCTGCTCACCTGGATCGGACTTCCTGTCATTATCTATCACTCCGTTACCCGCGTGAAGTGGCTTAAGGAGCCAAAAAAACGTTCAGTCATTGCCGGTACAGGGGCTACTGAAGGTACAGGTGCTTCCGCAGACTTAGAGCGCCCCGCAGCCGGCAGTTCTCCTCAGCCTGTATACACGCGGCGCGGCTTCATTAAGCTGGCTGTCGGAGCCGGGCTTGCAGTAACCGTTGGCCCGACCTTTATACGGTGGGTTGGCAAGTCTCTTCAGATACCCGGCACTGCAAATTATGCCGCCAATAACGCTAACGCCCTTATTCCCGATCCCGTACCGCTGGCAGATTCTTCTCCGCCAATCGGCGGGGGTGCGGAGGGCAGCTTCCGGGTATATACGGTAACGGATATTCCGGCATTCGATAACTCGAACTGGTCGTTTACGATCGACGGGCTGGTAGATAAGCCGTTCACCTGGACTTGGGAAGAGTTCGTTAAGCTTCAGCGCGAGGTGCAGGTCAGTGATTTTCACTGCGTAACCGGCTGGTCCGTTTATAAAAACACATGGGAAGGCCTCCCGCTTTACAAGCTGCTGGATATGGCAGGTGTGAAGCAGGAGGCGGTAATGGTTAAGCTGTATTCCGGCGACGGTGTCTACACCGACTCCCTGACTCTCCCCCAGGCCCGCATGGAAGATGTCATGGTCGCTGTAATGCATGACGGCATACCGATTCCGAATCAGCTTGGAGGCCCTGTACGTCTGGTCACTCCCCAGATGTATGCCTACAAAGCAGTAAAATGGCTTAACCGGATCGAGTTGATTGCCGAAGATCACGTCGGATACTGGGAGCAGCGCGGATACGATAAAGACGCCTGGCTGCCGGGTGCCAAGCGGGTATGATGCAGGGTTCATAGGCTGGACATCAAATGCCTCTGCTCCCCTTATGGAAAGCAGAGGCATTTTTATCGTCTCAAAGACTCTTAAAGGAAGCATCATACAGCCGGAACATTGTTTTGTAGCCTGACTCGTCAATCTTGATGCCTACATCCAGGCGCCCTGTGATCTCCAGGGGGCCGGAAGTATAACGAAGCTTATCGCCTCCCGGAACAAAAACAATCATGATCTTGTTCCAGTAGGTTTCATCCCCGTTATCAAAAGGGCACTCCGCCCCCGGCTCGGGAATAAGCAGAAACCAGTTCTTCTCAAAGGAGAGAACCTCGCCCATGAAGCCTTTTATTTTCACTGTGCTGCCGCTAAGGTCCCAGAAATGCTCTGAGGGCCGGGTCTGGTCGCTGCCATCGAAAAAGCCGTTCCAGTCAATGGAGGTAAACCCGTCGTGAGCGGGTATAACAGCTGCCGCTGACTGGGCAGGGCTTGCTGCCGGAAGTGCAGCGGGACTAACAGCCTGCTGACCAGGGCCTGGCGTCGGCGATATAGCAGCCTTGCCTGCAACAGAAGTTCCTGTCTGTCCGGCTGGCCTTTGCGTAACAGCTGCAGCCGAAGAAGGCGTAGCTGCCGGCTTCGGTGTTCCGGGGGCAGTGGCATCCGTCGCTATCGCTCCAGGCTTGCCGCTCTGCCGGTCTGCTGCGGGACCGGTTGATTCTGCGGCCGGGTTTACCGCCCCCTGCGGCCGGACGTCCCCTCCGGCGGACTTACCGCCGGCCGGGGTACTGCTAACAGCCGGCAGGGCCGTAGCCAAGGCCGGCTGTGCAGTTGAAGCTTGCGTCGTTTCAGCCGGCGCCTGCGCAACCGGAGTCGCTTGTGCGTCTCCCAGCAAGCCCGTTTCAACCTGAGCTTCCGCCACCGCAGCAAAGGCTTCCCCCCGACCTTCAGCCGCCGAATTTTGGCCGCAGGCCTGCAGCAGCAGCATACCCAGCAGTGCTGCAAGCGCTGAAAGCCGCTTTTTGGATAATCGTCTCAAGTGGTGTACCTCCTAGGATTTGAACAGAGCGAGCGGATGCATCCGGTACATCCGGAATGCCGGGCCGAGCGAGGACAGCAGACCAATAGTAATTGCGCCTATAGCAATCAGCCAGTGCTCCTGTGTCCAGTGATACGGCTGAATCTGAATTCCTGCCTGAGCGAACAGCGCATCCTTCAGCAGAAACGCACCCAGATGACCGAGCAGCAGACCGGCGATCAGCCCGGTTGCCGTAACCAGCAGGCCTTCACAGGTCAGCGTCAGCCACACATATGCCCTGGACTTACCCAGAAGACGCAATAGTCCGACATCCTTGGTACGTTCACCGGCCGCGGCAATCAGCGATAGCAAAATCGATATCCCGGCCAGCAGCACACATATTGCCGTCAGCATACTGAGCAGCCTGGAGCCCTGATCTACTGCGTTCAATACATCGGATACAGCCTTGCTTGTGTAAGCCGCCTGAACTCCATTAGAGCCATCCAGCTCCTGCCTCAAATCGTGGGCTCCGAGCAGACTTGCCGGCTTGACCAATACTGCGGTAATCTCCCTGTCCTCAGGCGCAAGCCCGTGCACGGCCCAGGCATAGTCCACGGTTGTAAATACGGCACGGTCATCCGGGGTATGAAGCTCAGGAAGGATACCGGTTACGGTGTACCGGAAGCTTCCGTGGGCGTGATCTTCCCCATCCTCATCATCCTGCTCTTCAACATGTTCTTCCCCGTGTGCTTCCTCCTGTACAAGCCCGTGCGCACCTGAAAAGGTATCCCCTATCTTCAGTCCCAGTGATTTAGCCACATACGACCCAACAATGGTCTCACCCGTATGGGCATACATGGAGCCTTCCTGCAGCCTGGTGTCCCCATACCTTGTATAGAAGTAACCTGACTCCAGCCCGACTATCGGAAACCCCTTATAGTTATCCCCTGTAGTCATCGCATAGGCTTCAGCAACAGACTGGTCCTGCCTGGCCTGATCCAGTACAGCGAGCGGAATGTTCCCGGTCGGGGCACCAATATGATAAAAAGTATTTAGCACCAGCTGGGTCTCACTGCCCGCTGCTCCGAGGACGAGGTCAAAGGGGCCGTAGCCTTTTTTGGCGCCCTGCTCTACACTCTCCCGCGAAAGGGTAAGCAGTACAATAAAAGCAACGGTAACCGCAACCGCGCAGACCGTAAGCAGAGACAAAAAACGCCGGTGCAGCACATTACGCAATGTTAGCCGGAACAGGCTCATACTGTTGCCCCCTCCCTGATCCCGCGGCTGTGACGCTGCAACGGCATAACTTCCCGGCGGACTGTATTTACATCCTGAATATTCAGACAATGCGGAAAACGTCCTGCCATATTCAGGTCATGAGTAACAACGATGAGCGTGTGACCATGAGTAATACTAAGATCAAGCAAAAGAGCAGAGATTTCATCCGCGGTCTCCCAGTCCAGGCTGCCTGTAGGCTCATCCGCGAGCAGAAGCGGAGGCTGATTCACCAGCGCCCGGACAATCGCTATCCGCTGCTGCTGGCCGCGCGACAGCTGGGAAGGCCGGTGCTGGCTGCGGCCGGCGAGTCCCACCTGCTCCAGCCAGCCGTCCACAACCCGTTTACGTTCCCTGGCTGTAAGCCTTGCTGTCATCGCAATCTCGATATTCTGCCGGGCCGTCAGGGACGGAATCAGATGAAAGTCCTGCAGCACATAACCGATGCGGGAAGCGCGAAAGGCATCACGTTTGGCCTCTGCCAGCTCGTGAAGCGGCTGGCCGTCCACTACAATGCTGCCGCTGTCCGCCCGGAGGATTCCGCTGACCAGATGTAAAAGCGTGCTTTTACCGGACCCGCTGGGCCCGGTAATCGCTACACGCTCTCCTTTTTCAACCTTCCACTCAGGAATATCCAGAATCGGTACTTGTCTTCCGTCAACCTTGAACTGTTTTTTTACATCCCGGATCTGAAGCACCTAACCTCACTCCTATCTCAGGATAAGCCGTTCGGACAGGGCATCCCACTTCAGGGTTGTGCCTGTAAGCTGATTGAATGCAGTGAGCGGGAGGTATAGCACGCCATTATCCACATCTACTGTGTAAGCAGCCGCCTTATTGTTCAGCTTGGCTGTTTTACCTGTCAGGCTGACATCAATGGTATTGTTCTTCAGCGTCAGCTTCGCGGCAGAAGCATCCCCTTTGTACGTACCGCCAAGCGCCTTCGCCAATGCTTCGGCCGGGTAGAGCACCTCGTTGTCGCGGCTGATTTTAAACTTCGGATAAAGATATTTGGACTGCAGCTCAGCAGAACGCTTGTTGAGATCCAGCCCCAGAATACCCGCCCCTGCCGTAGCAATCTGCGTGTTATCCACCTGTCCCTTTACCTTGTCCGCAATCGGCCCGTATGCCCAGACTCCGACATCAACCGCCGAGTGCCCGTGACCGGACCAGCCGACGAGCAGCCGTTTGGATATAACCGCATTATACGCACCTTCACGTTTATATGAGGACCCGTCCCCGTTCATAATCTGGGTAACCTCTTCATCGCTAAGATCTGTGATCCAGGTGTTGGCCGTTACGATGCTGCGGATCTCTTCCGGTGTCTGTGCCGCTTCAAGGTCTGCCGCCAGGCTTTCGGAGGAATGCTTCTGCTTGTTCCACAGATCAATATTGATCTCATAAATGTTATCGCGCGAGAGGGACAGGCCGCCTGTTTCATGGTCCGCTGTGACTACGACGGAGGTGTTGCCGTTTTTCTTCGCAAAATCAATGGCTGTCTTAAATGCAGCGTCGAAATCAAGCGCCTCCTGAACAAGCGTCGGCAGATCGTTAGCATGACCAGCATGGTCTATGCGTCCGCCCTCAATCATCATAACAAAGCCGTCCTTATCAGCGGATAGGATATTCAGCGCCTTGGAGGTCATGGCGGCAAGACTCGGCGTCTCTGCCGTCCGGTCCGGAACATAGGCAACATGGGAGCTGCCGAACAGGCCGAGCACCTTGGTATTTTTGGAGGTGAGCGCATTTAGGGCAGACGCATTTTCAACCACAGTATAGCCCTTGGCCTTGAAGTCAGGGAGGAGGCTCTTATCCGTCCGTTTGCCCTTCTCTTCCTTCGTTACAAAAAACTGCTTCCCGCCGCCCATCAGCACATCTACACCGCTCTCCAGATACTGCGAGGCAATGGCTGCTTCATTATCACGGCTGCGCACATGGGATGCGTAAACAGCTGGTGTGGCATGGGTGATACGGGCCGTGGTCACGAGTCCTGTTGCTTTGCCGGTACTCTCGGCAGCCTCAATAATAGAAGCGAATGGCTTGGATACGTCCTCGTTAGACACGCTAATGCCTGCATTGTAGGTTTTGTGTCCTGTAGCAAAGGCAGTACCTGCTGAAGCAGAGTCCGTAACGATACCGGATACAATCTTCCCGCCGTCTTCACCGCGGTCTGCATATGTAGTAGCCTGTCCTACGTAATAAGGATCGATATTCAGATGATTGACACCCTTGGTGTATTGCTGAAAATATCTTGCCGCCGAAATCTGGGCCGGGCCCATACCGTCGCCAATCAGCACAATCAGGTTTTTGGACTGGGCTTTTGCCGTCCCCCCTGCATTTGTTGTACCCTGCGCCGCTCCGGCGAGTGTTGCCCCTGAAACCACAGCTGCTGCCAGTCCCCCAAAGATAATGCCCTTCATCAGCTTGTTCATTGTTTACCTCTTCCTCCTTATGGTGATTCTTCCTCTAGATTAGCTTGGAAAAGTTAACCATATGTCAAAATAAGTAATTGGTTGTATTAAATTATCAGTTGTTCATATATTTCTTAATGCAATAAGCAGCCAGTTGAATGGATATGAAAAAGAGCCCTGCATCTTCGCTGCTGCGCAGTGAGATTACAGGACTCTACAGTTCCGCTGTTATGCAATTGGTTTAGAGCCGCTTACAGCTCCAGTAGCCGGATAAGCTCATCTTCATCCTCGATGACCTGAATGCCGAGCTGCTGGGCTTTGGCCAGCTTGCTGCCGGCTTTTTCCCCGGCTATGACCAGATCTGTCTTCTTGGAGACGCTGCCCGACACCTTGGCCCCCAGTGCCTCCAGGCGCTCCGCCGCCGCCTCGCGGGTAAGCTTCTGCAGGGAGCCGGTCAGGACAACCGTTTTGCCGCTGAAGAAGGAATCGGTACTGACCTGGAGCGGCGCTTCCGGCGCTTTGGCCTGCACACCCAGCTCCAGCATACGGTTAATGCTGACCACTACAAAAGGATCCGCGAAGAAGCTCACGATGCTCTCCGCCACGATTCCCCCGATATCCGGCAGACCGGACAGCTCTTCTGCAGTTGCGTTCATAACAGCCTCCAGGCTGCGGTAATGCTCGGCCAGCATCCGGGTGGTTGCCTTGCCTGTGTTCGGAATGCCGAGCGCATACAGGAAGGAAGCGAGATCGCGCGCCTTGCTCTCCTCCAGTGCTTTAAGCAGATTGGCAGCCTTCTTCTCACCGAAGCGGTCCAGCTTGACCAGCTGCTCAAAGGTCAGCTCATACAAGTCCGCAGGCTCACGCACATTCAGCTCTTCATGCAGCTGGCCGGCGGTCTTTTCGCTGAAGGTCTCGATATCCATCGCATCCCGGGAAGCGAAATGAGTAATCCGGCTGACAATCTGCGGCTTGCAGTCCAGCTTGTTGTTGCAGAACAGATGCGCACCGCGCATTTCCAGCGGGAAGCCGCAGGAAGGGCAGTTGTCCGGGAAAATAATCTCCCCGCCGTCACTCTCCTCCGTTACCTTGCCGAGGATCTCGGGAATGACATCATTGGAGCGGCGGATGAAGACGCGGGTCCCCAGCGCATGCTTCAGATTTTTGCGTTCGATGTCGCCAACGTTATTAAGTGTGCAGTTCTGCACGGTAACACCGGCAAGCTCCACTGCTTCTACCCGCGCCAGAGGCGTCACTTTGCCTGTACGCCCTACGTTCCAGCTCACCGATTCCAGAATGGTCGTTGTTTCTTCCGCCTCGAACTTGTAGGCTACTGCCCAGCGCGGGAACTTATCGGTGTAGCCCAGCGTTTCGCGGATGCGGAAGTCGGTGACCTTGATAACCGCACCGTCAATCAGATAATCCAATCCGGCACGCTTCTCCTCAATCTCCGCCAGTTGCTCGGTCACATCATCAAATTTATCGTAATAGGTAAGATAAGGATTCACCTTAAACTGGTTGGTCCGCAGGAAATCCATCATCTGCTGATGATCGGCGAACTGCACCCCTTGCGCATAACCTACGTTATAAAAGAAAGAGTTCAGCCTGCGTTCAGCCGTCGTCTTCGGATTCAGGTTGCGCAGGGCACCCGCAGCCCCGTTGCGCGCATTCTTCAGAGGCTCGGCTGCACGGGTATTGTAATCAGCCAGTACGGACAGATTCATAATTCCCTCACCCTGGACTTCAATCAGTCCTTCCTTAAACGGAATGGTGAGCGGCACAGACTTGATCGTCTTGACCTGGGCAAGGATACCTTCACCCGTTACCCCGTTACCCCGGGTCGCAGCCTGGACCAGCCTGCCGTCCTGATAAGTCAGATTAAGCGTCAATCCGTCGAATTTCAGCTCCACCGCATAGCAGGGCTCAGGCAGCGGGTTATCCGGATTCTTGGTGTTGTAGTCATTCACCAGCTTCAGCACACGGGCATTCCAGCTCCGCAGCTGCTCGATATTCTGCGCCTTATCCAGGCTCCAGAGGGGAGCAAGGTGCCGGTGCGGGGTGAAGCCCTTCAGCAATTCGCCTCCAACCCGCTGAGTCGGGGAATCGGGAAGCACAAGCCCGCTCTCTGCCTCAAGCTGAACAAGCTTGTCGTAAAGCACATCATACTCCTTGTCGCTGACTAACGGGGCATCCAGGGTGTAATAGTGATAATTGTATTTATTCAGCTCAGCAACAAGCTCTTCCATGGTATGCATAACGTCCATCCGGGCATATCCCTCCGTTATAAGGATTGTATCTAGCAAGAGAACGACACTTCTATATCTCTTTATTTTCAAAAATCACCTGCGGTAACCCCTGCCGTTTACTCGACTTTGGTAATCGGTGCAAACCCGGCCAGCAGCCGCTTCACGCCAACCGGCGCCGGAAAAGCAATCTGCAGCTCCGTATCGTTGCCGGTGCCCTTCACGGACACAATGGTGCCGGTGCCCCATTTGCCGTGGGCCACCTTGTCGCCGGCCTTGAACTCGCCGGCCGGCGCCGCAGCCCCTCCCGTAGCGCGCTGCGCGCCGCTGCCGGTCGTCACGCTCACGCGTCCTGCCCCCGGGACAGCGGACGCGGTACTGCCGCCCAGGCTGGCGCTTTGCCCGCCAGCCGGCGAGGTGCCGGCGCCGCCTGTGGCACGGCCGCCGAAGTTCCCCCGGCTGCCGCCGCCGAAGCCGCGGCCGCCATAGGCACCGCCTACCTCCGCGCCGCCGCGCCGGAAGCGGTCCGATTCACGGACGGTGTCTTCCTTCAGCTCCTCCGGAATCTCCTCCAGGAAGCGGGACGGCGGGTTGGCCGTCGTCCGCCCGAACAGCGTGCGCATTCTTGCACAGCTGAGGAACAGCTGCTTCTCTGCGCGCGTAATGCCTACATACGCCAGCCGGCGCTCCTCTTCCAGCTCATCATTGTCCTGGAACGCACGGCTGTGCGGGAACACGCCCTCCTCCATGCCGATGATGAATACCGTCGGGAATTCCAGACCCTTGGCACTGTGCATCGTCATCAGCACAACCGCATCGCTGCGGTCCTCTTCGTCGTTGTTCATGCTGTCAATATCCGCGATCAGCGCCAGATCGGTCAGGAAGGAGACCAGCGACTTGTCTTCATTATTCTTTTCAAACTCCATCGTTACGGACAGGAACTCGTCAATGTTCTCCAGCCGGGCACGGGACTCCAGCGTATTCTCATTTTGCAGCTCCAGCCGGTACTGGGACAGCTCCAATATCTTCTCGGTAAGCTCGGTTACGGACAGGAATTCCACCATGCGGTGCAGCGCTTCGATCATGTCATAGAATTCAACCAGCGCATTGCGCGTCCGGCCGGCAAAGCCAAGATCATCCACCGTCTGCAGCACCCGGAAAATCGAGATTCCCCGCTCAGCCGCTGCTACAGCCAGCTTGCCGATCGTAGTATCCCCCAGGCCGCGCTTAGGCACATTAATGATCCGCGCCAGACTGATGTCATCATCCGGATTGGACAAGAGACGCAGGTAAGCAAGAATATCTTTAATTTCTTTACGGTCATAGAACTTAATCCCGCCGACAATCTGGTACGGAATATCCGATTTAATCAAAATTTCTTCTATTACACGGGACTGCGCATTGGTACGGTACAGGATGGCATGATTCTGATAAGCCTGCCCCTGCTTAACGTTCTTGCTGATCTCTCCGGTGACGAAGTACCCCTCATCATGCTCGGAATCACCGCGGAACACCTTGATCTTGGCGCCCTCATCCGAATCCGTCCACAGCTTCTTCGGTTTACGGCCTGTATTCAGGGCGATAACGCCGTTGGCCGCATTCAGAATGTTCGAGGTCGAGCGGTAGTTCTGCTCCAGCAGAATGGTTGTCGCTTCCGGATAGTCCTCTTCAAAATTCAGAATGTTCGAAATATCCGCTCCGCGCCAGCGGTAAATGGACTGGTCACTGTCGCCGACTACGCAAATCCGGTGATGGCCCTCAGCCAGCATCCGGCAGAGCATGTACTGTGCCCGGTTCGTATCCTGATACTCATCGACATGAATGTACTTGAATTTCTTCTGATAGAAATCCAGCACCTCAGGAACATCCTGGAACAGCTGAATCGTCTTCATAATGAGGTCATCGAAATCCAGCGAGTTGTTGCTTCTGAGCCGCTGCTGGTACTTGGCATATACTTTTGCCACAAGGCCTTCAAAATAATCGCCGATCTTCTGCTCATACTGCGCCGGTGTTACCAGTTCATTCTTCGCCGTACTGATTACCGCCTGCACCGCTTTTGGCTCAAACTTCTTGGTATCAATGTTCAAATCCTTCATGCAGTTGCGGATAACAGACAGCTGGTCGGAAGAATCAAGAATGGAGAAATTCGAGGTGAAGCCGATCCGTTCAATATCCTTGCGCAGAATCCGCACGCACATGGAGTGGAAGGTGGATACCCAGATATCCCGTCCTTCATCCCCGACCAGCTTGGAGACACGCTCCTGCATCTCACGGGCTGCCTTATTCGTAAAGGTAATCGCCAGAATCGCCCAAGGCGGTGCCATACGGTTCGCAATCAGCCAGGCAATCCGGTGGGTAAGCACACGGGTCTTGCCGCTGCCCGCTCCGGCCATTATCAAAAGAGGCCCTTCCGTCGTTTCTACAGCCTTACGCTGCGGAGGATTCAGCCGGCTTACGGCATCCTGTATGTTAATAAGTTGCATGTGTGACATGCTCCTTTCCAATATAAGCTTAAGTAATCAGTGCTACTCCAGTACAAGCTTCGGAGTTCTCTTAACCGCCTGTATAGTAAGCAGCGCCTGCTGCACATCACGGTATATAATATTTCCCACAACGACAGTATCACATAGCGCTGCAGCCTGTTCCGCCTCCGCCTCGCCGGTAATGCCGCCGCCATAAAACAGCTGGCTGTGCTCTACCGACTCTCTCACTTCCCGGACAACCTCCATGCTGCCAAACGTCCCGCTGTATTCAAGATAAACGACCGGCAGACGCATCAGCTTGTCCGCAATCTCCGCATACGCAGCGGCTGCACGGCCGCTTAATCCGGTATCGGCGCCGGTAAGACGGGCTACTGAGGAGTTCTCATTTAAAACAATGTACCCTTCTGTCAGCAGCGCTTCCCATGGAATCAGACTGCCAAACCGCTCTATCGCCTTACGGTGATGGCCGAGAATCCAGTCCGTATGCGACGTGTTCAGCACCATAGGAATCATGTACAAGTCAAAGCCCGGAACAGCAGCCTCAAGCTCAGAAACCTCAAGCGCACAGGGGAGCTCATAGCGGCGCAGCCTGGAAAGCAGTCCTGTAGTGTTCTCGTAAGTGACACCGGTGGAGCCTCCTACCAGAATAGCATCCGTTCCGGAACGGCAGATTTCATCCAGCTCGTTATCCCCGAGTTCACGGTCCGGGTCCAGCTTAAATACATGCCGCCACGGCTGTATTAATTGCCGCAATTCATTCATCCGTCGTCCATCCTTACCCTTCAAAAATACGAACGTTTTTTCGCTTTTTTATTATAGTATATAACCGCCTGTTCACCAAGCTGAATTAGAAAAAATCCGGACAGAACGGCCACCTTTTTACAGCAGCGGTTTATTAGCGCACGCCCCGCATCCGTCCCAGGTCCTCCTCAGAGACAAAATCCGTATAAAAGCCATCTACGCCCATCCGGGACAGCTTCGTAATTTCTTCCTCGTCGTTAACGGTGTGCACATAGACGCGGGCTCCGGCCTGCTTTAGCTTTTGAACAAAGCCCTTGGTTGCTCTGGTTACCGGCATTGTGATCTCCACACCGGTCTCCCGGGCAAACGCTATGACCTGCTCGTCGCTGTCGTGTGACTGATATAACGTGAAAATGACTTCCGGGAAGGCATACACCCTATTGACAACCTCCAGCATGTCACGGCTGTAAATCTGCGGAACAATCCGCGATAGGAGTGCAGGGTCCTTGCGTTTAGCCGCCTCCACGATGTGTTCAAACTGTCTGGTTACGAGCTCCGGCTCGAGCTCTTTGGTATCTGTCACAATATAGGCATCGGGGTAGGCCGTCATCAGCTCCATAATTCTATCAATATCAAGCGGGGAATACAGCGTTAGAATCGGGCTGTCCATCACTTCCCCGTAGCTGAGTACAGCACCCTGCCTTGCAGCAGGCAGCACGTCCAGCTGACCAAGCAGCCGGCTCATATTCCCGGTCCATTCATGGCGGGCGACCAGCTTATCGTCTGTAGTAAGCAGCAAATCAGTCTCAAACACGCGTGTACCCTGCTCATAGTTGGCAACAAAAGCATCGAGCGTATTCGTATACGTATGATTGTTAATCCCGCCCATCGCATGGGCTATAACCTTATGTGCGGTAAAACCGGCAGCAGGCTCTTTTGTCTGCGGCCATAGGGTGATTACAAGTAACAGGGTAAGTGCGGCAGCCATGATGATCGTTGCATTTAGCTTTCTTTTATCCATAATAGAGGAATTCCTTTACAAAGGTTGGAGTAGAAAAAACAAAAACGGCTGGAGCCTTATAACAAGGAAGTCAACCGTTTTTAAAGGATTGGTATAAAATTAATAGGCATTTTTGAAGCCGTTACGGATAGTTCTGAAAATAATGCGGATATCGAACAGCAGCGACCAGTTCTCGATGTAAAAAATGTCATGCTTGATCCGGTCCTCAATTGAGGTGTCGCCGCGCAGCCCGTTGCTCTGTGCCCAGCCTGTTATCCCGGGACGCACATGATGCTTAACCATATATTTCGGCACCTCGCCGCGGAACTGCTCCACATAATACGGGCGCTCCGGCCGGGGTCCCACGACACTCATCTGGCCAAACAGCACATTAAAAAACTGCGGCAGCTCATCCAGACTCGTTCTGCGGATAAAGGTGCCAAACCGTGTACGCCGGGGATCATCCTTTGTACTCCAGCCTGTATCTACCCCGGTATCCGTCTGCATTTTCATAGACCGGAACTTATACATCATAAAATTGCGGCGGTTCAGCCCTACACGCTCCTGCTTAAAGATGACCGGCCCCCTTGAAGTGAGCCGCACACCCAGTGCCACAATAAGCATGACCGGCGACAGCATAAGGATGGCGAACAGGGAAAACACAATATCAAACAACCGCTTCGCCAGCTTATTGCCGGCCATATCCAGCGGAATATCGCGAACGTTAATCATCGGCATTCCGGCAAAATTATCGAAGTACGGTCGCGCAGGCAGGTAATCAAAGAAGTCGGGGATGATCAGCGTCCGCATACCGGCTTTTTCGCAGGCCGCAATAATGGCAGGATATTTGGAGTGGGCATCCAGCGGCAGCGCCAGAATGACTTCATCCACCGGCAGCATTTCCAGGATCCCGGACAGCTCATCGACTGTTCCCAGAATGGGCTTGTAACGCTGCTCCTCAATTCCGTCCCACTTATGGAAGTCATCCAGAAATCCGATCGTTTCATAGCCCAGCTCAGGGTACTGGACCAGGTTATTGTAGAATCTCTTACCCAGAGAACCTGCCCCGATAATTAGTACGAACTGGCGGTTGTAGCCTTTTTCACGCAGGGATTTCAGCATCGTCTTCAATACATAGCGGTACAGCATAATGGACAAAATATTAAAGCCCATGTAAATAGCCAGATACTGGCGGGAAACGTCTATTTCCTTCAGGAAGAACATTACGCCGAGCAGGATAAAGATGGCCATAATGTGCACCTGGAAAATCTTCAGAAATTCATCTACAAAACGCTTCTTGCGCTTCGGCAGATAGAGTGAGAGCACAATCCCAATCAGCACTGCTATTGCCCCGTACATAATGCTCCAATATGCGTAAGACTCGACCGGGAGCGTATTATAGGACTCCAGCCAGCCGCTGCGGAACTTCAGCCACCAGGCAGCCAGAAAGGACAGCTGGATCACAAGAAAGTCAGCAACCATATAGAGCTGGGTCAAAAACTTCTGATTACGGCGGATCATAATCTCACCTCGGCCTTCGATTCAATCTGTGGTCCCGCTTCAGCGGAAGCTGTAAGACTCTGTGCCGGAGTTGACACCGGACGGGGTGCTCTCAGGGCATTGACTGCAAGGGACAGCATAAACTTAACGGCAACACCGGCATATACCGTTCCATTAATTATACTGTTGTACTGCCTGCTATAATGCTTGCGGTGAAATAAGATCATCGCTCTATGAAACTCATATACAATCTTGAACGGCCTGCGCCGCGCGCTGCCGCCCTTCAGATGAATGATGCTCGTCTGCGGATGATAATAAATGCCCCAGCCGGCTTCCTTAATCCGGTAGCACCAGTCCAGATCCTCACCATACATAAAGAATTCCTCATCCAGTCCGCCTACTCTATCAATCGTTTCACGCCGGACCAGCATAAAAGCCCCGACAAGGCAGTCCACAGGATACGCCTTATCCGGGTCCAGGTATCCCAGCTGGTATCCGTTAAATCTCGGGTTGTCCGGGAACAGCCTGCTAAAGCCAAACGCATAGTAAAAAGACGCCGCAGGTGTCGGGAACCCTCTCTTGCAGGCCTTATCCAGCGAGCCATCCGGCAGAATCACCTTGCAGCCCGAAGCCCCAAGATCCGGGCGGGTATCCATAAAAGCAATCATTGTCTCCAGCGTGTCCCGGCGGATCACCGTATCGGAATTCAGCAGCAGCACGTAACGTCCGGAGGCGACCTCCATCCCCTGGTTATTACCGCGGGCAAAGCCGACATTCTCTCTATTTGCAATCAGCGTTACATCCGGAAATTCTGCGCTGATCTTCGCAACGGAATCATCATGCGAGTTGTTATCTATCAAAATAATCTCATAGGAAAAGTTCGTATCCGACTCATACACCGACCTGATACAGTCCATCGTCAGGCGGCAGGTGTTGTAATTGAGAATTAAAATACTTACATCTACATTCACTTCACTACGCTCCTGACAAATATAGTAATCTATCGACAATTATTATAACACAAAAACCTCCCTGATAGGCAGTGGCCGGTTAGGGAGGTTTTTACAGAAATTATAGAAAAGGTACATTACACTGTTTGTTACTGCAAATTTCTTAATAGGACAACTGCAGCTACTCTTTTAGCTCCAGTAAAAAATCCTTAAGTCCTTCGCGCCATGGCCGGATGTCCCCGAATCCGTTCGTCCGGATGGACAGGTGCTCCATCACAGAGTAACGCGGACGCGGTGCCGGACGGGGAAATTGCTCAGTTCCGCAAGGCTCAAGCTTAGCTGTGAACTTCAGACCGAGGATCTCTTCCGCCTCAGCGAAGATCGCTTGGGTAAACTCATACCATGTACAAGCTTCAGAGTTAGATGCGTGGTAAACGCCATACTTCTCCGTCTGAATCAGTTCCAGCAGGAACCGGGCCAAATCCACTGTGTAGGTCGGGGAGCCCTTTTGGTCGTCTACAACCTGCAGCAGAGGTTTCTCCTGTCCAAGCTTCAACATCGTTTTTACAAAGTTATTGCCGTATTTGCCATACACCCAGGAGGTACGGACAATAAAAAACTTGGACGAAAGGGATTGAACCAGTATCTCCCCTGCACGCTTAGATTTACCATAGATGCTCTGCGGATCGGTATTGTCGTATTCGTGATAAGGCTTGCTGCCCATTCCGTCAAAAACATAATCCGTACTGATATACACCAGTTTCGCCCCAGTCCGTTCTGCGGCAAGTGCCACATTCCGGCTGCCGGTGACATTGATCAGATAAGCTGCATCAATATCGGTCTCAGCCGCATCTACTGCCGTGTGGGCAGCACAGTGAATGACAGCATCCGGGCCGAACCCGCTGATTACTTCCACACACTGCTCCAGATTCGTGATATCCATCTCCTGGCGGTCGCAGCCCAGTACCTCATGGCCCTGATTTTGCAGCAGCAGTACAAGATCCTGGCCCAGCTGTCCCGCAGATCCGGTGACAAGCACCTTCAGTGTAGACATTACAGGGAATCCCCCAGACGGCTGCCGTACTGAAGCGCGGCATATTTCTGGTATTCTCCCGACTGGATGCGGGTCCACCATTCCTTGTTGTCCAGGTACCACTGGATCGTTTCTTTAATACCCGTTTCAAAGGTGTGCTTCGGCTTCCAGCCCAGTTCATTCGTAATCTTGGCCGGGTCAATACCATAACGGCGGTCATGGCCCGGACGGTCCTGCACGTAAGTAATCAAGGATTCCGGCTTGCCCAGCTCCTCAAGAATTGTCTTCACAATGTGCATGTTCGTCCGCTCATTGTTGCCGCCGATGTTGTAAACCTCGCCGATGACACCATTATGGATAACAAGGTCAATCGCACTGCAGTGATCCTCAACATACAGCCAGTCACGGATATTAAGCCCATCTCCGTAAATCGGCAGTGCTCCATCATTCAGCGCACGGGAGATCATCAGCGGAATCAGCTTCTCCGGGAACTGGTAAGGACCATAGTTATTGGAGCAGCGGGTGATGTTAACCGGCAGCCCGAAGGTCTCATGGTAAGCACGCACCAGCAAATCTCCGCCGGCTTTACTTGCTGAATACGGGCTATTCGGGGTAAGCGGAGTTTCCTCAGTAAACAGACCCGTAGCGCCCAGTGTTCCGTACACTTCATCCGTAGACACCTGTACGAACTTCGTTACACTGTATTTCTTCGCTGCGTCCAGCAGCACCTGCGTGCCCAGCACATTCGTCTTCACAAACACATCCGGCTCTAAAATACTCCGGTCTACATGTGATTCCGCCGCAAAGTTGACTACAACATCAACCCCCTGGCTAATCAGCGCATCCATCGCCGCAACATCCGTAATGTCTGCTTTGACAAAAGTGTAGTTCGGATTACCCTCAACAGATTTCAGGTTTTCCAGGTTTCCTGCATACGTCAACGCATCCACATTAACAATCTGATAATCCGGGTGCTGCTGCAGCATGTATATTACAAAGTTGCTGCCGATAAAGCCGGCTCCGCCGGTTACGAGGAGTTTCATTGTTAGACCACCTTTTCAAGAAGTGATTATTGCTTTGATCCCATAATATATGCCTTGATTAATCTCAGGGGAATAATATTCGTCCACTTTGTTTATTATATTCAGAATACCTAACTACCATTATTTATTTGCTTTTAATAATAAGCCTCGAAAGTACATAGGTTATTGGAATTGTTATTACAATAACAATTAAAGGTACAATTCCGGTAGATAAATGTAAATGTTCCACTAGAACATACAACATCATGATATTCACTAAATACTGAACAAGATAAACAATAGGGAATTTAAGGAATTTCCCCAGTGCTACTTTTTCCTTAAATACAAACACAGTATTTAGGTAATAGGAAAGAAATATTCCTGAAACATAAGAAAGTGTATACGACAGAGAATAATCAAAAAATGCTAGC
The DNA here is from genome assembly GCF_000758625.1 of Paenibacillus sp. FSL R7-0273. Lineage (NCBI taxonomy): Bacteria > Bacillati > Bacillota > Bacilli > Caryophanales > Paenibacillaceae > Paenibacillus > Paenibacillus sp. FSL R7-0273. The sequence continues at coordinate 6,673,075 of NZ_CP009283.1, forward strand.
AAAAGTAAATACATTAGATAAGTGGTAAGCGTATTGATCCCCCCGCTTATCACAAATTTCAGGAATTCTTTACTCAAAAGTTTGGTCAACAACGTAGGATGGCCGCTCTCTGCTTTCATCTAAAATCCTCCACAGATATTCACCTATAATACCCAGCATAATCATAATGATTCCCAATAAAAAAGTAATTAAAGCAATAATTGTCGTCCAGCCTTGAAGTTCAATAAACCCGGATAAGGTTCCAATTATTACAAAAACACCATATAAAAAGCTTATAATTGCTGTTATGACACCTATTAATGACATAAACCGAATTGGAGAGTATGAGAAGCTTACAAAAGAATCAATAAAAAGCTTTATTTTTTTAGAAAGCGTCCACCGGGATTTGCCCAGTTTTCTTTCCTGTCGTACATATGGGATTTGCACTTGGTCATGGCCGAGCCAATATATAAGACTCATTATGTTAGTGTTTTTCTCCTGGATATCGATAACTTCATTAACAACTTGTCTATCTATTAATAAAAAGTCAAATCCGCCCTTAGGGTAGCCCTTGAGAGCAAACCTCTCCAGCAAATAATAATAAGTATTAGAGAACATTTTTTGGGAAAGGGACTCCTCCCTGTCTTCTCGTGTAGCAAGAACAACCTTTTTACCCGATTTCCAGTGTTCAATCATTCCCTTAAACATTTCCGGAGGGTCTTGTAAATCAGCTGCAATAATACCTACACAATCGCCAGTAGTAAATTTCAAACCCGCTTGTATAGCAGACATTGAACCAAAATTACGGCTTAACTTAATGACTTTAATCCGCGGATCCTGCCGTTTGGCTTCAAGCAACAACGAAAATGAATTATCCTTGGAACCATCATCTACAAAAACAAACTCAAAATCACAATCAGGGATAATATTCTCTAAGTTTTGCAATCTTGGAACAGTATGCGGAATATTCAATTCGTTATAATACACAGGTACAACAATCGATAATTTAATCCGGTTTATACTCATTTACTACCTCCACAATTCTTTTCACATCAACCATATCCATCACTGGACTTATTGGGAGGCTCAGAATCTCCGAATGAATTTTTTCCGAAATAGGAAAAACAAGTTCATTCCATTCTTTATATGCTTCCTGCTTATGAGGGGGAATCGGATAATGAATCATAGTCTGTATTCCATTATCAGTCATATAATTAATGAAATGATTTCTTGACGAAGTTCTGATTACGAAAACATGCCAAACATGTGAGAATGGCTCTTCTTCGACACTTGGTAGTACAATATGCTCATTTTTTATATTATTCAAATAATAAGTTGCTATCATTCTTCTATACTCATTATCCTGATCCAGATATTTTAATTTCAAGCTCAATATTGGAGCTTGAAATTCATCTAATCTGCTATTGTATCCTTTAAAGAGATTCTCGTATTTCTTTTGTGATCCATAGTTCCTTAAAGCATGCAGATTTCTATACAAGTTTTCATCATTTGTCGTAATAGCTCCAGCATCACCCAAGGCTCCCAGATTTTTTCCGGGATAAAAACTAAAAGCTGCAGCATTTCCTAAATTCCCGACTCTCCGTTCAGCATAAACAGCACCGTGAGCTTGGGCACAATCTTCAATTATCTTCAAATCATATTTTTCTGCAATGTTTTTAATAGGCTCCATATTACATGCTTGTCCATAAAGATGAACCACCAGAATAGCCTTAGTGTTAGGAGTGATACTCACTTCTATTTTATCCGGATCCAAATTATAGGTCAGTAAGTTAGGCTCCACTAACACCGGTTTTGCCCCATTGGCAGATATAGATAATATTGATGCAATATAAGTATTAGATGGCACAATTACTTCATCACCAGGACCAATATTGTAGGCTCTCATAATTAACTCCAAGGCATCTAGTCCGTTCGCTACTCCCAGAGCAAATCTGGTCCCGCAATAATGGGCAAATTCTTCCTCAAACGCCTTGACTTCCTCGCCCAGAATATACCACCCGGAGTGCATAACTTTATGAACACAATCTAATATCTCTTTTTCATGACGTAAGTTAATTTTTTTTAGATCAAGGAAAGGAATCATATTAGTCCACCTATTCTAATTCAAGTAGTGTATCGCTCTCAATAATATTCCCGTCCTTCAAAGAATAATTCTTACCGCATGCCGGGCAAGATAATTGAGTATTTAACTTTTCGCCGCAGTTACAAATATAGCTCTTAAACTTTGCCGGATTACCATACCAAAGTGTGTTATTGGGAATATTTTTAGTTACTAGGGAGCCTGCCCCTACCATAGCATATTTACCTATAGTGTTGCCTGCGATTATTGTTGCATTAGCTCCTATAGACACCCACTCTTCAAGAACGGTTTTCAGAAATTCACTTGGATACTGCTTGGAACGAGGTCTTAGATCATTAGTAAAAGTAACATTTGGACCAATAAAGACATTATCATGTATTGTTACACCGTCCCAAATATAGACGCCAGATTTAACTGTAACTTTATTCCCTATTACTACATCATTTTCAATAAATGTATGATCATTCACGTTACAATCCTCACCTAGAACAGCACCCGGAAGAATATGTGCAAATGCCCAGACACGAGTATTGGCTCCAATATTCTCGGACTCAACAATGGCTTGAGGATGACTATAATATTGTTTCATTCACATTACACCTCCAAATGTTAGACGCACGCACTTTATAAGTTCAAACCACGAAATTTTATTAACGCCTTACTTTTAGTAGTAATTATGCCAATCAACACACTAAACACCAGACAAAATATTGGAAATAATATCTTTCCTGAATTAATCGTCAGTAGTCCGATTCTTTGCCCAATGTATATAAATAAAGAGTGATATAAGAACACATAAAGAGAATTACTTCCAATTAATTCTATGGGTGTGAAAATTAAAGCAAGCTGTTTTATTCTTTTTTCAGCGATTTGAAAAGCAAAAAATAAAATTGACGCTATTATAATTGTATAGAATAACGTATTTTTATTAGGAGGGTTCGCCCAACTCTTGTCTAAAAGATGAGCATTTATGTAAATAAACATTGCAATCAATGCTGTCACTAGTCCAACTACAAGTATCTTTATATCAGATTGAAACACTTTTTTTAAAAAAATAGGCGGATTGCTTGAGAGTAACTGCAGAAAAATCCCAAGAGAAAAACAAAATAAATACGATCCCCCTAAAACCCTGCTAGCTCCTCCGTAGTAATTTGCCACACTTGTAAAATGAGTCAAATAAAAACTCATTAGATATATAAAAAACAATCCTAATAATTGTTGATAAAATACACGCCCATGAAACACCCTATACAGTAGTGGGGAGACAACTATTAGTTGAAGAAAAAATAGAACAAAATAAAATGGAGCAGAAGCATTAAACATTATTACCTGGTTTTTAAAAACATTAAAATCAAAACGAAGGTTATTCCAATACAGATGGTAAACCAAAGTTGCCACCAAATATGGAACAACAATTGGAGTTATTCTTTTAACTATATAGGCTCTAATTGGCATCTTTGTTCTTCCTATAGATATGGATGATGTAAATCCAGCCAAAATGATAAACAGAGTGACTGAATATATCGTTAAACTATGAATAAACGCATTCACATAAACCAATCCATATAAATGATCAAAAACAACTGCAAGCATAGCTGCGCCCTTTAAAAAGTTGATCCATCTCAACTTCATGCTTGACCTCTCCCTCTTACAAAACTATTTAATAACATACTATTTATTTGAGTAAACCTCTATAAATTTATTATAATCACGAATATAATCTTCCGGATCATATAGGTGTGAAGCAAGCACCAACAATACACAATCCGCCGAAAAGTCATACATCTCATGCCAATCATTTGGCTCTAGGATGAGAACTGTATTAGGGGAATCTAATTGTACTTCTTCTGTTCTTTTAGTATTGTCCAAATGTACTTTGCAGTTCCCCGTAACACAGATTAAGGCCTGTCTGGTTTTATAATGGGCATGGAATCCTCTGCGAATACCTGCTATAGTACCGTAAATATAAAATACTCGCTTAAACTCAAACGGAATGAATTTGTTCTCTTCCAGTACCGTTAGTTGACCTCGTTCGTCACCTAAAGATTCTATTTGTACTATTTTACTTGATGGTGTCTGCACTTTAATCCTCCTTGTAATTCGCTCAATATCTTAACCAGTCCTACACGTAGTCAATTATAATGAGAAATTTAAATAATTGATTTTCTAAAAAAGAATGCCGGTATAGCTTCGAGCTTCTCAGAAACAGGAGTTTATGTTTCACAGATTTTCGATCCTGGATAAAAAGTTTTAGCTGATTGAGCTTTTCAGTATCTAATGAATCCGCATAAAGTTTATTAAATTCTATTGCTTGTTTTTTCAAAAGCTTATGACCTGAATGCTTTCGAAAGCTTCTCCACTTATTCCACAGCTCATGAAAAATAGTTCTGTGGCCGCCTACAACGTTATTATTATGCTGCCTATAATATATTGTTGGCTGCTCATCATAATATACTCTCCCGAAAGCAGATACACACAGATACGCCCACCAGTCATGCATTTGAAGATTTTCGTGATTAACCGTTTTAGAGATCAATAGGTCTCTTGCTGCTTTATTGATAACTACGGTTGCACCTACAGCAACATTTTGAATTAGAGCATTGTAGAAGTGTGGAGCCTTTTGAGACGGAGCCGGCCAAACTTTAATCGGGCGGAGATCTTGATCTGCCAACATTGTTGATGAGAAATACATCCCAGCCCTATCACATAACTGCAAAACATTTACTGCCCGTTCAACCTTATCGTTCATCCAAACATCATCTTGATCACAGAAGCAATAATACGACGCGTTTAAGTCAACGGCACCTAGCAATTTAAAAAAACTTGGTATAATTCCTGCATTACTCCCTTTAATAAAACGAATCTTATCAGAATACATATCCGCATATTTCCGAATAATGTTTACTGTATTATCATTTGAACCATCGTCACGAATAAGAATCTCTATATTATGATAGCTTTGTTGCAATATGCTTTGCAGTTGTTCTTCAATATATTTTTCACCATTGTATGTTGACATTAGAACTTGAACTTTATCCATTTGTCACCTCTAGCAAATACTCTGGTTACTTCGATTCAATCGAGTTAATTAGAACAGAAAGCTCCCTGGTATCATTGTTAATATTTAAATCAGCTGGAATCATAGTTCTTGCTGCCCTTAAGGTAACTTGAATCACTTTATCGGTAGGAGTTTTGACATTAAAAATGAAATTCCCTTCTCTTACTATCTGCCGGCCCACTTCTTCTCCATCTATTAAAACCTCAATTTCATTTGATTCTATATAATTTGTCATATAGCCGTTAATAATTAATGTGCCGGAATGTCCGGATGATACTTTGACGCTTGCCTCTTTCCCCATCCATCTTCCACTTCCATTACTCTCTGGAGCATACCAGCCTGTCTGATTGGTTCCTGTGGCTAATGTATTTCCAGCCTTGCTTTTATACAACTCATAACTTTCAAATTGACCAGTAACTAATCCGATACTATTTAAATTCAATGTTTCTCCTTTAAGGTCAAAAATCAGCGACCCGGGAAGTCTACCATTTGTATAAGCATCTTGACCTTGAACATTAATTTGGAATATACCATTTACAGAAACAGCACTTTGATTGTTAAGCGTGATACTGTTCTCGCCGTTAGCATTTAATTTGCCTTCAATAATGTGTTGTTTTTGTTTGCCACTGTATATCACTAAGGCTTCATTACTCGTGAAATCAGCAAGCTCTACACTTTCATTAAATTTCCCAAATACAATGTATCGTTCTTCTCTTGAGTCAAGTTCGGTCTCTTTCAGATAATATACCGGTGAATTAACACTTGAATTGGGTAACTCTTTTGTAAAGTGGACAGTTTTGCCCAGTTGAATTTTTGTATACTCATCCCAGAACGAATCATGTATGGCAAGACTCATTTCCGATTTAAATATAGAAGGAGAATATACCGTTGCACCGTCTTCAATATTGCTAAATGCATCACTATTAATAAATGAGTTTATAAATGATAACCGATGCTTTAAATATTCTTGATGTTTAGTAATGGTATTACTCTGAAAATTGCTAAAAATACATGCCAAGGCAATCATACTAGAAGCTAAACAAAGTAAGATTTTCCGATTTTTTTGAGAGGTTATTTTAGGCAATAACCAGGTTATTAACAAACAAAAAAACAATATAAAGGCAAACAATGAGATATACGAAGCAGTAACAGTCAAAAACGAACTTGTTTTTACTGCATTTTGATACAGTGGAGTCACTGACAGTAAGGTACTTGGCAAAAAACCATAAGCTGCCGTCACGCACAATAAGATGAGCATTTTCTTCAGGGGTAACGTTTCTTTAGATTCTTTCAATAATTGATAAAATACGTAGAAAGATAATATCCCTAACAGGATATTTTCCACCGTAAACACTTGGGTTGCCATATTTAAATATCGGTTATCAAACTGTTGATCCCCATATAAACTAAATAATATATACCGGTACTTGTCACTGAAGAATAATAAGCCAGGTATAGCACTAAGACTTAACACTACGATAGCATAAATGCAATCACGAATAGAAAAGCTTGCAATATCAACAGTTGCTCCTTGATACCCTGCACCGAAAAGGCTGCGCCAAATCAGATAGAATACCAGATATCCTGCAGTAGCAATTATTATTGGAAGTACTTTCAGGAAAGACTTTTTTAATTCCTTCTCTCTGCTAAGTACTATTAATAAATACAGAGGGGCGAATAAAATGAACAACTCGTAAGTAAAGAGACAGATAATATACCCTATAGTACTAAAAATGATATGTCTTGTTTGTTTTCTTTCAAGGTACAGATAAAAGCTTCTCAACGATAAAAATAAAATAGTAATACTTAGCCCGTAAAACGTTGTATACGCATTAGGGATTGTTGGTTCCCAGGAGAACGTTAAACATACGAAATAAGCAAAGCATACCATCCAGCAAAGTACACTGGATTTCCTGATTTCTTTACACAATAAGACAAAGGAATATATGTTGGAGAGCAGTATTATTAAACTCAGCGCACGAAAAACAAGCGTACTTTTAATTGCGAACATTAGCATAGCAATTACGTTCCCAAAAAAATAAGCCCTGCCTTGACCTAATGTAATATTGGCGATAGATTCATAAATGGATCCGATACCTTTCTGTGAACTTATCAGCGTTATTAACTCATCATTTACATTTATCCACGGTCGCATAAAATATGTTATTTTGTACCCAATTATAACCAGCATAAAAAAAGACAATATTGGCCTTTCTTTAATATGGGGAATAACGCCTTTTATTTTAGCATAAATCAAGGATTTCATTTTCTCACCTAATTTGATAATTGGTTTAAAGCAATAATCTAATATTAATGATAATCTTTTTTGAAATTCCGTTTTTTCACCAAGGATTAGCGTGGCTGAAATACTATTTTTACGCAAAACTATATTCACAATTAAACAAAAACCGATAGTAAACACAAGAAGTACAACCTCATAATTCGGATTCTTACCAGGTATAAGTTGCTGTACTTGGGAACGGTCAACGATATGAAGCATATAAAGAAAACCAAAGCAAATTCTAAAAGCCAAAAAATGAAACAGTGCTATAGTTAGTGTATTTCCGCCTATTTTAGTAGAGATTTTCTTTAATGTATTGATATTCCTAATTAGACAACTAATTATAAAGGTAATAGCTATACCAATAAAAGCGGAAATTACATTGATTACGGGATTACCAAAACCTCTGCTGGGATAATCCGTACCTCCCCATTTAATATTAGCAAAGTAGTATAAGGGATAAAGAAGCAGTACCAGCGCACATATGAGAATATCGCTATTAATTTTTATTTGCGCTGTCTTGAATTTACTCTTGGATAAAAGAAAACCGCACATAAAATAAAATTGAGCTATCAAAACCAGATCAAATAGCGTTCTATGAAAAACAATATTATGTCTTACATACCAGTATCCGATAATGAATAACACTACTGAAGCAATTAGTAATGCAATCTTTCTTTTTTGAAAAACATCATATAAAATCTTATGAATTACGGAACTTAAAAATAAAACAGTAAAAAACCAAGATACCCCTGCTAAATCTGAACCTATGTTAAACGCAAATAAATTATATACACTTTCGATAAAGCCCTGTGCATTCATCGGTTCGTTATAAAACAACAAACCCATTCCCAACAAATTCATTATCCATCTAAATAAGAAAAAAAGAATATTAATGCAATATACAGGTATTATTAGTCTCAAGAACCTATCTCGGGTAAACGAATAAAACCCTTGTTTGTCTAAATTCGCAGTAAATCCGGATATAAAAAAGAAGGCAGGCATGTGGAATAAATAAACATATTTAACCAGAAATCCATTCTCATGCCCGATAACTACAAATAGTATGATTAACCCTTTGAAAATATCAATCCAATCAATTCTTTTATTTGTTTCCAATGGAATACCCACCTACTTATGTCCCTTCTTAACCATTTGTGCGTTTATTTTTTCCGCTACATTTATAAACTCAAAAAAAATGGAAGTTGCTAAATATAACTTTCTTTTTAGCAATATTACACTTAGTCTCTTAAATATCCTGTGTTTGCGATTATCCATTAAACCGTTGTCCAAGACATATCTATTTTGAAAAAAGTCATCAAAACAACTATTAACTTTCCTCATGTATTCCTTAATCATAGAATATCTTTTGAAGAATTGTTGATTTCTGATTGGATAAAGCGCTACCCCAAGAATTTGATGAATATATAATGAGCCTTTAATTTGTCTTTGAATATGAATTGGCAGTTCAGCAGCACGTTCAATCGCAATATTTGTTGTTTCAATAATAACAAATCTCTTATTGCTAAATTTTGAATTTTGTATAGATCCAGGGCGCTGCACGTATTTATACATAGGTTTTTTAACAATTACACAATGATTAGCACGAGCCAAAATTATAGGTGTAACCGCTACATCTTCGTTGTTAAGCCCTGTAGGGTAATCCAACCCATTAAACAAGCTTCTATGAATAATTTTATTCCAAGAGGCAGCCACCAAAGGAGTGTCTATAATCTGAAAAAAAACGCTTCCCCTATTAGGGTTATAACAATGGCTAATTACACTTGATCCGTCCGTCTCGTACTCACAATCAATATCACAAATCCCCAGTTGTGCACCGCTCTGCTTCATTTCATTCAAAATTTCGTTATACATATCTGGGTCTATGTAATCGTCTGAATCTAAAAATATTATATACTCACCTTCAGCATGATTAAGGCCATAATTTTTAGCATCAGACAATCCACCATTAGTCTTGTAGAAATAGCGAATGATTTCCGGAAATTCCTCAAAATACTCCATAGCAATTTTTTCAGATTGATCCGGAGAGCCATCATTAACTATAAGTATTTCCGAATTATCAGGGAGTGCAGCCAGTGCTGAATCTAAACAACGTTTAAGATACCTTTCAGTATTATATACAGGTATAATTACTGAAAGTGTTTTATTATAGTCCAAATCTGAGTCGCTCCCTTTCTCTTCTTTCCAGCACTCTTTGCTTAACATCTTCTTTTAAAGCATAATTATTTAATGCATAATCTTGCATTCTGCATATTTCATCAAACTCCATTTTTTTATCAATACTTAGAGTTACGCTCTTTTCTTGCATTCTATGGTAATTCAATGATTCATCCAGATATGCTACTTTTCCAAGTTCAAGAATTTTCATATAAGCGTACCAATCCCCGGCTAATCTATATCCCTTAGAAACTTCCAGTATCTCATGGTAATCTCCATTTTTAAAGACAACGCTAGAGGCATTTGCTATGGTATTGTTAATGCACATTGTTGAAGTAATTTCCTCGACTCCATCAATAATATAGCTTTTATCCCATTTTCCGGTTTTGTAGATATCAATCCAAGGCCGTAAATCTTTCATTAAAACTTGGTTATGTTCATTCATTGTGAGAGACTCACAATACGAAATTACAACCCTGTCGTCGTCAAACCCTTCCATAATACTTTCAAGAAACCTCGGGTGGCAGCTGTCATCAGCCTCTGCAATCCACACATAATCTCCTGAAGCATGTTTAAATCCGTACTGCCATTGAGCAAATACGTTTCCGCTGTTTTTTTCGTTAATAATAAACTTTATATTCTGAGGCGATCCTAATTTTTTTAAATGTTTTTCTATCACTTCTACACTATTGTCCCGGGAACAATCATCAATTATAATCAGCTCATGAATAGGATAAGTCTGTAACAACACCGAATCAATTCGTTCGACTATATATTCTGCATAATTATAATTTGGAATCACCACTGAAACTTTTTTTATACTTTTATTTGAAAAGTCTGCATTATAGGAATTACTGTAAATATTAATAATCCCAGCCCCGGTATACTCACGGAAGAAATTACGTTTAACAAAATAGCTCATTTTTTTCTTAGTCTTGTGTCGTATAGGCAACAAATGATACATCCGTTTTGCTATTTTCCTAACCCCTTGTTTAATATTCAAAATCATTCCCCCTCACAATCAATTCTTTTTGAAATAATCCTTCAAATTTTTCCGGACCAATATATAGTTTTGTTGTATGTCATCCTTATATAACTCAAGTTCCTTATTACTTTCTTTTATCGCAGACAATTCAATACTATGTTCTTTAATTATTGCATTAAGCCGGGCCACTTCGATCTCATAATCATTGCATATCTCATTTATACGAGTATCATTGGCTCTTTGAAGTCTTGCTATTTCTCTTTCATAATCTTCAACAACTGTTTTTATTTGCTTATTCTTATCTTCAAGCTCATTTGATTGTTCATTATGAATTCGTTCTATTTCTCTTTCGTAGTCATTACAAATTTTATTTATTTGATCAGCGTAGGATTCTGCAATGCTTGTATCATCGTTATAACGACTACGCATTTCCAGATATTCTACAATATGCTTATCCAATATTTCATTCATTAATTGTTCTTCTACATCATTAAAATAATCAGTTTTGGATTCATCTATGCCGTATCTTAAAAAAAGCTCATTTTGGGAGATTATTGTTTCAATAAAACTATTAAAACGATATAAATTAGTTATGGCTCTAAACATAACAAATTCCGTTGGCAGAACTCCAAACTTCCACTCTTGATCAAAAAAACAAAATTCCCTTTCTTTTATGAAGCAATTAGAAAAGATTAAATCAATGTAACCATCCATAAAAAAAGAAAATGAGCTTTGGTCTTCAGATTTATTAGTGGAACAGGTTAGAAGCATATTCCAAAATTGATCAATTACATCGATAGCTCCCTCTTTATTTCTGTGCTTAAAGAAATCAAGAATTCTATCTTCAACTGTTTCATGAGGCATATACTCACTTACAAGCCGGTTATTAATTAAAACCTCTCTGTTCATTGGTATACCTATTTCAGAGAGCAGATGATTATTATCTTCAATCTTCTCTAAATGCTTTAATGCCTTCTCATTACAGAATTTCTCTACCTTCTTATTATCTATTATTCTTGTATGCACTCTTAAATGTTCATACCTATCGTTGTTAAAAGTAACAAAAGAAACCTTTGAATCTTCACTATAATTAATGGCCGCTTCAACAAAAAAAGAATTGGCCATCATAGGGAACGAGTTATCATCGATAAGCGCATCAATTGCGGTATGTTCACTCATATTAAGATTTTCGGTTTCAGAATAGAACGGTCTATACCTTTTCGAGTTTTTAATTGTGGGTAAATAATCGTCAGAGAATATAACCTGAGGAAGTTTATAATCTGGAAGCGGATAATAAAATTGATTGTTTTCAAACCCCGCAGAGGCCAATAACGCTTCAAGTTCATTTCGTCCAAATGTTCTGACACCCTTTGAAAGAGGGTATCCAGCAATTCCATCATATTGCACATTAGTGTGATCTTCTTTAGCGCCACACCAATATTTGAGTCCCATCCTATTTTCAATAGCGATTAAAACTTTCCCGTCAGGAGCAAGAAATTTACTGACTTTCTCCAAAAATTTGTTATATGGTTGTTCTTCATGAGTAAATGACTCGGCATATTCCAGAACACCAATTAATGTAATATAATCGTATTTATCGGGCAATTCAATATCATTTAAATTCCCTACTACAATTTCAAGATTTTCTCTATCGGAGTTTCTAATCGCAATAGCCTCTGCTCTTCGTTTAGATAATTCTATCGCTGTCACTTGACTTGCATGATCACAAAGTGTACCAGTAATAGCCCCCATCCCTGCACCAATCTCTAAAATCCTAGCCCCTTCTTTAAATGGATACCAATTGATAATATTTTTTCTAATATGAGATAAATGATACACAATAGGCCAGCGTGTATCCTTTTCGTAAATGCTCTCTATTATAGTAGGATCATCTTGTGAATTTTTTAGATAATTAATAATTTCATCTTCGATTTCGCCATCACTATAATTGTCATTTCCATTGTAATAATTTAAATTTAATAATTTAGAATGTGCTTGATATTCGTCTCCACTGACCGTCATACTCTCACCTCATTACAAATTAAACTCAGAAACTTAACTCCAATTAAATCAATTGTTCTATTTTCATCCCGAGATCTACAATACCAAAACCTAAAGTTTCGTGATGGAACTTCAGATGTATAAGATCGTACCTTCTATCTAGCGGCGGAGCCTCTAATCCTGGGACATCTTCGGCTATACCCAACGAAATAAAATAATCCCCTTCAACAAGCTGAGGAATGAAAGCAAATTTAACGCAGGAAATATTAGCCTCAGTTTGTGAAGAGACCTCAATTGAATCATCTCTAGAATTATTCCCATATACAGTAACGCCATCCACCGTTTTAATAGTTAAGCCGTAGATAGGCGAAGTCACATTATCATTAAACTTAACTTTCATAATAATTTGAAGCAATTCGGTTGAACTACAATCGATCGGATCTACCATATCATTTGACAACACCAGATAATCTATAATTTCGGCTCTTTTATCTCCCCATCTAAATTCATTTTGATTATAACTCCTTCTATTTTCGCAATTGGCCTCAAAATTTTGACTCGTTATAAATTCAATTGTTTCTTGAGAATATTTCTGTTGCATTTCCGCATCTAATTCTCTGTCTTGAGCTTTCGTTTCCGGGATTTGCGCCGTATCACTAAGTTTTTTCTGTTTACCATAAATCAGATCCAAATAAGTATTAACAACCTCTTTAGGAAGCCCCTCTTGGATTAATTCACCTTTATTAATCAGATATGCATAATCACAATGCCTTATAAGTAACTCAGTCGCATGCGTAACAAACAAAATCGTTTTACCACGTTCCTGAAACTCTTTAAATTTTCGAAAACACTTACTTTGAAAGCGTACATCCCCCACAGCTAGTGCTTCATCAACAATAAGAATATCGGGATCGGTATGAACTGCTGTAGCGAACGCCAATCTAAGGAACATTCCGCTTGAGTATGTTTTAACCGGTTGATCAATAAAGTGACCAATCTCTGCAAATTGTTCAATATCACTAAATCTTTCATTAATCTCTTCTCTGGTTAAGCCTAATATTGTTGCATTCATATATACATTTTCTCTTCCGGTAAACTCCGGATTAAAACCCGATCCCAGCTCTAGTAGTGCAGCAATTCTGCCGTTGACTTCAATCTCACCGCTTGTAGATTTTAGAATACCTGTAATGATCTGCAGCAGAGTACTTTTTCCCGAACCGTTTTGCCCTATTAAACCAATTGTTTTCCCTTTAGGAATATTTATTGTGATATTATTCAAAGCATTGACTTCATTAAACTTCTTCCAGTTTTTAAACAGTGAGGAAACCATTCTGTCAGCAGGGCTGTTGTACAAATAATACTTTTTACTTATATTTTTTATTTCAATTGCATTATCCTCAGATAACATCTGCAAAGGCTCCCTTCAACTTTATAAAGAAATAATAACCAGCCACAAAAATTAAAATGGATATCGAGGTAATATTGGCCCATTGTATCCAGTCCGGAATTTCACCCCATAATACAATTTCCCTCATCTGCTGTATTACAATTCCAAGAGGATTAAAATTATAAATACCCTTCAAATAGTCAGGAACATTTTCTATTGAATAAAAAACCGGGGAAAGAAAAAGTACAATTTGAAGAATCAATGTCACAATATAATTTGTGTCTTTAAAGAAGACTCCCAATGCAGCCAAAAACCAGGCTAAGCCCATAGATAATAAAATAATTGGAAATAAAACCACGGGAATGAGGAAAATCGTCCAAGATAAGGCTTGTCCTAAAAAAACATTCATTATAATCAGTACAATCAGGCTAATAAGTCCATTAAATAAAGCGGTTAGCATTAAAACAACAACTAATATTTCAAGAGGGAATATTATTTTTTTCACATAATTAACATTAGATTGAATGATTGTGGCTGACCGGCTTAACACCTCTGAAAACAAGTTATATACAATCATCCCCGTAAAAAGAGTCAGGCCAAAAATAAATGTACTCTCATTTTCGGTATTTCCCCATTTGGACTTAAATATCTCACCGAAGACAATAGTATAGATGATCAGCATAATCAAAGGATTCAGAATCGCCCAAATTTTCCCCAAAATAGAACCTCGGTATTTAACTAATATATCCCTTTTTGCCAGTTGCATAATTAAATTTTTATTTCTGCAAATCGATGAAAAAACAGACATTATTTTCTCTCTCCTTGATTCATAAATAAAATAAACTTAAAATAAAATCTATGTATTAATAGATTTTTACAGATTTGTTATCATCAAGCACATCAGTCTCCCATACCTTTGATTCTCTCCCAACTCATATTTATGCATGTTTATAAAATCGAAATATTACTGACTCTAAGTATAATGATATGCTAAAATATTGTCGTACCTACAGGAAAAGGAGATTAAAACGTGTCGAAACCAGTATACGGTAAAAATGCAGCCCAGTCGAGAAATGTAGAAAAGATATCCAGCCAGGTGTGGGCATTGGCGGTTGCTTTTATTTTGTTTCTGATCTGGACCCCGTTCCAGGTTGGCTTGTTCAACGGGCAGTCGTTAGATTTTGAGAAGCCGATCTACATAGCCTCAGTACTTAGCAGTTTCCTGCTGCTGGTCTGGATAGGCTTGTACTTTACAAAGTTCAAGATTGAGGAGCAGCGTGACTTGGTCGTAGTTGCTGCATTGCTGCTTCCTATAACATATGCGTTGTCGCTTTTTGGTGCAGCTTCGCATTATATGGCGATGAATATGCTGCTTATTCAGAGCATGTACATTGCAATATTCATTATAGCGTTATATCTGCTCAAGCAAAAGCGACTAAATGTTGTCATACAGAATGCGATTCTTGCTATCTCCTATTTTATCGTAATGTTTGGCCTGATTAACTGGCTTGGCGGCGCGAAATTTGCCGGAGGTCTGATTGGATGGTTTTCGAATACAGTAATTAATGGTATTTATCTGGATGCGGTCATGACCGACTCTAACGGTCTGCGTTTAACCTCCGTTTTCCAATATGCGAATACTTATGCCGCCTTTTTGATGGCGTTTCTGTTTGTAGCGGTATTTGCCCTGATCCGCTCTAAAAAGTGGTATGGGACGCTGACACACGGTTTTATGCTGGTGCCCATTATCGTTTCATTGCTGCTTACCTTATCCCGCGGCGGACTTGTTATGTTGCCTGTCGTGTTTATCCTGCTGCTAGTGCTGCTAAAACCAGCCCAGCAGATCCTCTGGATTATTCATCTGGCGATTGCAGGTATTGCTGCACTGGCGGTAACGAACCCGCTGACCTCTCTCGGAACCGAGCTGAATGCAGCATTCACTTCCGGGGCTGCATTAAAGGGTTGGGCTTACCTGATCATTGCTTCTCTGGTAGTAGCCGGGCTAGGATGGGTTATACAACATTATGTAGCACCTTGGCTGGAGAGTAAGCTTGGTGCCTGGGGATCACGCAAAGGAACCGGCCTCTGGCTTCCGCTCGGCTCACTTGTTCTTGTAGGAATTGTCGCCTTTCTGCTGATCGGAACAAGCGTACGCAGCATCCTGCCTGCGAACATCGAAACCCGTCTGGAGAATATTAACTTTAAGCAGCACAGTGTATTGGAACGGTTCACTTTTTATAAAGATGCTATGAAGGTTGTTAAGGATCATCCCATTATCGGAGCCGGCGGCGGCGGCTGGGCATCTCTTTATGAGCAATATCAGAACAACCCTTATACCAGCCGTCAGGCACACAACTTCTTCCTGCAGTATCTGATTGAGGTTGGGATTGTCGGATTTATCGTGTTTATTGGATTTATCGGGTATGTTTTCTACAAATATATCCGTGGCTATCTCAAGCGTGACCAGGATGACTTTGCTAATGGCTACTTCTTCTATATCATTGCACTATCCATACTCGTGCACAGCTTACTGGATTTCAACTTAAGTTATGCTTTTATGGGCCTCCTGGTCTTCCTCAGTCTTGCCGGCATGGGCATTTCAATGGATAATAAGGTGCTGCGCGGTAACTGGAACAAGGCTGGCCTGCGGATAGGTTACCTGTCAGCAGTTGCTGTCGGAACCGTCTTTCTTCTGTTCCTGTCCATTAATTACTTGAGCTCCAGCAATTCAGCGATGAACGCCAAGAATCTTGTTGGTGTCAGCCAGTCCTATGAAGAGATCAAGGCACCTCTGGTGAAGGCACTGGACAAGCGTCCCTTCCATCCTGAATCGGTCATATATCTTTCATCCGTAGATCAGCAGGTCTTTACCCAGACCCAGGATTCTCAGTACATTGATGAAGCCTATAACACTGTAACCCGGGCGCTGGAAGATGAGCCTAATAATAAGGAATTGCTGAAGCAGCTTGCCGGTATTTACGATCTGAAAGGACAAGCCGATCTTGCCTTTACTGTATACCAGGATAATGCTTATAAATTCTACTGGGATATTGAATGGTACGATGCCATTATTAGCCGCTCGTTCTCTTTGAGCTACACGGCTCATGAGCTGCAGGATACTGCCAAGAAACAGGAATATATTACTACCGGTCTTAATGCTTATAAGCATGTGGTTGATGGAGTGGAGCATTTAAAGACACTGCCGCCTGAACAGCTGCAGGGACGTCCATTCTCCGTTACGCCTAACATCGCATTGAATGCCGGTAAGCTGCAGCTGATGTCCGGGGATAATGAGCTTGCGGCTGCAACCCTTAAATCAGGTCTTAGCGAAGATTACGCAGATGCTACTAACCGTGACATCGCCCGCTGGTACCTGGCTGCGTTGAAGCGCAGCGGCGGACAGGATCAGGCTGTCTATGACCTGCTGATTGCTGCTGATGCAGCGGAAGCGGCGCAGATTGATGCGATTGCCGGACAGCAGTTCTAATTGAACACAAAAAAAGGGACAGGGCTGTTAAATACAGCTCGTCCCTTTTTTATTAAAAACGTATGCTTTTGTATCATACAGAATTCATTTACAGCTTACCTGTCTTCGCAGCCTCACTGTCAATAACCTCTTTAAGGTACTCCAGCAGCCCTTCCTTAAGCTCCTCATGCTGCAGCGCATAATGAATCGTCGTCTGGATAAAACCCATCTTCTCGCCGACGTCATGCCGTCTGCCTTCGAAATCATAGGCAATGATCCGTTCCACATCACTCAGACGTGCGATCGCATCTGTAAGCTGGATTTCTCCGCCTACCCCCACCTGCTGTTCGCCCAGCATATCAAAGATGCGCGGAGTCAGGATATAACGCCCCAGAATAGCCAGGTTAGATGGCGCATCTTCACGCTTTGGCTTTTCCACCAGCCGGTTAGCTTTGTAGACACGATCTGCCAGTTGGGTGCCGTCTACAAGACCGTAGCGGGATACCTCTTCCCATGGTACAGGCTGTACCCCGACAATGGAGGATTTATATTCTTCGTAGACCTCGATCATCTGCTTGAGACAAGGTTTATCTGCTTCGACGATATCGTCGCCTAGCAATACTGCAAACGGCTCATTACCGATAAATTTGCGGGCACACCAGATGGCATGTCCCAGGCCGCGCGGCTCCTTTTGCCGGATATAATGGATGTCGGCCATCTCAGAGGATTTGCGCACAGACTCAAGAAGTTCCCACTTCTGCTTCTCGGCGAGATTAAACTCCAGCTCAAATGAATTGTCAAAATGGTCCTCAATCGCCCGTTTGCCCTTACCCGTGACGATGATAATGTCTTCAATACCAGAGGCAACAGCTTCTTCGACAATATATTGAATCGTTGGCTTGTCTACAATCGGCAGCATTTCTTTGGGCATCGCTTTGGTAGCAGGCAGGAAGCGTGTACCCAGACCAGCCGCGGGAATAATCGCTTTACGGATTTTCATGAATTAGCTCCTTCTGATTTTGGTTCTTATGAAATGGCCCGAATTTCGGCGAAACTGGGCATATTAGATTTAATTATAGCAGTTTAGGAGGCTTTTTGGCAGTTAAATTGTTATATGTTAGGAACAAAGGCTGTTTATGCAAAAATAGCCAAGGCACACTCAAGTTCGGCACAATATGCTCTTGAGTGGCCCTGGCTCTATATAATAATCCGGACTTACTTAGCGTTAACCAGCTGTCCCCGCGTTACACCAAGCTGATTGGTTGCCTTAAGGCTCTTCCAGACTTGGGTACCGGAGATTTCACCACGCAGAGCGCGCGTATAGAGGCTGATAACTTCTTCAACCTGCTCCGGTGTTTCCTCCAGGAATTCTACCCGGAAGGAAGAGACGCCCAGATCGCGGAAATTGTTCAGGTATTCTGCACCGGACTGCTCTACTGCATTATATACAGTATTGCGGCAGCCTTCGTCAACACGGACCGGATGTGACATACCGATACGGTCCTGCAGTGAAGCGCGCTGCTCTTCACATGGACGGCCGCAGTTGGTGTAGTTGGTGCCTTCACTCATGAAGGTACAGTACACACAGTGCTCTGTATGAAACATCGGCAGATGCTGATGAATCACTACCTCCATACGCGAGGTATCACTACGTCCCAGTAGATCGACCATCTGCTGAATATTCAGGTCATAGGATGGCGTTACTGCATCCAGACCGGATTCCAGGAACAGGTCAACTGCTTTGTGGTTAGCGATGTTCAGTGAGAAGTCACCGATCAGGCGCGGATGCTGTGCATCCGGATGCTCCATCCGGTGCTTGAGATAGTAATACAGCGCACCGGTGTTGCGCACCAGCACAGCATCCGGCTGCAGGCGCAGAATATTGGCGTGGTAGCCGTTTTCGCCCGGCATATGGATGCGCGGCGTAGCCAGCGCAATACTGGCTCCCGCAGCCCGTACAGCGTCTACCGCTGCCGGGAACTGCTTGATGAACTCGAAATCGGCGTATATGTTCGTTACGCCGGCTTCGAGTGCAGCCTGCACCTGCGGCAGGCTGCGGCACAGCGCGGTGAGCTCCGCTTCACCGCGCAGCCCGGCGCCGCCCCTGCGGGCAGCGTCGCCATAGACCTCTACCGCCCGTTTCACGTAGACGGGCGGCTTCGGGCGCTCGCCGGCAAGCAGCTCCACCGCCTGACGGCGGATGCTGTTCAGCTCGCGCATAGGCACGATCACGTCGCCTTCCAGCTGCGACTCAAGCGCCTCAAGCTGGAACACGGTCCCGCCAAGGCGGCCGAATTGCTCTTCCAGCAGGGCGGTGTCCATCGGGCGCTTCTGCGCGGCTTCCAGCAGCAGCTCCGAGTTCACTTGAACCGTAACGTTCTTCTGAACGTCGGTCCACCAGGTGGCAAGCGGCTCGCCAACGCGGCCCTCGACCTTCACTTGTACCGGGAAGACACGGTACGGCTTCTCGGTTTCGTAGGACTGACGCAGCGACTTATCGAGCGCCGGGTCATTAGTCTTCCAGATGCGGTCGCCGACGTGCAGTCTGCGCAGGTCTACATCGTTACGGCCGGGCACGATGTCAACGATCCAGCCCTCGCCGGCCTCGCCCTCAAGCTTCACGCCTTTACGGCGCAGGTCATAGACGCGTCCGCCCTCTTCCTTCTTCGTAGGATCACCGGCGTCAAAAACAATCCCGTCCCCGCGCTTAAGCGGAGCATGGATGCGGCAGACTACGCCATCGCGCAGGATCTGCTCCACGGTGCCCATGTAAACACCGCGGCTTTTTGGAAATGTTCCATCTACCAGCTTCTTGTTATTCGTCCCTTCGAGGAAACCATGCGTAAAGCCGCGCGAAAAGCTCTGCTGCAGCTCACGCATATCCTCCTTGGAGGTCGGCGACCAGTTCCCGTCAAAGTAACGGTCAATCGCTTTACGGTATTTGCTGACCACGTTCGCCACGTATTCCGGGGTCTTGAGCCGGCCTTCGATTTTGAAGGAGGTCACGCCCGCCTCAATCAGCTCAGGCATCAGGTCAATCGCCGCCAGATCCTTCGGAGACAACAGATACGTCACATCACCCATCGGTTGAATAACACCATCTACCATCAGATCATACGGAAGACGGCAGGCCTGGGCGCATTCACCACGGTTCGCAGACCGTCCGCCCCACATTTCCGAGGTCAGACACTGACCCGAATAGGAAACACACAGCGCACCGTGCACAAACACCTCCATTGGCAGGCGGGCCTGATCACCAATCGTCTTGATCTGCTTTAGGTTATTTTCACGTCCAAGTACGACACGTTCCATACCCCAGGGCTTGGTAAATTCCACCGCTTCCGGTGAAGTAATCGTCATTTGCGTCGAGCCGTGAATCGGGAAGTCGGGGGAGATTTCGCGGATCATACGCACCAGCCCCAAATCCTGGACAATTACCGCATCCACACCTGCATCAATACAAGCATCGATCAGTTCCTTGGCATCTGCCAGCTCATTCTCAAACACCAGTATATTAAACGTCAAAAAGCCCTTCACTCCATAGCTATGAAGAAACGCCATAATCTCCGGCAGCTCGTCCATGCGGAAGTTGTTGGCTCTCGCCCGCGCATTAAACTTTTCTACGCCAAAAAAGACCGCATCCGCACCGTTCGCCACTGCTGCACGCATACACTCCCAGTCACCGGCCGGAGCCAGCAGCTCTACGTCTTCTCTGCGTATTCCTTGCTCGTTCATTTATATCCTCCCAAACCGCCGTCTGGCGGGTCATTTCCAAACCTTTAACTTATTAATTGTATCAAATATCACAGCTATCCGCCACAAAAATAGAAACACTTGGATTTATTTTTCATCTCAGGTAGAACCTAATATACACATGTATTTTTGTCTAGATAGACAAACCAAGAACATAGAGCGTAAAATATATATTGAAGTGATAATTACACAAAAGTTGATACTGTTTCCAAAATTAATATACTGCAAGGAGAGCTGACAACAGTTATGAAAGGTATAATTCTTGCGGGAGGAAGCGGCACTCGCCTTTACCCTCTCACAATGGTGACCAGCAAACAGTTATTGCCAGTCTATGATAAACCAATGATTTATTACCCTCTATCTACCCTGATGCTGGCAGGCATCAAAGATATTTTAATTATCTCCACTACTGAGGACACACCCCGTTTCGAAAATCTGCTCGGCGATGGGTCCCAGTTTGGCATTTCGCTTCAATACATTGTTCAGCCCAGTCCAGACGGACTTGCGCAGGCTTTTATTCTCGGTGAATCATTCATCGGGGAAGATTCCGTTGCGATGATACTCGGAGACAATATCTATTACGGAAATGGTATGACCAAGATTTTAAAGCAGGCTGCTAGTAAAGAAAGCGGCGCCACCGTATTCGGATATCATGTGCCCGATCCCGAACGCTTTGGCGTGGTCGAATTTGATAAAGATGGCAAAGTTCTCAGTGTGGAAGAGAAACCAGTAAGCCCCAAGTCTAATTATGCGGTAACAGGTCTTTATTTCTATGACAATCGTGTTGTTTCTTTGGCTAAAGAGGTGAAGCCATCACACCGGGGCGAATTGGAGATCACGTCCATTAATGAAGCCTATTTAAAAATGGGCGAGCTGGATGTCGCTCTGCTGGGACGAGGCTTCACATGGTTGGATACGGGAACACACCAAAGTCTGGTCGATGCTACTAACTTTGTCAGAACGATTGAAGATCATCAAGGCATTAAAATTTCTGCTCCTGAAGAGATCGCTTATATAAACGGCTGGATTACAAAGGAACATCTGCTGGAGTGTGGGCATAAGCTGAGTAAAACCGGATACGGTCAATACCTGATTAAGGTGGCTAACGGAAAAATCCAATTTTAATATCTGAGAGAGTGAAAAAAATGAATTTTACCAAGACTAATTTGGAAGGCGTTCTCGTTGTCGAACCCGAAGTTTTTGGAGACCACCGCGGCTGGTTTATGGAGACATATAGTGAAGCAAAATTCCAGGAACAAAATCTTAATTACAAGTTCGTTCAGGACAATCAGTCTTACTCAGCCGAAAAAGGAACATTGCGCGGTCTTCATTATCAATTAAATCCAAAAGCTCAAACCAAGCTTGTCCGCTGTACACGAGGGTCCATCTATGATGTAGCAGTAGATATCCGTCAAGGGAGCCCTTCTTACGGTAAATGGTTCGGTATTGAGCTAACGGCTGAGAATAAGAAGCAATTGTTAATCCCTAAGGGTTTTGCCCACGGATTCATGACGCTGACAGAGGATGTGGAAGTCCAGTATAAGTGCGATGAATTGTATGCACCTGAATGTGACGGTGGTATTTTGTGGAATGATCCAGACATTGGTATTGAGTGGCCGATTAATGTTTCTCCGGTACTGTCTGCCAAAGATGAGAATGCCCCGTTGCTTAAGGAAATCTCGGTTAACTTCGTCTATTAAAGGGACAGTAGTATTAATGATTTCCAGCTGATTTCAACCTATTTAATAAAAGTCAATTTTAATAAATAACGTCCCAGGCCACTTCAGGCTTGGGACGTTATTTATTGACTAAAGTTCAGAATAATCCGTGTCTATTTACAGTTATTACAAATACATTTTGTCTTCGGCTAGGTTACCCTCAGCTTAACCAATTCATAACCATCGCATAATCCGAAACAAGAAAGACAAGCAGACTGACTACACCAAAAGCAATGGCAAACTTGTTCTTCTGCGGAGCACGGAGCAGCCGGATGACGCCGATAAAAATCAGCACGGTGAAAGCAATCATAAAGAGGTCGAAGGTATGAAAGGTAGACGTTTCTTGCACAGCAGCCTCTGCCAGCAGCATGGCATTACCTCCCCGAAAAGGTTGGACAAGCAGGTTCATCTCATTCATATCTACCCTTATGTTATCGCTACCATTTAAGCAGTGCAATAGCTATTGGTTAAAAAAGCTGTAATTGTTGTAAAAAATTATTATTACAGAGTGTTATCCAATGATAAATATGATTTTTCACATTGACACGCACATGCGAATAGCCGATTTATCAGTGCACTTTTAAGCCGCTATTTCCGCATTCAGATACGAAAAAGAACGCTGCAAACGGATACCCGCCTGCAGCGCTCGAAATCACAGCCTGTCTTAACTATCCGGCAAAAGAAACCCGCCGCTCTGCTATTATACCGTCTCCGATGTCTGCAGCTCCAGTGCCTTTGTCCGCTCAGTATCACGGATCAGGATTGGCTTCAGGTATCTGCCGGTGTACGATTCCTCAACGGTAATCAGCTTCTCCGGTGTTCCGGTAGCCAGAACTGTTCCGCCGCCGCTGCCGCCCTCAGGTCCCATATCTATGAGGTAATCCGCAGTCTTGATCACATCGAGATTATGCTCAATGACCAGAACCGATTCACCGGAGTCTACCAGACGGTGCAGTACCTCCAGCAGACGGCCGATGTCGTCCACATGCAGGCCTGTAGTCGGCTCATCCAGAATGTAGAGCGTCTTGCCGGTGCTGCGGCGGTACAACTCGGAAGCCAGCTTCACACGCTGGGCTTCACCGCCGGATAATGTTGTTCCCGGCTGTCCGATGTTGATGTAACCGAGGCCGACATCCAGCAGCGTCTGCATCTTGCGGTGGATTTTGGGAATGTTTTTGAAGAACTCGGTTGCGTCCTCCACAGTCATTTCCAGCACATCGGCAATACTCTTGCCTTTGTATTTGACCTCTAGTGTCTCCCGGTTGTACCGCTTGCCCTTACATACTTCACAAGGCACGTATACATCCGGTAGGAAGTGCATCTCAATCTTGATAATCCCGTCCCCGCGGCAAGCCTCACAGCGTCCGCCCTTCACATTGAAGCTGAACCGCCCCTTCTGGAAGCCGCGCACCTTAGCCTCATTGGTCTTGGAGAACAGATCACGGATATCATCGAATACGCCGGTATAGGTTGCCGGATTGGAACGCGGAGTGCGGCCGATCGGCGACTGGTCGATCTCGATAACCTTGTCCAGGTTCTCAAGGCCCCGGATTTCCTTATGCAGACCCGGACGAACCTTCACAGCTCTATTCAGCTGGCGGGCCAGACTCTTATACAGAATCTCATTAACCAGCGAGGACTTACCAGAGCCGGAGACGCCGGTTACTGCTGTAAAGACACCCAGCGGAATCTTCACGTTAACGTTCTTAAGGTTGTTCTCTTTGGCTCCGCGGATTTCGATCCAGCGGTCATCGGTTGCCCGGCGCTTGGAGGTTACCGGAATAAACTTGCGTCCGCTAAGGTACTCTCCGGTCAGCGACTTCGGATCATCCATAATCTCCTGCGGCGTACCCTGGGCAATTACGCTTCCCCCATGGATACCCGCACCCGGGCCGATGTCGATGATATAATCAGCAGCCATCATTGTATCCTCATCATGCTCAACCACAATCAGTGTATTACCGAGATCACGCATATGGGCCAATGTTGAGATCAGCCGGTCATTATCCCGCTGATGCAGCCCGATACTCGGCTCATCCAGAATGTAGAGGACGCCCATTAGACTAGAGCCGATCTGCGTTGCCAGTCTGATACGCTGCGCTTCACCTCCGGAGAGTGATCCCGCCGCACGGCTAAGCGTCAGATAGTTCAGTCCGACGTTAACCAGGAAGCCGAGCCGGCTGCTGATTTCCTTGAGGATCAGGTTGGCGATGGCTGTTTCTTTTTCATTCAGCACAAGGCTTCCGAAGAATTCCTGGCAGTCCCCGATGGACAGG
Organism: Paenibacillus sp. FSL R7-0273; assembly: GCF_000758625.1. Lineage (NCBI taxonomy): Bacteria > Bacillati > Bacillota > Bacilli > Caryophanales > Paenibacillaceae > Paenibacillus > Paenibacillus sp. FSL R7-0273. The sequence goes on from NZ_CP009283.1 coordinate 6,698,258, forward strand.
TCTGTAACATCCGCCACATTCCGGTCGTTGATGGTAACCGCAAGAATTTCCTTTTTCAGACGTTTGCCTTTACATACATGACAAGGCTTGGCACTCATAAAGCCTTCAATAAATTCACGGATTCCTTCCGAGGCTGTATCCCGGTATCTCCGCTCCAGATTAGGAATAATTCCCTCGAAAGCGACAAGCGCATCCTTCTTCTGGCCAAAGTCATTCTCATAGCGGAAGCGGATCTTCTCGCTGCCTGTTCCGTACAGCAGCTTGTTCATCTGATCCGGTGACAGCGTGCTTACCGGCACATTCTGCGGAATTTTGAAATGCTCACAGACCGACTTCAGGAACTGCGGGTAGTAGTTGGAGGTACTGCCTGTCCAGGCCAGAAAAGCTCCGTCCTCCACCGATTTCTCCGGGTCAGGAATCAGCAGCTCCGGATCGACAACCATGTTCACCCCAAGGCCGTCACATTCCGTGCACGCCCCGAACGGACTGTTGAAGGAGAACATCCGCGGAGCCAGCTCCTCAATACTGAAGCCGCACACCGGGCAGGCAAAGTTCGAGCTGAACAGTAGCTCCTCCTGGCCGATAATATCCACCAGAATCTGCCCGCCGGACAGCTTAAGCGCCGTTTCCAGCGAGTCCGTCAGCCGGGTCTGCACATCATCCTTGATAACAATCCGGTCCACTACAACTTCTATGGTGTGCTTCTTGTTTTTTTCAAGTTCAATCTCTTCTGTAACCTCACGCAGCTCTCCATCTACACGCACGCGGACGAAGCCCTGCTTGGAGATGTCGCTGAACAGGCCCTTGTGCTCGCCCTTTCGGCCGGAAATAACCGGTGCGAGAATCTGCAGCCGGGTCTTCTCCGGATACTGCATAATCCGGTCCACCATCTGCTCAACGGTCTGGGAGGTAATCTCGATTCCGTGATCCGGGCAATGCGGATGGCCGATCCGGGCAAACAACAGACGCAGGTAGTCATAGATCTCCGTTACCGTACCTACCGTCGAGCGCGGATTGCGGCTCGTAGTCTTCTGGTCGATAGAAATCGCCGGAGACAAGCCGTCGATGGAATCGACATCGGGTTTCTCCATCTGGCCGAGGAACTGGCGGGCGTAGGCGGAAAGGGACTCCACATAACGGCGCTGCCCTTCAGCATAAATCGTATCGAACGCCAGCGAGGATTTGCCGGAGCCGCTAAGTCCCGTCAGCACCACGAAGCGGTCCCGCGGGATCGTTACGTCGATGTTCTTGAGATTATGCGCTCGCGCGCCTTTGATTACTATACTTTCGTTCGCCAACGGTAAAACCTCCAATTTCAAATACGGAAATATTTTGGGAAAACATTTTCGATCCCTCCCAAACCCTCCCTTAGCCAAGGGAGGGCCCCAAGGGTTGCACCCTCTGGACACCCGTAAGGGTTGGCGTGGGAGTAGGGTTGGAGGGACTTAGTTACTTGGGTGCCGGGATCGCTTGTCCCTGCGGGACCGCTTGAACTTTTGGCGCTCCGGGGGCTGTTCCTGCGGAATGCGCCAAGAGCTTCAACTGCGAGCTGTTCCTGCGGAATGCGCAAATACCTTAAGCCTTTATATTATCTGCTTATCTAAAAAGAACGGCCGGGAAAGAGCCGTTCTGTTCATTACGTGGTGCGGCTCTACTCGGCCCGCAGCTCCAGCAAAGCGTCGCGCAGCTCGGCGGCGCGCTCGAATTGCAGGTTCTTGGCGGCGTCCTTCATCTCGGCCTCCAGACGCTGCATCAGGCTCTGCTTGTCTTTCTTGCTCAGCTTGCCGCCCGCGCCGGTGAGATACTCGGCTTTGGACTCGGCCACCTTAGTGGCTTCGATGATTTCGCGGATCTTCTTGTTGATTGTCGTCGGTGTAATCCCATGCTGCTCGTTGTAAGCAATCTGAATCGCCCGGCGGCGTTCAGTTTCGCTGATCGCCTTCTCCATGGAATCCGTTATACGGTCGCCATACATGATGACCCGCCCCTCCGAGTTACGGGCGGCACGCCCGATTGTCTGGATCAGCGAGCGCTCTGAACGCAGGAAGCCCTCTTTATCAGCGTCCAGAATAGTAACCAGGGATACTTCCGGAAGGTCAAGACCCTCTCTTAACAGGTTAATACCCACAAGGACATGGAATGTACCCAAACGGAGATCACGGAGGATCGCCATACGCTCCAGTGTCTTGATGTCGGAGTGCATATAGCGGACCTTGATGCCGATTTCCTTAAAGTAGTCGGTCAAATCCTCAGACATTTTCTTTGTCAGTGTGGTCACTAATACCCGTTCATCCCGTGCCACACGTTCACGGATTTCATTAATCAGATCATCAATCTGGCCTTCTGTCGGCCGCACCTCAATAATAGGGTCGAGCAGGCCGGTAGGCCGGATGATCTGCTGCACCATTGTTTCACAGTGCTCCATCTCGTACGGTCCCGGTGTAGCTGAGACATAGACAATCTGGTTCACCTTGTCTTCGAACTCCTCGAACTGCAGCGGCCGGTTATCCAGTGCAGACGGAAGGCGGAAGCCGTGGTCAACCAGCACGGTCTTGCGCGCCCGGTCACCGTTATACATTGCACGGATCTGCGGCAGCGTTACATGGGACTCATCTATTACAATCAGCATATCGTCCGGGAAGTAATCCAGTAGCGTGTACGGAGTAGCTCCCGGTTCACGGAAGGTCAGCGGTCCGGAGTAGTTCTCGATTCCGGAGCAGAAGCCGACCTCCTTCATCATCTCAATATCATAGCGTGTCCGCTGCTCCAGACGCTGTGCTTCGAGCAGCTTGCCTTCATCACGCAGAACAGCCAGCCGTTCCTCAAGTTCACGCTCAATATTCACAATAGCGACTCGCATCGTCTCTTCCTGGGTAACAAAGTGAGAGGCCGGAAAAATCGCAATATGATCGCGCTCGCCGATCAGCTCTCCGGTCAGCACATCAATTTCGGTAATTCGCTCAATCTCATCACCGAACAGCTCAACCCGGATTGCATGCTCTCCCTGGGAGGCCGGGAAGATTTCGACCACATCACCGCGTACGCGGAAGGTACCGCGCACAAAGTTCATATCATTGCGCTGATACTGGATATCCACCAGCCGGCTCAAAATCTGGTTGCGCGGCTTCTCCATACCGACACGTAAAGAGAGCAGAAGGCTGCCGTATTCCTGCGGCGATCCGAGGCCGTAAATACACGATACGCTCGCCACAATAATAACATCACGCCGTTCAAACAGTGAGCTCGTTGCCGAGTGGCGCAGCTTATCTATCTCTTCATTAATGCTGGAATCTTTCTCGATGTAGGTGTCGGAGGAGGGAATGTAGGCTTCAGGCTGATAATAATCGTAGTAGCTGACGAAGTAATCGACGGAATTGCTTGGAAAGAACTCTTTAAATTCACTGGCCAGCTGTGCAGCAAGCGTCTTGTTATGGGCAATAACCAGTGTAGGACGGTTAAGCTTGGAAATCATTTGTGCAATGGTAAAGGTCTTGCCTGTACCTGTTGCTCCCAGCAGCGTCTGGTGTCTCTTGCCCTGCCGGATGCCGTTCACTAATTCTTCTATGGCATGAGGCTGATCGCCCTGGGGTGTATACTCGGACTCCAGTTTAAAAGTCTTCGTACTGACGACAATATCACTCATTTGCCCGTCTCCCCTCTATCGTCTAAAATATATTAATATACCACTAATTGTGGTCTGAATGCTCTAATCCCATACGGTAATAAAAATATGGAAGATAAGAATGCGTGTTCCCGTTTATTATACAGCGTTGCCTACATGGATGCAAACCATAATATATAGAAATCTAAGGAGACTGATCCTATGGATATTACCTCAATTATCGGCCTCCTGGCCGGTCTGGCCGCGCTTATCGGCGGTTTTTTCTGGGAAGGCGGCAACCTTTCCGGACTGCTTCAGCCAAACGCCGCCCTTATTGTATTCGGAGGCACGCTCGCTGCGGTGCTGATTAGCTTTCCCGCCTCCAGACTGCGCTCTGTTCCCGCTGCGCTGCGCCTGGCTTTTGGAAGACAGCCTGATACAGACTTGGATAAAGTCCAGGAGCTGATCTCGATGGCAGCTATTACACGGAGGGGCGGTGTACTTGCACTGGAAAAGCAGGCGGAGGAGCATCCTGACCCGTTCACGCGTGAAGGGCTGCTGCTCATCGTCGACGGTACTGATCCGGACCAGGTCCGCCAGATACTTGAGCTGGATATGGATGCCAAAGAGCTGAAGTATGAAGGCTATGCCAAAATTTTTGAAGCTGCCGGGGGATACGCCCCGACCATGGGAATTATCGGTACTGTCATGGGACTTATTCATGTCCTCAGCAATCTTTCTGACCCGTCGGGTCTCGGTTCCTCCATTGCCGTCGCCTTTACAGCGACATTATATGGTGTAGCCAGCGCCAATCTAATCTTTTTACCCATCGCCTCCAAAATCAAATCCCGTGCCCAGGCAGAGCTAAGCAGCATGGAGATGCTGCTGGTCGGCATACTGTCCCTGCAGAACGGGGATCCCCCGCATCTGGTCCGCAAGAAGCTGGGCTCCTTTATCGCCGATTCATCGGATATTGAGAGATCCTTCAGAGGCCTGTCATGAAGCAGAGGAACCGGCGCAGCCGCAAGGCGGACGGGCAGCACGAGCCCCGGGACCGCTGGATGATTACCTATGCGGATCTGATTACGCTGCTGCTGATTTTTTTCGTCGTCATGTATGCGATGAGCAGTCTGGATAGCGAGAAGTACAGGATTGTAACAGGCTCCCTGTCAGAAACATTCCGGAGCGGCAACCCTGTTCTTGAAGGCGGAAGCGGTGTGCTGGATGGGGATGACGGGATTCAGGACCCGCCTGCTGCCGGAGGAAGCAACACAGACGGAACCGGTAATTCAGGGAACGGCGGGACAGAAAATTCAGGCAGCGGCTCCGGAAATACACCGGCCTCAGAAGAACAGGACGAAAGTGAGCCGCCGTCTGCGCGCGAGCTCGCTTTCCGCGAACAGGAAGCCAAGCTTAACGCCCTGATGGACGTCATAACAACGTATGTTGAGGACAATAATCTCGGCGACCAGATCTTTGTGGCGGACAAGCCGCAGGGTATTGCCATTACGCTCAGCGACCGCTTTTTGTTCGATGTCGGCCGGGCTGAGCTGAAGCCGCCCGCCTTTCCGGCACTCCGCCAGCTCTCAGGGTTATTCAGCGGCATAGGCGCATCGGTCAGCATCGAAGGCCATACAGATAACACCCCTGTATCTGCCGGCTCACAGTACAATGATAACTGGGATCTGTCAGGGGCACGCGCGCTCTCGGTTCTGCGCTTCTTTCTGGACAGCGAGGGGCTAGATCCCGGCACCTTTCAGTATGCGGGATATGCCGACACCCGGCCCGCCTACGATAATGCTACTGCCGAGGGACGCCAGAGGAACCGCCGGGTGGAGCTGATTGTGCTCCGGCAGCTGCAGGAAGAGGAATAACAGCACAAAAAGACAGACCCCGCACATTAGTATCGACCATGTGTGAAGACTGCCCTTTATACGGCGGCTGCCCGGCATCCTTAAGAAAAGGTGCCGGCAGCCGCTTTTATGTGAATATATTATATTATTCCCCGACCAGTTCGCGGTAGGCAGCCGCATCCAGCAGTCCTGCTACAGCTTCGCTATATTCAGCGTCAAGCTCAAGCTCAAAAATCCAGCCGCCGCTGTATGGCTCGTCGTTAAGCAGCTCCGGGCTGGCCTCCAGTGCATCATTGATCCGGGTCACCTTTCCCGAGACGGGTGAATATAATTCGGAAACTGTCTTTACCGACTCGATGCTGCCCACGCTGTCGCCGGCGGAAATAGCAGCTCCCACTTCAGGAAACTCCACAAATACGATATCTCCGAGCAGATGCTGGGCATGATCCGTAATTCCGACCCGTACTACGCGTCCTTCACCCTGCTGAGCCCATTCGTGCTCTTCACTGTACCGCAGGTTGTCTAACACTTCACTCATTTCAAGCCGCCTCATTTCCGAATTTGGTGTTGTAAATGTAGTTATAGACTAAAATACCAGCTTACGCAATGTCAATATAACTGACAGGAAAATTAATTTTGTCATCTTTTTGACGTTTTTTATGTTGACGGACGGCTGAATACCCGGTTTAATGGAGACAGCAGATTTCATGGCGCTGATAAGCGCCGCTCAGATCATGTTTGTTCAGGACAATCACATATGCTTTGCGAATGATGGCATAGGGAGAGACTGCCTCCCGAAGACAGCGCCGAAGGAGTAAGCCCCGGGCGGGTGAATCTCTCAGGCAAAAGGACCTTTGCCGGACGCATCTCTGGAGAGCATCAGTACCTGCTGCTACAGCACACTGATCACCAACGGGGAAACCTGCCGGATGGGTCCGTGCGGGGTAACTCTCAGGTACAAAGGACAGAGCGGAACGCTTTTTATGCACGTTAAGTGTGTATTTTAGCGACCGTTCTGTCCTTTTTTTGTTGTCTATCACGGGCAGACACCGCCCGGAGAGGCACGGAACAGCCGCCTTAGGCTTGTGTAATCAGATCAGGGGAGTGAGCACATGGAAGCTTTGAAGAGAACGCCTTTTTACAGCCTTTATTCCGCTTATGCGGAGGCCAGATGCATTGATTTCGGCGGCTGGGAGCTGCCGGTTCAGTTTACAGGAATCGTCAAGGAGCATGAAGCGGTCCGCCATCAGGCCGGGCTATTCGATGTCTCGCATATGGGGGAATTCATGGTCAGCGGAAGCGGCTCGGAAGCTTTTCTGCAAAAAATGACCACCAACGATGTCAGCCGGCTGGCTGACGGTGCCGCACAATACACCCTGATGCTGTATCCGGACGGCGGAGTGGTGGATGACCTGCTCGTCTACCGCCTCGGTGAAGAACGTTATATGCTTGTTGTCAATGCCTCCAACATCGATAAGGACTTCCAGTGGCTGCAGGAGCATCTCACTGCCGAATTCTGCGGAGTCAGTCTGGTAAATGTCTCGGATAATACCCTGCTCCTGGCGCTGCAGGGTCCGCTGGCGGAAACCATTCTCCGCAAAGTTACCTCCACTCCTGTCGCCGAGCTGAAGCCCTTCCACTTCATCGAACGTGCCGAGGTCTGCGGCGCAGAGGTGCTGCTCTCCCGCACCGGCTACACCGGCGAAGACGGCTTCGAGCTCTATGCTCCGGCGGACACAGCCGCCGCCTTATGGAACGGCCTGCTTGCGGCCGGTGCTCCTCACGGTCTGACGCCGGCCGGTCTTGGCGCACGCGATACGCTCCGCTTCGAGGCCAAGCTACCGCTGTACGGCCAGGAGCTGTCGGCAGATATCACTCCTCTGGAAGCCGGCGTGCAATTCTTCGTCAAGCTGGATAAGGCAGACTTCATCGGCAAGGATGCGCTGGTGAAGCAGAAGGAAGCCGGGCTGCCCCGCCGTCTGGTCGGGCTTGAGATGATTGACCGCGGCATTCCGCGTTCCCATTACCCCGTCTACGCAGACGGCGTCAAAATCGGCGAGGTAACAACCGGAACCCAGTCCCCGACGCTGAAGCGCAATCTGGGGCTTGCGCTGATCGATGCAGCCTACAGTGAAATCGGCACAGAGATTTATGTGGAGATCCGCGGCAAGCAGCTTAAGGCCGCTGTGGTCAAAGCACCGTTTTATAAAAAGAGCCAAGGAGTGAAGCCGCAATGAAGCACCGCTATCTGCCTATGACTGAGCAGGACCGCCAGGAGATGATGGAGACTGTCGGGATTCAGTCCATGGAGGAGCTGTTTATCGATATTCCGCAGTCTGTACGCTATCAGGGCACCATGCCGATGTCAGAGGCTTTGGATGAATATGCTTTGCTCCGCCATATGAAGGAACTGGCCGACCGGAATGCCAATTTTGATACTCACGCCAGCTTCCTCGGCGCCGGGATCTATGATCATCATATCCCGGTAGTCATCAACCATGTGATCTCCCGTTCAGAGTTCTATACAGCTTACACCCCGTATCAGCCGGAGATCAGCCAGGGCGAGCTGCAGGCGATTTTTGAATTTCAATCCTATATCTGCGAGCTTACCGGGATGAAGGTGGCTAATGCCAGCATGTACGACGGCGCTACTGCCTTCGCAGAAGCGGCTGTTCTGGCAGCAGGCGCAACCAAACGCAAAAAGCTGATTGTTTCCCGTACCGTCCATCCCGAAGCCCGCCAAGTACTGGCTACATCGGCCGGAGCCTGGGGACTGGAGGTTGTGGAAATTGATTATAAAGACGGCGTAACCGATCAAGCCAAGCTGGCTAAAGCAATTGACGCGGATACTGCAGCTGTACTGGTTCAGTCACCGAACTTCTTCGGAGCGATCGAGGATCTCGGGGCAATCGAACCGCTGATCCATGCGGTCAAAGGATTGCTTGTAGTCAGCGCCAACCCGCTGGCACTGGGCGTTCTGGAAACGCCCGGCAAGCTCGGAGCCGACATTGTAGTTGGTGACGCACAGCCGCTGGGCATTCCGGCTTCGCTTGGTGGTCCTACCTGCGGATTCTTCGCTGTAGCCGAGCCGCTGATGCGCCGTATGCCGGGCCGTATTGTCGGCCAGACCGTTGACCGTAACGGCAAACGCGGATTCGTGCTCACACTGCAGGCCCGCGAGCAGCATATCCGCCGTGAAAAAGCGACCTCCAACATCTGCTCCAATCAGGCGCTGCTGGCGCTGTGCGCTTCTGTCTATCTGTCCGTTATGGGTAAAGAGGGCATGCGCGAGGTCGGCGAGCTGAATATCCGCAAGAGCCATTATGCTGCAGGCAAGCTCGGAGAGCTTACAGGCGCAGCTCCTGCATTTACCGCACCGTTCTTTAATGAGTTCGTGCTGAAGCTCCCGGAGGGAAGCAGCGTCAGTGAAATTAATTCCAGGCTAGTCAAGGAAGGCTTCCTTGGCGGCTACGATCTAGGCCGTGATTATCCGGAGCTGGCCGGACATATGCTGGTTGCCGTTACGGAGAAAAGAAGCAAGTCGGAAATCGACCAATTCGCCAAGCTATTGGAGGGCTGTTTATGAAACCGGAACAAAGTCTGATTTTTGAGCTTAGCCGTCCCGGCCGCTCAGCCTATTCCCTGCCGGTGTGCGATGTTCCTGAGGAGGAGGCCATCGATTCGCTGATTCCGGCCGGACTGCTGCGCAGTGAGCCTGTGCTTTTGCCGGAAGTGTCTGAAGTGGATGTGATCCGCCACTATACTGCCCTTTCCCGCCGTAACTTCGGTGTCGATAACGGCTTCTACCCGCTCGGCTCCTGTACGATGAAATACAATCCAAAGATTAATGAGGATGTTGCCCGCTTCCCGGGTCTGGCCAAGATTCACCCGTACCAGCCGGAGGAGAGCATTCAGGGCGCGCTTGAATTAATGCATACTCTGCAAAAAGATCTCGCCGCCCTGACCGGCATGGATGCCGTCTCCCTTCAGCCTGCCGCCGGCGCCCACGGGGAATGGACCGGCCTGATGATGATCCGCGCCTACCACGAGAGCCGCGGTGAGAAGCGTACGAAGGTCATCGTGCCGGACTCCTCGCACGGCACTAACCCGGCCAGCGCCGCAGCTGCGGGCCTTGATACCGTAACGATCCCGTCCAACGCCAAAGGCATGGTCGATCTTGAAGCACTGAGAGCAGCAGTCGGCAGCGATACCGCTGCGCTGATGCTGACCAATCCGAGCACACTCGGCCTGTTCGAGACGCAGATTGTCGAGATTGCTGAAATCGTTCATGAAGCCGGCGGCCTGCTCTATTACGACGGAGCGAATTCCAATGCCATCATGGGCATTACCCGTCCGGGCGACATGGGCTTCGACGTGGTACACTTAAATCTGCACAAAACCATGAGCACCCCGCACGGCGGCGGCGGCCCGGGGGCCGGACCTGTCGGCGTGAAGTCGATCCTGATTCCTTTCCTGCCGCAGCCTTCCGTGGTACAGAATGAAGACAGCAGCTACTCGCTGAACTATGGCGGACCGGAATCCATCGGCCGGGTCAAGGCCTTTTACGGCAACTTCGGCATTCTTGTCCGTGCCTATGCCTACATCCGCACCTATGGGCCGGACGGCCTGCGCGAGGTGTCCGAAAATGCCGTGCTGAACGCCAACTATATGATGCACCGGCTGGCGCCGCATTTCGAAATTCCGTACCCGGGCGTCTGTAAGCATGAATTCGTAATGTCCGGCCGTAATCTCAAGCAATACGGGGTGCGTACGCTCGACGTAGCCAAGCGGCTGCTTGACTTCGGCTACCACCCGCCAACTGTCTACTTCCCGCTAACCGTCGAGGAGTGCATGATGATTGAGCCGACCGAGACCGAAAGCAAGGAAACGCTCGACGGCTTCATTGATACAATGATCCAGATTGTCAAGGAAGCCCAGGAGACGCCGGAGATTGTCATCAACGCTCCGCACACGACCGAAATCAGCCGTCTGGATGAAACCCAGGCTGCGCGCAAGCCGGTCCTGAACTGCTCTTGCGGTTAATTTATAAACAATGATTCACTAATAAAGGCGGCTAATCCCAAAGAACCTATGTCTTTGGCGGTTAGCCGCTTTTTCTTATATGTCTCCTTCTCGCACAAGTCAAAATAAAGGAAGATGGAACCGAAGTTATACAGCCCGATAAATCTGTATCAATTTGTTCGTGCAAATTGGCGTTTATTCAGAAACTCGTTTGAGTCAACGATCGTTCCATTAAAAAAACAAACATATAATATATCATATTTGGGATTTTTATCAAATATCTAGAATGGGATATTTGTATATAATTATTGCACTGTTATGCTTACCAAGTCGGGTTAGATAAATATTAATTATATAAATATCTGATACCGCAACAGAACCTGAAAGGAGAATCCAATGGTAAAAATAGCAGTTGGCCAAGAATTGAAGCTGGATAACGTACTTTCATTGAGAGCAAAAATCAAACAGGAAGATATACAACTGACATTAAAACAGATTGGACAATATCTAGAGAGAGTCAATATTCAAAAACAAGGTCCAATTGTTACAGCAACTTTTGGAGTAGAGCAAATATCTACGGGAAATATAGTTGATATAGAGATCTTGATTCCTACAGACAAACGTTTCCAACCTGAAGGGCCGTATACCTTCAAAGAAAAATTCCATCTTGTAAATGCTGTCTATGCAAGACATACAGGTAACCCCGCATCATTAGAAAATACATATCGGGATGCAATGTCTTTTATAACTTCCAATGACTTACAACCCATCACTGCAGGCTATAGTGTGAATGTAAATGAACTGAGTCCTTCTCAATCCCCGGAAGATTTAATTATAGATATATTTATAGGAATTAACCCTTCAATTCTCTAGTCAGGGTTAACATTTCATCATGAAGGGAGGTGAAGAAATGGAACTCGGAATGAACAGATTTGAACTTTTATCTTATGATGAGATGCTTGATGTTGTAGGAGGGAAAAATTGGAATGATGTTTGTTATGGAATTCTAGGTATGGTAACTGTTGTGGCGGCAGTAACTACGGCCCCCGTAACACTGCCTTTAGCAGCAATGGCAGTAGGTGGATCGATAGTATCAGGATACTTAGTAGGTACAGGATTACGGCCATAATTACAACTTAAAGGAGAGAATTATTAATGCTTGTATATTCTGCTGGCTTTACTGAACTGACTCATGAAAACAGTCTGGACATTAATGGCGGATCCAAAGTCAATTGGGGTAACATTGGTGCTGGAATCTTCGGGATGGTTACTATTATGTCTGCAGTAGCTGCCGCACCTGTTGCTGTGCCGGCTGCAATTGTTTATATTGCTGGTACTGTAGCTTCCGGATATCTTGTAGGCTCCTCATTCTAAACCGTAAGAGACATTCTTCCATTATGTACGCTGAAGAATGTCTCTTATATTCATATTTCATATAAAGAAAGGCGGCAGAGAATTACGTTGAAGCAAAAATTCGAGAGACTAATTCCTTTCATAATTAAAACGGATATTTTTTTAGGCATCCTCATTTTGATTCTCACCTTTATGGGGAAGTCCGAAATTCTAAATCCTCAATGGTTTGCAGTTAATTTTTTCATTTTTATAGGCGGTCTTTATATTTATTCAAAGACCAAAAACAAAATTTTCTATTGTGTATTTATTTACGCTCTAATTTTTTCTTTAACAATTTTAATTGATATGATTTTCCCTGGAGGGATTATCTCTGATAACAATACTGCAGGAGATCATACCATGAGTGTTGTGTTTATTGTACTTGGGATTGGAGGCTTTTTTGCTACTTATTATTACCAAAATAAGAAAAAATAACTTGAGTTAATTTCATTCAAAAAGTCAATCAATAAAGCAAATTAGGTGGGATTCATCCTGTTTAAAAAATTCTATTGTTATAAGCAACTTGACGCTACAGATTGCGGTGCAGCATGTCTTGCCACTATTTCCAAACAATATGGGCTAAAATACCCGAATACAAAAATACGTGAAATCGCTGGGACCGATAAGATGGGTACCAATGCTTTTGGAATTGTAAAAGCTGCCGAAAAATTAGGTTTTACAGCCAAAGCTGTAAAAGGGAATCAAGAAGCTTTCTTTGATAACTTCCCCCTCCCTGCCGTTGCACATGTCATAATAGATCAATCATTATTGCATTATGTAGTCATTCATAAGATATCAAAACAAGAAGTTATCATCGCCGATCCTGGGAAAGGCATCGTAAAGTATACCCCGGATAATTTTTTCAAAATCTGGACAGGTATTCTTATCCTGATGGTTCCCACTCCAGAATTTAAGAAAGGTGACTTGACCCAAGGATTATTCGCACGCTTTTTCAAGCTTCTGATTCCTCAGAAACGAATGCTAATGGGGATTTTTTTAGCGTCCATTTTATATACCGTTTTGGGTATTTTTTCGGCATTCTATTTTCAATTTTTATTAGATGAAATCCTCCCGTTTGGACTAAAGAAGACTCTTAATATTATCTCTGCAGGGGTTATTGTACTTTACATCTTTAAGATCCTCTTGAATGCCTTTCGCAGCCATCTCCTACTTACCTTGAGCCAGAAGCTAGATATCTCACTCATCCTTGGCTATTACCATCATGTTTTAAGGCTACCACTGAATTTCTTCGGAACCCGTAAAAATGGTGAGATCATTTCAAGACTTATGGATGCCTCAAAAGTACGTGATGCAATTTCCAGTGCCACCTTAACCTTAATGATTGATATTATCATGGTTATCGCCGGAGGATTCATTCTATACTCGCAAAGCGCCATGCTATTTGGGGTTACTCTACTGATGGTACCTTTATATTTGGCCTTGGTCTGGGGGTTTCATAAGCCCTTTGACCGGCTGAACCGGGAACAGATGGAGAAGAACGCTCAACTCACTTCCTATCTTGTAGAATCGATTGATGGGATAGAAACCGTCAAAGCTTACAATTCTGAAATTAGTGTAGGCTTCGAAACAGAAAAAAAGTTCATTTCTTTTCTAAGATCGGTATTCAGCTTCGGATTGTTCAACAATGTCCAGAGTTCTCTAAAAAGCGTTGTCCAATTAATTGGAGGTGTCGTCATTCTCTGGGTTGGTGCAAGCCAGGTCATAGCAGGTAACATGTCGATTGGACAACTTATTACCTATAACTCATTGTTAGCATACTTCTTAGACCCTATACAAAACCTCATTAATTTACAGCCAACTCTGCAAACAGCCGTTGTAGCGTCCGACCGACTGGGAGAGATTCTAGATTTAGAAGCAGAAAAACACAAAGATGAAGATCAGAAGCTTCAGCCTACTTCCTTAAAAGGCGATATTAAATTTAGTAATGTCAGCTTTAGATACGGAACTCGTTCCCTTGTACTTAAAGATATCAATTTCCACCTCCATGAAGGAGAAAAAATAGCGTTTGTCGGCGAAAGTGGTTCTGGTAAAACGACTCTGATCAAGCTAATTATGCAATTTTATCAGCATGAGTCTGGCGAAATCCTAATCAACAACATTAATATTAAGGACATCCATCTCGATAGCTTGAGACAGAGAATTTCTTATATATCTCAGGACACTTTTTTCTTCAGCGGAACGATTCGTGATAATCTCTGCCTTGGCTTGGGGCTTGATGTTGGCCTTGATAGAATTGCCCAGGCTTGCCAGACTGCACAGGCTCACGAATTTATCAATCAACTGCCATTACGTTATAACACAATGCTAGAAGAGAATGCGGCAAATATCTCCGGGGGTCAAAAACAACGTTTGGCAATCGCCAGAGCGATTCTCAAACAGCCAGATATTCTAATTATGGATGAAGCAACCAGTAATTTAGATTCTACAACTGAGAAGGCTGTATCTGAAACGATTAATACTTTTGAAGGCATAACCACAGTTATTATCGCTCATCGATTAAGTACCATTATGCGCTGTGACCGGATTTATGTAATGGATCAAGGGCAGATCATAGAACATGGAACACATCAGGAACTCCTAGATTACCGCGGAAAGTACTTTGGCCTATGGAAAGATCAGCTCCCCGGAATTGACCAAAGTCAGGAGCACTGCATACTAAGTTCTACGAGAACAAGCGAGGTATCTCTTGTATGAGTATACAAATTCATAATCTGTCGGAAATGTCTGACAGTAGAGAAATTATGGAGTCTAGAACTAGCCCTATAATTTCTACCTTCATATTTATTATTTTCATTATTTTAGTATCGCTACTTGTCTGGTCTTATAATGGCCAAATTGATGAAGTTGCCAAGGCTACTGCTGTGGTCAGACCGAACGAGAAAGTCAGTACCATTCAAACTTCATTTAACGGGACAGTAGAACATGTATATATCAAGGAAGGAATACCGATTAAACAGGGAGAACCCCTAATTAGATTTGAGCATACAGATCTCGATATAGAACTATCTAATCGTAATTCTGAAATTAGCAAGCTCACAAAAAAACTTCAATATTTGCAGCTCTATAAACAAAGCATTAGCAGCATGACTAACCTACTCTCTTCTAAAAAAACAGACGAGCTTTACTATTACGATATGGTAGAGCAATTTCTTCTTGAGTATAGCCAGCTGCAGCAGAGCTACCGAGGGACTTATGAGCAGCTTACATCTGCCATTCACGAGAATGTAGGTTTGCAAGAATCTGCATCCATGAATGCTGAGACCAGCTTAAATAAATCTTTTCAAAATAAAATTGAATTAGAGCGTAAAGAGAAGTTGCTTAATGTTGAAATTACAAACGAAAAGTTGCTTGTACAATCTATCAAAGATAATCAAAACTTGCTTCCGTCTGAAGATACCAAACGGACCGAACAATATAATTCATATCAAAGTAAATATATTCAGTTATCTAACCAATTTACTGAGAAAAAGGAAAACTATAACCGCTCACTCAGTTTGGGGGAACGCCTTATACCCAAAGCTCAGATAATAGAAGAGCAACATCAATATGAAACCTCTTATTTACAAATCAGCCAATTTCAGAATGAATTCTTACTTAGTGCAGAAAGCAATATCACGAATTACAACCAGCAATTAGCGGAGATACAAAACAGTTTAGAATTACTGCACAATGGGCACGACCCTTCTGTTACAGAACATGAAACCTTAGAAATGCAGAAAAAACGGCTTGCTGAGCAACAAAGTGACTTGCTTAATCAACAGAAACTTAACCAAGTAAGGGAAGAAACAGAATTAAAAAAAATCAAACTTGACCGTATTGTACAAATTCATTCAGCAATCGAGACGGATACAAAAACTTTAACCACACTCCAAGAAAATATTAAGGTGCTTGAACTTGAACGAGACAAAAAGATACTTAGAGCACCAATTTCAGGTACTATCAACGTTCTGAAAGATACTAATATTGGAGACATAGTACAAGCTGGAGAGTCACTGCTAGCAATTATCCCTTCAAATGAATCAAAATATAAAATGAGTCTTGCCGTCCCCAATGCAGAAGCCGGAAAAATAACAGTAGGTGATCAGGTAGATTTAAGTTTTACCGCCTTTCCCAGACAAAGTTTTGGCTCACTTCGAGGAACAATTACTTCAATTAGCACAGACTCTATTGTTCAACAAGATGGCCTGAGCTATTACTTAGTCGAAGCCACTATTCCTAATACCCCACTCATCAACCGCCATGGTGAACATGGAGAGCTTCGCATTGGGATGACAGCTAATGCTTCTGTAATTACCGATTCTAGAAAAATTATTGATTTCGTTCTGGAGAAGATTAATCTTAGAGATTAAAGGAGAATGGCCCATGCTTAAAGTGAGGCTTCTTTTTTTAATGATTTGCTTTATTCTGTTTACTACTTATTCAGAGACTGCTTTTGCCGATGCCACCGCTACTGTAAAAACCAAAAACCTTTCCTTGGATGAAGCCGTGAAACTTGCTCTAAGTCACTACTCCAGTGTCAAGCTTGCTAATTGGAGAGCAGTTGAAAGTAACGCCCAGTTTTCTTATATTAATGCCGTTAAAAAAAAGCTAGAGGATAAGAATGTCACATCATCAAATGGTCAATTACCTGTCTCCTTCAACGATTTCTTGAAAAACATTTCAAACTATGACCAGCTGAGTGACGAAGAAAAAGCAGCTATCCAACAGTCAATCGTACTGCAAATCATGATAAATACTTCAATAAATCAATGGATACAAGCACAGAATGTTAGCCAGAACAGCTATAATCTAGAACTTAAAAATAGCCAGCTTAAAGAGTACAGTAACCAACTGCGCTCGCTCGAGAGTAATCAGTCACTCAACCGGTTAGAGGTTGAGGAATCAGAGGCATTGGTACGCTACGATGTCATTCAAAAGTATTACCTGCTCTCCTCCGCAATAATGAATATCGAATATTTGAAACAGGACTTGCAGTATTTAGCCTCCCAGGCAGATGATGCTCATTCACTCTATAAAAGTGGACTCATTTCAAAGAAGGAACTGGAAGAGACCCAGGCTAGAGCTGAACAGCAGGAAATTGCACTTAATCGTGAGGAAAGCAGTCTACAGGCACAAATGGAGCTTTTTAAACACGAATTAGGTTTGACTGATTTTAGCAAGGTTATAATCAATCCACCCGCTCTACCTGTAATCCCAACAACCAAAAACTTTAATACAGTTTTCGATCCCGTTAATAATCTAGAACTGAAACAGCAGGATGTCAAAGTGAAGCTGGCTAAAGACAATTATGATGCCATCCTGATCTCCGAGCCCGAACTTAAAAGCTACTATTACATTCTCTGGTCCAGTCAGCTTGAGCAGAGAAATGCCCTCCAGCAGCAGCTCGAAGAAAAATTCACGGGATATAAAGCTGAAGCTAATAAACTTTCTCAAAGAAATGTCCAATTAAAAGCAGAGTATATCAGGCTTATGCAAGCATTAGATGATATTAAAACCTTGCAAGGTAAAGGCTTAGCTACCTTATCTGAGGTGGATACGGCCATTCGGCAGGTTAATCAATCTAACCAGCAAATGAACAGCTTACAATACGAATATCTGATATTTCTGGAGAAGGTGAATTTAATAGCATACGGGGTTCTTATTTGAAGCATTTACAGGTTTAATAATAAATAAAGGAGCCCTAAAACACTGGGCTCCTTTATTTATAATATAAATTCCTGCTCATTAGCCGGAGAAGGTGACAGTTTCTTGATAAACTGCCAACGGTCATTTACATTCATCTTAGTATAGATGCTCTTAATGACATTCCTTACCGTACCTTCGCTAATTCCTAACTCGTTAGAAATGTACAAAGCACTTTTTTCTACCAACCACATTTGTGCTACATCCTTCTCCCTCGCTGTCAAGCTATACTCTGTGAAAATCAAATCCAACCTGCACCGCTGCAGTTCAGGATCATTGCGCATCCATCTAACGCTTACATTATCTGCAATCTGCCGCATTAAAGGAATGGCTAACTCAATGGGCTGCCCTTTATAGAAAGAAATATCCACATACCCATGTATTACACCTTCTGAATAGAGGGGAGAGCATACACAATTCCATTCGGAAAATATAGGATTTGTATGCTCCTTCCCTTTAACGACTCCAATTGAATTCATTACCATCGCAAGCGAAACTGCGTTCAGGCCTAATTCTGGTTTGGCAAAACTTATGCCCACACTTAATCCGGACCTATTCAGTTCTGCTTGTATCTCTGGTGATGAAGGATAAATATCCAGAATTTTTCCCGTATCATCACTCAGAAAAACTGCAAAGTCTACAGATATATACTTACTAATTTTGAGCATTTCATTATGTAATGAACTAATCATTGCTTTATGATATTTGAAATTCTGCTTCGTCTCCTGCGAAGAATACGCTCTCATTTTTTCAAAGGATTTTAATTCTTCACATTTCTTATCATTATAAAAAAAATCCAGTTGCTCCTTCTTAATATCTTTAGGTGAGTACCAAAATTTTGTCTTTTTCTGCGCTGTTGTCAATTCACGCCCTCCTAAATTCCATAATTTGATTTTAGTATTGTATCATGTAAAGTTTACACACTCAAGATTTCACCTTTTATAGAATATACACCCATAATTGTACCCACAATACAATTTATGTTTCCAGTTTATTAATATATGAGGTTAATATAAACGGGACCATCTGTTACAGCTGTTCTATTAAGAATAATGCCACAGCGGAGGGGCTGACTTTTTTCGTTAAAATCCATTTTTTTTAGCTGCTATGCTATTCCGCCAGTTTTCGACACGAGCCAAGTGCTATATTTGAACATGGCTTTTGTCTAACGATCACAATCATTAAGAGTAGGGGAGGAATAGCCTTGGGTATTATAGAAGCCAGGGGGTTGACCAAGTCCTTTGTGCAGGCGGTGAAGGAGCCCGGTCTGAAGGGGGCGCTCAAGCACCTGATTGTTCCCAAAAACATTACAAAAGTGGCTGTCCATCCGCTGGATCTCAGTATCGAAACCGGTGAAACTGTCGCCTATGTGGGGCCGAACGGTGCCGGTAAGTCCACAACAATCAAGATGCTGAGCGGCATCCTGAAGCCGTCCGGGGGCAGCATTTCTGTAAACGGTCTCAATCCGTATAAAAAAAGAATGGAGAACGCCGCCGGGATCGGCGCTGTCTTCGGACAGCGCACCCAGCTGTGGTGGGACATCCCGATTGTCGAATCCTTTTCGCTGCTTAAGGATATTTATCAGATCCCTGATCCGGTATACCGGAATAATCTGGAGCAGTTTATTGAACTGCTGGGCATGAATGAATTCATTCACTTATCCGCCCGGAAGCTCTCGCTGGGGCAGCGCATGCGCGCCGATCTGGCCGCGGCCCTCTTACATAACCCGCCCATTGTCTATCTCGACGAGCCGACGATCGGGCTTGATGTGTCCGTAAAGCAGAAAATCCGTGAATTCATCAAAAAAATTAACCAGGAGCAGCAGACCACCGTCATGCTGACCACCCACGATCTCGGCGATATTGAGGATCTGTGCAAACGGCTGATTATCATCGACCACGGCAGGATTATTTATGACGGCAGCCTGAGTGAGGTGAAGTCGCGGTTTGCCCGCAGCCGGGTTATTTTCTTTCAGGTTGGCTCGCCGCTGCCGGAGCTGTTCGCAGAGCTGAACCGGTCTCCCGGAATCAGGTTTACACTGCAGAATGATCAGGAATTCTCTGTTGCCTTTGACCGGTATGAATATACCGCCAGCGATGTGGTCAGCCGGGTGATGCGCCATGGCGAGGTCATTGACTTCCGGATGGAGGATGCCAACATTGAGCAGGTTATCAAGGCTGTATATGACGGTAATCTCGACCTCAATCAGCAAGCCCAATAAGGAAGGAGGAACTCACAGCCATGTCTGCTATTCCACTAAAAAAATATAGAAGCATCGCAAACCGCTCTCTGCAAAATGTGCTGGCGTACCGGACCTCCTACGTGATCGGCTTTTTGGCTAACACCGTGAACCTGCTGGCGATCTACTTTTTGTGGCAGGGCATATACAGCGGCCGCAGCGAGGTCGGCGGATACACCTGGGATCAAATGAAGACCTATTTGCTCGTGACCTTTCTGGCCAACTCCGTGCTCTCCTGGTACTCTGAGACCTCCATCTCCGGCAAAATCCTGGACGGAAGCGTAGCGATGGATCTGCTTAAGCCGCTGGACTTCCAGAGCGCCCGCTTTTCGGAGACGCTGGGGGCCAGTCTGCTGGAAGGCGGTATGAGCGCGGTTCTGCTGACGATATTTGCCTCCTTTCTGTCCGGAATTACCCTGCCGCATTCACCGCTTGTCTATGTGCTGTTTCTCTTAAGCCTGCTCGGCGCCATCCTGGTTAAGTTCGGTGTGGTGTATCTGGCGGCACTGCTCTGCTTCTGGTCGACCGGCTCGATGGGCATCGTCTGGACGCGGATTGCCGTTACCAACCTGCTGTCCGGTGCACTTGTGCCGCTGGCCTTTTTCCCGGACTGGCTGGAGCGTCTGGCTTTATGGCTTCCCTTTCAGAGCATCATTCATACGCCGACGATGATCTTTCTGCAGCAGACCGGCACCGCCGAGAGTCTGAAGCTGATTGCTTTGCAGGCGTTTTGGGGAATCGCCCTCTGGTTCGCCGGCAAAGCCATGTGGAACTGGGCAGTCCGCCAGGTAACCATTCATGGCGGTTAAGATGAAAGGAGTGAGAACAGGTGCGGGTATCAAGGATGTTCTATCTGTACAGGCGGCTGTACGTGCAGCAGCTCAAAGCTATTCTGGAATATAATAAGGATTTCTACATATTAATGTGTTCCGCTGCGTTAACCCAGGTGCTCGGCTTTGTCTTCCTCTGGGTCATTTATGACCGGATTCCCGATATCAACGGCTGGCAGTTCTGGGAAGTAACGTTTATGTATGCGATGATTTTTGTGACGGAAGGCGTCGGCTCGCTGTTCTTTGAAGGAACCTGGCGGATGAGCCGGCTCGTTAATCTGGGTGAAATGGACCGCTACCTGCTGCGGCCGGTGCCTGTGGTGCTGCAGGTCTTCTGCACAGGAATCGGGATCAACGGCCTGGGCAACCTGCTGATCGGCGGAGTCATCATCTGGCAGTCGCTGGTCCGCGGAAATGTGCACTGGACTCCGGGAAAATTCCTCATCCTTCTTCTTCTCCTGATTACGGCGGTAATTATCCGTGTATCCATTAATCTGGCTGCCAATTCAGCTGCTTTCTGGATCAAGAATGCCGGAAATGCCTTTCCGCTGATGGTCCATAATTTGGCCGATCTGGCCAAGTATCCGCTGTCCCTGTTTCCGCAGGCGATCCGCTTGTTCGTCTCTACCGTGCTGCCGTATGCTTTTATCAGCTTCTACCCTGCCACCTATATCTTCGGCAAAAGCGGCTGGTCCGGCTGGTGGATGCTGGCTCCGGTAGCCGCACTGGGAAGCATGGCTGCGGCTTACGGTATCTTCCGCTTCGGGCTGTCACGTTATGAGAGCACGGGCAATTAGCGGCATGGCTCCTCGCTGATCTTTTTACTACGGCAGAACTCTAACGGAAACTAACAGAGGCAGTGCGGAATCTCCGCACTGCCTCTGTCTTTATAACTGAAATACTTACCTGGGTCTAGGTGGTCTGAGTCATCTCCAAAATACGATTCACAATCAGCCCGTCTTTACAATGCTGCTTCCGCCTTCTTCCCCGCTTCCTTCCGTTCCCTGGCCGATCTCCGGAAATACAGCAGCTCCTTCAAAGATAGATATTGTACAGCCGGGCCTTCTCAGCCTTTCTTCACCAGGCGCCGGACCGGTTCACGGAAGACAGCCTTCAGGAGCGGAGGCGTGACCAGTGTAGTAGCAATGACTACAATAATGACCGCTGTAAAATATTCCGGCAGCAGCAGTCCGCTGGCAAGTCCGGTGGACGCAATGATGAGGGCGACCTCTCCCCGGGAAATCATTCCGGTGCCGATAATAACCGATGAACGGGTGCTGAAGCCGGTAAGCCGCGCCCCCAGTCCGCCGCCCAGCAGCTTCGCCAGCACCGAGACGATAACCAGGACAATCATGAACGGGACCTGACTGCCTGCACCGTCAAAGGTTACGCTAAGCCCGATGCTCACAAAGAAAACCGGGACGAACAGCGAATAAGCTACAGGTGCAACCTTAGTTTCTACTGTATGCCTGAACGGAGTCTGCCCGACGGCAATTCCTGCGGCAAAAGCGCCAATAATACCGGCCATTCCCATCCTCTCTGCAAAGTAAGCAAATCCGAAGCAAATAACCAGCGCGGCCGTAACCGTAGCCTCTGTCACCTTCAGCGGGGCGGACCCCTTCATCAGCCGTGGAACCAGCAGCCAGCCTGCGAGGATAGCAACGGCGAAGAACAATACCTTCTTGCCAATGAGCAGACTGATGGAAACAGACTCTCCTGTCCCGAAAAAGCTCATCAGCAGCGCCAGCAGAATGACCACCAGAATATCATCCACCACAGCAGCGCCCAGAATCGTCGTACCCTCCGGTGAATTCAGCTTGTTCATCTCCTGCAGCACCTGCACCGAGATACTGACCGAGGTCGCGCTCAGCAGCGCCCCAAGAAACAGCGCATGATGCTGGTCGAAGCCAAACCATTCCCCGACAGCCATTCCTCCGAGAAAAGGCAGCAGAATACCGCCCACCGCCACCGCAAAAGCAGATTTCCAGTTGCGCTTCAGCTGGGCCAGATCCGTCTCAAGACCCGCGATGAACATCAGCAGCAGCACACCGATCTCCGACATATAGTGGATAAAATCACTGTCCTGCACCCAGCCGAGCACCGCCGGACCGAGGACAATCCCGATCAGCAGCTTGCCGAGTACAGCGGGCTGACCCATTTTCACAGATAACGCCCCCGCCAGCTTCGTAAACAACAAAATAAGCACTAATACCAGAATAAATTCCATTTCCATCCCCCCGCTTAAAATCATCTCCTGTTGCCGAAAAAAGACAAAGAGGAGCCCTTGGTGACAGGCTCCTCCTTGTAAAACAGATATTCGGTTGAACAATATTGTATTAGTATAACGTAAGCCCCCGGCAGGCGCAATCACAATTAGCCGGATGGCAGAGTTTGGCGTTTAGGCGCTGACTCCCGCCTCGTTCGGACGCAGCGTTGCCGAGCCGAGCGCCAGCAGAATTGCCGCCATCAGGCCGAGTACGGCAAAGGGCAGCCACAGCTCATTCCAGCTGCCGCCTGTAGCAGCGATGTCAACTGCCTGGATCGCCCATTTCTGCGGCGTGAAATTGGCAGCCTTCTGCATGTAATCAGGCATGATGGATAACGGCCAGAAGCAGCCGCCCAGCATGCAGGTCGGTGTAAGAATGAGCGCATTCAGCATGCCGGCATTCCGCGGATTGCGGATCAGGCCGGCAACCGTGGCGGCAATGCCCATGGAGACAAGCATGAAGGCAGACAGCACCAGGAAGTACAGCAGCATCGGAACTTCATAATCATAGCGCAGTACCCACTTGCCAAGAACCAGGACGACGGCGATCTGGATGATGCCGACCAGAAAGCTGCCTATGAAATTACCCAGTGTGATTTCATAGGCGCGTACCGGTGCACTGAACATCCTCATCATGGTCCGGCCTCTGCGGTCATCCGTAATCTGATTGACTGAGCTTGTAACCAGACCCATCAGGAACATTAGGGTCATTCCGGTAATAACTCCCAGTGTCTGCCTCGGGTACAGGTCGTAATCTGTCCTTACACTTGATACATTGTGCTGCTCTGCCTGCTGCAATATAGCGGCATACTGCACTGCCGGATCAACGGAGCCTGCCCCCTTCACCATATCAGCTGTCACAAGCATCTGCCCGGCAATGGCCTCGGTTTTCAGCTTCAGCAGCACCGAATCCTCTGAAATTTTCAGCTCGTATATAGTCAGCTGAGGCTGTCTGCCCTCCAGCAGCTGTGATGTGTAATCCTGCGGAATGAGCAGACCGGCAACGCCCTGCTGGCCAATGACACTTTCCTTCACCGCCTGTTCATCAGGGCGTTCAGTCAGCTTGTATTCCCCCGAGCTCTTCAGCTCGGCAAGCAGATGACGGCCTCCCGCACCGTTATCCAGATTCGTATAGAGCAAGGTGGCAGGAGCGCTGCTGTCGAAGCCTCCTGTGATGAAAATAATGCCGGCAATTACGATGCCGGGCAGAAAAATATGCAGCAGCAGCCCTTTACGGGAGCCAATGGTCCGTTTGACCATATTCCAGCCGATTGTCCAGATAGTACTCATCGGTAACCCACCTTCCGGTATGTGAAGACCACTCCGCTGATCAGCACAAGACATATCGCTGACATCACCAGCAGGTTGGGCAGCAGCTGCTCAAATCCTGAATGCAGCATCATTTTAATAATCGCCTGCAGCTCCCAATGGTTAACTGTAAAAGCTCCAACACTGTTCACCCAGGAATCCGGCAGAGGCAGCATGCCTCCGCTCATGAAGGTCATCGCTACCGTCAGGACGTTCACAATACTTGTGGCCGTTGCACTTGTCTGGCTTAACATGCAGGCAAGAATCGAAAGCATCATCGAGGCGATAATCATCAGCAGGCAGAACACCATCAGCAGCCACGGGCGGTTGCCCCAGTACACGCCGAACAGCACATCGGTAAAAATAATAATGGCCGCACACTGCACTCCCGTAAGAAGGCCGACCCCGAGCATTTTGCCGATGAACAGCTGTGAGCCTTTGACCGGCATCGAATTGATCCGGAACAACGTATGGCTTTCCCTTTCGCTGAACAGAGACCCCGTAACCGTAAGTCCGCTGTACAAAAGAAACATCAGCAGCATGGACGCCGCGTAAAATTGTGAGGCTGTGTAATCCTTTCCGCCGTTATTAAGATTGCCGAGCTGCACTGCAGGCTGATCAGTCAATACCGGCTGGACTGCAGCCAGCGCTGCAGGTCCCAGCGTCAGTGCAGCCGCCTGCTTGTAGTTGATTTCGCTGAGAAAGCTGTCGAACACAGCACCGGCCGTAGTGTTGCCGCTGTAGTTTTTACCAAGAATGAATTCCAGCTCCGCCCGGACGCCGCTCTGGATATCACTGTCAAACCCCTGCGGCACAATGACGGCATACCCGTATTTGCCTGTACGCAGCCCGCTTTCGGCTTCCGCACGGTCCTTCACCTCTACAGGAATGATGAAGTCCTTAACCTCATCCGATTTCACAAAAGCCGCCAGCATGGCGGAATGCGCCGGAGCCTGCCCTGCAGCGTTCACAATAGCAACCTTCACCGGATTCACCGTCTCCGGGCTCTCTGTCCCGACCACTCCGGATAAGGAGGCCCCCAGCAGGAAAATCAGCACAATCGGCAGCAGAATCATATTCAGCATCCAGGTGCGTGAACGCAGCAGCCTGCGCAGCTCATTTGTCATAATCGTCCAGATGTTCATTTCAGCTCGTAGCTCCTTTCTCAGTCCCTGAGGGTCCGCCCGGTCAGGCTGAGGAACAACGTCTCCAGATCCGGCTCATCAATATGCAGAGATACAATAATCCCCTCATGCTTGGCAAAAATAAACAGGATATCCTGCAGCTCGCTCTGTGAGGACGGCAGGTACAGCTCAACAGCATCCTGGATGGACTCCACGCGGCTAATCCGCGGATGTCTGCCCAGCTCGCTGAGCAGGGCGGGGGTTATGTTGGCTGCATTTATTACGATTTTTTCTTCATGGGCCACCCGGTCGCGCAGCTCCTTCTCCGTACCGCAGGCAATGATATGGCCTTTATCCATAATCGCTACCCGGTCACAGATCGCCGCAACCTCCTCCATGTAATGACTTGTATATATAATTGTCGAGCCGAGCTTGTTCAGTGTCTTGACCGACTCCAGAATATGATTGCGCGATTGCGGATCGATGCCGACCGTCGGCTCATCCATAATAATCAGCTTCGGGCGGTGCATAATCGCACATGCGATATTCAGACGCCGCTTCATCCCTCCCGAGAAGGTAGCCGGCTTCTCCCTGGCCCGGTCGCTTAATCCGGTAAAAGCAAGCGCCTCCTCTGTCCGCTCCTTCAGCAGATTGCCCCGCAGCCCGTACAACTTGCCGAAAAAACGTACATTCTCCGCCGCAGACAGATTTCCGTATAATGCCAGGTCCTGGGGAACAAGCCCGATCCGCTTCTTAACCTCGAGCGTCTGTTCCTTTACTGATAACCCGTCGATCATGATTTCACCGGAATCACATTTAAGCAGGCCGCAGATCATGCTGATGGTAGTGCTTTTCCCCGCTCCGTTCGGCCCGAGCAGCCCGAAGATTTCCCCTTCCTCAATCCTGAAATTGACATGGTCCACCGTCAGCTTCTGATCATACCTTTTAACAACATCCCTGAGCACTGCAAGAGCCATCCGCTAATCTCTCCTCTTCCTGTTGCTTCTATGGTTATCATTGTAGCGCACAGGAAGCTCTGCGGGAGGTACGCTAAGTCATGAGCTGGTGGTGACTAAAGTCATCTCCTGTACGTACAGCCGGATATGCTAAGATGAATATAGACTTTAACGGCCTTCTATTATGATACAAAGGATGAATACCTTGACCAGAGAGCTGCAGATCATCCGCTTCAGCCTGCTGTTAATTCCGGCTGTGCTCACAGTGTATGTATATGATTATTCTGACTATGGCCTGTTCACCTTCTTTTTCCTTCTGCAGCTGCTGCTGGCAGCTGCCGGTACCCGGCTGCCGGGGAGATTGCCTGTGCTGGCTGTAATTCTTGAGCTGCTGTACAGTGCCTGGATGTGCCGGGAATACGGGCTGCTGATGCTTTTTCCTGCTATTTCCGCACTGCTCTGCTATTCCAGGCTGCTGCCCGGCTCCGTACCAGTCCTGCTGGCCGCCCTGCATCTGGGCGCTCTGAATATTGCTTTTTCGGGCTCAGGTGCTTCTGAGCTGATCTGCATCAATCTTACCTTTCTGCTCGCAGCCGCGCTGGATAGGCTGCTGCTGCATGCCGGGCGGGGCCGCGAGGACACACTGTTTCTGTATGACGAGCTGCGCAAAAGGCACTTCGAGCTCGACGAGACCCGCAACCGGCTGCTGCAGTTCAACGCCCAGGTGGAGAACGCGGCCCAGGCAGAGGAGCGGGTACGGATCTCACGGCAGCTGCATGATGATATCGGCCACCGGCTGATCCGGGTCAAAATGATGGTCGAGGCTGCCATCCACACCCTGCCCGGCTCACCCGATACCGGAATGGAGATGATGGGCCAGATCCGCGACCAGCTGGCTGCCAGTATGGATAATATGCGGACTGCCCTGAGACAGGTGAATTATACACCCCAGCTTGAGGGGGCCTACGCTCTGGACCGGCTGCTTGAGGAGACTGGACGGGATACAGGAATCGAAACCTCGTACCAGGTACACGGATATGTCTATCCGCTGTACCCGAGCGTACAGGTCGTACTATACAAAAACGCCCGGGAAGCCATAACCAATGCCCTGCGGCACGGGAAGGCCACTTCCGTGTGGATCACTGTGCATTATAGTGACCGTGAGATTATCATGGAGGCCGGCAATAACGGCCTGCTGCCGGAGGGGGATAAGCTGTACCGGCTTCGTGCCGGCGGCGGGATGGGTCTAAAGGGGATGACCGAACGTACCGGCCTGGTCGGAGGAACGCTGGAGCTGCGCACGGAGGCACCGTTCACTGTGATTACGAGACTGCCGGTATACCGGCACGGGGAGCTCAAGTGAGCGCGCGGTACAGGAGTCCAGACCTTTCGGCAGCAGCAGTATATGATGGGAAAAACTATAGGTTCCATTTCTAAAGCTACATAATATCAGTAAGACGAGGTGAGCCTTCTGTATGATTAGAGTTGTAATTGTTGATGATGACCCTTTTATCCGCGAGAGTCTCAAGGTGCTGGTCGGTCTGGATGCGGAGATTGAAGTCGCGGGCTGTGCGGGCGATGGCGGCAAAGCGCTCACGCTGCTGCAGGAGCTGCCGCAGGCTGCTGATGTGGTGCTGATGGATATCCGGATGCCGGTCTGCGACGGGGTCGAGGGCACACGCCGGATTAAGGAGGCTTATCCCCATGTGTCTGTACTGATGCTGACCACCTTTGACGATGATGAATACATTATCGAAGCACTGCGGAGCGGGGCCAGCGGGTATCTGCTGAAGAATATTCCGCCGGACCGGATTATCCAGGGCATCAAAACCGTTCACCAGGGCAACATGCTGATCCATCCCGATATCGCCCGGAAAATGGCCGGCTTTCTTCAGCCAGCAGCAGCCAGGCCGGCTCCTGCACAGGACACCTCCCTTGAATCTTACGGCCTGACTAAGGCCGAGCAGGGCATAGTCACTGCGATTGCGGAAGGTCTGACCAACAAAGAGATCGCTGCTAGGCTGTTCCTGAGCGAAGGCACCGTGAAAAACTACATCACCGACATCCTTAGCAAGCTCAGTCTGCGTGACCGTACGCAGATTGCGATATTTTATTTGAAGGACTGCCGGGGGTAACGGGAGGACTGCGGAGAAAGCATGCCCTGGCGACAGCTTAAGCCGCCATCAAGCCTGCACATACAGGAGAGGGCGCACGGGTAGCCTTGGATGGAGCAGATGCCAGGGCAGGTGCACGGGTGTGCTTGATGACTATCTGTGTGAGGCAGATGGTGCGGGCTTAATGGTACAGAAGTAAAGGCTAGGGTAAGGCGCATGGTGTGATTGATGATGAATGAGTAACTACTAATGTAAGGAGCATGGTCTATTGGCCGTCCCCTTCGGTTCTAACGGACACAGATGCCGTTATATACGCTATAACCAGCTGTTGTTCATGCTAACGGACTCCAGCGCCGTTATATATGTGAATTCAACGGAAAAAAGCTATTTTGGACAAAATAAGGGCGCTACGGTCCGTTAGAATGGGAGAGCAACTCTACAGGGGAGAATAACGCCTCTCAGGTCCGTTAGCCGGTCTAATTCCCTCCGGTGGCCTCCCAAGACCTCCGGAAAAATTCAGCCTGGTCACCAATAGATATTCATATATCAGGCCACCCGCCCCTTCGCTTCTACTGGCAATCACTTCTGTAATTAAAAAGGCCAGCCCCCGCAGCTATAACGGGGAGCTGGCCTTTATTATCAGTGGATTGTATCGCTTCCAGAACAGGGAATCCGGACGGCCCGCTTAGGCATCCAGTGTCTCCGCATTCGCGGTCTCAGGCGGGCGCGGCCGCTCAGATCCGGCGGGCGGCTGGCCGTCGGCGGCCTTGGTCCGGTTCAGTCCGGCCGAAGCCAGGCCCTTGCGGCGGGTACGGGTACCCGTCCTCATGCCGATGATGCCGAAGATGCTGGTCGGCTTCGCCCCGGCTGTTACGGCTTCATCCGGCTCCGGCACGAGAATCATGCCGAGCTGGTGATGATCGCCGTCGTAGATCGGACGCTGCAGGTATTTGCTCTCCCCTTCCCGGTTCTGCACCTCCAGCTTGCAGTAAGCCGGGTTCATGCGCAGCGCGTCATGCAGCTGCGCCGCCTCGGTCAACAGGACCCCGTTGACCTTCAGCAGCACTTCACCCGGCAGGATGCCCAGCTCCTCCGCCGGACTGCCCGGCAGGACGGCCAGCACCTTGCGGCCGGCCGGCGGATGCACGAAGCTCGGACTTGTGCTGCGCTCCTCGAGTGCGCTGTACCAGTTCAGGCCTTCGTGCAGGAGCAGCGCAAGCAGCGCCGCAACCAGCGTGAGCGGGCTCCAGGCGGCGGCGAGCAGGCTCACGCCCAGCAGGACGATGCTGTACGCCAGCAGCCGGCCTGCGGTGCGGGCTGCCTTGCGTGCAGGCAGCAGGCTGTAGGTTGTCCCGCTGAAGCCGATGATAACCGGCAGCGATACGAGTCCAAGCCCGCCGCCAAGCAGCGGCTGCCAGGGCAGGTCAGCGGTTCCCGCAGCAGAGGGAACCAGCAGGAACAGCGGCAGCGGCCAGAAGGCCTCCAGCTGGTAGCCGCCGACGACCTTGCCGCGCTTGCCCTCCAGGAAGAGCGGCGTCGCCAGACGCGCGCCCTGCCAGCGCGCGAGCAGCGCTTCGGCGAGATGCAGCAGCCCGGCCAGCACGAGCAGTGCCGGGATGTCCATTCCGCGCACCGCCGTAACCAGCCGCCCGGCGGTGCCGTCCTGAAGCGCATCCGGGAAGAACGAAATTATGAACTGTATAATACCTAATACTCCAACGGAGTAGCCAAAGGTTAAATAACGCACGCGGAACAACATGAGAATCAGGCTGACAATCCAGATGCAGACAACAGCATCCGCAGGCAGTGAAATACCGAGCGCGACAGCTGCGGCTGACACTGCCAGACCCATGACAAGCCCGCTCCATACCGTCCGCCATGTTTCTGAACCCCAGCCGTGCTGCTTCACATGAATCAGCTTGCGCTCCAGCGCCACCTGTCTGCGATAGTACAGGGCAATGAAGAGAATGGCAATATAGTAATAAGGCTGAATCAGCAGATGTATGACCGCTGTGCCCAAGCTTGTAAGCAGTTCTAGCATATCATTCAAACTGTCGTCACACTCCTTCTACACAAGACTCAAAAAAAAGAAGGCTGAATTCAGCCTTCTTACTTGTTCGACGCGGCTTTCTGGATTTCCTTCCGCACCTCTTCAATTCCCCGGTTACGCTGGTTGTCATTTGCCGGGTCCTGAATGACCTTGATCAGGGCCAGCTCCAATGCTTCAGCGGTTTTGGCATCAATGATGCCGGTTGCCTGCAGCTTGGAGGCGCTCTGGAATTTCTTCACCGCATCTTTAGTTGCGGCGTCAAAATATCCGTCCTTACGCCCCGGCTTGTAGCCCAGGCCTTCCAGCATGGTCTGCGCACTTTTGATATCCGAGCTGTTCATATTGTATTGCAGGGTAGCACTCTTATTAATCGGTGCTACCGAGAAGTAATCCGGCTGGGCCACTGTGATATCAGGCTCAATACCCTTGCCGTGAACCCAGGTGCCGTCCGGCGTCAGCCATTTGGCAATCGTGATCTTGAGCAGGCTGCCGTCTCCAAGCTCCTTCTCGAAGCTGGTCTGCACGGTGCCCTTACCGAAGGAATGCTCCCCGATCAGCTTGGCCCCGGCCGACTGCTGCAGCGCTCCTGCCAGGATCTCCGATGCGCTGGCGCTTCCCTTATTCATCAGCACAACCACCGGATAAGCCTTGCTTGACCCTTTGGAGGTGCTGACCTCGCGCGATTTATCCTTATTTTCCACTTGAACAATCGTTTTGCCTGCCGGGACGAACTGCTCTGCCATCTCAATAACCCGCTGCAGTACACCGCCCGGATCGTTACGGACATCGATGACAAGCCCCTTCATGCCCTTCTTCTCGAGGTTGTTCAGCTCTTCCTTAAACCGCTCGGCGGTATTCATCGAGAACTGGGTTACCTCAATAACGCCAACGCCGTCCTTCTCCATGGTGGCATAGACGGTTTCAAGCTTCACATCATCGCGGGTAATCACGAATTCCAGCGGCTCTGCTGATCCGGTACGCTGTACCTTGAGCGTTGCCTTGCTGCCCTTCGGTCCGCGGATTTTGGCGACGGCATCATTCAGCTCAAGGCCCTCCAGCGTTTCGCCGTTGACCGACAGAATGACATCCTTAGCCTGAATTCCGGCCTTTTCAGCCGGCGCTCCCTTGATCGGCGAGACAACAACAACCTTGCCGTTATCCGAGGATACCTCTGCGCCGATACCCGAGAAGGAGCCTTCAATGCTCTCTTCAAACTTCTCTGCTGTTTCCTTGCCCATATAATTGGAATAAGGATCGCCCAGTGCTTCCATCATACCGTTGACCGCACCGTCGATCAGCTTGTTCCGGTCTACTGTATCGTAGTAGTTATCTTCTATCAGGCTTAGTGCGGTGCCCAGCTTCTGGGACTCCTTATCCTGCAGGCCGCTGTTCGTCTGCAGTACAGCCGCTACGCCTTCACCCGCAGCTTGTCCGACAACCTGCACATAACCGGTCACGCCAAGGGTTAACAGGCTGCCGCAGAGCAGCGCAGCGACGATCATAAAGACCGCCGTGCTTTTCTTTAACATGATGTTCCCACCGTCCCTTCTGTCCATCTACTAAAGGCCCGCATCCGTCCGGAAAGGACGGTATCTCTTCCAGTATATGCCGCAGCGCGTATTAATATTTATTGCCGTTGTCTTTATTTGTATTTCAGCAGCCAGATCTACAGATACGGCATCGGATTAACAGTCTTACCGTCTACCCGTACCTCAAAGTGAAGATGCGGGCCTGTAGAGCGCCCGGTTGAGCCAGATTCGGCAATAACCTGACCTCTGCTAACCTGGTCCCCGGCTGAAACCCTGAGGCCGCCCTCACGGATATGTCCGTAAAGTGTCCACACACCGCCGCCATGGTCAATAATGACTGTATATCCGTAGCCGCTCCACCATTCCGAAACAAGCACGGTGCCGGATTCAGCGGCATGGATGCTGGTTCCCTGCGGAACTGCAAAGTCTACACCGGTGTGCATTTTGCCGACTTCACCGGTTACCGGATGGGTCCGCTTGCCGTAGCCCGACGAGATCCGCGCCGAGCCTACAGGCATCAGGAACGGTCCGCCGCTGCCGGAAAACTCTGAGGAGGAGCTTGCGCTGCTGACATTGCTTGTTGACCTGGCCTTCGCTTTGGCCGCTGCGGCTGCCGCTCGGCGTGCCGCCTCTGCTTTGGCTGCAGCCGCTTTACGTGCCGCTTCCTCTGCCTTCAGCTTATCCTTCTGTGTCTCCAGCGCGGAACGCTCACTGGCCAGCTGAACCAGCTTAGCTTCCTGCTCTTCGGAAATTTCCCCGGACACCAGAATTTCTTCATCATAATGAGCGATAAGCTCCTGCTTCTCTTCTTCCTTTTCTTTCAAGACACTGCGCTGATCCTCAAGCTGGGTATACAGCTGCTTTGCATTGGCATACTGTCCCTCCAGTTCTATCTTCTTGGATACCACTGTCTCCTTGTCGAGCTTGTGCTGCTCCAGCAGATCCTGGTCCTGATCCACGATCATTTTGAGCGAATCCGCCCGGTCCAGAAAATCGGAGAAGCTGGTCGATGACAGCAGCACATCAAGATAAGAAACAGCACCATCGGTATACATCAGCCGGACACGGGATTCCAGCAGCTTTTCACGCGAAGCAATCCGGTCCTCCGCATCACTCAGCTCGGCTGCAGTCACGTTGAGCGACTCCTCTGTGCTGGCGATTTTGCCGGAAATGGTCGTCATTTCACCCTTTACCTGCTCGATCTGTGCCAGCACATACTCGAGATTCTGGGTGGTTTTGTTCTTGTAGTGCTGTGCCTCCTGAGTACGGGAAGCCGCCTTGTCCTGTGCGGCCTTAGCCGCCTGCACCTCTTGCTGCAGCTTCTTCAGCTGCTGATCTATTTCTGCGACTGTTGTCTTTTTGGCATATCCGTCAGAGGGTCCTAAAAAAGTGACAGCCAGCAGTGCTACGGCTAGTCCGGCGGCAATCTTCTTCTTCAACTCGCACTCCCCATCCTTTTACTCCGTATTTATAATGTCATTTCACGTCAGAAATTGTGCTTACACCTTCAAAAACTTGCGGATTGATACGGTACTTCCCCAGATCCCGATCAGCATGCCAAGCCCTACAAGCAGCCCGCACATGAGCAGCCAGATTTCTTCAAAAGGAATCAGCTGCAGCCCCAGCATCGGATCCCCCTGTACAGAACGTATCAGACTGCTGTAGCCGATAAAGAGAACACCCGAGGTCACAAGTGAGCCGATCAGTCCGATCAGCGCCCCCTCCACAAAAAACGGCCAGCGGATAAACGCATTCGTTGCCCCGACCAGCTTCATAATGCCGATCTCCTTGCGGCGGGCGAGAATGGTTACCCGGATCGTATTGGAAATCAGGAACATGGACATCAGAGCCAGGCCTGCCACAAAAATAAAGCCTATATTGCGCACAGCGCGCGTAATCTTAAACAGTGTCTCAACCGAGCCTTTACCGTAGTTCACTTTATATATCGGCTGCTCTTCATGCTTTGTGTTTAGTGCTTCTATCTTATCTGCTACAAACGGGACTGTAGTCGGTTCAATCACCTCGACCAGCAGCTTGTCCGGCAGCGGGTTATTCTCTTCGTCAAAGCCTTCCAGCAGCTCGGCTGCATCCGGCCCCATATCCTCGCGGAACTCGATCAGCCCCTGCTCCTTGGATACGAACTCTACCTTGCTTACTTCCGGCATGCTGCCGATTTCGTTCTGCAGCGTTTCACGCATCTTCTGATCTGTGTTAAGCGTCAGATGCACATTGATCTGCACCTGGCTGTCCGCCTTGTCGGCGATGGAGTTCACATTGAGTACAAGCAGAATAAAGACACCGAGCACGAATAGGGAGACGACAATAGATGTGATGGAAGCCACCGACATCCAGCCGTTGCGGAATACATTTTTGAAGCCTTCCCGCATGTGGCGCAAGAAGGTTTTAAAACTCATAACCGTATTCCCCTCTCACCTGGTCTCTGACAATGTTGCCGTTCTCGATCGCCAGTACCCGTTTGCGCATTTTATTGACAATATCCCTGTTATGGGTAGCCATTACAATCGTAGTGCCGCGGAAATTAATTTCGTCCAGCAGCTGCATGATGCCCCAGGAGGTCTCAGGATCCAGGTTACCGGTAGGCTCATCTGCAATGATAACCGACGGATTGTTGACGATGGCCCGGGCAATCGCAATCCGCTGCTGCTCTCCGCCTGAGAGCTGGGACGGCTCCCGGTTCGCCTTGCTGCGCAGTCCCACCAGATCAAGCACCTCATTGACGCGCTTCTTCATAATTTTCTTAGGGGCCTCAATAACCTCCATCGCAAAAGCGACATTCTCATACGCCGTCAGCTTCGGCAGCAGCCGGAAATCCTGGAACACTACGCCGATGTTGCGTCTTACATAAGGAATTTTACGCGGCTTGAGCTTGCCGATATTGAACCCGCCTACCGAAATCTGGCCCTTGGTTGGTGTTTCTTCTCTATAAATTAATTTCATGAAAGTTGATTTCCCTGCGCCGGACGGTCCGACGACATACACGAATTCATTGCGGTCAATCTTGACGGATATCCCCTGGAGAGCATTAGTCCCGTTGGGGTACGTCTTCCATACATCCTGCATTTCAATCAAAAGTTATCACTTCCCGATTTTGTCATATTCCGCCGGCCGGCCGTCAGGTTCGACACCAAACCGCAGAAGCTTCCATTAACTGCCCGAATCCCACAGACGTAACTATTGTAACAAATCTGTAACCGTTTGAGTACCCGAAAGTTTTCCCGGTACGGCTCATATACATGAAACAGGCCCCCTGATAGAGAGGCTGCCATTCATTTGTAATACATTCGAGCTTTCTGTAAAAAAATCCTGCCTGGTCCCCTTCCCACCTTTATATATCGGCTGGAAATGGCGATCAGTAAGCTTATTATCCCGGCCTGCGCTGCTCCCTGCACGCAAATCTGCCGCTTTCGAAGGAGACTATCTAATGAAAAAAGCACATATCGTCCTCACCGCAGCCATCTCACTGCTGCTGGCCGCTTCACTGCTGGCCGGCGGGCTTCATTTATATGGAGGGCAGCATACCATCCCGAAGGGGACCCGGCTGACCGGCTGGGATATCGGCGGACATGAGGCTGCCGGGGTCCGCAGCGAGCTTGCCGCCCGGCTTGAAGCGCTTGAAGCTATCCCCCTGGTACTTAAGGCAGGCGACAACACCGAGCTGACCGTCACCCTGAAGCAGGCTGGTGTCGCTTATGAAGCCGGAGCTTTTCTTCAAGGGCTAAAGAGCTTAACGGAAGGGAGGATGCTGGACCGGGCACAGGCCCGCCGCAGCTTTGCCCGCAGCTGGGAGCTCGGTATCCATCTGGATTTGGAACAGCTGCAGTCAAGCCTTAGCCCTGCATGGGAAAGAGAATCCTTCGGTACACCGGTAGACGCTACCCGGCGTATTACCGAAGATGACCGGGTGGTTTACACGGCGGAGACCACCTCCTACGAGGTGGACTGGTACGGGCTTGAGCTCGCCCTGCGGGCAGCGCTGCCGGTTCAGCCCGCTGAGCGGGAGGCTTTGCAGGCAAAGCGCATTACCCTGGAGGTGCCCTTGACCGTTAAAGAGCCGGCTATAACATTAAAGGTGCTGAAGGATCAGGGCATCGAACGGAAAATCACCCAGTTCAGCACCTCCCTTGGCTTAAGCGGCCCCGGACGCACGTTCAACGTGGAGGCCGCAGCCAAAGCTGTGAACGGCACAATCCTGCCGCCAGACGCTGTTTTTGATTACGGCAAGGCGATTGAAAAAGCCCAGCGTGAATCCGGGCTGCGCGAAGCACCTGTTATTGTGAACGGCAAGCTGCAGCCCGGCACCGGCGGCGGCATCTGCCAGGTGTCCAGCACGCTCTACAATGCGGCGCTCAGAGCGGGTCTGGAAATTGTAGAGCGGCGTAACCATTCGCTGCCGGTCAGCTATCTGCCGAAGGGGCAGGATGCCACATTTGCCCAGGGCTACATCAACTTCCGTTTCCGCAACAACACCGGCAAATACCTGATTATCAAGGCTGCGGTTCAGGGCAGAACCCTGACGGTGAAGCTGTTCGGCACATTTCCCAAAAACGTCTACTATACCGTACAGTCCCAGACCGTTGAAATCCTGCAGCCCGCGGCCCGGTACGTCAGTGACTCCTCGCTGCCCCGCGGGGGCACACGGGTTATCCAGAGCGGCAAGATCGGTTATGTAGTAGAAACCTATATTATACGTTATATTGACGGTAAGGCAGCGGAAAAGAAACAGCTCTCCCGCGATACTTATCCGGCACAGAAGCAGGTAATCGCCATCAACCGGGGCGGCATGAGCAAGGCGGTCCAGCCCGAGCCTGTAAAGAAGCCGCTCGTGGAG
The DNA here is from genome assembly GCF_000758625.1 of Paenibacillus sp. FSL R7-0273. Lineage (NCBI taxonomy): Bacteria > Bacillati > Bacillota > Bacilli > Caryophanales > Paenibacillaceae > Paenibacillus > Paenibacillus sp. FSL R7-0273. Next base: position 6,735,094 of record NZ_CP009283.1, read on the forward strand.
GATGGTGTGCGCAGCCAGGAATGACCTGCCATGTGCTCCCGGACGGCACCATTCTACTCTTTACCGCAAAGGGCGGCCAGAATGAAATCTGGCCGCCCTTTGGGGCGAAGCAGCTGAAGAACATCTTTACGGTTCCTTCAGCTTGTCTTAGAACAAGGTATCCGGTGACATGTCAATTCTCCAGTAACCGTTCACCTTTTTCAGCTTGACTACAACCCCGGCATTATCCCCCTGCCCGCTCTCCTGAGGCACGCTAAGCTCAAATACTGCTGTAGTTGCTGTTTTGGAAACCATCTTGGCGATAGCTTTATCGAACTGAAGATGATTGCCTACATCTGCGTTAACCTGGGCCATGCGCCCCTTCATTTCAAGAAATTGCGTCTGTGTATAAAAAGCTGCGGCGTTATGCGTAAAGCCTCTTTTTATATAATTCATCAGCTGCTGCTTGGTTCCGAGGTCACTGGAAAGATAGCGGTACTCGAGTCCGTTGTAGGTAAACTTCTCAGCCCCGAAGGTATTGCCTGCACCGCTGGCATAGGTATACAGCTTCTTGGCATGGACCAGCAGCGGAATGATGCTTCGCTCTGTCAGGTTGTTAATGGTAGCGGGACCCTCTTTGCCCGGCAAAGATGCCGCTACTGTCCTTACTCCCGCATTCCCTGTTGCCGGCGAAGCCGCCAGTGCCCCGCTTCCCGCCGATACCAGACCGAGCGAAAGTGCCAGCGAACCGATCAACCATTTCTTTTTCATACCAACGCCTCCTTATTCATCTTGTTCTGCTTATTCAGGTAGAACGTAACTGCTTCTGTTGCTGTAAAGGATACTTTATAACTTACGATAGCCTGTAAGCTAAAATACCCAATCTGCTGCCGGCTGAAAACGGATTTACCGCTTTACGGCGCACAAAAAAACTCCGCCTCCCCGGTTAGGGAAGACGAAGTCTGATTAGTACATGTAACAACCTTAATTATTCACTGATTACTCTGCGGCTTCAGCCTCGTAATAAGCCGTAAAGGCCACATTTGCCGTCAGGATGCTGCCCGGATTCTGCGCGGTCGGAAATTCATACGGCTGCTGGAATGCAAAGGAATCCACCGTGATTAGTCTCGGCATCTTGTTCAGCTGCTTCAGCCATTCGTGTATCTCGGCATAACCGCCTTCAACAATAGCCGTCATCTTGATCTCCTGCAGTCCGGCTGCAGAAGCAGCTGCTGAACCAGTCCACGTTCCAGCCGTACTTGTACCCGTCAGCGAAAAGCCGATGTCCTTCAGCCTGGCATGAGAGCTGTCGCCGATCGCCTTCAGCTCATTGATCAGCGCTTCGCTTCCGTCACCTTGCGGAATAGCGTCCAGTGCAGTCTCTTCGTCTGCGCTCAGGCTGTCTCCGGCGCCCTTGAGTTCATTGATTTTGCTCTGGAGCGCCGATCCTTCCCGTTCCAGCAGGGAAAGCTCGCTGCTCTGTAGCGCAATATCACTGCTTACCGGGCGAATCCCCAGCATATAAAAGGCAAACAGGATCAGAAACAGGATCAGCATACCCAAAACGATCGGTGAGCGGTATTTATTAATTTGTTCCACTGTTGTCCGCTCCTCCTTCCGCAGTAGCCTGTGCCTCTGCCGCTTGCTGATCCGCAGCCTCAGGTGCAGTACTTACACGGTATACCGCCGAATAATTGATAAGATTAGAGAGGCCGCCGGCCACTGCTCCGGAGGAGCCTTCGGATAATTTCTCAATGACCGCTTCACGCGCAAACGGCATTCCCCGCAGTGCAGTCAGATACACTCCGCTGTGCTCCATATCTGTGAAATTCACAGTCAGCAGCAGATCCCCGCGGAAGGAATAGCTGATCTCACGGATTACAGCAGCATACGGCAGCTTCGACTTCAATTCATTCAGCAAGGCAGCAGCATTTACCCGGCTGGCTGACAAGGCTTCAATAATTGCCGACCGGTCAAAGCTGCCGCTTCCGGCTCCGCTGCTGTTCAGGCCGGCCAGTTCAAGCTGCAGGTTAGCATTCTGATCCTGAGCTGCCTGAATCAGGGTGCTCTGATCGGCGTACTCCCCGCGCACTGAAGTATATAAAATACCGGTCCCGATTACGCCAAGCACCCAGACGGCGGCAAGCGTCACTGCAACATAAGGGAATACAATGGTCTCACGGTCCTCACGCGGCAGCAGATTAATACTGCGCAGCTTAGGATCACGCAGCGCGGCTCCGGCAGCTACCCGGTAATCATTGAGGCTGTTGTCCGGCCGTACGCCGGCCGCGAACTGGTCAACGGCAATCGGAGCGATTGCCAGCTCCGGCAGCGCAGCCTGCAGCTCCTGCTGTAATTGGCTGCGCATATCTGGTGCGCCTGTAATCAGCAGCTCCGTAATCCGTGTGGAGCCGTCGTGCAGGCTGTACTGGTAAAAGCTCAGCATGCGTGATATTTCTGCTGTAATCTCCACGATCTGCTCAGCAGACAAGTGATGCTGAGAGGCAGAAGATGCAGCAGCTTCTGCCTCCGCCTCTGCTGCCGAAGGCAGCTCTTTGCTTAAATTAAAGGGGATCGACTGAGGCTGTGCCAGGTCCACCAGATTAATCGTCCGCATAAACACCGGATTACCGCCCCGGAACATATAAATATCGAGCAGCGATTGCTCCAGATGAATCAGCATCGTCTCGTTAAAGGCATGTCCATAGCCTGCTACGATGCTGCGGGCCAGAGCTGTTGCCGAAACCTCAACGCTTTTGATTTTCAGGCCGGCATCTTCCAGTACATCTACGTAGTCCTGAACGACCTTGCGCGGCGCGGCAAAAATAATCAGCTGGCTCTCATTCTCCTCCTGCCCGGTGACCACGTAATCGTACACCGGATTCTCGAAGGGAAGATGCAGGCCGGTCTCAACCTCAAGCTTTACCAGCTGGTCGATCTGCTTTTCTACCGTGCTGGGAATCGTCATTTTACGGATAATCATCTGTGAAGGCGGAATCGACAGGCTAACTGCACTGCCGCGCAGCCCTTTTGTCTTTACCCATTGCCGCAGACGGTCCAGCAGCGCCTCTCTGTCTGCCACCTGATTCTCAACGATCATTCCCGGGAGCAGCGGCATGAATCTTTTTTTGTGGACCTGCTTGCCTTGATTGTTCTTGAAGCTGATATAACGGATGCCAGTCTGCTCAATGGAGACACCGGCTGCTTTGTTGCCTATTCCAAACATGCTATAAAGTTCCTCCTAACGGATGAGCGCGAGATAACCGCTGATAAGATGTGAACCGTAAGAGAAAGCAATCAGGGAGCCTGCAGCCAGCCACGGTCCAAACGGGATGGGTTGCCTGCGCTTCACCTTGCCGAGCAGCATCAGCGTCCCGCCGACAATACTCCCCAGTGCGCAAGCGATCAGGAAAGCCAAAATGACATTGGGAAAGCCGACCACCCAGCCCAGCAGCACGAACAGCTTCACATCCCCCATACCCATGCCCCCGAGCAGAGCCAGCAGCAGAATAATGAAGCCGCCTGCCGCGCCTCCCAGCAGATGGGACCACAGCGGCCCTTCCGGGAAAATGGCTACTAGCAGCAGTAGTAGCGGCAGAAAAAACAGCAGCACCTTGTTCGGGATCAGCATGTACTTCAGGTCAGCCACCGTCACGATTACCGCGAGGCTAACTAAGACAAATCCGGTAATGCCTTGGCCGGATAAACCAAACTGCAGGTATACCCACAAAAATAACAGCCCCGTCGCCATTTCACCCAGCATATACAGCGGCGATACCTTCGCCCCGCAGTGCCGGCACCTGCCCCGGGACAATACGTAGCTCGCCACCGGCAGCAAATCCCGCGCCGTCAGCCGCGTCCCGCAGCTGGTGCAATGCGACGGCGGCCGCACCAGCGACTCCCCCGCCGGCACCCGCAGCGCCACTACATTATAGAAGGAGCCCAGGATCAGGCCGACAAGCGTGATGTATACCGCGATAACAATGGTCATGGGGTGTTGTTCCTGTTCTTTGGATTTTAAAAAAGGAATCGGGAATTCCGATTCCTTTGGGTAATAAGGTTTTATTTATCAATATCGACGCTAAGTATTTGAGCAGGTGTGTAAGTTCCAGCAGTACTACTTGCAACAGGTGTAGACCCCTGTGGAGCCGGAGTAATAGACATGCCAGATAGATTGCCGTCGGCATCGAATGTAACAGTACCTGCAGTAATGACAGCTTTTGAACTTGGTAAACTAAGTGGTGTATCCAAATAACCATCTGCTTGGATTTCTGCAATAATATCTACGGTTCCAGCACCCTCAAAATTCCCGTTTTCTTCACCTACAATATATAATCTCGCTGCATCATAAATCTGACGTGCTGTGGCAATATCACCATCTTCTCGAGAATTTTGAATAACATTCCCTATCAACGGTACTGCAATCACCGCAATAATCCCCAAAATAACAATAACCGCCAATAACTCAATCAGTGTGAACCCTTTTTCCTCTTTACCCGCCTTGCCCAGCTTTTTACGAATCGCCTGTGCCAACATTTCTTTTCCCCCTCATAATTGATGTTATTGAATAAGACCGATACTCCGTTATCTGTGTAAAACCTCGCTGTCCTGTTGCTGTCATCCAATGTACTCATCCTATTCCAGCAGGTTCTGGAGCCTGCTTGTGCTCCCGGTCCGCCTGCCTGGCGTCACCCCTCTCAATCTATGCAAGGAGCACATGGCTCACATGTTGCCATACAGGCTAAACATCGGCAGCATAATCGCTGCTACAATTACACCCACTACACCAGCCAAAAATGCAATTAACAATGGCTCTAGCAATGACTTCAGACGGTCAACTGTGTTTTCAACATCCATCTCATAGAAGTCAGCGACCTTGGAGAGCATCTCATCAAGCGCTCCGGTCTCCTCACCAATTGCAATCATTTGTGTGACCAGCGGCGGGAATACCCATGCTTTCTTAAGCGGCTCCGAGAGCGGCTTTCCCTGTCTGAGAGAATCGGCAGCACTGCGAATATATCCGCCTATCACCTTATTGCCAGCTACCTCTTCCAAAATGGACAACGCCTGCAGAATAGGCACCGAGCTGGCATACAAGGATGCAAAGGTACGTGTGAACTGGGCAATTGAGCCCTTTTGATTTAGCTTGCCGAACACAGGAATCTTGAGCTTGGCATAATCCAGTGCGTATGCACCCTGCTCTGTGCGTTTTGCAATTTGAAAACCAACCACAATCAGGATGATGGCAATGAGCCAGAAATACCATTGTCCCTGAATGCTCTTACTAAGAGCCAGGACCAGCTTGGTTATCGCCGGAAGCTCGGCATCCATCGATTCGAACATTGTCACAAACTGCGGCACGATCGCCCACAGCAAGTACACCACAGCGGCGACCGCCATTATAGCAACCGTAACCGGATAAGTCAGGGCTGATTTGATTTTCTCAGAGGTGACGTGACGTTTCTCAAAATATAACGCCAGCCGCTCAAGCGTGCCCTCCAGATCACCCGATTCTTCCCCGGCACGGATCATACTGATGAACAGCGGCGGAAAAATCTTTTTGTGATCCTGAATCGCCTGTGATAAGGCGATACCGCGCAGCAGGCTGGAGTTCACATCATTTAACGCTTTGCTCAGCGCTTTACTCTCGGTCTGCTCTGCCAGAATTCGTGTAGCATCCACTATCGAAACACCAGCACGCATCAAGGTAGCGAACTGACGGCAATAAATGATGAAATCAATCGTTTTGACCGGATTACCAATATAGATTTCCATCGATAGAATAGAGGATTTCTGTTCGACCAACGAAAATACGGTCAGTCCCCGCTTGCGCAGCTCCTCCATCGCCGATCCTTTGTCCGAGGCTGTCAGCTTGCCTTTGAGCTGCTTCCCGGCACTTGTACGAACCTGGTATTCAAACTGCGGCATCAGCTGCTCACCTCCGTGAGGTAACCTCTGGCTGCCTCAGGCTGAATCAGCCCCAGCTGCAATTGCTCGCGTATATTCATCTCCAGGGTGTGCATGCCGAGCGCCCGGCCGGTCTGCATTACATTTTTGATCTGATGGGTCTTCTCGGTCCGAATCAGGTTAGCCACTGCCGGTGTGTTAATCAGCAGCTCGGTAGAGCACAACCGGCCTTTTCCGCCAGCACGGGGAAACAGCCGCTGCGAAAGAACCGCCAAAAGCACTGAGGCCAGCTGCGAACGGATCTGCCCCTGCTGATGCCCCGGAAACGTGTCGATGATCCGGTCAATCGTCTGCGGTGCATCGGTTGTATGCAGCGTAGCCATGACCAAATGTCCAGTTTCAGCAGCAGTAACAGCGGCGGAAATGGTCTCCAGATCGCGCATTTCCCCAACCAAAATGACATCCGGGTCCTGGCGGAGGACCGCTCTTAGACCACTGGCAAAGCTTCCGGTATCACTGCCCACCTCACGCTGATCTATCAGACAGGTTCCGTGGCTGTGCAGAAATTCTATCGGATCTTCCAGCGTAACAATATGCTTGCTGGCCGTCCGGTTAATATAATTCAGCATCGCAGCAAGCGTCGATGATTTCCCGCTGCCAGTAGGTCCTGTTACCAGAATCAGTCCTTGAGGCTTCATTGCCAGGCTGGACAGTACTCCTGGAAGTGAAAGCTGCTCCATACTCGGAATCTGAGCCGGTATGGACCGTGCCGCAATACTGACCTCACCACGCTGCCGGTACACATTCACGCGGTACCTTACTTCGTCGTCCAGCGGATAAGAGAAATCGAATTCCCCTCTATTGCGAAACTCTATGCTTCTCTCGCTGCCCAGCAACATATCGGCCATGTAGGCAGCTTCTTCCGAGCTTACTCTTTCCCCTTCCAGCGGCTGCAGCTTTCCGTCAATCCGCATAACTGGAGGAGAGCCTACTGAAATATGCAAGTCCGAGGCCTTGGAAGCAAAGGCCATATATAGCAATTGAATAATATCCCATGAAAAGGCTGGCACTTTTGTCTCCCCCTAAACTCTAATGCGAAACCGTCTCGCGCATAACCTCCTGCAGGGTGGTTATTCCTTTGGAGACTTTAAGGAATCCATCCTCCATCAAATGCACCATACCTTGGGCTCTGCCGGCCGCCCGAAGCTCTTCGACGGATGCGGAATCGGTAATCATCTGGCGCAGATGATCGTTAATGGTCAACACCTCATGGATCGCAACCCGGCCCCTGAAGCCCGTGTTATTACAGCTGCCGCAGCCGTGCCCCCGGTAGATCACCCGGTCAGGCAGACCGTAACGGCGCAGCATGATCGACTCCTGCTCGGTTGGTGCATGCTCTTCCCGGCAATCCGGGCAGATTTTGCGGACGAGCCGCTGTGCTACTACTCCAAGTAGAGAAGAAGCGATCAGATAGGGCTCGACGCCCATATCCCGCAAACGCAAAATCGTACTGACCGCATCATTCGTATGCAGCGTGGACAATACCAGATGCCCGGTAAGCGAGGCCCTTACGGCAATTTCAGCAGTATCGGTATCGCGGATTTCCCCTACCATAACAATGTTCGGGTCCTGACGGAGAATCGAGCGAAGTCCGGCTGCAAAGGTTAAGCCGATCGCCGGATTCACGTGTACCTGATTAACTCCTTCAAGCTGGTACTCCACGGGATCTTCAATAGTAATGATATTGGCGCTTTCGGTATTCAGCTGATTAAGAGCCGCGTATAGGGTAGTGGATTTACCGCTGCCCGTAGGTCCGGTAATCAGGATAATGCCGTAAGGCTTGCTGATCATGTCCTGAAAAGCTCCGGCATTCCAGTCACTGAATCCCAGACTGTCAACCGTCTTCACCCCGGTGCTCAGATCGAGCAGCCGGAGTACAATCTTCTCACCGTGCATCGTCGGCAGCGAGGATACGCGGATGTCGACCATTTTGTAATCAAACTGCATCTTGATTCGGCCGTCCTGCGGCAGGCGCCGCTCGGCAATGTTAAGCTTGGCCATGATTTTGAGTCTTGCTGTAATGAAGCCCTGCATCTGCTTCGGGATAATCCGCTCTGTACGCAGTGTTCCGTCGATCCGGAAGCGGATGGACAGGTTATTTTCACCCGGGTCCACATGGATATCCGATGCTCTGAGCGATACTGCCTGCTGGATCATCTGGTTCACTAGCCGCACAATCGGCGAATCCTCATCGGTGATTTCGGTTTCTTCGATCTCTTCCTGGGTCGGAAGCTCCACCATCATCTGGCTCATCGAATCCCGCATGCCATAGTGGCGGGCAATCGCCCGGGTCAGCTCGTCCCGGCTGGAAATCGCAGGCTCAATGCGGAAGCCGGTGCTCATGCGCAGATCCTCGATAGCAAAATAATCAAGCGGATCTGCCATCGCCACCATCAGCTTGCCGCCCTCCTTCATGAACGGAAGCACCTGATAACGTTTAGCCATGCTCTCAGGAATGATCTGGGTAATCGCCGGGTCTATCTGATATTTGAACAGGCTGACGTGGGGAATTCCCAGCTGGAATTCAAGAACCTCAATAAGCTGCTGCTCGGTAATATAGCCCTGGGTAATCAGCAGATCGCCCAGCTTGCGCTTGGATTTACGCTGTTCAACCAGCGCTTCTTCAAGCTGTTCCTGGGAGATAATTCCGTTTTCTACGAGCAGGTCTCCCAGCCTTTTCTTCATGATGGCCATCTCTTTTTCACTCCAGAGCGCTAGATTTTGTCGTGGGCAGCCTCTTCCGAACCAGTCCGGCAGTCCTGCTTAATTCAACCTATGTATATTGTAAGAATATTTCAAATTTAATAGTTATTTAGACTCATAAAACAGCAGAATGCGCATATCTTTTAATTGCCTATCTACTAAATATGTCCTAGAATGATATATAGCATAGATTGGTACTTTTTACAATGAAAACAGCCGTCACATATATCCATTAAATGACATAATGCATTCACTTTTGACAGAAAGTATGAATTATATATCGGCCAGGGAGAGATGAACATGAAGCGTATCAAAGAAAAAAGAGTTCTCTTTTTTCCAGCATTCATATTGCTATTATTAATATTGATTCTGCCAATAAGACATCTAATGATCGATGTTTTTGCAGGTAATCCTGACTATACGGTTAAAATTCTTGAAGTTACCGAGAGTGGGGAAAGTGACCTCAATGCTTCCAGCTCTGGCTCTTCTTCCTTGGATATAGATACTATCAGTATGAAAAGATTCATAGCTCTCCGGGACGGTCTTGACGGCAAATATGATGCTATATATATCGGCAAAGGAAATTACAATAAGAATCCCGCTGAAACTCCCTCCGCAAACACTAAGAATTCAATGAATGACATAACTCAATTAAAGGCAGACGAAATTATTCAACATTTTATAAATAAGGGACTCTATGTCTTTTTCCACAATGCTCCTTTCTTAAATCAAGCCACAGATCAGCATGGAATCCTATTCGACACCTTTAATAATTATCGTACCAATTCTCCTCAGTCCAATGTTGTGTTTCTAAATGACAATGAACTCACAAAGTTCACAGAAGAGCTCTCAAGCAATGAGTCAAAGTATGCTTCAAGACTTAAACAACGTCCCTCCCTTTTAATTTCTAACCGGACAGATATTAAGGACTACGGACAAAATAGCCGTATTTATAGAGCTGGAGAGAGTCTTAGCTTTAATATTGATGTGGCAAACGTAGAAAATATTAATGATTACCCTGTAACAGTTAAGCTTTTTCTTAAGGAAGGCAACAATATTTTTACAGAGGACAGTGTGGTAGCCTCGATAACTGCCAACAAAACATCCAATAACATTATTAACTACAGGTTACCTGCGACCTATTCCGGAATTCTAAATTGGAAAATTGAAATAACCGAATCTAATAGTGGACAACAATTCAAAGATTACGAGTCAGGTTCTATAAGATATCGTGAAAACAAAGCGAATATTGACGTTCTTCGGATAGGAAGTGAACTATCTCTTCCGAGCTCCCTTAAAGAGTCTGACGATTACCTACTCAATCTGCAATCAATGTCTGTGTCTGAATTCAACAGCTATATAAACACTCACAGTACGATAAATGGACGTTTCGATGAACTAATCGTTAATTATTTTGATCTGCACAAATCGGCTTCTCCGTTTACCGCTTCTGCTGCTGCAGCTATAAAAGAATTTTCTAACTCTAAACAGGGAGTAATCTATCTTTTTGATACTGCTGCAACTAATATTCAGGATTGGGCAGCTGAGGCAATCCAATTAAGCGGACAAAAAAACACTGCTCTTGTTTCAAGACCGGGCGATGAGAATCAACCTGCTCATTTTATTTCTGTTAATGGTTCATTGCAGACACAATATCCTTTATATACGAGTCAAATAGATGGCGTATCTAACAAGCTCTCATCTGTGTCCAATCTGTCTCTGTCAGGTAAAAGCCATTCTTCATTTCGTTTGAATCTCGAAGATAGGAGTGTTATGCCTTGGTATAATCTTGCCGATGACTCCTATGATCAAGATGATAGTTATAATCACTATTTTGCATACTCCAAACAGAATTCTGTCTACATGGGCAGTGCTCAAGTGTTAGCGGGGAATACAACCGAGATTTGGAGCAAGTTGCTTGTTAATGCGCTATATCATAATTATATTCAATCCAATCATGCTCCCGTCGTAACCATTGATACACCTACAACCGGGTTTCCTTCTTATCAGAAAGATTTTGTTCTCAAATATTCTGTCAAAGATCCCGATCGTTATGATACTGACTTAATGACTAGTGTAAGATTCAAAAGTAACGGCAGTTATCTGACTGACATCAAACTTGATGATACTGCAATTAAATCGGGGGATAGTATCTATCATACATTCTCTAATCCGTTGCCTAGTGGAGGTACCCTCCAGATTGAAATTAACGCCAAAGACACCAATGGTGCTGCTGCTACTATGGTATTTGATGTTCCCGTACATACTCAGACAACTACTGCAAATCTAGATATTAGAAAAAGAATCATTTCCAATAATATGTCTGACGGAAAGATCGGAGTTGGAGAGACTTTTACCTTGGAATACTCTATACTTCCTGTTTCTATTCCTGCAGCTAATGTAAATGCATCAGACCGTGCAGCTACGACTCTTGTGATACCTGGAGTAATTTTTAAAGATGTTTTGCCAGCTAATATTGATGTTGTAACACTTCCTGCAGACGTAAATAGTGAAGTAGATGACAGAAGTGGCTTAACTACCCTTTCTAAAATATTTGACAAGATCACGTATAGCCTTAATACAAGTACAACTGAGCCATATTATGAGCCTGAGCAAAAAACACCTTTTGTAATTAAAGTCAGTCTTAAAGCAACCGCAGCCGGAAAATATTCATTGGTTGGTACAACTTTAGAATATGAGGATGTTCAAAGTGTGGTTACCGCTACTGCAACACCGTCACCAACAGTTACTCCAATTATTACACCAACAGTTACACCAACTGTCACACCAGCGCCTACCCCTACATTTAATCCTGCTGTATCAACGTCTAACTCTATTTTAGGAATAGCTGGGGATTTCAATGCTTTTGTTATTAGAGATTCTCTCTTTTCTAACTTGAATATGCAAGGACGGCTGGCAGGTGGCGGTACAGTTGATCTTAGACCACGTAACGGAGGTATAAGCGTAAACAGCTCAAATATAAATAATAAGGAACCCGCAGTTATTGCTGGAGGGGACTTCTACTTTGATAATGGTTCTGTAAACGGAAAAATTATTTATGGAGGATCCCTTCCAGCTCAAGTAACCGGTACGCATTCTGGTATTAGTAAAGGAAATCCTATCAAATTTGATATGGCCGAGTCATATTTATTAAAATTATCCGATCAATTAAAAGCCTTAACCGCTACTAATGCTGTTTTTGATGGAGGCTTAAAGCTTAAAGGAACTAATAATACCTTGAATGTATTTAAGGTAAAAGGAAGTGAACTCTCAAAAACTTGGGGATTTGATATTAATGTCCCCAGTACTTCTACAGTAGTTATAAATGTTGATGGAGCTTCAGTAAGTATGCAAAATTTCGGTTTCACTCTAAATGGCTTGAACGAAGAAAAAGTAATATTTAATTTTATAGATGAAGGCGAACTGACAATTAATAGTGTCGGCGTAATGGGTTCAATACTTGCCCCAAAAACAACTGTTACTTTTTCAAATGGCCAAGTAACCGGTAACTTAATAGCACGAACTGTAAAAAATTCTTCCACCTTAAATTTCAAACCATTTAAAGGAGCTATACCTACACCAACAGCAGCACCTACACCGACGCCGATACCGACTCCAACACCATCGCCAACACCATCGCCAACACCGACGCCTACTCCGGTTCCTACTCCGAAACCGCGTGTAGCTGTAAACTTCCCATCCATACATTTGGAGGCGGTAAAAAAGGTGTCGGCCATTCAACTGGATTCGGACAACATCACGATCTACTTAGGTGAATCCCGTAAGCTGATTGCTACGGTTACTCCTGCAGACGCTGCGAATCAACGACTGGAATGGGAGACTGATAATCCTAATAGAGTAAGCGTAAATACAAATAGCGGTGTAATTAGTGGATTAAATTTAGGTTCAGCTAATATTACAGTAAGGGCAACCGATACGACTAACGTTAATCGCCCATCCAAAACAATCTTAGTTACTGTTATACCTCGACCTGTTGTAGATAATTCTATACCCACAGTACCTGCTGCACCTACTTTGGAGCTTATAGGTGGCGACCAGCCAGTAATTGTCGGGGACAGTGTCCCGCTAGAAGCTATTTATACACCTGCTAATGATCCTACTATTGGCTATAGATGGAGCCCGATAGAATCGCTAAAATCTGGAAGTGATGATCTTCATAAAACCTTCGTTCCTCAGCAAAGTGGTACTTTCACTATCAGCGTTGAAGCTTTTAGAATTACTGATAATGTAACTATCCTTACTGCAACTAAAGAGATTCAAGTCAGCAACCCTGCAACTTCTATTGAGATAACTGGGAGCAACGAAGTATTTACAGGGAAAACTATAAATTTGAATCTCTCCGTTCTTCCGGCCAATGCTGATACTCTGGTAATCGATGACTGGGAAATCATCGACGGAATGAGCAATGCTACATTAATCAAAGTAAGTGACACCTATTATAAATTAAAGGCTAATATGCAAGCTCAGACATCAGTAACCGTAAGAGCGACAGCTGGCAATCTACACGATGAGCATACTATTCATATAGTTGGACTAAACTCTCTGAGCTTTAACATTAATTCGGATGAAGAGGTTGTACTTCTGGTAGGACAAACAGAACAACTGCTTCCGCGTCTTCACCCTAATCCTGCTTCAATAAAGATAAATGATATTGCTGGTAATCTAGCATGGAGTAATGGGGATAAACATATTATTAGCCTGGACCCCTCAACTGGACAAATTACAGGATTAGCTCCAGGAAGTACAATAGTCACAGTCAACTATAAAGGCACTACGATTTCTGCTCAAATTAAAATCAAAGTTGTCGAGGAGACTGGAGACCGGTATTAGCTGTTTGCATAGAGAAAGAGGACCTTCCCTTAATCAGGAAGGTCCTTTCTCTATCCTTTTTTATGGCTGAGCAGAAATCGGAATCAGTTTGAGCGGCCCCTTTGTAACATTGACCTGATTTACACGAGGGAGCCCCCCTTTTTGTGCTTCATATATCGATTTATCATACTTGATCTGCAGTCTCCGGTAATCTCCACCATTAAATAGAAGCGGGGTTGCACTACTCGCAGAAGTTGGCTCTAACACTTCCCCCACCACAGCATTAATAGTCAAAGTTCCTTTTGAAAAAACGCCTCCGTTAATGCTGAGTGTGGTCCCTACCCCATATAATGTAGCTTGTCCTTCTGTATACAGAAATGCATCCATACGGTCGGGCACCTGACTGCTAAATTTATCTACCCGGTTCACAAGCATATCTTTTTGGGAGATCAGCACCAATTGCTTGTTTGAGAGTCCGTGAATTATTGCATCATCAATAGTAGCCTTTCCCAATACAAACATTGTAGAGTCAAAATTAACTTTTCCTTTAATAATGACATCTCCGGTAACCAAGATATTTCCCCGTACATTTATAGTGTCTGCAACGCTTTCATTATTTATAAATAAATTTCCTTTCACAATCAGCCACTTTGAGTCTTCCTTAGCTTGTTCTGTAAATAGAACATCTTCATAATCAATACCATTTACAACTAAATTGTCTTCCAGTACTGCATGAGTGTTGAGAGTATACAGCTTAGCCAAGTTATCTAGGTAATCTTGCAGGCTACTTTCATACTCGTCAAACTTATCTTCATAGTCAGGAGCCTCTGTATCAGTTGGAGGAATAGGACGAGGCTCATTATGCAAGATGTTAAAGGTACTTGGATACGTAAGACTTATATTAGGATCATTATCTATAAAATATTCTTTCAATAAATCTCTATTGTTGCTACTGGTAGCTTCAACCAGTTTATCAATGAATGACTCCTCTACATCAATTTGCACAAATTTCTGATGCTTCTTAATATTTATTTTATCGAGAGGATATACCGGATCAGTTGAGTTAGAATTTAACTCTAAACCCAGAACATCTTTCAAATTACTATTAATAATATCATCTTGTGTAACTACTGTACCACTTGAGGTTCCGGTTGCAATGTTGTTGTAATTACCGCTGCTGCCCGATGCATACTGAATGCTGTTTAATGATTGCACGTATACTTGGCCATAGTCATCACCTTTAACAATCGGTGAAACTACAGGATAAATAGTCGATGCTTCACGAGTGGGACTGCCCATATATTTATAATAGGCTAGATCTCTTATCTTAAGCTCACCGCCAGCATATAAATTACCTTGAATTAATGGGGCTCCATTAATAATTACGTCTCCCTCCGAACCTAATGCATATTTTAGGAAATCAGGATTGGCATCAATGATCAGCTGCTGCTGAAGCTGTCTTGTAACTCCATTTACTTTGGCTTCAGCTGTTACCGTTAACTTGTAAATTAAAGTTTTGGATGCTTCTTCAGGGTTATCAAAGGTAATATTCTTAATTGTACCTTCTGCATTTGAAAGATCCGTTTGTACAGAAGATTTAGTTGTGAGAAGCTCATTGATATTATTAGTGATGGTATCTTGTAATGCATCAGGGCTTAGTTTCTTCCCATTAAGACCTGAAGTAATATACGCTGCTGCTTCTTCGAGAGATTTTTCTGTCAAATGCAGAGTCTGCACATCACTTTCCCTTGTCTCAGTTCTTTGGCTTCCTCCTACAGTGGCAGAAAGCACTCCTAAACCAAGAATGGTTAGTAATAATACAACAAACATTACCAGTACTAATGCTGAGCCCTGCTCTCTTTGGAGGATTTTAAAAAGTTTCCCTTTTTGAAATACTGTAAACATTAATAGTTGCCTCCTAGAATCCGAATTTGCTCTCGAGCTCCAGCTTATACTCTCTCCCCTCAAAGTTCTGGACCAGGACTAGGTCGATTTCAACAAGACCAGTATCACAAGGTATATTGTTTCTGCATAATTCTGATGAACTTGTAAATTTAATCTCAGATCCGCTTAAATCCGAAGTTGTCGCGGTAATAGATTCTTTTGAAACCACTGTACTACTGTTACCAATGATTAGCTGTCCATCTTTGATAAATATCTTTTGCATTGGAGTATTCCCTTTTAAGTTTGAGAAGGTCTCCACGCCGCTGCCATCAGACATATTTCCAACTTTATCGGGAGCAGAGGTATATAGCTCAGTAATGATTGCAGACATAATAATATCGGCCTCATCACGCAGGGTGTTTTCAATTGTAATTTTGTGATAGCTGCGAATTCCAAACATTGTGATGCCTGAAATAAGGCCCACAACCATTGCGGATAATGTAATAGCTGCGATCATCTCTATTAGAGTAAGCCCCTGCTCATTGCGAAAGAAATTAACGAATCGCTTCATTGGTTATATATCCCTCCACTATGGTCTCAGCAGCCTTTCTGCCATTTTTCTCAGGAGCCTTAACGGTAACCAAAACAGGGATAAGGTAATTTGCCGCATCACTCTTTATGTCTTCCATTTCTTTATATAGATCTTCTTGATAGGCAATATTGATTGAATAACTAATACCATTGATGCTTGGATTAAGTACTTTATCAAGTATCGTTACATCCTTCACCAGACTGCTATAGTTACAGGGAACCTCGAGTTCATCCACTGTGCACACGTCCCCATAGCCGATATTAATATTACTATCGAAATATTTCTTCCACACATCAAAATCCTGCTTCTCCGCATAAAACAGCGCATTGCGAGCCAGATTGACCATGATCGTCTTGTTCTGGTTGGCTTTGGCGTATGACATGGCGTTGGTAAAATAAGACGTTAGTACCAGGGAGACGATCGACAGAATGATAATCGCCGCCAGTACTTCGATCAGTGTAAATCCTTTTTCCTGCTTAAGACGATCTTTCATCCTGCCTTTTCGCCCCTCACTCTGCAAAGCTTTCGCACTTGCACATACCGAATCTATTATTCCTGCTTCCATTATATTCTTTCCCCTCATAACCCAGCAATCCTATTACACATAATAATTCCAGCGATTTCTACTCTATATATCGGCTATGCACTATGCTATCATTTGTGCTAAAAGGAGGAAATTACAATGGCTCTGATTGAATGCAGATTTTATTCGGATGTGCTTGGCCTCAGTACTTCAATGACGGTGATTCTGCCGCAGCAGACGACAACACAAATTGGACTCAACAATGTGAAAAGAGGGAATCTTCACCCGACGCTCTACCTGCTGCACGGCCTGTCGGATGATGATTCGATCTGGCTGCGCCGGACCTCGATTGAGCGCTATGCGGCTGAGCTGGGAATTGCGGTGGTGATGCCACAGGTGCACCGGAGCTTTTATACGGATATGGCCGAAGGCGGCCGGTACTGGACCTTTATCAGCGAGGAGCTGCCCGCGCTTGCCCGCTCATTCTTCCCGCTATCAGCTAAACGTGAGGATAATTTCGTGGCCGGGCTCTCCATGGGCGGTTACGGGGCGATGAAGCTGGGACTGCGCAAGCCGGAGGCTTTTGCCGCTGCTGCCAGCCTGTCGGGGGCGCTCGATATGGCGAATCATTTCATGAACCGGGACGACGCGTCCAAAAGATCAATAGAATACGAGCTAATCTTCGGCAAGGAGGATATCACCGGCACGCCAAATGATCTGTTGTGGCTGCTTCGGGAGGTCGACCAATCAAACGGTCCTAAGCCGCTGCTCTACCAGTGCTGTGGTACAGAGGATTTCCTCTATGAAGACAATCAGGTGTTCCGCGCTGCCTGCGCCGAGACTTCGTTGTCATTAACCTATGAAGAAGGCCCAGGGGAGCATGAATGGGGTTATTGGGACGCCAAAATCCAGGATGTGCTGAAGTGGCTGCCGCTGGGCAAATCATCTTCTGATTCGTGGAGCATTTAGGGCAAGCATTATCACTTTTGGTAGCGTATACAGTGATTTATAGCATCATTCATATCTTTTCCAAAAAAGTGAAGTTAACAAAAGCAGCGGAGGCCAGCCACCAGACTCATTTAACCCCCGCATAGTAAAAGACTGCCCTTCCCGCATAGGATTACCGCGGTGAGGACAGTCTTTTGTTATTTAGTCTGAGCGAACCAGGTTTGCTTGGCCTTGGACAAGCTGCTTATTCAGCACTGTCCGCATGCTGCGCTACCCACTTACCCGCTTCAAGCAGGGAAGCCCCAGCGCGCTCAATTGCCGCTTTTACCTGTACTGTCGCTGTACCGCCATAGACGTTACGGGCGTTCACTACGGCCTCAGGCTGCAGGACAGCATAGATCTGGTCGTCGAACAATGGAGAGAACTGCTTGAACTCATCCAGGGTCAGATCAAGCAGGAATTTGCCTTCGTTGATGCAGTAGAGCACTGTTTTGCCGATAACCTCATGCGCCTGGCGGAAAGGCAAGCCTTTGCCAACCAGGAAGTCCGCAATGTCAGTCGCATTGGAAAAGTCGGTGTTAACCGCTTCACGCATCCGGCCCTTATTCACCTTCATGGTGGAGATCATTGGAGCGAACAGCTGCAAGGCGCCTGTCAGTGTTGCTACTGTATCAAACATGCCTTCTTTGTCTTCCTGCATATCCTTGTTGTATGCCAGCGGCAGCGATTTGAGGACAGTCAGCAGACCGATCAGGTTGCCGTAGACACGGCCTGTTTTACCGCGCACCAGCTCGGGTACGTCAGGGTTTTTCTTCTGCGGCATGATGCTGCTGCCTGTGCAGAACGCATCGTCCAGCTCCACGAAGCTGAACTCGGTGCTGCTCCACAGCACCAGCTCTTCGCTGAGCCGGGACAGGTGGGTCATGATCAGCGCTGCGTTAGCCAGGAACTCGACGATAAAGTCGCGGTCGCTGACGGCGTCCAGACTGTTCTCATACACACTGTCAAATCCAAGCTGCTCAGCTACAAAATGACGGTCGATCGGGAACGTCGTTCCAGCCAGGGCTCCGGCGCCCAGCGGAAGCACGTTGATCCGCTTATAGCTGTCTGTCAGGCGCTCCGCATCGCGGCGGAACATCGATACATATGCCAGCAGATGATGGGCGAACAGGATCGGCTGGGCACGCTGCAGATGCGTGTAGCCCGGTACAATCGTGTCCACATTGTCTTTAGCCTGTTCAATCAGAGCTTCCTGCAGCTCGTGCAGCAAGCCAACGAACTCGACCACCCGGTTACGGAGGTAGAGGTGCATATCTGTCGCTACCTGATCGTTACGGCTGCGTCCGGTGTGCAGCTTACCGCCGACCGGACCCACTTCCTCGATCAGATTCTTTTCAATATTCATATGGATGTCTTCATCCGCTACGGAGAATTCGATTTCGCCTGCACGAACCTTTTCCAGCACCTTGTTCAGTCCGGCCTTGATCGTCTCAACATCCTCCTGCGGAAGAATACCGCATTTGCCCAGCATCGTGACATGGGCCAGACTGCCCTGCACATCCTCTTCGGCCAGTGCCTTATCGAATCCGATGGATGCTGTATACTCCTCCACCAGCTTGTTAGTCCCTTTAGTAAACCGGCCGCCCCAAAGCTTGCTCACCTGTTATGTCCTCCTCTGCTAGACGTCAGAGGGCCGCTCCTGTCCTGTCGGAGGAACGGCCTTCTGGTGTCCGCTTATGTTATGACCTGCTATGAAACCGCTGAGCGGTTATAATAATCTACTTATTGGATTCTGCTACGCCGGAGGAAACCTTCAGACGCAGTGCATTCAGGCGGATAAAGCCTGTTGCATCACCCTGATCATAGGCCTGAGTCGGATCTGCTTCCATTGTCGCGATATCCGGATTGTACAGGCTGACCGGTGATTTTACGCCGGCGCCGATGATGTTGCCTTTGTACAGCTTCACACGCACCGTACCGGTTACGTTCTTCTGGCTCTCGTTCACCAGTGCCTGCAGCGCAAGACGCTCAGGAGCGAACCAGAAACCGTTGTACACCAGAGTACTGTAACGGGTAATCAGGCTGTCGCGCAGGTTCATTACTTCACGGTCCATGGTGATGGACTCCATTTTGCGGTGCGCGGTGAACAGGATGGTTCCGCCTGGTGTCTCATAGACGCCGCGGCTCTTCATGCCGACAAAACGGTTCTCGACCATATCCACGCGTCCGATCCCGTGCTTACCGCCGAGCTCATTCAGCTTCTCCATTACCTGCAGCGGAGTCAAGGCTTCGCCGTTCAGTGCTACGCAGTCGCCCTTGAGGAAGTCCAGCTCCAGATACTCTGCTTCATCTGGTGCGTCCTCAGGTGCGTTACTGAGCAGGAACATTTCTTTGTTCTCCGGTGCGCTTGGGTCAAACCAGGGATCTTCCAGCACGCCGCTCTCATAGCTGATGTGCAGCAGGTTGCGGTCCATTGAGTACGGCTTAGCAGCCGAGGCCTGTACCGGAATGCCGTTTGCTTCAGCGTAGGCGATCATTTCGGCACGGCCCGGGAACTGGTTGCGGAACTCTTCCAGCCGCCAAGGTGCAATTACCTTGATGTTCGGCGATAATGCTGCCGCATTCAGCTCGAAGCGGACCTGGTCATTGCCTTTGCCGGTTGCGCCGTGGGCAATTGCTGTAGCGCCTTCTGCGATAGCAATGTCCACCATACGCTTAGCAATCAGCGGACGGGCAATACTGGTGCCGAGCAGATATTGGCCTTCATACAAAGCGCCCGACTGGAACATCGGGTAGATGAAATCACTCGCGAACTCATCGCGCAGATCGTCAATATAGACCTTCGATGCGCCGGTAGCCAGTGCTTTTTCCTCCAGGCCGTCCAGCTCTTCCTTCTGGCCGATATCGGCAGTGAAGGCGATAATCTCCGCATCATAGGTTTCTTTTAGCCATTTCAGAATGACTGAGGTGTCCAGCCCGCCGGAATAGGCGAGTACAATTTTTTCTTTAGGCATGGGGGTGCAACTTCCTTTCAGTGTGGGGGTATGGGATGGATTTATGAAAAAACAGCTGATATAACTCTGTTGCTCGGACGCAAGCTGCGTGAATGTTTGGACTTCCGGTCGCTGTTGTCTTCAGATTTCCTAATTTGAACCGCTATACAGCGGTAGAAATCCGAAGACAAAGGCGAACGCTAGCGCTCCTACAGTTCCAAACTTCACTCCGTTGCTTAGCACCAAAATTATATCGCGTAATATTTCAAACCCATCCTATATAGTGTTTTATATAGTATAAGACCTCTAAGGCCTTTGCAGGTTCAAAACTGCAATTTCTTTAGCCCATCAAAGCAGCCATCAGCGCCTTCTGCGCATGCAGGCGGTTCTCGGCCTGGTCGAAAATAACTGAGTTCGGGCCGTCGATTACGCCCGTGCTGACCTCTTCCTCACGGTGGGCCGGCAGGCAGTGCAGGAACAGGTAGTCGCTCTTAGCGCCTTTTACAAGCTCCTCGTTGACCTGGTAGTCCTTGAATGCCGCTTCACGTGCCAGCTGCTCGGCTTCGAAGCCCATACTCGCCCACACGTCAGTGTAGATTACGTCAGCGTCCTGTACGGCTTCCTGCGGGCTGTTGGTGATGACGATGTTAGCGCCTGTCTCTTTGGCAATCTCACGCGCCTCAGCAACGACAGCCGGGTCAGGCTCGTAGCCCTCAGGTCCGGCAACCGAGACATGCACGCCCAGCTTGGCGCCGCCGATCAGCAGGGAATGGGCCATGTTGTTGCCGTCGCCGATATAGGCCAATTTAAGGCCTTTCAGCTTGCCTTTGTGCTCGTATACGGTCTGATAGTCCGCCAGCACCTGACAAGGATGTGCCAGGTCGCTCAGGCCGTTGATTACAGGCACAGAAGCGTAACGCGCCAGGTCCTCAACCTTATCATGGCCGAAGGTACGGATCATGATGCCGTCGAGATAGCGTGACATCACCTGAGCCGTGTCGCCAACGGTCTCGCCGCGGCCGAGCTGGATGTCATTTTTGCTCAGAAACAGCGCATGGCCGCCGAGCTGGTACATGCCGACCTCGAAGGATACGCGTGTGCGGGTCGAGGATTTTTCAAAAACAAGTCCGATCGTTTTGCCTTGCAGCGGCTGGTAAACCTCGCCGTTTTTTTGCTTCTTCTTCAGCTCGATAGCCAGATCAATCAGATACGTGATTTCCTCCGGGCTGTAATCGTTCAGCTCCAGCAGATCACGGCCTTTGAGCTGCTCTGCGATCGCCAGCTTCCCGCTGTGTACACTCTGGCTCATGAATGTGCCTCCCCGCTTTCTTTGTTAGCATAAGTATGAATGAGCGGAACAAGAATGTCCACCGCCTGGCGGATCTCATCCTGGCTCACATAAAGATTAGGCAGCAGCCGGATTACGTTCGGTCCGGCCTGCACGAACAGCAGCCCTTGCTTCTGTCCGGCCAGTACAATATCGCCTACCGCCTCTGTGCATTCGATTCCGATCAAGAGACCCTTGCCGCGCACTTCCTTCACAAACGGCGTATCCGCCAGCTTCTCTCTCAGCAGGCCGCGCAGGAACTCGCCCATCTCCTCGGCGCGCTGCGGCAGCTCGTCTTCGAGCATTGTCTCGATCGTCGCTTCCATCACCGCTGCCGCCAGCGGCGTACCGCCGAAGGTGCTTGCATGGCTGCCCGGGCTGAACGCTTCGCGCAGATAACCTTTGCCCAGCATAACGCCTGCCGGGAACCCGCTGGCTACGCCTTTTGCCAGGGTGAAAATATCCGGCTCAATCCCGTAATGCTGATGGGCAAACAGCTTGCCTGTACGGCCCATACCGGTCTGCACTTCATCCACGATCAGCAGCAGGCCATGCTCGTTGCACAGCTCAACCACAGCATCGAGGAACTCCTGCTGTACCTCCAGCACGCCGCCTTCGGCCAGAATCATCTCCAGCATGATAGCTGCAGTATTGTCCGTAATGGCTTCCTTCAGCGCCGGCAGATCATGCAAAGGCACTGTCTTGAACCCGCCCGGCAACGGCAGAAAGCCTTCTTTTACCTTTTGCTGGCCAGTGGCTGTCAGCGTCGCCAAAGTACGTCCATGGAAGGACTGCTCAAACGTAATAATCTCATAGCGTCCCGTGCCTTTCACCTTCTGGTGATAACGGCGTGCCAGCTTGATCGCTGCTTCATTCGCTTCCGCCCCGCTGTTGCAAAAGAACACCTGATCCGCACAGCTGTTACCCGTAAGCAGCGCTGCTACCCGGTCCTGACCCGGAATGTGGAACAGGTTCGACACATGCCATAGCGTATCAATCTGTGCCTTCAGCTTCTCGCCAACCTTCTCGGGAGCGTGTCCCAGACTGGTTACCGCCAGCCCGCACATGAAGTCGAGGTACTTGTTCCCCTGGTCGTCCCAGACCCAGCTGCCTTTGCCCTTAACCAGACTCAGATCATATCTGGCATAGGACGGGAATACCGCACTCAGCTTGGCAGGAGCAGCCTCCTGAACCTCCGTTTTGCCTGAACGGGTATGCGCAGCCCCTGTTAAAGAATCCTTTTCCGCCTGTGTAAGCTCACTCATTCTTAGTCACTCTCCCACCATGCTGCTTCCGGTAAACCGGCAGCGCTATATTTTGAATAGTACCTGGCTCCGTCTTGAACTCTCCTTGCTACGAACGGATAATTCTCGTCCCGAGCTTCTCCCCGCCCAGCACCCTGCTCAGCACCTGCGGCTCCTTGCCGTCTACAATAACAACTTCAGACACGCTGCCCTGGATGCAGTCCATCGCCGCACGCACTTTCGGAATCATTCCGCCGTAAATTTCACCGCTGGCAATCAGCTCTTCGATCTCTGACACAGTAACTGACGGCAGTACGACCTTTTCACCGTCCATTACACGCATAATCCCGGGAACATCCGTGACCACAATCATTGAAGGCGACTCTACAAAAGAAGCCACCGCCCCAGCCGCCGTATCTGCATTAATATTGTAACGCTGCCCCCCGGCATCTACACCAATAGGTGCAATAACCGGAATGTAGCCGAGTGCGAGAATCCCTTGAACAATCTCCGCCTTAACCCCGGTCACCTCGCCGACCTGCCCTACTTCATCACTGTTGGCTACAGGCCGTGCCAGTATCAGATTGCCGTCCACACCGGACAAGCCAAGCGCCTGCCCGCCGCTGCCCTGGATCCTGCGGACAATCGCCTTGTTGATGCTGCCTGCCAGCGTCATCTCTACAACATCCAGCACTTCCTCTGTGGTCACCCGCAGTCCGTTCACAAAGCGGCTCTCAATCCCCAGCTTCGCCAGATTCTCCGAAATTGCCGGTCCGCCGCCGTGTACAATGACAGGCTGAACCCCGCTGGCCTGCAGCTCCCGCAGATCCTCAAAAAAAGAATCCGGCAGCGCAGCCAGCGTACTCCCGCCGCATTTCATCACAAACAGCTTTTCTATCTTTTGCTCACTCATTATCCGGTACCCTCCCTATGGTTGTATGCCAGCCGCCCGTCAGGTACGGTATGCAGCATTAATCCGCACATAATCATAAGTGAGATCACAGCCCCAGGCTGTAGCTTTGCCTTCGCCGTCAGCCAGAGTTACGGTAATGAGCACCGTATCGGTCTTTTGCAGATAGTGAAGAGCCTGTTCCTCATCAAAAGCCACCGGGCGCGACTGGCGCAGCACCTCAATCTCACCAAGCGAAATATCCACCTTCTCCGGCGATACCGGAACACCGGCGCGTCCAACGGCCGCAATAATCCGGCCCCAGTTGGCATCCGCCCCAAAAATCGCCGATTTCACCAGACTCGAGCCTACCACCGTCTTGGCAATCGCCCCGGCAGCCTCATCATGTACCGCACCGCTGATCTGGACCTCAATCAGTTTGGTCGCACCCTCACCGTCTCTCGCAATCGCCATCGCCAGATGCCGGCACACATGGGTAAACGCTGCGGCAAAAGCATCCCAGTCCGCATGCAGACGCGTCAGCTTCTCATTCCCGGCCAGGCCGCTGGCCATCGTTACCAGCATATCATTCGTGCTTGTATCCCCATCAACAGTAATCATATTAAAAGTGGTATTAGTAGCGGTGCTCAGCAGGGTCTGCAGATCCTCCCCGTCAATCAGGGCATCCGTCGTCATGAAGCCCAGCATCGTGGCCATATTCGGATGGATCATCCCCGATCCTTTGGCCGCGCCGGCAATCGTTACTTTTTCTCCGCCGACGAGCACTTCGACGCAGCATTCTTTTTTCACCAGATCGGTTGTCAAAATAGCCTGGCTGAACTCCTCCGCTCCGGAGGCGCCTCCATCCAGCTTCTCCTGAATGCCGGCAATCCCGGTACGCACACGGTCCATCTTCAGCAGTTCACCGATCACTCCGGTCGAAGCTACTGCAACATTCTGCTCACTCACGCCAAGCGCTTTGGCCGCAGCTGCACGCATCTCATAAGCATCGGCTTCGCCCTGCTCGCCTGTGCAGGCATTCGCGTTCCCGCTGTTCACGATGACCGCCTGCAGGATGCCGTCCGCCAGACTTTTCCGGGTTACTTTAAGCGGCGCAGCCTGGAAAACATTTGTTGTATACACAGCCGCAGCCGTTGCCGGAACCTCACAGAGGATGACTCCCAGATCGTTGCGGGTTGTTTTTTTGAGGCCGCAGTGCAGTCCTGCAGAGGTAAAGCCCTTTGGTGCGGTAATGCTTCCGCCCTCCACGACGGTATATGCCTGATTTATGCTCATTGTATGTTTGACCGCTGAACCTTACGGATACACTGGTGTATAACCGAGGCCGCGGGTTTCCTCCCATCCCATCATCAAATTCAGGTTCTGAATCGCCTGCCCTGCTGCGCCTTTAACAATGTTGTCGATGACAGACACAATCGTTACCCGTCCTGTACGGGCATCTGCCGAGAAGCCGATATCGCAATAATTCGAGCCGCTCACCTCTTTGGTCGCCGGAAGCACTCCAGCCTCACGAATCCGCACAAAAGACCGGCCTGCATAATGCTTACGGTATAATTCCACAAAATCCTGCTCGCTATAAGCGCCGTTCATCCCTGCATACATGGTGCTCATAATTCCCCGGGTCATCGGCACCAGATGGGTTGTGAAGGTCACGGTTACCTTTTCCCCGGAAATATCGGTAAGAACCTGTTCAATCTCCGGAATATGCTGATGCTTGTTGACCTTATAGGCCTTAAAGTTCTCATTGACCTCGGCATAATGAACGCCCAGATTCACACCGCGTCCCGCTCCGGAAATGCCCGACTTCGCATCGATAATAATGCTCTCCGGCTTGATCCAGCCTGCCTCTACCGCAGGAATCAGTCCCAGCAGCGTAGCGGTCGGGTAACATCCCGGATTGGAGATAAAATCAACTCCTGCAGCGCGTTCACCATACACCTCACATAACCCGTATACAGCCTGCTCCAGATATTCAGCGGGCGGGGCCGTATGCTTATACCACTCTTCATACTCCGCTCCGTCCTTCAGCCGGAAATCGCCGGACAGATCGACAACCTTCAGGCCCGCTTCCAGCAGCTGCGGCACCAGCTTGGCACTCACACCCGACGGTGTTGCCGTGAACACTACATCTGCCCTGCCCGCGATCTCCGCCGGATCAACGCCATCCAGCTTCCGCTCCACAATTCCCGTCAAATGCGGAAAACCCTGCTCAATCGGCTCTCCGGCACTAGATGAAGAGATTACCGATGTAATTTCTATATCCGGATGGTTCTGCAAAAGCCTGATCAGCTCCACGCCACCATACCCCGTCGATCCCACTATCGCCGCTCTCAGCTTGCCTGCCACTGTCATCCCTGCTTTCTAACTGTTGATATCCCTGCATACCGTCCTGCAAATATGTATTATTATACGACTGAATTAATATAAATACAACACGTTACGTTAACTTTATTGGGAGGACTGTTATAAAAAAAGAGAAGCGCAGACTTCTCTCATGGAGATTCTACGCTTCTCTTTTAAATCCTTCACCGAGCACCTCATGGGCCTCCGTAATGATAACGAACGCGCCCGGATCAACGGACCGGACGATCGCTTTTAGCCGGGTAATTTCGTTCTGCCCGACAACCGCCATCAGCACCACCCGGTTATCACCGGTATAGCCGCCCTGTGCGTTCAGCTTGGTCAGCCCGCGGTCCAGGTCATTCAGAATCGCCTGGGAGATCGCCTCCGTATGATCCGAAATGATATAAGCCACCTTGGTCACACTAAAGCCCACTTCCAGCGCATTGATTACTCTTCCGGTCACGAACAGTCCGATCAGTGCATACATCGCCTGCTCCATGCCCAGTACAAAAGCTGCCAGTGTAATAACCGTACCGTCCAGCAGCACGACAGACAGCGAGAAGCTGAAGCCGGTGAACTTTTGAATAATCTGCGCTGCTATCGTCAGTCCGCCCGTAGATCCGCGTCCGCGGAACACCAGTCCCAGCCCAAGACCCACGGCAATCCCCCCGTAAATGGAGGCAAGCAGCGGATTATGCGTCGGAACCGGACCGTCCTTGGTCAGGTAAATAAACAGCGGCAGCACGAAGCTGCCCAGCAGGGAGCGCATCCCATATTGCTTGCCGAGGAAAATAACCCCGAGAATAAATAAAGGAATGTTCAGCGCCCACTGGGTAAAAGCCGGCTCAGCGCCGAACCACTCGTCGGCAAGCACCGATAAGCCGGAGACTCCCCCCGAAGCGATCTGGTTCGGCAGAAAAAACAGGTTAAATCCGAGACCGGTAATGAATGAACCAATCAGAATCAAAGCTATATCCACAGTATGGCGCAGCGGCCCGTTTAGTGGAATTAGCGGCGGTTTATTGCGTGAATTTATTGTTTGCATATTCTCTAGCTTCTCCTTACTACACTCCGAGGACGCGTAGAAATCCAGTTATGCTTATTCAACCTCTGTCTTGATCTGGCTGCGCAAATAGCCGTCAATGAACGGGCTAATATCGCCGTCCATTACTGCTCCTACATTCCCGGTTTCTACGGAAGTCCGGTGATCCTTCACCATACTGTAGGGATGGAACACATAAGAGCGTATCTGGCTGCCCCAGGCAATATCCGACTGCTCCCCGCGGATCTCATCCAGCTGCTTCTGCTGCTCCTGCAGCTTCTGCTCATACAGCTTAGAGCGCAGCATCTTCATCGCCTGCTCCCGGTTCTTGATCTGTGAGCGTTCATTCTGACAGGTTACCACTACTCCTGTAGGAATATGCGTGATCCGCACCGCGGAGTCCGTCGTATTGATATGCTGGCCGCCTGCACCGCTGGCCCGGTAGGTATCGATCTTCAGATCCTCTGTCCGGATTTCCACTTCAACATCATCCGAAATTTCCGGAACGACATCGCAGGAAACGAACGAGGTATGCCGTCTGCCGGAGGAATCGAACGGGGATATACGCACCAGCCGGTGCACTCCCTTCTCCGTCTTCAGGTAGCCATAGGCGTTAAAGCCTTTGATCAGCAGCGTAACGCTCTTGATACCCGCCTCGTCACCCGGCAGGTAGTCAAGCACTTCAACCTTGAAGCCGCTTTTCTCCGCCCAGCGTGTGTACATGCGCAGCAGCATCTGGCCCCAGTCCTGGGATTCCGTTCCGCCTGCGCCCGGATGAAGCTCCAGGATAGCGTTCAGCTTATCATACGGCTGGTTCAGCAGCAGCTGGAGCTCGAACTCGTCGACCTTGCCGGCGACTGCCCGGATCGTTGCAGCCACTTCTGCTGCCAGCTCCTCGTCGCCTTCCTCGTCGGCCAGCTCAGCCATCATTGCCGCATCATCATATTCCTGCTGCAGCTTCTCAAACTGGTCTACTACGGATTTGACCGCGTTCATCTCACCGATGACCGCCTGGGCCTTCTCATTGTCATTCCAGAAATCCGGCGCCGCCATCTTCTCTTCAAAGTTCGCAATGACTTCCAGCTTCAGGTCTAAGTCAAAGAGACCCCCTAAGGTTGGTTAATTTCTTGCCTATTTCACGCAGGTCCTGCTTCACGGTAAAATCGATCATGGGATCACTACACCTTTCAAAATAAAAGTTTGCGCGGGGCCGCTGATTGGAGATTTTGTGGATCTGGCATAGTATCGCTGCCCCTCAGAGCTGGCACTTCAAAATCACGGAACCTGGTTAGTACGCAACTCCAGGGAATGTTTGGACTTCCGGCCGCTGTTGTCTCCAGATTTCTTGATTAGAACCGCTGCTCGCGGTTGAAATCCGCAGACAAAGGCGGACGCTACCGCTCCTACAGTTCCAAACTTCCCCTCCGCGCTTTTACCTGAGTTTTTAATTTTTATGAACACAGCCCATCCTCTGCAGCTAAATCGCCAAATCCTCCAAACTCCAAAAAAACGGCCGGGCCGCAAACGGGGGGATACCCCGGGCCCAGCCGCCTTTATTGTCATTATAAGCCTGAAACGATCAGGATATCCTAAGCGTTCTGGCCGTGGCAGTTCTTGTACTTCTTGCCGCTGCCGCATGGGCAAGGATCGTTACGGCCGATAGCCGCTTCGACGTGCACCGGACGTTTCTCAGCCGGCTCAGCGTTGGTCGAGATTTTATCTTCCTCGATTACGGACTGGCGTTCCTGGTTGGCCTCGATGTGCGCCTTCATAATATACGTAGCAACTTCCTCCTGAATGGCGGCAGTCATGGCGTTGAACATCTCAAAGCCTTCAAACTGATATTCGCGCAGCGGATCTGTACCGCCGTATGCACGCAGGTGAATCCCTTGACGGAGCTGATCCATCGCATCGATATGATCCATCCATTTGCTGTCTACAGAACGAAGCACGATAACCTTTTCGAATTCACGAACCAGCTCAGCGCCAAGGCGCTCTTCGCGTGCATCGTATTTCTGCATAACACGGTCAAAGATGAAATCAACAATTTCTTCTACTTCCTTACCCCAGAGGTCATCACGTGTAAGGGCGCCTTCATCAAGCAGCTTGCTGTTAACATAGTCAGCAACCTCCTGCAGCTCCCAGTTTTCGGGAATATCATCACTGCAATGCGCGCGGACTACGCGGTCAATGACCGGCTTGATCATTTCGGTTACAACACTTTTGATATTCTCGGATTCGAGAATTTCACGGCGCTGCTTATAGATAATTTCACGCTGCTGGTTCATGACGTCATCATACTGCAGCACGACTTTGCGGATGTCGAAGTTATTACCCTCAACCCGTTTCTGGGCCGATTCGATGGCACGGGTAATCATGCGGCTCTCAATCGGCTGATCCTCTTCAAAGCCCAGACGGTCCATCATATTCAGGACATTGTCTGCACCGAAACGTTTCATGAGCTCATCACCGAGGGACAGATAGAATTGTGTAGAGCCCGGGTCACCTTGGCGTCCGGCACGTCCGCGCAGCTGATTATCAATACGGCGGGATTCATGACGCTCTGTACCTATAATATGCAGACCGCCAACATCTCTCACACCCTCACCAAGGGTGATATCCGTACCGCGGCCAGCCATATTCGTAGCAATCGTTACAGTACCCGGCTGTCCGGCCTGTGAAATGATCTCTGCTTCGGATTCATGATGCTTCGCATTCAGCACCTGATGCTTGATGCCCTTACGCTTCAGCATTTCAGATACACGTTCAGAGTTCTCGATCGATACCGTACCTACCAGCACCGGCTGGTTCTTTTTGTGGCGTTCCACGATTTCTGCTACTACTGCATTAAACTTGCCGTTCTCGCTCTTATAAACAACGTCAGCCATATCCTCACGCTGGTTTGGCTTATTGGTCGGTACCTGCAGCACTTCCAGGCCGTAGATCTTCTTGAACTCTTCTTCTTCCGTCTTCGCCGTACCTGTCATACCGCCCAGCTTGCGGTACATCCGGAAGTAGTTCTGGAAGGTGATCGTTGCCAGGGTCATGCTCTCATTCTGTACCTGGATTTCTTCCTTTGCTTCAATCGCCTGGTGCAGTCCGTCGCTGTAGCGGCGGCCAGCCATCAGACGGCCAGTGAACTCATCGACAATGACAACCTCATCACCGTTCACCACATAATCCACATCACGGCGCATGATGGCATTCGCCTTAAGAGCCTGAACGATATGATGGTTCAGTGTAACGTGGCTGTGGTCATACAGGTTCTCAATGCCAAAAGCGCGCTCAGCCGTAGCCACACCCTTCTCAGTCAAAGCTACCGATTTCACTTTAATATCAACGGTGTAATCTTCTTCAGCCGTCAGCTTCTTAACAAAACGGTCTGCAGCAAAATACAGCTCTGTTGATTTCTCGGCTTGGCCGGAAATAATCAGCGGAGTACGGGCTTCGTCGATCAGAATGGAGTCCACTTCATCTATAATACAGAAATATAGCGGGCGTTGTACCATCTGCTCCTTATAGAGCACCATGTTGTCACGCAGATAGTCAAAGCCAAATTCATTGTTCGTGCCATACGTAATATCGCAGGCATATGCCGCTTGTTTATCAGCATGGTCCATGCCGTTCAGGTTGACCCCGACCGTCATGCCCAGGAAGTTATAGATTTGTGCCATTTGCGCGCTGTCACGCTGAGCCAGATAATCATTCACCGTTACGACATGCACACCCTTGCTGAGCAGTGCATTCAGATAAACCGGCAATGTACCTACCAGTGTCTTACCTTCACCTGTCTTCATCTCGGAGATCCGGCCTTCATGCAGCGCCATACCTCCAACCAGCTGTACGTCAAAATGCCGCATGCCCAGCGTCCGTTTGGAAGCTTCGCGTACGGTTGCAAATGCTTCTGGAAGAATCTCTTCCAGGGTCTCGCCTTTTTCAATCCGGGCCCGGAATTCTTCAGTCTTCGCCTTAAGCGCCTCATCCGAGAGGGCTACGAATTCAGGTTCCAGTCCGTTAATAACTTCGACCGTCTTCATCAGACGCTTGACATCGCGTTCGTTGGTGTCGCCGAATATTTTCTTTACAAGTCCTAGCATGGTTAACCCCTTTCATGCAACACAGATGGTGGAACCGAGCCCATCCTTAACCAAAAATTGAAAGGGCCATATATGATTTCGATTCCGCTGCTTCATAAATTGTAACAGTTTGTAAGACAAGCCGCAATACGAGCAGCCGCAACCTTATTTTACAAAATAGCGGTCTCGACGAATTGTCACTCTTTTTATACGAATAAGAGCCCTATTCGCTTCAAGCGAATAGGGACTCGGTTGATTTTTGTAATTAGTACTGGCGGTAATGACTCTCCAGTATAAACCTTGATTGCCTGATAACTGTGGTTAATCCTGTTCGATCAGGCCGTACTTTCCGTCATTGCGTTTGTAAACAACACTTACTTCAGAAGTCTCAATGTTGGAGAATACGAAGAAATTATGTCCAACCATGTTCATCTGCAGAATAGCTTCCTCTACATCCATTGGCTTCAGAGTGAAGCGCTTGTTCCGCACTACTTCCAGATCATCGTAATCCTGCTCCTCGACAGCAACGGCACTTGCCGGTTCTTCGACGAAGATTGTCTTCAGGCTGCCCTCCTGGCGGAACTTACGGTTGAGCTTAGTTTTGTGCTTGCGGATCTGCCGTTCCAGCTTGTCCACAACAGCATCAATAGATGCGTACATGTCATCGCTGCGGTCTTCTGCACGAAGCGTTACACCGGCGAGCGGAATTGTGACTTCCACCGTGTGGATGCCGCGGACTACGCTAAGCGTCACATATCCTTCTGAGGTAGGGGGTGCATCGAAATACTTCTCAAGTCTGCTGAGCTTTTTATCAACATAATCTCTCAAAGCATCTGTCACTTCAATTTGTTGACCTCGAATGCTGAATTGCATAGGGCACTCCTCCTTTGTTTACGTTCCCATTATACCAAATTGTCAGCGCTAAGTAAAAAGCAATTCATTACAGACTTTACATTTACCTTACATAAGTTACAGCCTTCCATACATTAAAATAAACAAAGTCCGAACGGGGCAATCACTTTGCCCTCATCCGGACCTGTCTAGCCGATTATATTATTCCTGTTTCAGCTGAAATTATAAGAGCCATTCCCTTAAAAAACCTTGCCGGTATACAGAGTGTGCTTAAGTCTATTTTGTATGGATCCGTAAAAGCTCCACCGGAGACCAAGCTGTTCCGCTGCCTGCAATGACATACACTTTATAAGCCGTATTACTCGTAAGACCGCTCAGTGTCAGTGTCTGCCTTACTCCCGGCACTGATGTAAAGCCGCCGCTCCAAGGAGCAGCAAGCTGTTCACCCAAGCTGTTTTGCCCTGCTGCAATCTGTTCTGCAGTAGGATTAGCAGCATTTGCCGGAAGGACCACATAGCGTACTGGCGTTGACGTTCCGCCTGTCTGTCCGGCTGTCACATAAACATCAGCTGTAACTGTCCCCATGGAGCCCGGGCTGAGCGCAGCTATGGCTGTCCCGCCCGCTGAGGCAGTAGCCAGACGCAGAGTGTATACACCTGACCAGCTTCCCGCAGTATCAGCAACGGCAATGTAGGCTGAATACTCCGTGTTAGGCTGCAAGCCGTAAACTGAGAACGACACAGTGCTGCCAGCAGTTGCAGCCGTTGAACCGGCATTCACGCCTGGCGATCCGGCAGCAGTCAGACCGTCACGGACCTGCAGATAATTCGGCGCTGTAGCTGTGCTGCTGTAAGGGGCAACAACATAATAAACGGCACCCGTCACTGACGGAGTAAGATATACATCAGCCGTAACAGAACCAACATGCCCGTAGGTCACATTGCTTACGGTCGGTGAGACGCTGCCGCCGTTTCCGCCCCCGCCGCTGTTACCTCCGCCTCCCGGGATGGCAGGCGTTGCAGTCGGTGCCGGAGTAGCTGTCGCGGCTGGTGTAGGCGTAGGTGTCGGTGTAACGGTACCACCTGAACCGCCAGGTCTATTTGCCGCTGAGTTCCCGATTATTCCGACTGCCTCCGCTCTTGTCAGAGCCTTCTTCGGTCCGAAGGTTCCGTCCGGATAACCGTTAATGATGCTCTTGGCAGCCGCAGCTGCAACTGCTCCTTTAGCCCACGAGGACACTTGGGCACTATCCTTAAACGTGAGCGTTGTGCTGTTAGTGTTCAAGCCGAGCAGCTTTGCGGTAATGACCGCTGCTTCTTGCCGGGTAATCGGGCTGGTGGCGCGGAACGTATTGTTCTCATATCCGCCGATATATCCGGCTCTTACAGCCTTGGCCACTTCACTGTAAGCCCAGTTGTTGCTTTTAAGATCTGTAAAGGTAATGGCTGCCGTATCCGTAAACCCAAACAGGCGGTTTACCAGCGCAACATATTCTCCGCGGGTAATTGCATTATTCGGTTTTACCGTTCCGTCAGCATAGCCCTGCAGGTAACCTTTATCCAGCCAATCCTGCAATTGGCTCTGCGCCCAGTGCCCTTGAATGTCCTTGGCTGTTGCTGCAGAGACACTTCCCAGAGCCCCGAACAACATACTGATTCCAAGTACTCCGGTCATTAAACCACGCCACATTTTCTTCATTCTGCTGTCCATCCTCCTCAAAAGTTTTACGCATACGCTCCGTCAATAGCTATTACAAAAGCAGCTAACCCCGGAAGCGTGCGCTTACATTTGTTGGCCTCCGCTCATATAAACCGCACTATACAGTACCTGCTATAAAAGCATCCCTTGCTTTCTCTCACCCAGGCGGTATGATGTAATTCATCCCCTCATATCCCTAAGCACGAATAGTCTGTATCGAGGCAAAACCGTAGGCCCAACATCTGTCATTACCCAGTATTTGCATTACTCTAACAAATAAATGGAAATTCATGTTGGGTATGAGAGCTGTAGACGGCAAATTAGCGCTTTCAGAACAATAAAAAAAGACCCTGGGGAATATCCCAAGGTCTCTGCTAGCGTTGTCTAAATTGCTAACCATCTACCATATATGTAGGTCGGCTTCGCCGGATGATTATAATTTGATGACGTTAGCTGCTTGTGGTCCGCGCGCACCTTCAACAATGTCAAACTCTACGGATTGACCTTCATCCAAAGTCTTAAAGCCATCAGTTTGGATCGCGGAGAAGTGTACGAATACGTCGCCACCATCGGCAGTTTCGATGAAGCCATAACCTTTTTCTGCGTTAAACCATTTTACTTTACCTTCCATTGATTAAACATTCCCTTCGTCATCAGATGAACGTGAGCCTTGCCCACAACTCGACTATACCACCGCAGCTTCTTCATTGTCAATTGGAAAAGTAAATGTTTACTTGCAATAATTTACCACTCGCAAATGAAGTCCAAAATCAGCTGTAAACGATATCATTAATCAAAAAGGAGCAGACGCTATTTAATACCCGTCTGCTCCTGATATGAAACATCAAGAAAATATTATTTTTTGCGGTCCATTAGAATGCTGCCTGGGGTATAGACAGCTTCATAGGCGTTGCGCTGGGCTTTGGCTAACTCTCTCTGTTGAAGCCACTTGGCAGCCTCACTTTTAAGTTGCTGCATTCTTTCGAGTATTTCAGGATCTCGTCTTAGCACTGCCTTCAGATGACTCTCTTCTTCTATAGAGAAGGAAGACCTCCCACTAAATCTTTCTCGAATGGAGTCAATTAAAATCTGACGTTCTTCAACAAATTCCTCTAATTCCTCGAAAGAACAAGTATTTAATCGATTAGTGATATTCAGGGTAATATCAACCAATATAGCGACTTGTTTATCCATGTGTGTTGTCATTTACAGGCATCTTAGAGGCTTCCATCCAAGTTAAGCGAAACTCAGTTAAATACCCCAGAGCCTCTTCTGCATGCGATTTCTCTTTCTTTACATTTGCTTGGATAAGCAGGTAATTGATATATTCATAAAGAGAGAGCAGGCTTTTCGATATTTCGTAGGAAGGATTCAAAGTCGACATCAATTCACTAATAATCAGTTGAGCCTTGCCTAGATTCAAGTTTGCCTTCTGATGATTCACCGCATCAATCCCCTCGATACCAGCCCTGACAAATCGGATTGCTCCATCAAACAACATTATAAGCAACTGCGCTGGGGTCGATGTGTTAACCGATGATTGACGGTATTTTTCATAAGGAGAATTTATCATGTATGTCACCTTTCACTTCAAATTAACTAGAGAATAAACTGCTTAAACTTGAAGACTGAGAATTATATTTATTCATCGCGGTTTCCATAGCTGTAAACTGTTTATAATATCTGGTTTCCAGATCGCTGAGACGATCCTGCAATGAATTTATACGTGAGTTATAATCCTTTAACATCCGTCCCATAACACTTTCCGTTTTATAGGCAAAGTTAAGATCTGTTGAGAATTTTGATGTACCCGCTTTTAGCACAATTTTGTCTAAAGCCTTGTCTGCCGCGGTAGACAGTGCCCCGAAGATTCCTCCGTTCACCTCTAATGCAGAACCGCGGAATATATCACTTACCTTTTGCGGGTTATCCAGAATTGCCTGCTTAAGCTTATCCTCATTGAGATAAATCTTCCCGTTCTCGTAATATTGTCCAGTAGTAATTCCCATCTCGCTAAGGTCCCCAAGTTTACTAGTTATTGCCGAACGCATATCCGAGATGGCCGTTTGAAGAATAACATCTCCTTTGAGCAAACCACTTTTCGCTTTCTTCTCCCACAATTCAATTTCCTTCTCGCTCATTGCTTCCTTTTGTTCATCCGTCAGAGGAGTATAACTTCTGTACTTTTCTTCCCCTATAGTTGTAGCCATTGTATTAATAAGTTCATTATACGTTTCTACAAAAGCTTTAATTGTCTCAACGGATTTATCAGCATCAGCCTGGGTCTTAATCGTAGTAGCTCCGCCCGTAGTGTCGCTTTTAGCAAGAAAAGTAAGCGAAACACCATTAACAGTTAGAGAGTTTGAAGTGCTGGTATAGACCTCAGCGGTAGCAGACTTACTGCTGGTAATTTCAACAATTGCTTCTTGAGCCTTAAAAAATGATGCATTTGTATTGCTATAATCCATCTTTACCAGAGTAAGGAGTGAACCGCTGACCTTTTGATTTTCAATTACGTTATCTGCACCAAACTTATTGGATGTAATGGATAACTTACCGCTCACTTCATCGAAGGTGGCTTTGATATCTCCTGAGCCACTGTTTATTCTGGCCATTGCTGTTGAAATAGTATCGTCCTCAGTAAAGGTAATACTTTCTCCACCATCTACAACAAATGTTAGTGGTGATGTTGCCCCGCTCAGGTCACTCAATTTAGTATTAAGTATAACTTTATCCGTCCCTGAGGTAGTAGTAAGTTTAGAGGCTGATTCTAATGAGGATTTGGTAGCAAGCTGTTTCACCGTAACTGACATATCCACCCCGTTAGATGCCGAGCTGGCCTCCGCCCGGACAGCCGTCGTATTGCCTCCCACAATTGCTTTTTGGGTGTTCATTTGAGATGAAGTATTCCACTTAATCAGTTTATTCATCTTAAGATCGACTAACTTGGCATTAAATTCTCTGTAGCTGTCCCGCTGCCATTCCATCAATGTCTTTTGTTGATTCAGCTTATCCAGTGGTGCGCGCTTAGCTGCCATCATTTGTTTAACAACACTGTCGATATCTAATCCTGAAGAAAATCCGCTAACTCTCAGCACCATTCATAATTCCCCCTTATACTTTTTCATCAATAAGAATGCCGGCTATTTCC
Source organism: Paenibacillus sp. FSL R7-0273 (assembly GCF_000758625.1). Classification (NCBI taxonomy): domain Bacteria; kingdom Bacillati; phylum Bacillota; class Bacilli; order Caryophanales; family Paenibacillaceae; genus Paenibacillus; species Paenibacillus sp. FSL R7-0273. The sequence continues at coordinate 6,772,156 of NZ_CP009283.1, forward strand.
ATCATCTTTGCGACAAGATCCAGCGTTTTTTCTGGCGGAACCTCCCGTATTAACTCGCCTGTTTCTTTATTCATTACCTTTACCATCAGGGCATGGGTCTTCTCATGTATGCTTATCTCTAAAGAGGTAGTTGGCCCTTCCAATGCCTTTACTGCACGAGCAATAGTTCGGATTAGCTGCTCTTCTCCAACCGGCACCTTGACTCCCTGCTTTTCCATAGCAGTCAGTTCAGAAGCACTTGTGGCTTGCGCTATCCTGTTAATATCATCCTTGTTTGAGGCTGATTCATTTCTCACATTACTAATGCTGCGCTCTACCGATTTAGCGGATAGAGAAAACTGAACGTCCATTCCCATAACCTCCACGGAAACTTGTATTTAGTTTATATATCGGTATTAAAGAAAGGTTATTAAAGTATTTTAATTAATTCTCCTGATTTTTGTATTTAGCTGGAACTGAAACAACACCGTAAAATATCGAATTAAAAAGAAAGAACAGGAATCTCCAGTACGAAAGGTTTGCTGTACTAAGAATTATTCTTCTAATATAATGCTACCTATTCTGTCTATCTCTTCTATTGTAAAAAAAAAACCACACTTGCTTAAGAGTGGCTTCTGTCTATTTGTACTTCTTCTTAATATTTTATAATAGTTTGAAATCGCAGCCCTGATTTATTATTATCACATTCCCTTTAGTTGCGTTTTCTCCATTTCTGTTATAAATGGATTTTCAATCAACTCGCTATAATTTTCATGTATGGTTTTAACCATAAATTCATATGTCTCTGAACAGTCCGTATTATTGTATTGCTTTATTTTTTGACACATAGAGATCATATACGACCATTCGGAATACCTGACTCTAGATGTAATGCCAGGTACGTTTTTACAGAGGTATTCTGTACGTTGACGAAAAGCAGAAAGGTACTCATTTAAAATTCTTGGTGAAAGTACATCAGTCTGGATAAAACTAGTCATATTACTTCCATGCTTGGTAAAACTATAAAGTGGTTTCCCTTGCACAACTACAATGTTAGCTTTGGCAAAAATCTTATAAATGATGTGTATATCATCCACAATCACATTTTCTTTAAAATGTATGCCATCAAATAATGTTTTGCGGAAAAGCTTTGTTGGCGGTGCCACATTGTATTTTTCGCGTTTTAATAATTCATCCAGCCCCTGTACTTTATCCAATATTAAAAGATCATCAAATATAAAATACGGCTCTTTCCTACTAGAAAAATCATTCCAGCTACCGCACATGGCTATATCAGCATTATGCTTAGTAGCCAAGTCCCATAGAAACTCAAGCATCTGGGGTTCGCAGCGGTCGTCATCATCAACAATGGTAATAAACTCACATGAAGCCGCTTCTAGTCCCTTATTTCTGCCAACGGGTGCTCCACGGTTTTCTGTGATAGGAATAAGTCTTATTCTGCTATCTTGCTCAGCATACTTATTACATATTATTTCGCTACCATCTGTAGACCCGTTGATCACCAAAATAAATTCAAAGTCAGTAAATGTTTGTGAGAGTATGCTTTCAATTGATCGGGATAGAAACTGTGCTCGATTATACGTGCACATTATGATGCTGATCTTAGGCATTTTTAGCGACACTGGCAGCTTCCCCATTCTATCCACAATATATCAGTAAATTTTGCTGGAAAACTGAGAATCATGCAACCCTAGTTCTCTGAGTTGATTTATAATTAAATTTGCAACGCTATCACTTTGAACCGACACCATCACAAATATGCTACTCAGACTTTCCGGCGGCATTTTTTTTAGGATATAAGGTAAACTTACAGGCAATCCGTTGATGATGCATCCTTCTTTTTTCTCACTATTATCAATAAATCCTTTCACATCATACCCAGCATTTTGTAATATTCTCGCAGTTCCTTCACCATTATACCCAGTGGGGAATACATAGATCTCCCTGTTCTCTTTTCCATGTAACAATTCCATTGTAGTTTCTATAACATATGTTCGGTACAGACAAATTCCAATGTATGCACCATACCCCCTTACTAACTCATGTAAAGATTGTCTCCGTGGTAACTTAGCGATCAGTGGAAAAATGTCCATGTTGGATTGAATGATCATAGCTATTTCACGTAACTCTTCTGTAAGGAATGTGCTACAACGTGTTGAGAATAACCCCAGTAGGAAATCGATACGGGAATACAAAAATTCACAGCGAGCATCCTCAAATTTTTTCTCGTTGAGAAAACGCAACAAATGGAAAGCAACCACTAAATGAGACTTACTGTGCAAATAACTTTTAGTTGAAGTGATTGAACCCATAGCTCTTGGACGGTAGCAGTAAAAAGGTTCTTCAAGTAAAGCAAATGTATTAGCGCAGCATATCACTTTGGGAAACCATTCCTCATCCTCTGAATGATACCCTTCAGGAAATGTTATATTATTTGAGATTAAAAGTTCTCGGTTTACAATGATTTTCCAAGGTGTACATAAGAGATTAGGGATAGTGAGCAAATATTCAGACATTTGGTTGGAGTCACTTTGTATAAATACTTCCGGGTTGAGCGGTACATCTTTCGTAATGAAAGCCCCTTTTTCCGGTATGCTAATAAATTGCCCCATTAGCACACTTGGAGCACAATCTCGGAGTTTAGCTGCAATATGCGAGAAGATACCGTCTATATAGTAGTCATCATTATCACAGAAATGTATATATTCGCCTTTAGACATATTTAAACCTATATTACGCGCCACTGCCGGAAGACTATTAACCTCTAGGTGAATCACTTCTATTTGCTCATATTGTGCTGCATAAGCATCGCAAATATGACCACTATTATCTTTTGAAGCATCATCAATTAAAATTATTTCATAATCGCTGAACGCTTGATTTAATATACTTTCAAGGCATTCTTCTATATATTGTTCTGCATTAAACACAGGTATGATGATACTTAACAGCGGCATAATTCATCACCTCATAAGAAATATCTGCAATCAACGATAGGCTTTCCAGGGTACTTCTTATCTATACCAACAAACTGCTCCCAAGCAGTGACTAGAACAAGGACGTCCGATTGGTCACCTATAACTTGAACATTTTCACAGTATCTAACCTCGGCGAAATTGTACTCTCTGGCAAAGCATTCATTCGCTACAGGATCAAACCCAATAAGGTTTGTATAACCTGCATCCAATAGAAGCGAGATAATTTTTGCTGATGTACTATCCCGAACGTCGTCCGAACCAGGTTTAAAAGACAAACCTAGAATACCTATCTTGTCGGAAGGCTTTGCAACTCTCATAATTTTAGCTGCCATCGACTGAGGCATCATATTATTTATGGCAATAACATTCTTAAGCATCAGAGGTTCGTATCCTTTTGACATGGACTGTGCATACATCGCAGCTGTATCTTTCGGCAAGCAATATCCACCATATCCACACCCAGGATAAACATAAGATGACATGCTAGCCCCACCCCAACGTCGATCCATGTGCAAAATGTTAAAAGCTTCCTTGATTTGGATATCTCCGATTGCATCGGCAATTATAGACATTTCATTTGCATAACTAATCATACTAGCAAGCATTGTGTTGGATAGATACTTAATATATTCACCCGTATTGAGCGAAACAGCAAAAAAGGGACTATTGAATCGGCTGTACAAGGAACGGAGCATCTCCTCACCCTTATGATCTTCAACACCACAAACGATTCGATCAGCATTTATCGCATCATCCCAACACTTCCCTTCCCGCAAAAACTCAGGGTTATTGGTGACACTAAACCTATCCCCGGGAAGTAATCCTTGAGCACTCAAATACGGAATGACTCGTTCAGACGTTGTGGACGGGGGTACAGTAGATTTTACAACGATCACACGGTGTTTACCATCGTGTAGAACATTAGCAAACATATCAATAGCAGAATAAATATATTTTAAATCTGCCTCTCCATTCTTACCGGTTGGTGTTCCGACGCATAAAAAGACAAAGTCACTATTCCTCACAGAGTTTTCTGCATCATCTGTAACAATGAAATTACCATGGATATTACGAAGCAGTGCATCATCGAGTCCTGGTTCAATAAAAGGAAGCTTTCCGCCATTGATCAACTCCACCCTATGTGCATCTAAGTCGAAGCCATATACTTTATGTCCATTTTCAGCAAATGCCAAAGCAGAAGTTAGCCCTACAAAACCAAGCCCAAACACTGTAATTGTATAACTCATTTTAAGCTCCTACTAGTTTATAGTTTTGCTAATTTCAAATATCGCCACTCATTGTCCGTATTTCAAACCTTCTAAGTATACCTTTTGCATACGTGGGGCTACGTTTGACACGTCATATTCCATTAGACGTGTTAAATTAACCGTTCTGTCTTCAGGTTGTTGAATCTTAGATAGAATATAATCAGCCCAATATGTTGAACCTTTATCTAGAGGGATATAATCAACTAACCCCATGTCAGGTTCTGGTTGGCATACATCTGATACAATACAGGGAATACTTGCTGCCTGTGCTTCAATGAGTACAATCCCGAAACCTTCATATATAGATGGCAGTAAAAAATAATCTGATGCTGACAATGCTAGTGGAATACTGGTATTACTTTCAAGCATCGTTACATAATTTTTCATATCAAGTTTTTCAATATATTCTCTGATCTCATTTTCAAGCGAGCCAGGGCCTGTCAGCATTAAATGAAGGTCATTTCTTTTGTTCAACATTTTTTTAAAAGTTTCCAGCAAGAATAATTGATTTTTTTGCGGTGTATATCTTCCGACATTAATAAGGTTTATATTTTGAGCTTCAATGTTTAATTGCAAGCACGCTTCATTTCTATTGCAAGGGTTCCTCACAAAATTGTGGATTGCCACCGGATATGGAACGATTTCTGACCGCTTGTCTTCTAAAATGTTTTTACCGAATTGGTACTTAGAAGCTTCTTTAGAACATCCCCAAATGTGGGTTGCGTACTCCCTGCAAATTGTTAATTTTAATTTTCTTGTTAATTTCCTGACTAGACTAAGACGTTGCTTATCGTCAATTCCAGTATTATTACTGTGTGCAATTCTTACCGGAACACCTGCCATCTTAGCTGCTATCATCAAAAAACCTTCAAGCATGGGATGAGCTATGTGCACCGCACAAAAAGGTCCTTTATCTTTTAAAAGCTTATAAAAGCTATAAATATAATAAATATCCATAGCAAAGTTCCACTTTTTATTACCATTATGCTTTCTGTTTGCAAACAGATTGAATATTCTACCACCATATCTCTCTATTTCTTCATGAAAATGTCCGGTTTCAGGCTTTCTTACTGCAAAATCAATTAAAAGCTGTCTACGCTCAATACCTCTATATACCTGCATTATTGCTGTTTCTATTCCGCCTTTATCAATTGGCAAGCCATTCACAAACAGAACTCTCTTGGGTATGTTGATCATAACGCCCCCCTTGCCTATTATCAAACAACCGCATAACATACGGTTTCGTACATACTGATGTTATAGTGTCTAAGATAAATTTTATATTCAGGTACAAGCCGTTTCAAAAATAAGGGAATTTCTACAATATCTAATGGTTTATGATATACGCATATTGCAAGTTTAGGCTTATATTTTTTAATGATCTCTTGCGCACCTTTTAAAGCCTCAAGTTCTGCACCTTCGATGTCCATCTTTATAAAAGTTACCGGTTTTCCATCAAGTAGCTCATCAATCGATATTACCGGGATTTCTACAATACCATTCTCACTTACACCACTTGAACCATCATTTACCGCATTAAAACGGAGAACATCCTTTTTGCTCCATAGTCCATAGTTCAGTAATTGGATATTATCATGCTTGGAGCTTATCTCAAAATAATCCTTATACTTACTTTCCTCAGGTTCAAACGAGTAAATCTGCTTAAACATACCGTTTGTCTGTTTTAGAAATTCTAGTACTGTATCACCAGTATAAGCACCACCATCTATAAAAATTTCTTCCTCAGAGAGAGAAATGATATTCGGGTCGAAATATTGAGAGGTTTTGCTTCTCAAGGGAAGAAGATATTCATGATTCCCAGAGATACAACAATTGAGTCTATCATAAAAGATGTCCTGGGAAAGCTCATCAGAAAGCACGTCATAGGTTTTGGCAAAGTACTCATAATTTTCAATTATTAAATTGTAATAGTCTTTTAATTGGTCATCTCTAAATCCCTCTAGAGCCATTACTAGTCTTTCTTGAAGTTGAAAATCCTTTATTTGCTGATAAATCTCATCATAATAATCCAATGACGTTATAGTAATATGGCAGTCCCTATAGTTTGTCTTTAGTTCCTCAGGATTGATCACAGGTATGCCTTCTACGGTAGTTCCCCATTTTGACGGGTTTCCATCACAAAATACAAAATCCTTAAATAGATCCTTCATGGCATTTAAGTAATAAACTCCCCATGATCCGCTTCCATACAAAATTAATGGCCTTTGATTATTTATGGAGTCATTTGCAATTAATTCAGATAATCGGTTTGACCTGCTTTCTATTTTCTTGAGTGAAAATTGATTTATCACTTACAGTCACACCCTCATAATTTACTCAACCACAGCATAACAAACAGTTTCAGTCAGACCATAATTATAGTGTCTCAAATAAAATTTATACTCAGGTACAAGTTCTTTTAAATACATCGGTATCTCCACAATATCCAGTGGTTTATGATATACGCATATGGCAAGTTTCGGTTTGTATTTTCTTATGGTTTTCTCCGCGCCCTTCAGTGCTTTAAACTCTGCTCCTTCTATATCCATTTTGATAAAAGTTACAGGGTCCCCACCAAGAAACTCATCAATGGAAGTCACTGGAATTATAGTATTACCTGTTTCACTTATTCCACTAGCCATGTCATCACGTGAAGAAAAATTAATTTCTTCCTTTTTATCCCAAAGACCGTAAGGTACAAGTTTAATTTTATTTGTAGATGAGAAATTCTTTAAAAAAATCCAATGTTTACTTTCCTCCGGTTCAAAAGAGTATACTTTGGTATACTGTTCATTCGTTTGCTTAATAAATTCCTGAACCGTATCTCCTATATATCCCCCACCGTCGATAAATATCTCTTCATTTGATAAAGAAATTATCTCCGGTTCAAAATATTGAGGTGATTTGCTTCTCAAAGGAGTAATATACCTGGAGTTAGCACTGATAATATAATTTAATCTATCGCAAAACAACCGCTTAGAATAATCGTCAGATAACAAGTTATAAATAGTTGAAAACTTCTCGATGTTTTCGCAAATTAATTTATGATAATCTTTATATACTTGCAACACGTCGTAATCATCTGTAATAACAGAATATATTGATTCATCTAGCAAAATTTTTAAGTTATTCTCCTTCAATTGAAGACGGATTTCATCGTAAAATTGTAAAGAGGTAATTATAATGTAGCTACTTCTATAATTGTTTTTTAATTCATCAAAGCTAATTACCAATACATCATCAATACTTGTTCCCCATTTGTTTGGGTTGTTATCACAAAAGTATACCTCTACTACCATGTCCATTTTTTTTATCAGATCTAAATAATACCTTCCAATGAATCCCGAACCAAATAACACAATTGGTTTTCGATCTGTAGTTAAAACTTCCGAACACTTCTGTAATAAAATATCAATCTGATTTGACTCCTTGGTCAGCATATCAACCGAAAATTCATTCACCATTGATATTCACTCCTGTCACATTCCTGTAAATAAAGCAGGTACCTCTTAATTCCCTCTTCAATATGAATTTGCGGCTCATATTCAAGTATTGTTCTTGCCTTTGTGATGTCCGGACAGCGGCGATTAGGGTTATCCGTCAAATAATCCTTATCTGAATGAACTTCATACACAATGGTACCATTGTAACCAAACTGCTCATGAGCTATTTTTTTGTAGAGTTCGGCTAATTGCAAAATAGTAATCTCCGGTTTATCCGAACCGATATTAAATACATCAAATTTTCCATATAGCGCACACTTAATGTATCCTACTGTGGCATCGGGAATATAATCAAACGTACGGGTCGGTTTCCCGTCAGAATAAATCACAATATTCTCGTTATCTATTACAGCCTTTGCAAAATCCGCTACTACCCTTTGATCATTAATTCTCATCCCGGGTCCATAGTTATTAAACGGACGAACAACAGTGATCGGCATATCATATTGCTTCGCAAAATTATAACAGAGTGTTTCTCCAAAACGCTTTGATTCATCGTAGCAGGCTCTCGGTCCACAAGAATTTACATTTCCCCAATAATCTTCCGGAGTTGGGATTTGAGAAGAGTGAGGGTCGCCATAAATTTCACTGCTGGAATAAAACAAAAAGCCTTTAATATGTTTAGTTTTAAAGAAATCAAGCAATCGACGAAGACCAGTGACATCGGCATCCATGGTTTCAATGGGATGTAGTCGATAATAGATAGGAGAGGCGAGTGATGCCATGTGGAAAACAAGATCTGCATCACTAGCAAAGTCGAAATCACAGGAAATAACATCTAAAGTACGCAAATCAAAAAGTGGATTTCCTATAAAGCGCTTCATCCAGTTTGGCTGCCCAAACATAAGTTTATCAATGGCATAAACTTTTTTAACACCAAGCTGTTCACCGTGTGCAGCAAAGAAATGAAGCAAGGAGTATCCCAGCGAGCCTGCAAATCCAGTGATTAAGACCGTTCTACCATATAATTTTTGCTTATACTCCTCTGACATCGATTTATAAATAAAACTCATATCTTCTCTAGTTATTTCTGGCATCCACATATCAATGCCCCCTCTCAAACAATGATATCCTACTCCCAAAGCTTCCAAGGTGCTTTGTTGTTTCTCCACAGGTTCTCAAGTACGCCTTTATCTCGCTGCGTATCCATACACTGCCAGAATCCATAATGCTTATATGCATTTAATTTGCCTTCATGAGCAATTTTAACCAGCGTATCAGCTTCAAATACTGTAGTGTCGTCCTCAATATAGTCAAACACTTTGGGTTCTACAATCATAAAGCCGCCGTTGATCCAGCCCCCATCCTCAACTGATTTTTCAACAAAACGGTCAATGCGGCTCGTCGCTTCATCAATAGCGAGAACCCCAAAGCGCCCACCTGGTTGAATAGACGTCATAGTAATATAGGCTTCGGAATTTATATGGTATTGTTTGAGTTGATTTAAATCTACATCGGCCACTCCGTCACCGTACGTAAGCATAAATCTCTCATCGCCCACATATTTTCTTATTCTTTTTATTCTACCGCCTGTCATCGTATCCAACCCAGTGTTCACTAGTGTAACACGCCATGGCTCGGTAACATTATTATGTACCGTTAACATGTTTTGATTAAGAAAATCAAAGGTGACATCTGAGGTATGAAGATAATAATCAGCAAAAAACTCTTTTATAACATAACCTTTATAACCAAGACAGATTACAAAATCATTATATCCAAAGTGACTATAGCTCTTCATTATATGCCATAGAATAGGCTTGTCACCAATTTCAATCATAGGTTTCGGTTTCAAATGGCTTTCTTCGCTTATTCTTGTCCCATATCCACCAGCTAAAATTACAACCTTCATCTCACTCACGCCTTATATTGGTATTTAAAGAGCATTAAGTTCAGTTTTTATATGTTGCCGTTGCGTTTCATCTACACATAAATCCAAAGCTGTTTGATAAAGGCTCCTAGCCATATCCTTCAAACCAACATTTAGAAACGCCAAAGCTATTAACTCCATTGAGTTACATTCATATGGATAGAACACCTTTAAAACAATAGCAGTTTCAAGTGCTGGCAACAATTCACCCATCAAAATCAGTATATATAACTTGTAGTATAGAGCATCATGGTCAAGAGGACGAGTTTCAAGAACGTCCAGTAACAATTCTACCGCTTCTTCGTACTTCTCGTCATAGATACTTCTTTCCATATTCAGTTTAACTTGTGTTAACTCATCAAGTTGTATTTTCGAACCAAGTTTAGTCAGTGATTGTTTCAGCAAGATGAAATTGTTGTCCGCCAAATTTTGGTCACAAATAATTAGTGCCTTTTCAGAATCTCCATTCACAATTTCTCGTAATAATTCAGGATGTGAGGCAAGAAACTCGCATGGAATACCATCACTTTCTAATTTAGCAAGTGAATCTTTTCCAGTAGATTTAAAGAAAGAGTATAACAATGAGACACCGAAATGATTTTTATTGTTTATATCACATATTGAGGATAGGTAAAGTAGAAGGGCAGCTTGTTTGTTATCTCCGGCAGAAGTAATCATTTTTATAGATGAATAAAGCCTATATATAAAGTGATTCATTGCCAGAGGTATTTCAAATTCTTCAATATCCCCTACTATTTGATCGACAATATCGTTTACTTTTATGAATAGATTGTCCCAAAGATTATTTTGCCCAAGCACTTGATATACGGACTCATCGGATATGATCACCTCGACAGCTTCCAACCTATCTTCTATTGAAGCTGATTTAGCATTCATTGCTATCATCACACAGTCCTCCATCGATGCTAGGAACACAGAAGCTATAAAATGTAAGTTTGAATCGTTAAGTTTGTTCCAACTCTGTAGTAATTCCTTGCTTTCTTCAAAAATAGTCTTATAATCTAGATACCTATTTTTATTCAGCTGTGAATTATAGAACGAATTCTGTCTCATCCTGTAGTAATGAAGTGGTTTATTTATTCCCACGACTGAGTGTGCAAAACTTAAACAATCAAGGCAAAATAGAGTGTCGAATGCGTTTAATAGAGTAAGCGGTTTTTCTACTGTTCTATAATGGCTTTGTTTCATTGCTAGAGGCAACTTAAAAAGCTTTCCCCACATTGATCTAAAACTACCGTAAATTTGGGGCAGCAAATCACCCAGAGTGGTTAAATCTTCTGTGTAAAAGTCAGGTGGACAACGCACACTCCTCTTATGGGGGTTTCCCTCTAGAAACAATGTTGTTCCAGCAACTACAATATCTGCATTATACTTTATTGCAGCGGCATAAAGTTCCTTTAGAAAATCAGAATGAATGTAGTCATCACTATCCAATGCACACCAGTATTCAGCTTTACTACTGTTAAGATACTCAATATAATCAGGATTCCAAGGTTCATTATATAAAAAAGTGTTCATTTCATTTCTAAAAAGTCGTATTCTACTATCTCTCTTGGCGTATTCTTCGAGCAACATGCTAGTTCTATCGGTCGATCCATTGTCTACAACTATCCACTCAAAATCTATAAAGGATTGATTTAGAACACTTTCCACACATTCCACGATATAATCTTCCACATTAAAAGCCAGTGTCTGTAGAAGTACTGCTGGCGGCTTTATTAGATTCACCTTACTGCTCCTTTGGGTTGTTTAGACTGGTAAAAAATCACTGATATCCTTTATGAAATGATGTATCTTCATTAGTCTTCATTCTATTTACATTTTACTGCCGCTTCTTAATTTAGTTGTTTGGAGTAGTAATATACATAATATATCGGATAAACGCAGCCCTTTTGCAATTATTTTCTTTGGAAAAAATGGGGTAATAATATCGCAAATTATTAACTCAACCTTCGCACCTAGAAAATCAGTCTCAGCATCCAATACAAATATATAATCGCAGGAAGCATTGTGATTACTAAAATTCCTTGCCTCTGCAAAGCTGCCTGTCCATTGGAAAGAGATATTTTCGCCTCACTCTTTACAACAAAGAAAATCCTTCCTCCAAATTATGTTCACGATTAGTTAACATAAGTATGATCAATCCAAGTAACCACAGGGAATTTTTGTCTAATTTCATTGTTCATAATACTCATACCTTTAATATCATTTTGCTTCTGGTAGCATTGGTAACAGCGCTCATAAGTGCTATAGACAGGTTTTAAGTCCATGAGTTTGGTATAGAATAAATGAGCATCTTCGAGATAGTTACTTTGAAAACAAAGATCACCAAGTAATGTAATAACCTTTATGTTATTTGGTTGTTCGTCATATAGCTTGATCAAAATATCAATTGCTACCTCTGTAAAACTATAATCCGCGAGTAAAAGGCATATGTTGTACTTCGTTTCTACGCTTCCCTTCAAAAGGAGCCCTAACACACTTTCAAAGATTTCAAATTCGTGCAGTATGATAAGATGACGGCAAACTTCAATAAGCAGTTTTTCTAAACTAGTAGTTAATCGAACATTGGAACTATCTTGTCTGTTGACTAAACTCATTAAAACGTCACTCTCTCTGTTGCTTAAATTCAAAAGTGGACGCGCTCTACGAAAAAGGGCAGTATCCTTAAGAATAACAGAAAGCAACAGCAGATCTTCTCCCGCTTCAGCAGGATATTCGGCAATATCAGACCATTGTTCAAGTGCCTGCTCATATTTCTTATCATATTGTAAAGCCACCGCGATAATATGGGGTGGTGGTTCGATATTAAATTTCCCCACATATTTACTAAGCAACGGGTGCCTCAAGACGTATAGGGTATCCAGCAACAGCCTTAAGTCGTTAATATTCTGAACATTATATATGAACTCTATATTGTGATAGACCTCCTCAACAGGGAGATTTGCTTTCGTTACGATTTCAAAATACTTTTTCAAAGCCGGAGAATACGTTTTCTTCTCTCGTAGGACCTGAACGGTCTCTTCATAGCTTTGAGTTATTTTTCTTTGCTTGTCATATATTTCAGCCAGCATAAACCGGGCTTTATAACCTCCTGAACCTTCAGATATCATCGTTCCTTCTGTTTGATTCCCAATGAGGAGACACTTCTTGAATGATAATATCGCTTCTTCCTGATAACCGGCCTCCAAGAGCATTTGTCCATGAATATAACGCATTTCAGAATCCGAAGAAAATAACTGAAGCGCATCCTCTATGATTCTTAAACCATCTTCATGCTTATCCAACTTTCCCAGACTCAAAGCGAGAAAGGACAGCAGATCTGGCAAAAATACTTTATCTTTACACAAAGGGTAAGCTTGTTGAAACAATTTAACAGCTTTCTCTGTTTCACCAAGAGCTACATAAGTCCTCCCCATATTAAACAAATTATATCCATTAGGATTCTCATTAACAGCTTTAATCATAATAGAAAGATTTCTTTGCAGTTTATCCTTCTCTTCTATCGTCTCTTTGTTGTAGCCCGTATGGTGAAGGAGCAGATCTGCCTCTCCTCCAACGAAAGTATAACGTTTATCCAATACATTAATATGTTCATGCAGATGACTCTTGAAATAAAGCTGATCATTATTCTTAAATAATCTTACTGCCTTATGTGTAAAGGTTTCCGCATAGGATATATAATTTTTAATTTTCAATAAGAAATAATCCGCATCTGAAACAATTTCCTTATAAAGATCAGATTTCTCGTCCAGATATTCATCCGCATCCATGATAAGAATATAATCACAGGTAGCCTGTTGAATACTGTAGTTTCTCGCCTCGGAAAAACTACCAGTCCATTCAAAGTGGTGAATGTTTGAAGTAAACCGAGCTGCAGTCTCTATAGTGGCATCTTCCGATCCTGTGTCTACAATAATAATTTCGTCCACCTTACCGGCAACACTTTCCAAACAACGTGCCAGTGTATTCTCTTCATTCTTTACAATCATGCATAGTGATACTGTTTTATTCATAGAGGTGTCCTCTCATCATTTTAGAAATTAATAATTATACTCTAATTATCGGCCTTTTTTCATAACAAAATAAGATGCATTATGATTAAAAATTTATTAATTTTCTTCTTTAATTGTATTAAGAATACCCAGGCGCTGTTGGGCCATCTTGTAATTGTATTCAGCTGAAATTCGATAATATGTTTTTGCTTTGCCCAGATCACCTGTAGTTTCATAGAATACAGCAAGGTTATAGGCTGCCAGGAAACTTCCTGTTCCTTTAACACTTTCGTATTTTGTAGTATCGCCTATGGACAGACATTTCAAATATGACTCTTCTATTAAAGGGAAATATTTAAAATACTTATCTGTCTCACTAAACACCAGCTCCATAAAGAATAACCCACTGGCGAAAAGGAAATCTGGATAGTCGCTTAAGTTATGCGTCTCTTGTTCAATTAGAGTAAGCCCTCGTTCAAAATCGTCAAGCCCCAAGATTGTATACAAATACTCGATCACTACTTGAGGTTTATAACCATCATTACTGGTGATGGCCTTATAGCATCTTGTTAGGTACACATTAGCTTTAGCATACTCTTTTATTATCCGGTACTCTTTACCTAGTTGGAATAGTGTATATGAGTCATCAGGATTCTGTTCTAACTCGACTTCTAGCATCTTAATATTACGTTTATACTTTTCAGACTTGAAATATCCGTCATGATACACTTCAATAGGTACGTTTTTTCTTGGAAGTTCAGAAACAATCTGCTCATGTATTTTACCGGTGTAGAATGATCCTTTAGGAAACAACCGGGTCACATGAGCCTTCGATTCTCTTAGCTCTCCATTATAGTCAAAGCTGTTAGTAATTTGGATTCGACCTAGGGCAGCATGCTTACGTATGAAATCGTCTATTTCTTTCCGGGATGCATGTGTAATCCGATCATCTGCATCCAGGACTAAGATCCAATCGCCATTGCACTGCTCTAAAGCATAGTTTCTTGCACTCGAGAAATCATCATTCCAAATGTAATCAAAAATCCGCGCTCCAAAGGTGCTTGCAATCTGCTTAGTATGATCTGTAGAACCCGTATCAACGATTACGATCTCATCAACGACAGATTGTACACTCCGCAGACATCTTCCAATTTTTTCTGATTCATTCTTTACAATCATAGCTAATGATAACATCGGCCTCACCTCACTTAGTTTCTACCATGCATACGTGGGTTCAAAAAAAAAAAACTACGGTTGACTAATTTACTAACAAAGCTTGTTTTCAATCTGTTTAAGATAAGCCAATGGATCTCGGCGGAAGCGTCTGCGTTTCGTGGTTTCGTCCAATCGTTTCGTCCACCGACAACGTTCTTGGTTAAAGGCTTCATACGAAACTTGTTGCAACCTGGACACGAGATGCTCTTGGTTTAACGCATCATCGACAAGCACGACAAATTCACCACAGCGGAGAATATGTTCGTTCCAACTGCGGCGTCCCGTCGTTCGCCGGTGTTTTGTTTTTGTCTGACGAAAAAATCGTTCATGGTCATTATTTGTGCGTGGTACCCACGGCGAATCGTAGCAGGTAAAGAGCCCTTTCCAAAAGCCGCGGGTATAGCTTTGAAAGTTGGATACGAGTACGGTATCTTCCTTTTGGGTATACGTTTTTTGCATCCAGAACAACAAACATTGCATCGAAAAACGTACCGTTTCACTACGTTGGTCCTCCGTGACCGCTGCAGGAGCAAGCAGCCTCGCTGTTTCCTGAATCGGAATCTGCCATCGTTTTACCTCGTGGTACTTCGAAGTAAATTCAGGCAGTTTGCGGAACAAAAGAAGAACCTTTTTCAGAAGGACGGCCCCCCTTTTTTAGCTACACTCTTTTCGAGTGAAGCTTTCACGGCTTCAGCTTTCTCATAAATCTGAATCCCAGGCAAATCAAGTGGGGGATTTCCGTCCTCCAGCAGAAGCGAACGAGTTGCGGCTAAGTAATCCCGAGTGACCTCGCTTTCTATTGAATCGTCATCTTCTACTTGTTTTTCAATCTCCCGCAGACCCCGGAGGCTTTTTTTGAGGCCCGTTTTGAGTTTACGGTCCAAGTCGACGACCGGTTTGGCAATGTCTTTAAGATAGTGGTATTGGCAGTATTGGTACGGGGTTTCCGGCCAAGTTTCTCCCATCGCGAGTCGAATAGATTGTTGACCATCGCTGACGAGTCCAATGACAGGAAATCCAAGATCTTTGACGGGTTTTAAAAGAGCCATCAGTTCCGTTTTAGAACCACTTTTCAAATTTTTTGCCGCTAGAATTCGCCCACTAAACCCTTCGCGCACCACGTACAGCGTTTCATTTCCTTTCTCCGGTTGGACACCGTCCATGGAGAGAAGGAGTCCGTTATATTCCTTGACGACATTCGCTAATTGTTCTTTGACATCTGTCGTTAGCGAAGCGCGAAGCAAGGTCATATACCATTCGTAGAGACGCATAGCATGACGTTCAGAGGTGGGAATTCCTCGCTCCGTTAGGGCTTCTGAAATTTCGGTCACAGTCATATGCTGCTTAAATCGCATTTCGCCGACAAGCGCCAGCACATCGTAGGCGTACGAGGTGTGTTTGAGACACAAAGCATCTGCCTGAACCGAACGAAAATACCGTTTGGGTTTACCACAGACCGGAGCTGGGCAGTGGTACGCCATATTCCAGACTTCGATAATGCCTTCGAGCGTGGCTATAATTTTATTCGAAGCGTTATGATGCCGCTTGAGTTTAGTTCCACAATCGGGACAATGAGTGACTTCTGGACGAAAATACATTTTTTGTTCGGGGACAATTCGGTTTTTAGGTAAGCCTCTCTTTTGTGGTTTCATAATGATCCCTCCAAGTTAGGTCTTACCTTTTATTACCCGATTTTAGAGTCGTTAGAGAAATAATCAACCGTAGAAAAAAAAAGACCTTAGATAAACTAAGGTCTCTATTCAGACGGTAAAAATTAACGAAGCAATTGAAGAACGCCCTGTGGCTGTTGGTTCGCTTGAGCAAGCATCGCTTGAGCTGCTTGAGCAAGAATGTTGTTCTTCGTTTGCGCCATCATTTCTTTGGCCATATCCACGTCACGAACACGGGATTCTGCTGCAGTCAGGTTCTCAGAAGAAGTATTCAGGTTGTTGATTGTGTGTTCCAGACGGTTCTGAACCGCACCCAGTTTCGAACGTTCTGTAGATACTTTTGCAATGCCCGCATCAACAGCTGTCAGAGCTGTTTGCGAATTACCCTTGGTCTTCAAATCACCTACAGCAGTCATTAATGCTGCAGCATCCATATCGGCGAAGGTATAAGAAATCTTTTGCCCTGTGTTAGCACCCACTTGGAAATCCACAGCAGTTGTAGCGCCATTCCAAAGTTTCTGTGTATTGAATTCGGTATCATCCGAAATACGAGTAATCTCAGTTGCCAATGCCTGATACTCTTGGTCAATTGCTTCACGGTCAGCCGTAACGTTCGTATCATTGGAAGATTGAACAGCAAGCTCTCTCATCCGTTGCAGGATGGAGTGAGTCTCATTCAATGCACCTTCAGCGGTTTGAATCATGGAGATGCCATCTTGAGCATTGCGGGATGCTTGATCCAGACCACGGATCTGTCCGCGCATTTTCTCGGAAATAGCCAAGCCTGCAGCATCGTCCCCTGCACGGTTAATCCGGAGACCGGAAGACAATTTCTCGATGTTCTTACTTGTATTGCTTGTGTTGATTGCCAATTGACGGTGAGTGTTCAGCGCCGTAACATTGTGGTTAATAATCATGTTGAGTTCCTCCTTGAATGTAACTTCCACATCCGTGTGGAAGGTTTATAGATTAGAATTGAACTTTAGATTAACGAAGCAGTTGAAGAACGCCCTGCGGCTGTTGATTCGCTTGAGCAAGCATTGCTTGAGCTGCTTGAGCAAGGATGTTGTTCTTCGTCTGAGCCATCATTTCTTTGGCCATGTCCACATCGCGAACGCGGGATTCTGCTGCAGTCAGGTTCTCAGAAGAAGTGTTCAGGTTGTTGATTGTGTGTTCCAGACGATTTTGAACCGCACCCAACTTCGAACGTTCTGTGGATACTTTGCCGATAGCCACATCAACAGCTGCCAGAGCTGTGGAAGCGTTGGCTTTTGTCGTCAAATCCCCAGTAGCTGTCAAAGTAGCTGCATCCATATTTGAGAAGGTATAAGAAATCTTTTGCCCTGTGTTAGCGCCCACCTGGAATTCCACAGTAGTTGTAGTACCATCCCAAAGTTTTTGTGTATTGAATTCGGTATCATCAGAAATACGTGTAATCTCAGTTGACAATGCTTGATACTCTTGATCAATAGCAGCGCGGTCAGCCGTAACGTTCGTATCATTGGCAGATTGAACAGCAAGCTCTCTCATACGTTGCAGGATGGAGTGAGTCTCATTCAATGCACCTTCAGCGGTTTGAATCATAGAGATACCGTCTTGAGAATTTCGGGATGCTTGATCCAGACCACGGATCTGTCCGCGCATTTTCTCGGAAATAGCCAAGCCTGCAGCATCATCACCTGCACGGTTAATCCGGAGACCGGAAGACAATTTCTCGATGTTCTTACTTGTGTTGCTTGTGTTGATTGCCAATTGGCGGTGAGTGTTCAGCGCCGTAACGTTGTGATTAATAATCATGATAATTTTCCTCCCTGAATTATACTAGTTCCACATCCTTGTGGTAACAAAGATCCGTTAAGGTCGGCCGCCCTGCGGGATCTTTGTCTAAATTATATATCGTCTTTTAACCCTTATGAGTTTAGAGTAATCCGGCAGTTTTCCATATATTTATTATTGATTTTTTTGATGTCATAAAGAAAAACCGGAGATAGCCCTGAGCTACCACCGGTTAAAGTCTTATATCCATATTAATTTTTCGCCTCACGTAATCGGTCAATAAGCGTATTAATCTCTGAGGGAGCAGGTGCTGCCGATTCCTGATTTGATTCCTTAATGGATAGATATATTTCTTTACGAAATATATCTATATGACTGGGAGCTTTTATACCAACTTTGACTGTATCCCCCTCTACACCTAAAATTGTAACTTCAATCTGGTCCGTTATGATGATACTCTCGCCTTTTTTTCGAGAGAGAACGAGCATATTAAACACCATCCTTTCCATCAATACCTGGAGACAACGCTAATAAGCTATGCTTAGTATGATAAGGTGTGTTGTGCAGTACAATCTGCTTGCCTACTCGTTCTTCTGGATTAAGCACAAGAGGAGCAAGCAAATTAATCGTAGACTCCTCCACCTTATTCTTAAGGGTTATTACACAACGTACGATTAGTTGGTTGTCAATCCTTAGTTCCTTTGCTTCAGCGTCAGGAAGATCAAACTCATAAGACGGATAGAAGACAAAAGGGTCACTAAGCAGAAAGGACAAGGCCTTATCTTTCGTCGACTGTAAATACCAGAAAGAATGGTCAGGGGTAGAAATTAATGCGAAATCAGTTTCCTCTTCAAATCCGGGAATTCCCTTTGAAAAATGAAATATATGTTCCTCTTCTACTTCCATTTCTCCCCAAGATAGTGTATCAATAATCATCTGTTTCCACTCCTTAGTACAATATTAAACAAGAAAAGCCGTAGAAGCGCTATCCGGCACATCTACAGCTCACAAATTACCATTGCAAATTCACTTCAGGCGGAATGAACTGAATAGATGCATACTGCCTCATATATATATCCAGTTTACCTCTTGTATATTCAATATCCGGCCGACGAACAGCTACATCAATCTTTACCTCACCCCTTGAAAACTCAATCCGGGGACTTCTCGTTTCAAAATGAATATCAACATTATCATATGAAGCGGGGCCACGAAATTCAGGGAAAGGAACTGCTTGCCAATCTTCTCCATATACCTCTGCAATTGTATTCCCTGGTTTGAAAAATTCAGCCATCCGATTCCCCTGCTCCACACGGTTCGCGATGCCCTGCAGGTAAATTTGCTGAATACCGGAATATATCCGACCATTCATTTCAAGAATACTCCCACCATTATAAGCAGCTCTGGCTCTGGATTGATCAATAGACATCTCCGGATTAAATTGCTGGATGTCCCATTGTCCTCTTTCCGATGTAATATTAAGCTCCGCTTGGTATTGGGTAATTGAAAACTTCCCCATGTCAGAATCAATACCTATCAAGCCAGGTGTCTGACGTATTTGAAGTACTGACAGTGCCAACAGGGAGCACCTCCATTATCTTATGAAATCTACGAGAGTTGTAGATATAATCTTAGCTCCAACAGATAGCGAAGCATTATAGATATTCTCTTGTATCTTAGATTTCATAATTAATTCCTCATATTCAGCATCTTCAGTCTTAGCCTGAAGCTCCGTTAGGTTACTATTTAAATCACTAAGTCTTTCCTTCATTAATTCAACACGGTTAGTTTTGGCCCCGATTTCAGAGCGAGCTGTCAACATACTTTCAATTCGTGTATCAATATTGGTAAGTTGATCTGAGATCGCAGAAGAATTACCGGATTTTAACGCGGCAGAAATATTGTTGATAGTCGCGAATAGATTATCCGGATCACCTGTATACCCAAACACATCGTTTCCAGTCATGTTAATAGGCATCTGCACTCCTTCGCCAACTATATACTGAATTTGACCAGGATCTGTAGTGATAGCCTTCGATACATCATAAGTACCATCAGCACTTTTAGCAAAATCATAAGGCTTAGTATTATAATTCTCACCATTAAAAATATATTTACCGTTCAGTGTACTATTGGATATATCCACCAGCTGTTCTTTGAGCTGCAATACTTCTTCGTTAATACTGTCCAAAGCTGATTGCGGGTTGCTCCCTGTGGAAGCCTGCACAGTTAACTCACGCAAGCGCTGAACAACATCACCAGCCTGTCCCAGTACCGTGTCGTTATAATCCAACCACGAAAGAGCGCTATCTACATTCTTGGAATACTGTTCATTTGAAGAGAGCTCAGCGCGATAGCGAAGTGAATAGGTGATACCTACCGGATCATCAGAGGGTTTATTAATCTTGCGACCAGTAGCCAATTGCAGCTGAGTATCATTCATTGTACGTGCATTACGATTCAAGTTAAGCAGCAGCTGTGAATTCATCATATTGGAGGTGACCCTCAACATTAGATATACCTCCTTTATCTGCCGACTGTGCCGGTAGAATTAATTAGTTTATCAAGCATCTCATCATATGTTGTCATAAAGCGGGCAGCCGCACTATAGGCATGCTGGAACACCAGCATATTTGACATTTCCTCATCTAGAGAAACCCCGCTTACCGATTGCCGTCTGGAATTGACCTGGTCCACCAGATAATCTGAGTTGCTAGCTTGGCGTGCAGCTTCCTGAGATTGAATACCAAGCTGGCCCACCATGGAGCTTAAATAGGAGCCGACTGTACCGGTGGTGGTTCCATTAGCTGTAGTAAACGTATTGTTATCCTTCATATTACTAAACAAGAGCGCCAGCGCATTATTTCCTTTAATGACAGTCACTTTCCCGTCACTGTCTGTAGTAGCACGCAGGGAAGTAGCGAACAGAGTCGGATCTGCAGCAATCACAGGATTCAGACGTAAATTAGCTGCAGTAATCGGCTCTCCGGCAATAGAAGCGGTAAAGAAGTCTCTGCCGGAACTGCCGTCTAGCGCATATCCTAACTGATGTAGTCCGTTAAGTCCCTTAACCGTGGTCTTTAAATCACCTGTAAGTGGAATAGGAACCGTTGCACCTGCAAGTAATGTAGTTTTAGTTCCGTCTGGGTTGATTATTTCGGAATCCTTAAGCACAGTAATGCCTGCTGGAAGTGTAGAGCCCGAAGGTATCGTAACCTGGACCTCTCCGTTAGCAATAGTATTGGCCATGTCATCAAGCTGTTTTTTGTAGTCTGCAACATACGTGTTACTGGAGAAAAGCATACCATAGGCTTCGCCCGCCTTGAGATCTCCAGAAGCATAGGCGTTATTGAGAAAAGCATTGTCCACTACCGCTCCCACTGCCGCTCCCTGTACAAGGGGTTGTCCGCCCAGTGAGATCGTGTATCCGGCATCTGTATCTAACACCGTAATATTAATGATTTTGGAGAGCTTGTCTGTCAATAAATCGCGCTGGTCACGCAAATCATTAGCCTGGTCGCCCATACCCTCGATTTTGAAGATGGATTGGTTTAAATCAGCAATAGAGCTCAGATAGCTCTGAATTTCCTTCCCCTTAACATCAATATTGCTATTGAGGTCCCGGTCCAGGTTATTCAGTTGAGTGCTCATATAATTCATGGCATCCGTAAGGGATTGGGCAGTTTGCACAACAATCTTACGGGCTGTAGGGTCTTCAGGATTCTTACTCAGATCTGACCAGGATTTCCAGAAGTTATCGAGTACTGTGCGAATACCTGTATCAGATGGCTCATTCACAATTGCCTCCAGCTTATCCAGCGTATCAGACTGAATCAACCAGTTGCCGCTCGCGGCATTCTCACCCCGGTATTGATCATCCAAAAACATTTCACGTATCCGGTCAATCGACGAGAATTCTACACCGGTCCCCATTTGGCCGGGTAATGTGGAGTTATTAAGGCCATATGCCTCAATAGGTATAGCAGCCTTCATATTCACACGCTGACGCGTGTAGCCTTCTGTATTCGCATTAGCAATATTGTGTCCGGTAGTATTGAGTGCAGCGGTCTGGGTGAACAGGCTCCGTCTCGCCGTCTCGATTGAATGAAATGTGGATGTCACTGCTTATTCCTCCCTATATATGCACCGGCAAAACGGACTGCAGGCAGGCTGCAACTATCCGCGGGCGTCAAAAAGACCTGGCCGATTACTGTTGTAACCTTTATCGGCTGGATGATGATACGTAAAATCCTGGTTCGGTCTTCCGACAAGCAAATCCAGGGAATAGTCTATAAAAGTAAGCGACTGCTCGATCAGCTTCTGATTTAATTCATTAGCTTTCTTTAGACGGTGAAGGGTGTCAGAAAGCTTATGCTGGATCTGCTGCAGACGCGATTTGTCTTCGGGATCAAATACAAGCCGGGACAGCTCGGTCAGATTCAGGTTCAGATTGGAGCGTATGCCCACCCCCTGCAAAAAGGTATAAGCAGCCTCTCCGCGCTTTTCTTCAAGCTGTCCTATCAGCTTCATCAGCTTGGACTCCCGGTTCATAATGTCGATCAGACCGTCTACCTTGTTATCCATAATCGCCTGTTTCTTGACAGCGGCCAGATCGAGCATCTGCAGATGCGTCTCGTCCAGCCGCTCAAGAAGTTCAAATAGTCTCGTCAATGCCATAAGATGGGTTCACCTAATTCTCGGAGGATTGCTTGAAGTAAGGGGCGAGTGAATCTGCGAGTTTGGCTGCGTCAACCTGGTAGGTACCTGCGGATACTTGCTGTTTCAGGCTCTCAATCTTGTTGGCACGGTCAGTGTCAACTTTACCGCTGTTCTGTGCCTGCAAAAGCTTGATTGCTTCATCAGAAATGGAAACCTCATCCTTACGTGTGCTCTTCCTAATCTGTTCCTGACGCTGTGCTTCGGCAGTCCGTTGATACGGATTAATTGGGTTAATTCGTCCGGTCTCGTTAATTTTCATAACTTCCACCTTCCTTTTAATATAAAAAAACCGATAATCTTTACTAAGTTTATCGGCCTTTATTGAATCAATCTTTATAGCTGAAAACGTTTTTTCCAAGTTTTTATTAATTCCGGAACTTATCGACGGCCCGGTAAGCAGCCTTGTTGCCATTTTTAGGCGTGTCATTGGCGGCAGCACTTTCGGCAGCAGCCCTATTAAGCTCCTTGCTTAAACGTGAGCGGCAGCTATCACACATATGCCCGTCACGGATAAGATTTCCGCACACTTCACAAGGCATCATCATGTTTGGAGCATTCGCTATAGAAATCCGGCCTTCACGTATAAACCGGGTGATCTCCTTAATAGAAATTTCAGTAGCATCGGACAATTCCTGAATATTGGTGCCACGATTCTTGCGCAGATATTCTGCGCAGATCACATATTGATTCTCAAGCTCTTTGATACAGGGCTGGCAAAGCTCCAAAATATTTTTGACGTATAAACGGCCGCATCTAGGACAATTGTCTACATTCATTTCACCCGCGGCTCCTTCCCTTACATTTTGTGCAGTGCATAATCAACTTATGCTTAGATTACATGATTGCAAACGCATAGTCTATGATTAGTATCGGCGGGAGAAGTAATTTGATTATATTGCAGGCACAAAAAAGTGAAATCACTCTTAAGTGTTATATAAATTATTAAATCCACCAGTAAATTAAGGATTAATTCTCATGAACGCGCCCAGCAAAGGCTGTAGATATCGGCAGTGGCTCCATGGCTGGCACACACAAGCTGCACCGCTTCTGCACATGCGCGGATTGTACTACCGGTAGTGTAAATATCATCGATTATGATTATCTGCAGCGGACGGGCGTAGTCCTTAGATGCAGATAGCCAGCCGCTGAATTGCATTCTTACAGACTCGTCCGGATTTGCGGCAAAAGCATGCTGCATATCCGCGATACGCTCTGCCCTGCTTTTAAAGCTCTGTTTGGCGGTATGCTGGGTACGGGTGAGTAGCGGAAGCTGTGGAATCTCTCTCCGCCCGGTCAACACATCTGCCAGACGTTCAGCCTGATTAAAGCCTCGCTCGATCAGGCGTGCGTCTGAGACGGGTACAGGGATAAGCAGATCGGCCTTCCACTGCTCAGTTGGGTACGTCCTCTTGCGTCGAAGGAGATTAGGTTCATGCAACCGTTCCGATTGAAACGGCGAGGGGTTCTTACAAAGCTCTATATAAGCTTTAAGCTGCAGGTATGCGCTATCCAGCATCAGCCCCAGCAGGGGCGCAAGCCGTTCGTGGCCCCTATACTTATAGCGGCCAAGCAATTCCCGCATAACTGGCGTATAGGCGACGGCGCTCCGGTTACAGACAATCGGGGTGGATTGTCCGCTCCGGCTGCAGTCTGGACAGCCGACGTGCCGGCCGCACTTCTGGCAGCGGGGGTGGTGTATCCATGGAATTGAGGCTTCACAGCTTATACAAATGCCGGGCAGTCTGGCCGAAGGCCGGCTGCTTTGGCCGCAGATTAAACAATGAATACATGCCGGGGCTAACAAGGAGCGGATGCCTGCTGCCCAGTTGCTTAACGGAGGCATTGATCCCTCCCCTCCTTCAAATAACCCTTTCTGCGGGCAACATTATTCATGGTACGGATCTGGGCAATCGCTTTGCGCTGGGAGCTGGTCCATTGCGGGGAAAGGAACATTACTGTACCCGCAGGATCTTCCTTTGAGCGGCCTGCCCGGCCTGCCATCTGCACCAGCGAAGCCTCATCAAACAGGGTGCTGTCCGCATCAAGAATGTATACATCGCTGCGCGGGACCGTTACTCCCCGTTCAAGAATGGTTGTGGTCACCAGTATTCTGATCTCCCGCTCACGGAAGGATATCACTTTGGCAGAACGGAGCAGATCCTGAGAAGAAGTGCCTTCGATTCGGACGTCAGGAAAAATCCGGCGTAGCAGCACCAGCAGCGGCTCAATATGGACAATACGCGCCGCAAACAGAAACACCTGCGCCTCCCGCGCCAGCGATCTGCGCAGGGCCTGCAGCAATCCTCCCGGTAAGCATCCGCGTCTGATGCATGTCTGTACCGGCTTCATGGACAGATGCCGCGGGACCGGTAGCGGATGACCATGAAAGCGCACCGGCACTCTGACATGAGGCAGCCGGCCGAAGCTGGCCTCCCGCTGCAGCTCCCGCGGCGGTGTTGCTGACAGGAGAATGAAAGCCCCGTCCTGCTTGCAGGCATGCCTGGCTGCAAAAGCCAGCATAGGATCGTTGTGATACGGAAACGCATCAAGCTCGTCGATAATGACCAGATCAAAGGCCTGGTAGAAACGCAGCAGCTGGTGTGTCGTTGCAAGGGTTAGCTGTCCCGGAACCCAGCGGTCCGGACTGCCTCCGTACAGCACGGCCAGTGACGCCGCCGGGAAGGCCCGCGCCATCCGCGGGGCCAGCTCCAGCACGACGTCGCGCCGCGGCGTCGCCACCAGTGCCCGCCCTCCGGCGGCGAGCACTGCATCCAGGAGCGGGAAGGTGATCTCCGTCTTCCCCGCTCCCGTCACCGCCCAGAGCAGGAACCGCTCTGGGCCTCCCCCGGCTGCGCGCTTCGCCCGCGCAGCCAAGAACCCCAGTGCAGCCCCGGCGGCCCCCGCCTGGGCTGCACTAAGCCCCCACCGGCGTGCCGCAACGGTGGGGCTGGTCCCGGCCGCTGCGGCGCGCACGGCCGGAGAAGCCGCGCTGCGTATCAGCAGCGCGCAAGCCCGGCTGCGCCCGAGTGCGAGGCAGGCCTCGCAATAGGCGCAGCCCGCAAGGCCGCACGCTGCGCAGGGCGTGCGGCCCGTGGGGGCGCTGCCGCAGCGCAGGCAGCGAGGTTCCGCGCGGCGGCGGGCAGCGCCGCGCAAGAGCAGCAGCGGCAGGCGAAGCGCCGCACGCACCACGCCCGAGCGGGCGCTCTTCCTGCCTTTACCCCCACCATTCTTGCCCTCACTCCCTGCGCTCCTTCCCCCATCCCCGCTATTCCTGCCCTTACCCCCACCATTTTCGCCCTCACTCCCTGCGTTTTTTCCCCCACCCCCGCCATTCCTGCCCTTACTCCCAACGTTCTTTCCCTCACCCCCGACGTTCCCGCCCTCAACTACGCCGCCACCGCCGCCGGATGCAACTGCTGCCTCCAGTCTAAGCCTTCCCTGCAGGTAAGCAAGCTGAACGGCAGCCATCCATTGTTGTCCCCCGTCTGCAGCCTGTTCTGCCAGCAGTGCAGCCAGCTCGTTCTGCAGGAGCGATCGGCCTGATAGCAAGGACACTAGAAGATCTGCAGCTCCGCTAAGCTCTTTCATGTAAGCAAGTACATGAGATCCGGCACTTCCTCCGGTTCCCGGCCCGCTTCCAGTACTCCTGTCGCAGTTCTGTGAACCGGGAAATCTCTGCATTTCGCCAGCTTCCCCAAACCAATCCTCTGCCGGCTTACCGCTAATGCGCTCCTCTTCCCGGATCTCGGTCTTAAGAACAGCTTTCATGGAAGCTCGCCACTCCCTGGCTGTCCACTTCTCCATAGCAGGATGACATCTGATTTGCTCCCGCAGCTTCACAGCCCAGCCAAGCGGGAAGGAGCCAGAGAGCATTACCATTCTATCCACCGACGCAGAAGTCCAGCCGCGCACACCGATCCCGCTCCACCATAAGCGGTCAACTTCCGGACAGATTGATATATATAGCCTCCAGCGGTCATCTGCATTCACGGCATAGACGCTAACCTTCATAACGTGCCTCCTTTATAAAATCAACTGAATCCCAGACCTGCCTTTTGAGCTTAACAAGCGTTTTTCTTCATACCCGATATAGATTCTGCTATTCCACTACCAAACAGGCAATAAAACAAAAAAAGCACACTCCCCCATTGCTGGAGAGTGTGCTTCACCCGTTGCTTGCGTATTTAGTTAATATTCGTCGCGCGTTGATTGTGATCCCCCGCTTCCCTGTTTCCGCAGATCGATAACCGTCTGCTGCTGAGGTTCAGGACTATCTTGAAAACGATACAGCTGCAGCAGCGGCACGAATTCAATCATAGAGCCGCTCCGGGCCAGCCGGGCTGCTACAGCAACCGTGCCGTCCCTGGACTCGTCATCCATCAGGGTCACTTGATACGCTTTGCCTGCCCGGAAAGCCTGCCAGGCCAGCAGCCGGATATAACCTTCAATTACCGCCTCATGATTGCGGGTAATCAGAATGTAATGAAGCCGCTTGCTGAACCGTCCGGCATGCCGGGTATGTTCCCGGTGTTGCAGAATATGAACGAGAGCTACTGCCAATCCATAAACAGCCGCAATCCATATTAACTGGGCTACCATGGAGATGCACCTCCTCTTATACCGACACTATATGCCGGTGCTCCGAGGTCGGTGACTGCCCATGGCTGCCTTGCGGCCGGGAAACCTGTCTGCTACAGGGTTATCTTGCAGCGGACAGGGTCAGACTGCCTATATCCGGGTATTTATTTAAATCAGCATTTTGCAAAATTCGAATATAACTGCGACTGAACAATACGCTGGCAGAGGACAAAGCAGTCCCTGCCGTTATGTAATGTTGTTCCGGATCATTTGGATTCTCCAAAACGCTCAGTTAACGTTATCCCGTTATAGGGTGACCCAGCCGTATTTGATCGAGTTGATTACAGCCTGTGTACGGTCATCAACTTCCATTTTCTGCAGAATACTGCTGACATGGTTTTTGACCGTTTTTTCACTGATAAAGAGGTATTCCCCGATGTTCTTGTTACTCTTGCCTTCAGCCATCAGGCGCAGCACCTCTGCTTCACGGCGGGTCAGCGGATTATTGTCACCGGCCACGAACTTCACGCCTGCTTCCTTAACCGGAGTTTCAGCCATTGCACCAGTCTCGTTAAGGTAAGTCATACGGCGCAGCTGGTTAATCAGCTTGCCGGTAACCTTCGGATGAATGAAGGCATGTCCTTCACATACCGAACGGATCGCATTAATCAGCGACTCAGCCTCCATATCCTTCAGCAGGTAGCCGTTAGCACCCTTGCGCAGGGTTTCGAATACATAGCTTTCATCATCATGGATCGATAGAATAATAACCTTTACATCCGGGAACATCTCCCGGACCTTCTGTGTAGCTTCCACACCGTTCTCTACAGGCATGTTAATGTCCATAAGCACGATATCCGGTTTATTAACGTTGCAGAATTCCAGTACCTGAATACCGTCCCCGCATTCGCCGATGACTTCAATGTCATCCTCCATATTTAAAATCCGTTTAAGCCCTTCGCGAAACAACTGATGATCATCGGCCAAAAGAACTTTTATCGGCAATTTGCCAGAGCTTTGGTTCTCCATCACATTACTCCTTCCCCTTTTCCACATTCGTCGGAATGTGAATTACGATTGATGTTCCCTGATTTTCTGCAGACTCTATTTCCATTCTTCCTTCAAGCAATTCAACACGCTCGCGCATACCGACCAGTCCGAAGCTTTCCCGGCTGCCCTGCTCGCTTACCTTCTTCACATTGAAGCCAAGGCCGTTATCCTTCACAACAATTTTGATCAGCTGAGCCTGATAAGTAATCTCCACCAGAACGTAGCTTGGATAAGCGTGTTTAGCTGCGTTAGTGAGTCCCTCCTGCACAAGACGGTAAACAGCGGCTTCCATAGCGGAAGAAAGACGGTGCTCTTTGCCTCTTGTTTCAAAGGTTGTACGGATTTTGGTTTTTTCCTCAAAGTCATGAACATACTTGCGCAGCGTCGGAATCAGCCCAAGATCATCCAGCGCCATTGGCCGCAGATTAAAAATAACCTTGCGCATTTCTTCCAGACTGTAGCGGACCTGTCCCTTTAAGTCTATTACTTCGTCCTGTACCAGTCCAAATTCCTGCTTCACCAGCATTCTTTCTACAATTTCCGTCCTAAGGACCAGATTCGCCAGCATTTGGGCAGGACCATCATGAATTTCCCGGGCAATTCTTTTGCGTTCCTCTTCCTGGGCCAGAATAATCTTCAGCCCGATCATTTGCCTGTTCTTTGCTGTTTCAACTATTCGCGAGACTTGTCCCATTTCACCTGCCAGATATTCGATAACAACACTCATTTGCGATCCGATTGATTCTGCACGCTCGACTGAATTTTCGACACTGCGGACCCGCAGCTGCAATTCATCCCGCCTGCTCCGCAGATAAATCTCCCGCTCTCTTGTCATCATAAGCTCCAGCTGCAGCTCGGTAGCCTTCTCGTAGGCAATCCGGATATCCTTCTCCGAGTACCGGACAAAGTCCCGGCTGACCTCAGTCAGCCGGATCCGTGAGCGGTGATATTGAAGCTCTAGCTTATCAACCTTCTGCAATGTTTCATCCGTTTCTTCCATAACCCTCTGCAGTTCTTTGGTGAGTGCAGCAAGCTCGTCCCGGGCAACATGCATAATTTCAAATATCTGATACTTGCTGCTCTCCATCACGTCGATGGTATTCTTAATGACGCGATCTATCGCATCGGCTTGAAATTCCACGGATGCTTGCCCCATTTCTATCGGATCGTTGTTAACGGCTTTTCTTTATATTAACATATCACGATTCGATGGTTACGGTCTTCGTTATCTGTTCCCATTTTACAGTCAGTCCAAGCTGCTCCGAGACAAGCCGAAGCGGTACTAAAGTCCTGCCGTCTAGGATTAAAGGAGCTACTTCTGCACTCTGGCGCTTCCCGTTCAGCACATATTCCTTTTTGCCGACCGTCAGATCCAGCGCCTTCGAGCCCCGCAGCACCATAATTTTCTTCGTGTTCTGATCCCAGGCTGCACTTCCTCCAAAAACATCCACTACATATTTTATCGGAACATAAGTGGTCCCGTCCTTAACGATCGGAGCCACATCAATTGCTTTCTTGGTTCCGTTAACGGTCAGGGATTTCGAGCCTATGATCATCGAGGCCACTGCTTTCGGAAGTCCGGCTTCACTGGACAGTGAAGGCATGACAAAGGAAATATTATCAAAGCCTACGGTACCGGTCTTAGCCCGCTCATCCTGTCCTTCCTCCACATTGACCACATATACCCTTTTCAGGGATGCAGGGAATTTAATGCCTGAACTGCTAAGATCAATATTCAGGCTCTTCCAGCCGTTCCAGTCAATAACCTTGGCCAGGTCAATGTATGCTGTTGCCCCCGCATTGTCAACTACCTCAGCCCGCAGCCAGTTAAGGCTCATATCGCCCATAACATCGAGCGACATGGAAGTCGCTGCTGCCGGAATGCTTTTGCCTGTGGTTCCGTTAAACTGGGCGTAGGCGTACATTTTCCCGCTGCCGGCAGACATGTCATAGATAAGTGACAGGACCTTGGAGCCTGCACGTTCTGCTGATCCCGCCGTAACTGCCGCAGTTCCGGTAACCCCGGCTGCATTGGTTGTGAAGGCAATCGGATAGCTGACATTCTCGAAGTCCTCCCAGGCTGTAGCCGCTGCCGTAGACAATACAACTGCCGTACTGAAGCCGTCATACCTTGCGATTGCATAACCTGTTGTTACACCTGCGTTGACCGAATTAACGGTAAGCTTGCCGTCCTGTACACTGCCGTTAAAGCCGACAAACTCCCATTTGAGCGCCGAAGCCGGCACGGTCAGGGTTGCCCCGCTTTTGGAGACTGCTGTAACAGGAACCGATACCGAAGCGCCTGCTGTCAGAGGAGCTGTTGCAGTCCCGGCTGACAGGCTTGCGAGGTCGTCACCTCCCAGAACCGTAACCTTCGTTGTGGCACTGGCTGCTCCGCTTGTAGCGGTCAGTGTTGCTGTTCCTGCCTTGACGGCTGTTACTGTACCGGCGCTTACCGACATGCTGCCGTTGCTCGAAGTCCAGGCCGGGTTAGCCGAGGCCACATCTACCGGATTATAGTAGGTATCATAGCCTTTTAATGAATAGTCTGCCTTCTGTCCGATCAAAAGGGCCGGACTGCCGCTGATCTTAATCCCTTTTACCTCGCCCTGCGGAGCAGATGTATATACACCAAGCCCGTTGACAATGCTGCGCTGCTCTGTGCCATACTCAGTGTTAAAGGTCAGCTTCGTCGAGGTTTCAGCCAGCGGGCGGTCTACCATAGTTGTAGAGCCCCCACCGTCGAGATTAAGCCCCTTCCAGACCCCGATGCCCGTCATAAAAGATTGCAGCTCTGTCAGTGACATACCGGCGCTATTAGCATTATCCTCTACGGCAATCATGTAGACATAGCGGCCATCCTGAGAGTATCCCAGCGCAGTTCGTGCCCGGTACCCTCCGATACTTGAGGTTGAACGCGAG
This sequence comes from Paenibacillus sp. FSL R7-0273, assembly GCF_000758625.1. Classification (NCBI taxonomy): domain Bacteria; kingdom Bacillati; phylum Bacillota; class Bacilli; order Caryophanales; family Paenibacillaceae; genus Paenibacillus; species Paenibacillus sp. FSL R7-0273. The sequence continues at coordinate 6,803,721 of NZ_CP009283.1, forward strand.
AAGGCTGCTGCCTTGCCGCCATTAACCAGAATGGTATGTCCGCCGATCATCATCTGCAGGCTGGCCGGATCAAGGGACTGCTGGGTGGTCTTGGATTTCAGGGAATATACACTGCTAAGCTTCTGGCCGACAGTAAGATGAGCTTTGACGAACTGTGCCGCCAGGCCATGTGTCCGCAAAATATAAGCCCCCTCCGGCACAGCCATCGGCAGCGCCGCATCCAGCGAGATCTGTGTTATTGTATCATTCTGCACCAGCACCTCGGTCGGTGTTGTAGAGCTGTTCTTAGGCCGGTCTAGAGCGGTCCAGGCATCTGTATAAATGTAGGCAGCGTTGGCATGGCTGTAGGTGGAGCTGCCGCCCTCCGGGCTGTAAGCCCCTTTATTGATGCCGGAGAGCGGGAATTGGGCACCGTCCTCCGCAGTAACCAGCCCTTCAAAGGTATATTCATCGATAACAGGCTTACGGTCCTTGGTCACGGCAAAAGCATACATTCCATCCAGCTGTGAAGGAGTAGATACCAGAGTCCCGCCGGACACCTGCCCGCCGATCGGTGCTCCTTCACCGCCTGTATTGAAATAATCTCCATTAATAGCTGCTACTGCCCCTGTTTCGGCAGCCATGCCGCCAGTGCTTTGCCGGGTGGTCAGGTTGCCGCCCTTACCGGTCATTACATCTATGGAAACATAGGGATTGCTCAAATCTACACGGATAACGTCCGCCAGTCCGGTGGCCGTTTTGCCTGAGCGCAGGGTGGTGAACTTATATTTCATCATGAGCGCTCCGGAGGTAATCACCTCTTCACTCACCTTAGTAACACTAAAAGAGCTGGCTGCCGCTTTGGCAACAGGTACATCTCCGGTTCCCCATACCGGTAGTCCTTCACTTCCGATTACCGGCATAATCCAGAGCACACCGGCTAATGATGCGGCTACCCAGCGCCGGGTCTGTTGCAGACCCGCTCCCCGTCCTGACTTTTTGTCTCTCTTCCCCATGAAAACTTTACTCATTTCTGCGTAACTCTCCCATCTCCATTTTATATTTGCATTCTTGTATCAGCGTCTATAATAAAAACAAAAAATAAGCCTCTGCTTCCCCATTACTATTAAATAGACTGGAATTTTCACGAAAAGTTGCGAATATTGCTAGATTCACTCCTTTCAGCTAGCGGTCCAAACTGCTGCGGGCGCACAAAAAAAGCCCCGCATTACGCGGGGCTCTTATTCTTAAACCCAAATCATCTTAAAGGTAGCCGGCCATATTAAGCATCCGCTGCAGCATAACGGCAGCCTGTGCCCGTGTGGCATTACCCTGAGGCTGGAACTCTGTTGTAGTCATACCCAGGATGATTCCCTCCTGCACCGCTTTGGCGACGAATTCGGCAGCAGCATTCTGGATTTTGCTCCGATCCTTAAATGCGCTTAGAGCAGATGCAGCCGTTCCCCTAAGGGTAATCGGATTCTCTGTGTACTCCATTGCACGGATAATCATAATCGCCAGCTGTTCACGGGTAATATTATCATTAGGCCGGAATGTACCGTCTGTATTCCCGGTAATAATGCCTGCCTTGGCTGCAGCACCGATGTAATCACCAGTCTGTGTTGCAGCCTGAACATCGCTGAAGCGCTGAGCTGTTTCACGGTCCCCCAGCAGCCCAAGTCCCCGGCTAAGCATAACTGCGAACTCTGCACGTGTAATTTTCTGCTCCGGCTTAAAGGCGGTACCGTAGCTGCTGTCGATAATATTTTTAGCGGTAAGCAAAGCTATAGTTGACCTCGCCCAGTGCTTGCCCGTATCCGTAAAGCTGCGGGTAGACAGGAATGTACCGACAACAGGATTACCCTTTGTGCCCGCCCCTATAACGGTATAACTTCCGGCGGTGCTGATTTTGGTCGGCAGATACACAGCATCATAATAGACAAGATCAAGTCTTGCGGCTGAGGTCTGATCACTGTTTAGTGTCGCTGTCGTCCGTACAAAATACTCACCTGGAGCGCTTAATACAGTACCGTTCGAGTAATTCCCGCTGACTACTGCACTCATCCGGATGTCTGTCAGACCGGTTACCGTCTGCAATCCCTGCGTTCTAAGCTTCTGCTCAAAAGGCGCATATGTGCCAGCCGGAACCTTTTCCAGACGGATTACAAGCGATATGGAGCTGCTGTCGGCAATCAGGCTTGCAGCAAGGCCGTTCATATTCACATCATCCAGCGCCAGATTGTACAGGTTGTCCCCGTAACGGATCCCAAAGGCTGATTTGCTGTTACGGTTGACGGCATCCAGAAGCGGCTTAAGCGGAATGGAGACATATGCGGCTGCTTCTGTCGCAGGCACCTCAAACACGAGAGAAGGCGTGCCTAGCTTGTGTAAATATTCATAGCTTGCTGCCAGACGGTCTGCTGTGAGCATATACCGTTTGGTGAGCTGGCTATAGACGGAACGGTCATCGGCTGCAGTTGCAGAATCACTTTTGAGCAGCGGATATTCCTTACCGAATTCACTTGCAGCGAGAATGCCAAGATATGAAGGGCGGCTGGTTGTTGCCGCGGTAGCTGTACCCGTCACATTCTGGACCGCTAGGGCTGTAAAGGAAGCCAGTGCAGTACCACTGAGATCCAGTATGCTGCCTGCCCCTGTCATATAGGACAAATCTACAGTTTGTCCTGCTTTGACAACTGTGGACAAGACCAGCCTAAGAGTTGATCCGGATATGCTGTAATTCTGCACACCTACCATACTGCCGTCTACCCTGACTGCGAACTGGCCGACATGCAGTGTTAAGCTTGCCTGCATGCTCTTACTGAAGGTGACAGTAAGCACATCACCGGCAATGGCTGCTGAACTGATATTCGGCACTGTAGTGGTGCTGCTTCCGGAAACAGATACCGGCTGAAGATTAATATGAGCTGCCCGGTTACCGTTTAAATCACTGATTCCGGCAACGCCGGGAACATAAGAGACCGTAGTATAACCGCCTGTTGACAAAGCGCTTGTCAGAGTAAGAGTTACCTGATTCCCGCTCACGGCTACATTAGTCACATAATTGGGTGTGCTTCCGGCCAGTACCGAGTACTGGCTGACCAAAGGCAGACTGGACGGTGAAAGTCCCTCATTATAGGTCAGGATAATCTGCTTATCTGAACCCGTTGCGCTCTGATAGACCGGTGGTACCCAATCGCTCGTATTACGGATATAAAAGTCACTGAAGCTGGCTATATTCTGCCCGTACTGATCCTGCAGAGGATAAGAGCCTGCATAATAGGTTACACGGACACTTTGCCCGTTTGAGGCTACATTATTTAAGCCCAGGGTAACCGAAGACCCGCTGGAGCTAACCGAATTGACACCCAGCGAGACGCCGTCGGCATACACATAGAATTGTCCGAACCCGGCTGCAGATGCTGCTCTAAGCTGGTCGTTAAAGTTCAGTACAAGTGTTTTGCCCGATAGTGTTCCATCTTTAGGTGTTGGAAGTACAGACTGGATGTTATTAGTCACCACACGTAAAGAAAACGAGCTTGCCGTGTTTCCGCTTAAATCCTCAATCATTCTTATTCCCTGGGTGTAGGAGATTCTAATGACGTGTCCCACAGCCACGCCTGTGCTGAGCGTAACAAAGACACTGTCCCCCTGAATATAGACACTATCGATATTACGTTTCTCATCATTAACCGTAACTGCAAAACTGCCCAGCATTAAAGACACGCCGGAGTTGAGCGCTTCATCATATTTCAGGCGTATGGTACGGTTGTTTTCAAGCACTGCGGAAGAAAGGACAGGAGCCGTCTTATCCAGAGCTACTGTCTTAAAGCTCCAGCCGTTTCTGCCATTTATTCCTTCAAAGGGATTGCTGCTGCCGTCAACAAATGCTCCCTGGGCAATATCCACATAATAGAAGGTGTCATTATCCAGACTTGACGCAGGTACAATAGTAAATTCCTTGGCATTGGCACTTGGCGTTACTGTCGTTGAAATTTTAGTTCCGTTGCTCTTATATAATGCTACCCCACTTGCTGAGATTAACGTGGTTGCCTGATTGAAAGCAATCTTTATCGGCTGGCTGATCTGCACTGCTTCACTTCGGTCAGCGGGACTAAGCGACGTTATTCCGTAACCGGTAAGAGATGTAGTAGTAAATGTCCAGCTGTACGGCCCGGAAGCCGGAAATACATTGCCGTCCTGGTCATAAAATGCACCTTGCGGAATAGTTACCGTATACTGGGTATTACTTATCAGCGGGTTAGCCGCAGAGGCTGCAGCCAAACTAATAAACCGGGTACCTCCTCCAGTAACAGAAGCTGAATTTACGTTAAAATATCTGGCATTAGCCGTATTAGCAGGAGACACAGATATAACTCCTGTAGCCGGCATCATCGGCTGGTCAAACGTAAGCTGAATGCCGGTTGATACGGAGACTGCGCCTGCTCCATTTGCAGGGGATACCGAAACTCCTGGTACTGCCGAACCTTTTACCGAAAAGCTCCAGACGTTCCCTGTAGAGATTCCAGCAAAAGATTTATTATCCTCATCCTTCAGTGCATACGGGTCAATCAGTATATAATAGCTGCTGCCGGCCGTAAGCTTGTTTGCCAAAGTCAGTGTGACTGTTGTAGTTGAAGCTGTGTTATCATTTTGCAAATAGAAATAAGGTTCACCAGATTTAATTTTAAATTCCTGAACAACAGAATTATCTGACGAAGCGATAAGCCTGATCGATCCTCCGCCTTCCTGCAGCTTCTTATTGAGCTTCAGGCTGAGCTGTGTTAGGCTGCTGTCAACCCTCGAATGATTAGCCGGAGCATACTCTGTTACGGTGATAGCTGTATTAATTGATGGTGCCGTAATAAATGTCGAAGTTGCTGCTTGCGATTCCAGTCCCAGGCTATCCTTAAACATTCCTCTGGGCACATTTACGGTATAGGTCTTGTTGTATTCAAGCTCCTTGCCTAATTTCACCTGATATTCTGTAGAACTGCTGATTAATCCCGAGCTCCCCACCGGAATCGTCACATAAGGCTCACTTGCTCCTTGAGCTGTAACAGTAATATTTCCGCTTTGCGGACTTACCAGCCTATCGAAGCTGAGCTTGATGTTTGAGCTGATATTTACATTTGCTTCTCCCTGGGCCGGTGAGATCCCGACGTTAAATTCATTTGCGGCATGTACCGTCTGGCTGCCGATTCCGATCGACGGATACCCGGTGCTAAGCAGCAGGTTTCCAGCCAGAATGAGTGCTGTCCAGATTGAAATTTTTCTTTTCATGCGGTAAAAGACTCCTCTCAAGCCATACTTTCTCGTCTGCATACATACTCTTATATTTCGGCTTGCAGGCTTCCAAAGTTTAGAAGACTGTAGGATTTCAGCATTTCAATGAATGGTCATGCTGATAGACAGCGCAAAAAAAGCCCGCAGCCAGTAGCCTCTACAAGTAGAAGCGCGGTCTGCGGGCTTTTAAACAATATCTTGAAGGACTTAGATTCCGGCCTGTGCTTTGAGCATTTCAGCCTTATCCACACGTTCCCAAGGAAGATCCACATCTGTACGTCCGAAATGTCCGTAAGCTGCAGTCTGTCTATAGATCGGCTTGCGCAGATCCAGCATGGAAATAATGCCGGCAGGGCGAAGATCGAAGTTGCTGCTGATCAGCTCAGCCAGCTTTTCTTCGCTGATTTTACCTGTTCCGTATGTATCCACATTAATCGAGACAGGATTGGCCACACCAATTGCGTATGCCAATTGAATTTCGCATTTATCGGCCAAGCCTGCAGCCACCAGATTCTTGGCTACATAACGTGCAGCATACGCAGCCGAACGGTCAACCTTGGTTGGATCCTTACCGGAGAATGCGCCTCCGCCATGACGGGCATAACCGCCATATGTATCTACAATAATCTTACGACCGGTTAAACCGGCATCTCCCTGAGGACCGCCAATAACAAACCGGCCTGTAGGATTAATGAAGTACTTCGTATTCTCATCCAGCAGATCAGCAGGAACTACCGGAAGAATTACATGCTCTTTAATATCTGCCTGAATCTGCTCAAGAGTAATTTCCTCAGCATGCTGGGTCGAAACCACAATGGTATCTACGCGAACAGGCTTTTCATCCTGATACTCAATAGTAACCTGTGTTTTGCCGTCCGGACGCAAATATTCCAAAGTACCGTCTTTGCGGACTTCAGATAAACGGCGGGCAATCCGGTGAGACAAAGCAATCGGGAGCGGCATCAGCTCAGGAGTCTCATTTGTTGCAAAACCAAACATTAGCCCCTGGTCTCCGGCACCGATATTAGCCGTTTCTTCAGCAACCTGTGCAGGATCACGGTTCTCAAGTGCAGCATTAACACCCTGTGCGATATCAGCAGACTGCTCATTGAGCGAGCTTAGAACCGCGCAGGTATTATAGTCAAATCCAAATTTAGCACGTGTATAGCCGATTTCTTTGATGGTATTGCGGACAATAGACGGAATATCAACATATTCCGATTTGGTGCTGATTTCGCCGATAACTAGCACTAGACCAGTGGCCACAGCTACTTCGCAGGCTACACGGGCATTTGGGTCATTGGCCAAAAAAGCATCCAAAACTGCATCAGAAATCTGATCACAGATTTTATCCGGATGTCCTTCTGTTACAGACTCAGAAGTAAACAAATGACGTCCTTTAATAGACACACACATCAACCTCCCATATGGTTAGTCTGACACTGTATAAGGGGCTCCTCAATAGATAACAGGTCAACTAAATATAAATTATGATCATAAATAATAGCTGCCGGTTCAAAAAACGAACCTTTTCCATATGGAAAAGGTTTAAGGCTTTCCTCAAAAGTCATATTATCTTATTTGACGGATAGTGTCAATTAAAGGCAAGTTCCGCTAATGTTCAAAAAAGAGACTGCTCCGCCTGCTTCACAAGCCTCTTTGTGATTTCTCCGCCTACAGATCCATTATCTCTGGAGGTCAAATGACCCAGATATGGAGTCCGTCCAACTCCTCCCGAGCCGCCGAGAGCACCCAGCTCAGAGCCAAATTCAGTGTCTGCCCCGCCGCCATAGGACGCTCCGTACAATCCGAATTCAGCTGCAATTTCATATTGCATTTGTTTCAGCATTGCCCGGCTTTCAGGTACAACTGTGCGATTACTTCGTGCCATGATACATTACCTCCTGGATTGGTTTTAAGATTACAGGAAATATTGTGCGCTCGTATCATAGCTTTAAGTCTGATCAATGATTGTCAGGGGAGGGAAAGAGTTCCGGGAGTATGAAATTTGTCTTACCGGGAATCCTTATTATATAGATAAAACCAAAAACATGTTACTTCAAAGTGTATGCTCCGCGTACCATTACAACCAGGCCCAGGGTTTGGCCTGCTTGAACAGAGATGCCCCGTCCATCACGGGGGAAGGATAATAAATGATTGGATGGTGCCGCTGTTCCATTCAGAAGATCAGTACCAGCTGTGAGATCCGCAACACCGTTGCTGTCCTGTGAATAGATAACAGCTTTACCGGCCCGTACAATAAATTCAGCTCCCGCCCCGGCAATCAAGGTCTGCCCTGGCTTAACATCGACAATTTCGACTGCATCTCCGCTCTGAACGGGTGCCGTTGTCGCAGCCGGTGTAGCTGTTGCTGCAGGTGCCGCAGTTACAGCTGGAGCTTGAGTGGCTATAGGCCCGCCGCCTTGAAGAGCCTTTTGAATCTGCTGATCCACGTAGCTTTTAGTTACAACCGGATCATCTGCTGTACCCGGCTGTGAACCGACACCTGCACCATCAGCAGTCACATTCAGCAAGGACCCTGCCCATAAGCTGCCAGCCAGTACGCCAGTTGCCAAAGTAATTTTCCATACTGTTTTCATTGGAGTCCTCCTCTTGGATATAAAAAAAGAATAGCCTCCGAAGAGGCTATTCTTTGCTTCGGTAATTAGGATTACTTAGCGTTTACTGTTTTGTCATCAACGATAAGGTTTCCTGCAACGTCTTTAATAGTTGCGCCAACGTTAATTTTAACGCTGATGCTGTTGACATTGTTAGCATTCAGGTCAGAGTAACCTGCAAGTCTAACATAGTATTTACCTGCATCGTTACCAACGCCGGCGATGAAGCCTCCGGAGATAGTAGCTGCTGTGGACGAGTTATTCACAATAATTGTGAAGTCACTAGCCTTCAGAGTTGTAACATCAACAGGCTCGGAGAACACCAATTGCAGAAGCGAAGTATCTCCAGTAGAAACAGCTGCAGACTCCAGGGTTGGACGAACGCCATCTTTCAGCACTGGCTTAATATTCTTAGCAACTGTTACATTCCCAGCAGTATCAGCTACACCAAATGCAATGAACTCAACTGGTTCAGTTTTGCTGATTGCAGTTTTTGGAACGCGTACTTCAACTACTGCTTTAGTAGGGGAAGTTGCAGTTCCTTCAGAAGAAATTACCTGAGTGTAAGCACTGCTTGGAAGCGCCTTGCTACCCAGTGTGTAGCTGTTAATGTCACGCAGGGAGGCAATGCTCAAACCTTTGTCATCAGTAGCAGTTACAGTAAATACAATTTCAGTATTCGTGCCTGTAGGCTCAGCATAAGTGATGCTGGTTACATCTGGTCTTTCAGTATCAGTTGTTGTAGCAGCAGTTGCAGTAACAGCAACAGTAGTTGCAGCCAATTTATTCTTAGCAAGTGCTTTATCTACTACAAAACCTGCAGGCAGGCGCAGAGTGTAACCTCCGTCAAGACCCTTCACGTTAGGGAAAGTAACCTTGGCACCATCAACAGTTTGACCGCTAAAGTTTGTGCTAAATACTTGACCAGTAGAATCCTTGATCAGAGTAAGTGCTCCACCAACATATTCAACATCTTCAGAGAATGTTACAACAAGACCTTTATCAGTGCTGAATGTTGCACTAGCAACTGTAGGAGCTGTAGCATCTTTTACAATGGTGATGGATTGAGTCACAGGAGTTCCCAGAGTGTTACCCAGGGTATCACGAACAGTCGCTCCGAAGACCAGGTTACCGTTGAAAGTACCAGAATCAGGGAGCTTGAATCCTGCTGGAACGTTGAACTTAATAGTATCGCTGTCTTTATCAGTCACTACAGACAGTGTACCTTGAGCATCGCCGTAAGCACTCAACAGGCGTACGTTACCAATCAGAGATTCGTAACTTACTTTTTTGTTGAACTTAACAGTGATTGAAGTATCACCTACTGGAGTAACAGAAGTGATAGTTGGAGCAGCAGTGTCAGCAGTAACTGCTACAGTTGCTTTAATTGGGTTAGGGTTTGCTTGGTTACCAGCAAAGTCAGTAACATTCAACAAGGACACTTCATAAGAAGAACCTGCATTCAATGTACCAGCGGTCAAGCTGAAAGTGTCGTAAGTTTCACGAGTCACAGTCGCAGACACACCATTTACGCTAGCAATGATACCAGCTGGTTTAACTGGCTCACTGAATTTAACGTAAACTTTGTTAGTAGTCGCTTTAGCAGCAGCAGTAACAGATGCAACAGTTGGAGCTGCAGTATCAGCAGCTGTCAGCAATGTGCTGTAAGAAGCAATTGCTGTTCCTGCAGTAGTCTTAACGCTGTCAGTCACAACTACAGTGTATTGTCCTTTAAGGAACTGAAGTTCTGGGAAGGTAACAGTAGCTTCTGTTCCAGCAGCGTTCACGCTAACTTCTGCACCGTCTGTAGTGATAGCAGCTTGATTGTTCAAAGCAATTACTTTGATAACGCCAGCTTTGAGCTTATCGTTGGAAGCCAAAGTGGAAGTATCAATAGCACGGTTGAACGTTACTACTACTTGCTTAGCATTTGGAACAGTAACGGATACTACCTTAGGTGCTGCCAGAGTTACTTTAGCAGTGTAGTTATGACCATTGTTAGTGAAGCTGATTGTCTGTTCAACACCTTCAACCAATGCAGTAGTCAGCGCTACAGTTGTAGTTGTTTTGTCAGCGAAAGTAACCAGCACGCTAGTTGGGCTCAGCGCTTCAGCGGATACTACAGCAGGAGCTGTAGTCAGGTTATCAACTGCATAAGCTGCTTCTACTACCAAAGAGCGAGTAGCGTTAGCTTTGAAGTTGGTGCCTTGGGCAACCAGACCAGCGTTGATAACTGCTTGAGCATAGCCCTTAGCCCATGCGGATGCAGAGTTATCAGTTGTTGCTGGAGTTTCCAGTTTCAGAGCGCGGAACAATACAGCCGCTACTTCTTCAACTGTTACTTTACCGTTGTAATCGAAGATACCTTTAACAGTATCTTTACCTTGCATCAGGTTAGCTGCAGTAACAGCTTCGATGTAAGGAACAGCCCAGTTAGTAGCTGTGTAACCTTTGTCATTGTAAGACAGCTTGCCAGTTACTTCAGTAAGATCGAACAGCTTAGTAACGATCTTAGCGAATTCAGCACGAGTCAGATCTTTTTCAAGATGAGCTTGACCGTCTGGGTAGCCGTTCAGGATACCTTTAGCAGCCAAAGCGTCGAATTTAGCTTGTGGAGTTGTTGCAGTTTCACCAAATGCTACAGAGGCAAACATTGAGAATGCCATTGCTGTAGATAATGCTACGGATAAAATTTTCTTCATAACCTTTTTTTCTCCTCCTTGGACATTCATGAACTTTGTGTTTTCTTTAGTTGGGTAGCTCATGTTACTCATTAGTCGATGCACCCCCTTTCCCGAGTTGAGCATATTAAGTATAAATAATGTCTGTGACGGGTATCACAGAAACTTGTAAACAAGCTGAAGGCATATTAATACTAGATTCCTAATTCTACCTAAGTATTATACAATGTGCCTCAAGTCACGTAAAGCTAATTTTTCCATCTGGCATCTCGGAGCCCAAGAGCTTAATTCCGCAAGTGCCTGGTGTGAATGACTCTACATCTTAAACGCAGAAGGTTTTAAAAAGTTGCGCTTCGTTCAAAAGTTTTTTCGAAAAAATATTGCTGTGCTCCGCCTGATCATCAAATGATACATTTGTAACTTCTACTAACTATTGTTAATCATGGGCGGCTACGGGAATTAGTATAGCATAGAGGCTTTCGCAGCGTCATTAAGCAATATTTGTTAAGTAAATAAACATATTTCCCCTTTTTTAAACCTGTATATAGGTCTATGTTGCATCACAAATAAAGCATCGTCAATGAGTATGGCACGAAGGCAGGATGAGGAGTTCCCAGCCGCTCCTAAAATTCAGATGATATCAAAAAAAGCGCCGTTGCCGGCGCTTTCCTTCTATAAACATATCCCTAACGGATCTTCATGGATAGCTGGATCAATTCCTGTCGTTTCTCAGGGCTCGCATTTACATTCTCGTACATGGCATCAATTGCTGCACGGTTATCGCGGTAGGTCTTCTCATGCTTGATAGTGGTGTGGGACCATTCAATCAAAGCATTCTCCGCAACAACAAGATCATTATAGGCATTATGGAATCCGGTCTCCTGTACAAGCTCTTCCATTACTTCCTGTGTGATTTCCTGCAACGCGCGCTTTGCAGCAATTTCCTTCTCCAAAACTTTAGCTCTATTCTCAAACAGGTTCTTTGCTTTCGTGTAATCCAGCTGCGCTTTTGATAAAATCGGTTTCATCGATGGCTTTCACCTTTCAGAAAAAAATTATTTTCTAAGTTATTGTAACGTAAAACAGTGCAGAATACAAAGTTAATGTCGTCAATATGTAATTTCCTTCAATTAAACAGCTGCACATTCATACTTAAAGTATATCCTCTTCTGCTCAAATTAACTCTTCATCTCATACACTAAATAAACAGCTTTATGATCAAAAGAAACCGGGCCGCGAACGGTTGTCGCAGCCCGGCGGTTCAAATACGGTATTAATTGAAGGTTTTCGGGAAAATGCTAGTGCTCTTCTGCAGAAGGGCAACCGCAATCTTGCCGGCTTCCGCTCTGGTGAGCTTCCCCTTCGGATTGAAGTTGTATATCGGCTTCGTCTGACCGGTAACTGTAATTGCACTGCCTTCCATGATCTTCGCCTTGGACACTGCCTCTACCGCGGGGCGGGAGTAGTAATCCATGCTGCCTGAATCAACAAAGGACTTATTGAGGCTGGCCAGCAGCTTGGCATCATTCGCTGACATTTTCAGCTTAAGCGCACGGGCTATCATAACTGCAGCCTGCTCTCTTGTCAGCGCCTGGTCCGGACCGAAGAATCCATCACTCAGGCCCGTGACAATCCCCGCTCTCGCGGCTGTCTCAATGCTCTTGAAATTCCAGGTTGTTGATACAGCTTCCGGCACGATATCAAAGAAGGTCTGCTTGTTCGCATCATAGTCCAGCGGAATATTAAGACCGGTAACCAGCAGGGTTGCGAATTCGCCGCGGGTCGTTGTATCATCGGCGCCAAACGCGTCAGACCGCAGGTTGGTCATAATTCCTTTGGAATATAGGCCGTTCAGAATATTTCTCGCCCACGGATGGTTCGTAATGTCGGTAAACCCGCGGCGAAGCTTCATAACTGTATAATAGCCGAACTCATCAAATGGAACAGTAACGGTATGATTCTTGGTATCTACTTCACCGCCGATGTTCTCCCACTTGCCTGAATCCGTATACCGGAAAACAGTAACGGTCGAGCCAACCTCATCCACCACGTTTGGACTGAAGCTAAGCTTCAATTCACCGCGCTGGGATGGGACGATTTTGCGTGTCTGGCTGATCTGGGTGAAATTGCCCTCGATAGAGTATGGGGCCACTCCGTTTGTTGCAGGCACATAACTGCTGCTGCCCTTTGTGCCTACCTCTCCAAGACCGCCGCTCAGCCAGTAAATATCCGATACTCTGGAGAAGTTACTGTTCGTCGCCGTTGATGTGAACCGTAGTACCAGCTCCTGCAGAATGACAAGCTGCTTCTGTACTCCTACATATCTTTCATCGACCGGGCTGACGTTAATGATATTGCCATAGTCGTTTTTGCGCTCTACAACGCCATCAGTTGGGTCCGCAATCCCGAACAACAGCTTGGTATCAGGGTAATACTTTGCCGCACCGGTACTGGTATAACCCTTCATCAGCGTTCCTTTAGGGAAATTCAGCTCCAGCTGCTTGTTAAACACGCTGTATTTGGTCGCAACCTTCTCCGCCATATACTCCGTATCAATCTGCACTGCACTGGCGTAATATACAGTGACAGTATCGTTAAGAGTCGAGTCCTCACGTACGATCTGAATCTTTATTGAAGTGGCTTTGTCCGGCTTCAGACCGACATAATCGTAGGTGAAGCGGTTAGCCAGGTCAGAACGCGGTACCGCCTCGTACTTGTCGATCATAACCTTAGTTGCGCCTTCGGCTTCAATATCAAAACGTACAAAGTTCTTGTTAACTACAATCTGGTCTCCGACTGTGGCTACAGGCGCCAAAATGCGGTAAGGCAATACTTCGCGTACAATTTCAATTCTTTGTGTTGTTCTGGCTCCGGTCTTATTGATCAACTCCAGCGTGTAGACATGGCTTCCCGGTGCATCGAACTTCAAATCACGGATCCGCAGCAGGAAGTCCTTGGTTGTTCCTACATAGTCATAAATTAATGAGCCATAGGTACCCGGTGAGGTATAGTTGTCTACGTTATTTTCTTTGAGCATATCGGTTATACCAACAGAGGTAAAGACCAGATCAGAGCCCATATAGAGGTTAAGGATCGTCGCTCCTCCGCCTTGCAGCACCAGATCATAATTATCTCTGGTCGTTACATACTTGCCGTCAGTATAAGTAATCTCCGCCGGCAGGGTCAGAATCGCATTGCGTTTGGCATCATTAGAACGGGAATCCGTCTCAAAGACCGGGCGGTTTGCGGTCAGCACCGGATGAAACTGCGACAGATTGGACACATTGGTATCAATGATGTAAATGCGCAGCTCTTTGGTAATGACACGCTGGTTACCGGAGGAGTCCATGGAAATACCGGTGAACAGCAAGGTGTTCTCACCATATACCAGCGGTCCTGCCTGATCAATTTTCAGAGTGACTCTGAATTTAGGAGCAGACATGCTTACATTAAACTGCGGGGTGCCAGATGTATCCCACGAAGCGCTGTCTTTACCGTTAATCTGGAATTGGGCGTTCGAGATATTCTCAAAACCGATATACTCACCTTCAACAGTAATGCTTGTAGTCGAATTCGAGTTATATTCGATTGTCTGACCATCCTGCAGGTTGCTGACATAGATATAGTTCTTGGATACATATGAAATATCTACGTTGTACACCGAATTAGAGCTGCCGTATTTAAATTGTACCTTCTGTTGTCCATTAGAGAAGCCTGTAATTCTATAGACCTGCTCAGTACCGTCACCAGCAAGCCCTGTTGCGTTAACCTTTGTAAGAACAAGGCCCTTAGTGCTCAGAGGCAGATACATCGCAGTCAACTCGCCTTTAGGCACTACATTAGTCTTAAGCATAATGTAGAAATTATCTTTTTCCATCTGCTGTCCGTTCAGCGGCAGCTTGGATACATTTGCAATGCTTTTTCCCGTATCATAATCAGGAAGATAGTAGATGTTGTTGATTACCGTTTCACCTGGAACATAATAATATGACTTTACAAGTGAAGCAGTAAAATTACCGAATCTAACGGTAAGTGTAAAATCATTGCCTCCCGTAGCAATCGGAACATCCTCTGAGGTTGTAAATTTCACCAGCTTATATGCAGGTGTAATACCATCAGGGCCGGGAATCGTCATTTCTTGAGTGGTCGTGATTGTTCTAATCTTAACCTCACTAGTTGTACCGGCATTGATAACAAATTCTCCTGCTCCTGTAGCTCCTCCGAAAGGAGATGCGTTATAAGGAAGCAGAATCTCCCCGGACAGGCCTGCCGTAAATTTGTTTTCAACTGATAGCGTAGGTGTATTATCAATCAGCGAATACGGGCTGTTGGCGTGAACCAGATTTAATGATGCATAAGGCTGGTCCGTATCAAAGAAATACACATTACGGTCTATCGTTATTTTGTCAGAGGCATTCTGCACAATAATCTGAAGCGAGCTTAATCCAGGCTTCAATGTTAAGGCAGGTGTGAAAAAGGTTCCGTCCTCCAGCAAAGAGGTCTGAAGGGCTGTACCTCCGTTAAGGGATACTGTTACTTTAGTAGCGTTGGCTACCTTGCCTTGCAGGGTAATCGAAGATACCGGAACAACTACCTGTGTTCCTTCATTTAAGTTAAGTGCAGCAGGCCCGCCCAACACTTGAAGAGACGTAATAAACGGCACTCTGTCATACAGGACATAGAAGGACTCTGAACGGGTCAAATTCCCCTGAAGGCCTGAAAATGTAATTTTGTTAAAGCCAGAATAAAGCGTCACTCCGCTGGTTACAAAACGGTTGCCGGGGCTGTTTGTATCCGTTGTTACAGTCCCTGTTGTCAGCCGGGTAGAATCTGTAACCCATTTACCTGTGCTGTCCTGCGACAGCTGCTCCACAACAACCTTCATTGTGGTGGACGTTACCTGTGAGTAAACACCGGTTATATTAAGCGTCTGATTACTCGTCAAAAAAACTCTATCACGGGTGATAGCATTAGCTGCCTCTGCACGGGCACTTGGATCCAGCACCACTGTGGAACGCAATGTCTGATCATCCGGAGTAAAATAAGTCGTGACAGCATCGGCTGCCGCCGCCTGAGGCATATATTTGCCCGGTAACATAGAAACGATCAGAGCCGCAAGCAGCACCCAGACAAATGGTCTCTTAAAGCGTTGCATGTGTTTATCTCTCCTTTAAGTTAAAGTTCTCTTCGTGACCTTCACTTTTTTTTATATCGGTTACTTCCAGCTATCTTGTTAGGGAGAAAAGCAAAAAACTCATCCTTAAAAAGGATGAGTTTTGTTAATTTAACAATAAAAACCTGGATTATGGCAGAATTCTAAGATTTCGAGCTGCGCTGAGGTGCAAGTTTAAGACGCATTCTCAGGAACAGATCAATAAGCGGACGTTTGGTTTTGCTGATGACTCCTGTAATTTCTGCACCGATCTGCAGGAAGAACAGCATGACGCATATGACTACAAAAGTTACCCAGTTTGCTTCGTATAGCGATGCAGAAGTCTGAATAACAGCCAAGACACCAAAGAAAGCGGCGATGCCGTAAATAATCAGCACCGTCTGGCGGTGGCTGAATCCAAGCTCGCGCAGGCAGTGGTGCAGATGCCCTTTGTCAGGTGCAAAAATCGGTTTTTTCTGCAGCTTACGGCGTACGATTGCAAAGAAGGTATCTGATAAAGGCACTCCGATAATGAGAAGCGGTGTGATAAAGGATACGACTGCGATCTGCTTGAATCCGAGCAGTGCCAGCAATGCCAGACAGAACCCGAGAAACAGTGAACCTGTATCACCCATGAAAATTTTGGCTGGATGAAAGTTAAAGAACAGAAATCCTAAGATACTGCCCAGCAGCAGCAGGCACAGTAGCGCAACCATTGTATTGCCCATCAGAAACGCCATGACAGCAATAGTAGCAATTGCTATACCTGAAACACCGGCAGCGAGCCCGTCCAGACCGTCAATCAGGTTAACCGCGTTGGTGACACCGACAATCCAGAAAATCGTCAGCGGTACGGCAATCCAGCTCTCCAGCGAGGAGTACGTATTATTAAATGGAATGTTTACGAAATCAACAGTAATGCCAAAACCGAAAACGACGATGCATGCTGCAGCAATTTGGCCCAGCAGCTTCACTTTGGCAGAAAGCTCGAACCGGTCATCAAGACCGCCGATCAGAACAATCAGCCCGCCCCCGCACAGCAGCGCTTTGATGAAATTCGTCTCCCGCGGAGTGAAATCGTACGGAATAATCGGCAACACGGCAAGCAGGCCTAACACAAACGCCAGGAAAATACCCAGTCCGCCAAGGCGGGGCATAATTCTTGTATGCACTTTACGGGCATTCGGCACATCTGTGGCACCGATCTTAATAGCGAATTTCTTCACTAGCGGTGTCAGGAGAAGCGCAAGTCCCATGCACACAATAAATCCGGCGATGTATACAATTAACATTTGAAAAGTCGACCCCCATTTCTCTACCGCATTGAATTATACGCTGAACTAAAAGCAAATTCCAATTCCGTTTTTGGGCTGTTGTTCGGATATTCCCGGTATATTTGCTCATTTTTCTAGGCTTTTGTCACTTTATCTTTCTCACGCAGTACTTTTACTGCAAATTTCGGCAGCGCAAGCATTCTTTTATAGCGGGTTGGTTCTTTTAAAAGGCGGTATAACCATTCCGCACGCAGTTTCTGGAAGGCAATCGGCGCCCGTTTGCTTTTGCCGGAGATCACATCGAAACTCCCGCCTACTCCCATCATCACAGGAATATTCAGCTTGGACTTGTATTTGGCGATCCATGGCTCCTGGCTGTCCGCACCCCTGGCAACAAAGAGCAAATCAGGCTGGGACTCCGTAATATCGGCAACTACCGCCTCATCCGACTCCGGCCCGAAGAAGCCATCACGGTAACCGGCTATGATAATACGCGGATATTGTGATTGTAACCTGGAGACGGTCTCCCGAATCACCTCAGGCGTTGAACCCAGCAGGTAAACCTTCCAGCTATAGCTTTCGCCTTGGCGCAGTAATTCATGTAAAAGATCAAATCCGGCTACACGTTCAGCTACAGGCTCCTTACAATAATCAGCGGCCCAGACTACGCCTGTCCCGTCAGGAACAACCAGCTCGGCCGATTTCATAATGTCCATGTAGGACGGATTCTCCAGAGCAGCCATCACCATAATGGGATTTGCAGTAATGACCTGATGCGGCTCCCGGTTACGCACAGCTTCAGTCAGGTAGGCAACTGTAGCCTGCATATCAACCTTGGAGACACGTATGCCAAAAATCGGTACAGTAGGTAAAATACTATCTGCTTTCACGTTGCAATCATCCTTTACGGCATAAATATTCTACAATCCGGCGGGCCGGCGATTCTGCTTCCTCGACCAGGGTATCAATGATCTGTTCCCGCTCCCGCTTCCAGGCCTCCCCCTGCTCAAGCAGGAGCAGAAGCTCGGCAGCGACCTCGCCGCCATCCAGCTTAACCGTCGATCCGACCGGCTTACAGCTTATCCGCTCCAGGAAATGATCAATCTTCGGATCATAGGAGACTCCCATAAGCGGGACGCGTCTGCCAGCGGCATAAATGAGGCTGTGAAGCCGCATGCCGATCAGGGCATCACATGCTGCAACCTCGCGCAGCATCTGCTGCGGATGAAGCGCATCCTCACACAGGCTTACGCTTGCCCCCAGTGCAGCTGCTTCCTTCTCAAGCTTCTGCATCATATAACGTGAAGCATCATTATCCAGGGGATAATGAAACGGCAGAAATCGCAGGTGAAGCGGGGTTTTAGCGCAGGCCTGCAGCAGCCCTTCGGCAATAGCATTCAGCTCCTGGCGTGATTCCTCCCAGTAACGCACGGAAATCCCTACGGTCTTCAGCGCAGGCGGTGTTTGTACAGCTGCTGCCTCCCCCGGAGTGGTACCATCCGGCAGCTCCAGGCCCATTACGGGATCCGGAACGACCTGAATACGGTTCACGTCCAGCCCTATGCTCTGAAGCAGCTGCCGGGACTGCATATCCCTTACGGACACATAGGCGCATTTGCGGAATACCGATTTAATCAGCGGGTGGAACACCTTCCGGTTAACCGGGCCGATGCCCTGGGCATAGATAAAGGTCGGCTTCCCCATCCATTGGGCCAGCTTTATAATCCCCAGGTAATACGGGATGGTCTTTGAACTTGTCACATCCTGCAGCAGGCTCCCGCCTCCGCTGATCAGGCCGGCGCTCTCCGAGATGGCCTGCCGGACTTCACCCAGTTTCATCCGGTGAACCGACTTAACCCCGTAGGTAGCCGTTGTCCATTCCGGGTCTATGGATAGTACAACAGGTTCGATAGCTAAGCCGGCGGCCTGAGACTGTCTGTGCAGTGCATTCAGAATGGACTGCAGCACAGCCTCGTCTCCGCTGTTGCGGAAGCCGTAATAACCGGAAATTACAATTTTTTGAGCAGTGGAGACCATCTTTTCCAACACCCTTCCGCAATCTGCCAGACTCCTATAGCAATCAGGCCGATAATAAGCCCAAGTCCCAGACCAAGAATTCCGCGGATTAATGAAATCAGCACCGGAGAATGGATATGGGCAAAGGTATCCACCATCGACAGCTGGCCGATAACCGCAATGATCATGATAAAGGCGGCATTACGGTATTTGTAGGCCATGAAAGCACCCAAAATGAACAACGGATGGGCAAGCAGGAATTCCTTGTTGCGCGGCCGGACGCCCACCGTATTCTCCAGGAAGGTCCGGAAGGTCATTTCAATCGAGCTGACACTGCCGCTGTTGCCGGTACGGCTTAAATAATACATTCCCAGCACACCCAATATGCCGGCAGCGATTACCATAGCAAGCGTAATCGGTGTACGCAGGAGCTTGCCGGTTTTGTTAAAAGCAAATTCGCCGCGATATAAGAGTACGTATAGGCCAGTCAGGGCAATTGGAGCCAGATGCAGCAGGCTGACGCCGCGGAACTGGTTAAGCACAAGACTATAGGTTACGTTATTAAGCAGAGCAATAACAAACGGTACAGCACTTAACGAGATCAGGGCGGTCTTGATATAGAGCACAACACTATGCGCAAGACGGCGTCCCGGGCTCATGACCACATAGGTCAGCTTGTTACTGCGCAGCGGCGGTCCCTGTTCATTGATTTTGCGTACAGCCATTACAGTCGCAACCGTAGGTGCGCTGATGGCAACGGCAAGTGCCAGCGCCTGTTCAAACAGCTGTGGCTTCAGCAGCATCAGGCCCGCGCTTCCGATCAGCCCGGCAGCCCAGGCCGCCAGAGTAAGAGCTGGAACAAAGTACGATACCAGCAAAGCTACCATAGACACTGCTCCGATAACGGCTCCAAGCTTAAAGTAACGCTGGTAGGAAGAGTCCACAACATTGAAGGCTTCCGCCTGTCCCAATGTAAAACCGTTATCTTCAATCTTCTTGACCGCCCCGTCCGGGTCGCTTAGGCTCGTTACCAGGTTGTCCAGCGTATCGGTAATCTGTGCTTTTGTCGTATCCCGCGAAGGAATGGTATTGAGATACAGCATCCGGATGTTCCGGTCTTTTGTCGCCAGAGCGAACCGGTCTGCAATAACCTCCGGCGAGAGCCCTGAATCCCCTTCACTTAGTGAATACAGACGCGCAACGTTGTAATCAAGCTGATAAGCCAGCTTGCTGAAGCCCTTTTGCTGGGCTTTAATATTCTCAATAGCAGCTATACCCATTCCGCGCTCCTTAAGAAGCTCTGCAAATGCGGTCAGGCTGCCTGTATCGGCATCATCCGAGAAGCCTTTAACAGATTCTCCTTCAAACAGGATGCGCTTTACGCCAAGCTCCTGGTAACGGTCCAGCAGGCGCGTAACGGCTTCCTGGTTGTACACCAGCGAGTCCAACAGACGGGGCACAATGCTAAAGCCCTTATCATGCAGCAGCTCCAGATTGAACGGGTCCGGCTGAAGCGGCTTCAAGGTTGCATCCTCCAGCGGTGTCTTGATAATGAGACCCTGCTGCCCGCGGAAGCTCCAGCTTTCAGTAGCGATATCCAGGGTATTAAAGGCCTCCTGAATCAGCGGCGCGAGCACCGAACTATTCTCCGCGCTCGTAAAGAGGACGTATGTATAGTTCTCATTCTCCGGAATCACTGTATCTGTAAGATTGGCGATATCCGTTGCCCCCCAGATCATCAGGCGGCGGGCCTTGCGGTAATCCTCCAGATTGCTCTCGTAGATAGCCATGCTCTGTACACCGGCTTCCTTCAGCCGGTCAAGCTGCTCGGAAATATAATCCTTGGGATTAACCCGGTAGCTGGCTACTTCAACAAGATCACGGTAATCAAATACAAACTCAACAGTTTTGGAAGACTTCTCTGTCTGCAGACGGTCATAAACAACCGGGAGCGCAGACAGCACACCAATAACCACGAGTATCCATAACCATTTGCGCGAAGCTATATTCCATTGTTGCCATTTCTGCTGCACCAAAAGTACCTCCTCTTTCACTTCAAAGCCTTTATACCGCAAAATTGCTTTAACTCAAGCAGAAACGGATGTCTGTCCCGTCAGGAGCAGTATCCGTTTCTGTGAGAAAGCTTGATATCAGGCAAAAATAGTATTACCCGTCGACACGGGCCATAACCTGCTCTGTAAGCGCGGCTACCTTGTCTTTTGCATTCTGCAGTGATTCTCCGCGAACCGCGAAGTATACTTTAATCTTCGGCTCTGTGCCGGATGGGCGCAGACAGAACCAGGATCCGTCGGACAGTAGATACTTAAGCACATTCTCCTTAGGCAGGCCGCTGAGGCCGAGGGAATAATCCAGCACTTCAGTTACTGCTGCGCCAGCAATTTCCTGCGGCGGGTTATTGCGCCAGTCACTCATGATTCCCTGGATCTGCGCTACACCGTCCTTGCCCTTGAGTGTGCGTGATTCCAGACTTTCCAGGAAGTAGCCGAACTGCTCATACAGCTCCTGAAGCACATCGTAGAGCGTCTTGCCTTGGGCTTTGTAATATGCACCCGCTTCGGCAATCAGCATGGAGGCCAATACGGCATCCTTATCACGGGCATAGTTGCCGGCGAGATAGCCGTAGCTTTCCTCGTAACCGAACAGATAGGTGTACTCACCGGACTGCTCGAACTGATTCATTTTTTCACCGATATATTTGAATCCGGTCAGTGTATTAAACACAGTGGCACCATAATGCGCGGCTACAGCTGCCCCCATTTCACTGGTAACAATGGTTTTGACAACCGCACCGTTGCTTGGCAGCTTGCCCTGCTCCTGCAGACGGTTCAGATAGTAATGAATCATGAGTGCACCTGACTGGTTACCGGACAGGACAACAAATTTGCCTTCATTATCTCGGACAACGGCCCCCATGCGGTCTGCATCCGGGTCTGTTCCGATCAGCAGATCGGCGTTCAGCTCCTCACCCAGCTTGATCGCTAGCGTGAATGCCTCGCGCTCTTCGGGATTCGGGGATTTCACAGTAGAGAATTCGGAATCCGGCAGCTCCTGCTCAGGCACCACATGCACCTCAGTGAAGCCGATCTTGTTCAATACACTGCGGACCGGAAGGTTGCCTGTCCCGTGTAATGGAGTATAGACGATCCGGAAATCCTTGCCTAGCGCAGACGTAATTTCCTCGCGGGCAACGCTGACAGCAGCTACTGTATCCGTAAAGGCTTCATCCTCCTGCTCTCCTAGCCAGTGCAGCAAGCCTTGGCTTTCAGCTTCTTCACGGGAAAGACGTTTGACACCATTGAAGGAATCAACCTCCAATATGTATGAAATCACCTTTTCCGCTTCATCCGGTACAAGCTGTCCGCCGTCGGCATTGTATACCTTGTAGCCGTTATACTCCGGAGGGTTATGGCTTGCAGTAATAACTACGCCTCCTGAAGCCTTCAAATGGCGTACGGCAAAGCTCAGCTGAGGCGTAGAACGCAGGGAAGGGAATAAATGCGCTTCAATCCCGTTGCCGGCCAGCACAAGTGCTGCTTCCAGCGTGAACTCCGGCGAAAACCGGCGTGAATCATGGGCAATGACGACGGAGGGTCTGCCCTCTCCCTTATACTGCTCAAGAATATAGTTAGCGAAGCCTTGGGTGGCTCTGCCCACAGTGTAACGGTTCATCCGGTTGCTGCCGGCGCCGATAACACCGCGCAGACCGCCTGTACCAAATTCCAGATCTCTGTAAAAACGCTCTTCCAGTTCCTGCGTGTCATCCGCCAGAAGGTTTAGCTCTTGCTTCGTATTCTCATCAACAGAAGGGTCCTGCAGCCAGCGGCTTAATGTTTCAGCGGCCTTCGGGCTTAATTGAGTCATCATGAATCTCTCCTTCTCCATCTATGTTTTAGGATAGTATAACTGGGATTAGCTAAGCGCGAACATGATTTCGCCGGATGCCACAACCTTGCCGTCAACCTTAGCGGTAGCCTGGCCTTTTCCGATACTGCCTTTGAGTCTTGTGATTTCCACTTCAAGGGTAAGCGTATCGCCCGGTACAACCTGGCCGCGGAAACGGAAGCCGTCCAGCCCTGCCAGAAAACCGATCTTTCCGCGGTTTGCTTCAACTCCGAGAATAGCTACAGCGCCAACCTGTGCCAGCGCCTCCGTGATCAGTACACCCGGCATAACCGGGTATCCGGGAAAGTGACCCGCAAAAAACGGCTCGTTCACAGTTACATTCTTGATCCCTACAGCACGTTTGCCCATTTCAATTTCGGTGATTTTGTCCACCAGCAGAAATGGGGGCCGGTGGGGAATTATTTCCTGGATTTCATTGATATTCAGCATTTAAGCAATACTCCTTTCGGATTAAACCGCGTTGGCCGGGAATCGCCTCAGCAGGCTACAATTTATTCTTTGCCGAAGCCTGCATAAAGTTGGACTTCTCCGGTAAAAACTATAATTATCCTTCACCACCTGCAGCAGTGGAGGTTAAGATAAGGGGCTTTCTCCGCCGCACGCGGCAGCATGGCGGAGAGGGCCCTTTTTGATCCTGTCCGGAAGCATCTGCCGGGATCCTTGGCTAAGGTCACGAACAGGCTCCGGTGCCCAGGCTCCGGTTGTCCTGCAATCCCCACTCATTATACATTTTCCAGTATAAAAAAGAAAACTCCCCTGTACAACAAGGGAGTTCCAAAACACTTATATTATGGTGCAAAGACGAGATCATAGACATGCTTCCATGTACTCCATTGGAGCACCTCGCTGAATTCCCTTTTACCGATAACAACGTAGCCTGCAACCAACCCACCGGCGAGCGCCGCAATCAGCAGAAGAGGAATCAGAAACCACTGGATAATGGTCCATTTGGATACGCCGCTGCGTTTGACCGGCTCCTTCTTGTCCTCTTCCGGCTTTGGCTTCTTCTGAGCACTCATTCCTTCACCTACCCGCGCATATTATTGGCCAGCCCAAGCATCTGGTCACTGGAGGAAAGCGCACGGGCAGCCAGCTGGTATGTGCGCTGAAGCTGCATCAGCTCCGTCATTTCCTTGCTTAAATCCACATTGGACTGCTCCAGATACCCGGAACGCACGCCGAAGGCGGTATCTTCACCAGGCTGCCGCTGAACAAAAGCCTGCTCCTCCGTCACTCCCTCAGGGAGCACATAGAAGTTACCGTCTACAGCCTGCAAAGCCGTCTTGCTCAGCGGCTCTACAATCATAAGGGTGCCCGCTAACTGTACCGGCTCATTCTCACCGGTTTTGGTCAGCACCCGGCCTTTCTCATCGATCGCTGCACTGACATTTGCCGGCACCCTGAGCGGATTGCCTTCTGTGTTCAGTACCGGATTGCCTGTATTGTCCACCAGCATCATCTGCTGGGCGTCTGCCGGATCAGGCGTAAAGTGGAAATCACCCTGGCGTGTATAGGCAGTACTGCCGTTAACCTGCACTCCGAACAACCCGTTTCCCTGCAGCGCCAGATCTGTCGGATTCCCGGTTTCCTGCAGCGGACCTTCCTCCCAGTTACTGGTTACCGAAGCTACACGGACTCCGAACCCCATATTGAAGCCGAGCGGCATACTGCGGCCAGGCTGGTCATAATCCCTGGACTGCTGCTGGACACGGGTCAGCACATCTTCAAAAGACCCTTCCTTGCTTTTGTAGCCATTCGTATTCATGTTCGCGATATTGTCCGCAATGATATCCAGACGCTGCTGCAGGCTGGACATGGATACGGCAGCACCGATCGTCGAATTGTTCACAGGTCATTCCCTCCTAAAAAGCTTGTCTGCCTTGTTCCCGCCTAGACTCTGCCCACTTCATTAACAGCCTTCTGCAGGCTTGTATCATAGAATTGAATTACTTTCTGATTGGCCTCGTAAGCCCGGTAAGCAGCATTCATATCAACCGTCACCTGGGTAGCATCCACATTGGAGCCTTCAATAAAGCCCTGGCGCAGCTGGAGATTGTCGCCGTCAGCCGCATAACGGATTTCAGCAGCATCGGGATCATCCGCGTGAAACACGCCGTTACCGTCACGGATAAGCTCCTGTGGTCTGGCAATGACGCTGATGCCCAGCTTTGTTCCGGAAGGAAGGCCTGTGGCCGGGTCCAGCAGATTGCCCTGCCCGTCCACCGCAAGATTATCCATTGGCTCTGTCAGCACAAGCGGATTTCCTGCAGCATCCAGCACCCTGAATCCTCCGGAGCTGAGCACTTCTCCCGCTGCATTTACTGTAAAGCTGCCGTTTCTTGTATATAAATTGTTGCCTTCATTATCCTGCACAGTAAAAAAAGCCTGCGGCTGGTAAGTAACCTCGCCGTCTTCGCTTACATATTTGCCCGAACCGTCAAACAGAATACTCCCTCCGGTTGCGGGATCCTCAACCTGCAGATCCGCTGACAGCGCAAAATCAAACGTCTTGCCGCTCTCAATCAGATCACCCTGCAAATATTGGGAAACAGCCTGTTCAGCAAAAACCCCTGTATTGAGGCGGCCGACCTGCTTGGTTGTGCCGCCGCTCATTGCCGAAATCAATACATCAGGAAAAGCATGTGTCACGGTATTGACCTGCTTGTACCCCGTAGTATTCAGGTTCGCAATGTTCTGCGTCGCCGTATCATGTCTGCGCTGCTGCGTGACCATACCGGCAGCGGCCGTATATAATCCTCTAATCATGAGGGCATTTCCCCTTCCTCGTACTGCTGTTATCCCTTATATCGGCAGCTTAGAATTTTTTCTTAACGCCTTTGTCCAAATTGTCCAAAAGGATTCCGGTACCCTTAACCACACAGTGCATCGGGTCCTCGGCTACCCAGACAGGAACATGCAGTTGCTCCGAGAGCAGCTCGTCCAGCCCGTTAAGCAGCGCACCGCCGCCGGTCAGGACAACGCCCCGGTCAATAATATCCGCCGACAGCTCCGGCGGTGTGCGCTCCAAAACGGATTTGGCTGCCGCTACAATCATCGAAACCGGATCCCACAGCGCTTCCTTTACCTCGCCCGAAGAGATCGTAAGCGTCTGGGGAAGTCCGCTGACCATATCCCGGCCTCTGATATCCATCTCCGCCTTCATTCCGCCCGGACGGACCGAGCCGATAGAAACCTTAATATCCTCGGCAGTGCGTTCACCGATGAGCAGCTTATATTTTTGTTTGATATATCTTAAAATGGCTTCGTCGAACTTGTCCCCCGCTACTTTAATCGAGGAGGCGGTGACGACGTCGTTCATAGAAAGAACGGCTACATCCGTCGTTCCGCCGCCGATATCGACGACCATATTTCCGCTAGGCTGATAAATATCCATTCCTGCCCCGATTGCAGCAGCTTTAGGCTCTTCCTCCATATACACATCTCTCGCCCCGCTCCGCTCGGCAGCTTCCCGGATTGATTTCTGTTCAACAGAGGTTATATTGGTGGGGGCACAGATCAATATGCGGGGCTTGGAGTACCAGGTACGCCCGCCCACACGGTCAATGAAATATTTCAGCATCATTTCCGTAATGGCAAAATCGGCAATGACACCATCCCTCAGGGGACGGATCGTCGTAATATTGCCGGGAGTACGCCCGACCATCCGGCGTGCCTGTTCGCCTACCGCAAGGACCCGTTTCGTATCACTTTCAAGTGTGACCACGGAGGGTTCATCCAGAACAACTCCCCTCCCTTTTACATGAATGAGCACATTGGCAGTGCCGAGATCGATTCCGATATCCTTGCTAAGCATAATAAAAGAGCCCCCAAAGTGTTATTTTAAATGAAGAACAGTCCGTCTTGGAACATGAACTTAAGAATGCTACTAGCGCCTCATTCTTAAGTTCATCCTATATAGTACCAAATTTAAAAATACCATACTTTAGGGGGAGTATACAATGCAGTAAAGCTTAATTATTCCTTAAATAACTGAAAAATTCATGGCTTTGAGGCTACAGCAACCTCACGTTTTTTGCCTGTTGTTTTTTTGTACTTGATCTTGGTGGCTTCTCCCCCCCGCAGATGCCGGATCGACTTATGATATTCGAGAATGTGCTTAACCTGATCCGCTAAATCCGGATTGATCTCCGGCAAGCGCTCAGTTAAATCTTTATGCACCGTGCTCTTTGAAACGCCGAATTCCTTGGCTATAGTCCGGACCGTATGCCTGGTTTCCACGATGCAGCGTCCGATTTTAATCGTCCGTTCCTTGATGTAATCGTGCACGCTCCCGCCTCCCAACTGTGGATAGTTTGGTACATTATATGAGGGGCGGGCCTATATATTCGCGCTTTCAGGGCATGACAAGCCCGGGAATGCCCATTTTATTTCCGGGACAGGCATTTAGACTCCTGATTTGCAAAAATAGGACTAAAGTTGCGCTTGTGAAAATAAGCATTAAAAGTTACCCCCCGGCTAAGCCGGAGGAGAATCAGGATTAGACGGGAAAAGACAGGGGGCAGCTGCCCCCTGTCTTTTGTACAATCTTTTAACGCTGGGCCAGCAGATCGGAAGGATTTACAACCTTGCCATCCTCATACACTTCAAAGTGTACATGATTGCCGAGATCCTTCTCGATTTCACTGCGCCCTGCCGTTGCCAGCGTATCGCCCTGCTTCACTTCATCGCCCTGCTTCACTTTAATGTCGCCAAGGCTCTGGTAGACGGTCTTCAGATTGCCCGGATGGGTAATCTCAACCACTTTGCCAAATACAGCAACCTCTTCGACCCGGGTAACCTCACCGCTGAGTGCAGCCTTAACATCAAAGGTCTGATTATCCTCGCGGGCAATATCGATACCGTTATTCGTAACAAAAGTGTTCTCGTACTGCACCATAGCGGCAACATGATTCTCTTCCGTGCCGTTTTCATCGTAGAACGGCTTAACCACCTGAACTTCGCTTGGACTGGCTACCGGCCAGGCCAGGCTTTCTGCCGATGCGACAACCTCGAGCGCTTCCGGATCAGCCGGTGTGCCGGTTTCATTACCGGTACCGCTGACGTTCTGGGAAACTACAGCGGCGGTGTCAGGATTCAGCGGCTTCTGGCCGGCATCCTGATAGAACCACACCAAGGTTAGGATAAGAGCCGCTGCCGCCGTGTAGACTGCCGGAAATACCCAGCGTCTGGATAAAACTCTGTTCCATGAAGAAGGCTTTGCGCCTGAATCTCCCTGCTTGTTTTTGAGAGATTCATCATGGTTTTGTTTGTTTTTGTCTTGTTCATTCATAGTTTATCACCTCAGTAACCAGTGTTACCGGGCGGTTCGCTTTTATACGTATCTTTTAAGTTATTTTTTCAGGAGAGTTGAGACTTGGGTAAACTGGACTCCGCTATAGTAGTGTTTGAGAATCCCGGTGGCGGTGCCTCCTTCCTTGGCCATACCGTTTGCACCCCATTGGCTCATACCTACCCCATGTCCGTTACCGTAGGTCGTAATCAGCACTTCCTCACCCTGCCGCTTCCAGGTAAACTGGCTGGAGCGCAGCCCCAGCTTCTCACGTACCTCCCGGCCGGTAAATACCGTTCCGCCGATCGAGATCTCCTTGACCCGGCGGCCCTCGGTCAGAGACAGCACTACAGCCGGCAGGGCTGATGAGGAGGAGGATACCGGCTTCGCCTTTCCTGAGGCAGCAGGGAGCGCTGCGGAGGCATGCTGTGCATTGCCTTCCAGCCCCAGCTTGCTCAGGAGCTCTGCGCTGCTGAAGCTGACGGTAACCGCCAGATTCGGTGTAATGTCAAGCTCCCACGGGCTTGCGACACTCCGCAGATAAGGAACGGCCACACTCCAGTAGTCTTCTGAATTTTCGGTATAGCCTCCGCTGGAGGCGAAGAAGGACGCCGTAATCGGCTGTCCTTTGTAGGTCATGATGACTCCGCGCGTTTCTAAGACCGCGCGGCGCAGTTTGGCCAGCTCGGCGCGCTTGCCGCCGTGCTCCCATTCCCGTTCCAGCACCGCCTGCGAGACGTAAGCCTGATGGCTTACCGTATCGCTCACATCGGCTTCAGGAACGGGCACCCCGCTGTGGTCGCCGGCCAGCAGACGGCGGACGATAAAGGTCCGGGCGGCCACGGCCTGCGCTTTGAGCGCTTCGAGCTCAAAGTCTGCCGGCATCTCGGCCGCCAGCACGCCGCTGACGTAGTCCTCCAGCGGCAGGGCCTCTATTTGTCCGCTCTGCGACAAATAGACGGTCACTTCCGGCTGCGGCGCCTCCGCAGCAGCCGCTGCCGGCGGCGCCGGCGAGGCCGTGGCCTGGGGCACGGCCTCCGGGGCTGGCTCATGTCCCCCGCGCAGCGGGACAAGAGCCAGCGGCAGCAGCAGCCCCGCGAGCAGCGGGGCTGCCAGCCAGGCGGCGGGGGCGAGCCGCCTGATCCGGGGAGCGCGCGGCTGCGCGGCGCGGCGGAACTTCATTCTGCGTTTCAGATAGCGGAACTCTCTCATCTCTTCTATGGCTCCTTCCGTAGGCACTGGTGATTCTTATAGATATGAATTTCCGGAAGCTGCTAGAACGCTAGAGCGTTAATTTTGAGAGTAAGAGAATCTCGGGAAACGCTGGCATACACAGCATTCAAGAACGCAAAAAAAGACTGCCCGCATAATGCGGAGCAGTCTTCTTCTATAATAGAACAATAATTATACCCAGGTAGGCTGTACCTGGAAGCGCGGCTTCAGATCATCACTTCTGGATGCTTCCGGTTTAACCGCTTCTTCCTTGGCTGCCGGCTCTTGCATCGAAATCCGCCAGATGTCTGCACCAAGTCCAGACAGCTTCTCGGCCAGGTTCACATAACCGCGGTCAATATGATGGGTTCCGCTTACTTCTGTAGTGCCCTCGGCAACAAGCCCCGCCAGAATAAGCGCAGCCCCTGCACGCAGATCCGTAGCGCACACCTTGGCACCAACAAGCTGTGCATTGCCGGTAACGATAGCAGAACGGCCTTCAATCTTGATCTCGGCGTTCATGTTATGGAATTCGTCCACATGCATGAACCGGTTCTCAAATACCGTCTCGGTAACGACAGAGGTACCCTCCGAACGGAGCAGCAGCGCCATCATCTGGGACTGCATATCAGTCGGGAAGCCAGGGTACGGGAGAGTCTTCAGGTCAACCGCCTTAAGCGGCTTGTCGCTGATAACACGGATGCCGTTCTCATCAGGAAGAATAGTAACGCCCATTTCTTCCATTTTGGCGATAACAGGTCCCAGGTGATCCGCAATGGCGCCCTCAACGTACACATCGCCGCCGGTAATCGCAGCAGCAGCCATATAGGTGCCTGCTTCGATCCGGTCAGGGATGACGTGATGCTTTACGCCATGCAGCCGCTCAACGCCTTCAATGCGGATAACGCCTGTTCCCGCACCGCGGACGATGCCGCCCATCCCGTTCAGATAATTAGCCAGATCGACAATCTCCGGCTCCTTGGCAGCATTCTCAATTACAGTAACGCCTTCAGCAAGCGCTGCAGCCATCATTATATTTTCAGTTGCACCTACGCTGGCCACATCCAGATAGACCTTGGCCCCGCGCAGACGCCCGTTTGATTTGGCTTCAATGTAGCCCTG
This sequence comes from Paenibacillus sp. FSL R7-0273, assembly GCF_000758625.1. Lineage (NCBI taxonomy): Bacteria > Bacillati > Bacillota > Bacilli > Caryophanales > Paenibacillaceae > Paenibacillus > Paenibacillus sp. FSL R7-0273. The sequence goes on from NZ_CP009283.1 coordinate 6,834,275, forward strand.
ACCCAGGCTGATTTCGGCTCCAAGCGCTTCGAAGCCTTTGAGATGCTGGTCAATCGGCCTTGTACCGATAGCACAGCCGCCTGGCAGTGAAATACGGGTATGACCCATACGGGACAGCAGCGGGCCCATGACTAGGAAAGATGCGCGCATTTTGCGCACCCATTCATAAGGCGCTTCGCAGGAAGCGATGCTTCTTGCATCAACCTCGATGATATCGTTCTGGTATGTAACACCCGCACCCAGAGATTCCAGCACTTTACTGATTGTCATTACATCGTCAAGCGGAGGAGCGTCGATAATAACGCTGACTCCTTCTTCTGCCAATAGAGAGGCGGCTATGATCGGTAGTACGGAATTTTTTGCGCCGCTAACTTTCACGCTCCCGGTCAATCTGTTGCCACCGCGGACGATAAATTTGCTCATTTCGGTTTCCCTCCGCGTCCATTATTTCTGAAATTAATTTTGAAGGTAAGATGCATCTGTTAAAATATCGGATATTCCGTCAGTGCGCCCGATGTGCGGGCACGCTCCTTAAACATCAGTGTTGACATAATAAAACCTTATTATTCGACACCTTTTTTGCCGCTTGGGTCTATGACAGATATAACCAAAGCGCCTGCCATTAAAACATGTTGCGGATCTGCCCGCTCCAACCCAGATAATCCAGCAGAAAGCCGGCCACGAAGTGGCCCAGGACGATTGCCAGCAGTAAATGCAGCAGTCTGCCCTGCGGGCTCTTGGGATATCTTATGATCAGATCGAGCTTAAGGTTCTGAAGTGCCCACCAAGATAAGACTACACAGAGTAAAGAAACGATCATGGACACCAGACCGCTGGTACCGATCGCACTGGACAAATCTTCAACCAACAATTGTTCCATGGAAACCCTCCGTGTAAGTTACTTGGAAATCGACTCTTATATCATACTTGTGCAGGTCAAAAGAATCCAGTACTTTTACAAAGTTTTAAACATTACATGCCCAGATAGCTGGGATTGTTACGAGATTTTCATAATAAGCAGCCGTTCAACTCAAAAAAAGCGGACAAGCTCTGGGCTTGACCGCTAATCTACTACTGTTGTCCTTTTCCAGTCGACACCTTAATCCGTGTAACGGCGCGCTGCAGCGCCAGTTCCGCACGGCGGTGATCAATCTCATCCTGTTTGCTGCGGGCCTGAAGACGGCGCTGGGCACGCTCTTTAGACGCTTCCGCACGCTCTAAGTCGATGTCCTTAGGCAGCTCGGCGCTTTCAGCCAAAACAGTCACTTTATCCTTGTGCACCTCTACGAACCCGCCATGAACAGCGATCGTGGTCGTAACACCGTCCGATTTGACAGTAAGCGGAGCAACCTGAAGCGGAGTCACCAGCGGAATATGTCCCGGCAAAATACCCAGCTCCCCGTTAGCTCCACGGACAGTCAGGCTTGTAACCTGCTTGGAGAAAACAAGATGCTCCGGTGTGACAATTTCAAGCAGAAAGGTATTCACTTCCATTCCTCCTAAAAGCCTAACTTCGTTAAGCTCACATCGTAAGGATAGGCTTGAGCTTTACGATGTAAAGCTCGCTACCCGAAAGCATGATCTTGCCAAAATTACATCGTTTTTGCTTTTTCAACCGCTTCTTCAATTGTACCTACAAAGAGGAAAGCTGCTTCCGGAAGATCATCGTGCTTGCCATCCAGAATTTCCTTGAAGCTGCGCACTGTTTCCTTGATTGGCACGTACTTGCCTTTGAATCCGGTAAATTGTTCAGCTACGTGGAACGGCTGGGACAGGAAGCGTTCAACTTTACGGGCACGGGCCACGATAACCTTGTCTTCCTCACTCAGCTCATCCATACCCAGGATCGCAATGATGTCCTGAAGCTCAGTGTAGCGCTGCAGCAGCTGCTTAACGCCCTGTGCCACATTGTAGTGCTCTTCGCCGACAATCTCCGGTGCGAGGATACGCGAGCTGGAAGCCAGCGGATCTACCGCAGGGAAAATCCCCTTCTCGGAAATTTTACGCTCAAGGTTAGTCGTTGCATCCAGATGGGCAAACGCAGTAGCCGGAGCCGGGTCAGTATAGTCATCCGCAGGTACATAGATCGCCTGGATCGAAGTAACAGAGCCCTTCTTGGTGGAAGTGATACGCTCCTGCAGCTGGCCCATTTCTGTAGCCAGCGTAGGCTGGTAGCCTACCGCGGAAGGCATACGGCCGAGCAGGGCGGATACTTCGGAACCTGCCTGGGTGAAGCGGAATATGTTATCGATAAAGAGCAGCGTGTCGCGGCCTTCCACATCACGGAAATACTCCGCCATGGTCAGACCGGTCAGAGCTACACGAAGACGTGCGCCCGGCGGCTCATTCATTTGTCCGAATACCATTGCCGTTTTCTTGATAACGCCGGAATCCGTCATTTCATGATAAAGGTCATTACCTTCACGGGTACGTTCACCAACACCGGCGAATACGGAGATACCGCCGTGCTCCTGCGCGATGTTGTTGATCAGTTCCTGGATGGTTACGGTTTTACCAACGCCGGCACCGCCGAACAGGCCGATTTTACCGCCTTTGGCATAAGGGGCCAGCAGGTCGATAACCTTGATGCCTGTTTCCAGAATCTCTGCCTGGGTTGAAAGCTCATCAAAGGTTGGTGCCAGACGGTGAATCGGGTTGCGTTCTGCAACCACATCAGCACCGTTATCAATAGGATTGCCCAGTACGTTGAATACACGGCCAAGCGTAGCCGCGCCGACAGGTACGGAAATCGGTCCGCCCTGGTCAATAGCATCAAGCCCGCGCACCAGGCCGTCTGTTGACGACATAGCAATACAGCGGACAAGATTATCACCCAGGTGATTGGATACCTCAAGGGTTAGATTAATGCTGCGGCCGTTTACCAAGCTGGTTTCAATCTTGATAGCGTTGAAAATCTCGGGCAGCTGGCCGCGTTCAAATTCAATATCGACAACCGGACCCATAATGCTTACAACGCGTCCTTTGTTCATCTTATTATTTCCCTCCTCGAAAGCTGTTGCATTGAGAAGAAACGGACTGCCTTCACCTGCAGCGTAGGCCCCCGTTTCCTGATCTTTAAGACTGCGCGTTCGCTCCGGCTACAATCTCAGTAATTTCCTGAGTAATTGCCGCCTGACGGGCACGGTTATAAGTAAGTCTAAGCTCGCCGATCATCTTGGACGCGTTCTTCGTGGCACTGCCCATAGCTGTCATTTTCGCACCCAGCTCACTGGCTTTACCATCCAGAACCGCGCTGTAAATCAGCGTTTCCGCATATTTCGGCAGCAATACTTCGAGTACGCCTTCAGGAGAAGGCTCATATTCGTAGGTTGCGCTTGGTCCATTATGATGCGCGTCGCCTACAGCATCCATAGGAAGCAGACGGTCAACCGTCGGCACCTGGCTGATGGCATTGACAAACCGGTTGTAGCAGATGTACAGCTCGTCGTAGACACCCGTTTCAAACTGCTTAACTGCGGAATACGCAATCGACTTGATGTCAGAGAACTTAGGTGAATCCGACATCTCGGTTACTTCCTCCACAATCGGATATTCACGGCGGCGCAAGAAGTCACGGCCTTTGCGGCCGATTACGAACAGGGCGTATTCATCCTTGGATTTATGCTTTTCTGCCAGCAGCATTGTCAGCTTACGCAGAATGTTGGCATTGTACCCGCCGGCGAGACCTCTGTCGGAAGTAACGATCAGATAGGCGGTCTTCTTCACCGGACGGCTCACCAGCATCGGATGGGTTACATCCTGGGTGGCAGCTGCAATGTTCGATACAACCTCTTTCAGCTTCTCCGAGTAAGGACGGGCAGCCTCTGCCTTCTCCTGCGCCTTGCGCAGCTTCGACGCAGCTACCATCTCCATTGCCTTGGTGATCTGTCTGGTGTTTTGAACGCTTTTGATTTGACGTTTAATATCACGCATGCTTCTTGCCATGATTTTCACCACCTTAAAGCTTTGACGAAGTCAAAGCTATCTTCGTAAGCATAAACCAAGCTTTGACGAAGTCAAAGCTATCTTCGTAAGCATTAGCTAAGCTTTGACGCAGGTCAAAGCTGTCTCATAGGGGTCTGCCGGAGTCCCGGCATACACCGGGCTACGGTTCAGACTGTTATTCTATGTGTATTAACGATTAGCTGGTCGCAAAGCCGCGTTTGAATTTCTCGATAGCTTCTTTGAGCGCAGCTTCGTTATCTGCAGTCAAATCCTTGGTATCCGTAATGGATTGAACGATAGCAGCGCCGTTAGTGTCAACAAAGGCCAGGAATTCCTTTTCAAAGCGTCTAACATCTTTAACAGGAATGTCATCCAGATGACCTTTAACAGCGGTATACAAGCTCAGCACCTGATGTTCAACAGTCAGCGGCTGGTTAACACCCTGCTTCAGAATCTCCATCATCCGGGCACCGCGGTTAAGGCGGGCCAGAGTAGATTTATCAAGGTCAGAGCCAAACTGGGAGAACGCCTGAAGCTCACGGTATTGGGCCAAATCCAGACGGAGGGAGCCGGCAACCTTCTTCATCGCTTTAATCTGTGCAGAACCGCCGACGCGTGATACCGAGATACCTACGTTAATAGCGGGACGCTGTCCGGAGTTGAACAGGTCAGATTCAAGGAAGATCTGGCCGTCAGTAATCGAGATTACGTTCGTAGGAATGTAAGCCGATACGTCGGAAGCCTGTGTTTCGATAAATGGCAGTGCGGTTAATGATCCGCCGCCAAGTTCATCACTAAGCTTGGCTGCACGCTCAAGCAGACGGGAGTGCAGGTAGAATACGTCACCCGGGAACGCTTCGCGGCCTGGTGGACGGCGGAGCAGCAGGGACAATTCGCGGTAAGCGGAGGCTTGCTTCGAAAGGTCATCATAGATAACCAGGACGTGCTCGCCTTTGTACATGAAGTATTCGCCCATTGCACAGCCTGCGTATGGAGCGATATACAGCAGCGGAGACGGCTCGGAAGCAGATGCAGTTACAATGATAGTATACTCCAGCGCGCCATGGCGGCGGAGCGTTTCAACTACCTGTGCTACTGTGGATTGCTTCTGGCCGATGGCAACGTAGATACATTTCATGCCGTTGCCCTTTTGGTTAATAATGGCATCAATTGCGATTGCCGTTTTACCTGTCTGACGGTCACCGATAATCAGCTCGCGCTGTCCGCGGCCGATCGGCACCATTGCATCAATGGCTTTAAGACCGGTCTGCATTGGCTCATGCACCGATTTACGGTCGATAACGCCCGGAGCGTTGTTTTCTACCGGACGGTATTCATTGGTCACAATCGGACCCTTGCCGTCCAGCGGCTGGCCCAGTGCGTTTACAACACGGCCCAGCAGAGCTTCGCCCACCGGTACCTGCATAATTTGACCGGTACGTTTTACCTGGTCGCCTTCGCGGATTTCCTTGTATTCACCCAGGATAACAACACCGACGTTGCTTTCCTCAAGGTTGAGCGCCATGCCCACTACTCCGTTGGAGAACTCCAGCAGTTCCCCTGCCATTGCGTTTTCCAGACCGTAGACACGGGCGATACCGTCGCCGACTTGAATGACGGTGCCGATTTCGGCCACTTCAATATCGGCTTTATATTGCTCAATTTGACTTTTGATCAAACTGCTGATCTCTTCAGGTCTAATGCTCAATATCCTCACCCCTATCTTCTATGCTTATCATTAAAAGATTTCTCGAGACGTGCAAGCTTGCCGGACAGGCTGCCGTCATACAGCGTATCGCCGATAACAACCTTTAGTCCGCCAAGGAGGCTCTTGTCAACGAGATTCGTAACCCGGATCTTCCGGCTAGTAAGCTGGCTGAACTCCTGTGCGACATGATCCTGTTCTTCCTGGCTCAGCGCATATGTCGAGTACACCGTTGCATCACCGATACCCAGAGCTTCACCTTCAATTTTCACGTACGCGTCCAGCAGATCAGCAAACATATCGGTTCTGCCCCGCTCCACCAGCAGTTCTACCGTGTTAAGCACCGTTTCGGAGAGCTTATCCTGAAGTACAGTGCGCAGCACCTTCAGCTTATCGGACTGAGAGATCCGCGGCGCAAGAATGAACCGTTTCACTTCTTCATCGGAATGCAGCACCGAGACGAGTGTCTTAAGCTGTTCTTCAACCTCAAGCGTATTGCCCTTCTCTACCGCAGCGCTGTACAGGGCTTTGGCGTAACGCTTGGCAACTACCGCACTGCCGCTCATGACCGGCCTCCTACCTCTTTGAGGTACTGGTTAACAAGCTGCTCCTGTTCGCCATCGGCCTTAACTTCTTTCTCAAGCAGCTTGGATGCAATGCGGACAGAAGCAGAGCCGAGCTCGCTGCGCAGCGCTTCCACTGCCTTGTTCTTTTCGTTAGCAATATCACGGACAGCTTCGTTTTTAAGACGTGCAGCTTCAACCTTAGCCTGATCGATCAGCTTATCAGCCTGGTTAAGGCTGGTAGCCTGCGATTGCTGGATGATCTGCTGAGCCTCTTCACGCGCTTTTTGCAAAGCCTGTTTCTGCTCTTCTACGTAAGCGACCGCCTGCTCCCTGGTCTTGGCTGCTTCATCCATCTGCTGCATTACAAGCTCACGGCGTTTTTCCATGATTCCGAACAGTTTGCTGAATGCAAATTTACTGAGCAGGATATACAGGATTACAAATGCGACAATTGAAAATACTATGTTGGTCCATATTATAGTCACTGTGGTCACTCCTTTCCGTTACCGCGGTGCGCGGATATATACAAAAGTAAGGCGCGGATGGCACCAGCCCTCCCCGCCAAACCGTAGGAACGGTTTATTAAGAAAACATGATCAAGAATGCGATAACCGTTGCCGCCAAAGGAATAACTTCGACGATACCTACACCGATAAACATTGTAGTCTGCAGTGCGTTACGTGCTTCCGGCTGACGGGCGATGGATTCTACCGTTCTGCTGACGATCATACCGTTACCAAGACCTGCGCCGAGTGCGCCCAAACCAACCGCGATTGCTGCTGCCAAAAATTCCATTGAAAATATCCTCCTTTAATTTCGGTTCATTTTTTGTGTTTTTAATGATATTAAAATCTCCCGCAGATACTGCCCGGCAAGAGCCGTCCAGCCCCGCAGTAGTTCATTAATGCGCTTCTTCTTCGTGAATCGTCATCTGTGCGATGTACACCATCGTCAGAATGGTGAAAATAAATGCCTGGAGCGCCCCGACGAAAATACTGAAGCCCTGCCAGACTGCCAGGAACGGAATACTCAGGAATCCCAGCTTTAGAATTACAGTGATAAGAACCTCACCGGCAAAAATGTTTGCGAACAAACGAATGGCCAGTGCGACCGGCTTAGCCAGGTTTTCGATGATGTTGAGCGGCAGGAAAATCGGAAACGGCTCAATGTAGTGCTTGAAATAATGCTTGCCGTTCTGCTTGATGCCCAGGTAATTCATCAGTACGAAAACGATAATCGCGAGCCCGGCTGTAATGTTGATGTCTGCGGTCGGCGACTTATACCACAGGATATGAGCATGCTCGCCGTGCGTCAGATTCTTGGTTGCTTCGATGACATGGCCGAAAACGTATACCGGCTCATGCGCCTCGGTGATGAAGGAGAAAGGCAGACCCAGGAGATTGGAGACAAAGATAAACAGTATCAGCGTCAATCCCAGTGATATGTAAGGCTTGCCTTTCTTCAAATCCATGGCGCTGCTGATCAGACCCTGTACAAATTCCACTACCCATTCCATAAAATTCTGGAGCCTGGACGGATTGTCAACAGACAGGTTGCGGACAGACAGCATAACCAGAGCGAATACGATTACCGAGCTGATTAGCAGGGTAAGAACAGCAGATAAATCAATTGGTATGCTGCCAAGATAGATAATTGGCATTTCATGCATGGTATCATCCCCCTTTCCCTTTAATCTTACATCTTGTTCCTTACACTTAAATATATCCCTACCGGAATAGAGAGAAGCTGGGGAATAAAGATTCCAGCAATAGTAGCCTCAAGCGAGAAATGCTCGATCTTGACCGAGAACATAGTGACCAGAATGGCAAAGCTGATCCGTGTGACGAACCCGAGACTGAAAGCCTTACCCTCATTATTCGCAACCGATTCAGCCACTCGCCGCACCTTTACGGCCAGATAACGGAAATTCACTATACCCGCAAGCAAACCGAGTGTCATCCCCAGTGTGACTGCACGGGTTTCATGATGAAGAGCATATCCCATCAGCAATCCTGCCATAAGTACAAACGTGATTCTTGTTACGGCATTGATCATGGGAGTCATATTATCCATTTTGCTCCCCCAGAATTTTTTTGATTAACAGGGCGACGTTGATAATTCCCAGAACCATACCGGAAATCGCGCCGATCGCAACCCAGATTTCAGGTCCGTCAATCAAGCGTAGAAGCCACCTTGCTGCAAATATACCTATAATAATGTAAGCGGCAAGCAAAGTGCCTGCACTTGCAATCACCAGAGCGGTTTTCCCCAGTCCGGCTTCACGCTTCGGCTCTTTCATAGGCTACAATCCCAACTAATTTTACTGAATATCCAGACTCTTTGTCAATTCACCGAAAATTGCTCAAAAGCGCATGAAAACATGAAAATAATCACAGCAAAATTATTCAAAACCATACAAACCGTACAGTTTGACTGTATGCTGAATTTTCATTTTCGTATATTAGTAATTTTAGCCTTTAACATCATTTGTGAACATTTTATGAAATTCTTCTGGACGATCGGCATTTACACCGAAATGGTGCTTAATCGCATTGACAATTCTTTCAGAAGCTTTGCCGTCTCCATACGGGTTGGCGGCCCGGCTCATCGACTGGTACAGCGCCTGATCAGTCAGAAGAGCATGTGTCCGTTGATACACCTTCTCCTCGTCCGTCCCCACAAGCTCCAAGGTTCCGGCCTCGATCCCTTCCGGGCGTTCGGTCGTATCACGCAGCACAAGCACAGGAACACCAAAGGAAGGAGCTTCCTCCTGCAGGCCGCCGGAATCGGTCAAAATCAGGTGGGTATGCGGATAAAAATTGTGCAGGTCAACGACATCCAGCGGATCAATCAGCTTAATTCTCGGGTGTCCGCCCAGGATCTCATGTGCCGGCTCCTTAACTGCAGGACTCGGATGCACAGGATACACGATGGCTACATCTTCGAACTCATCAGCGATTCTTTTGACAGCACGGAAAATATGACGGTGCGGTTCGCCTTGGGACTCCCTGCGGTGCGCCGTCATGAGAATAAGTCTTTTTCCCGCCGCAAATTCAAGCACAGGATGCCGGTAATCCGGCTGTACGGTATATTGAAACACATCGGTTACAGTGTTGCCTGTGATATAGATACTTGACTCCTTCTTGTTCTCGTGTCTCAAATTCCCTGCAGACCAATCGGTTGGAGCAAAGTGCAGATCGGCCAAAACACCTGTCAGCTGGCGGTTCATTTCCTCCGGATAAGGAGACAGCTTGTTCCATGTCCGAAGTCCTGCCTCCACGTGCCCAACCTGAATCTGCTGCAGGAAGGAGGCATAGCTGGCCAGGAAGGTTGTCAGTGTATCACCATGAACCAGTACCAGGTCAGGCTTAGCTTCACGAAGCACAGGCTCAAGCCCCTCCAGAACACGGATGGAGATTTCGTTAAGCGTCTGCCGGTCCTTCATAACGTCCAGATCATAATCAGGGACAATTTTGAATACCTCCAGCACCTGATCCAAAAGCTCACGGTGCTGCGCGGTTACGCAGACTACAGATTCAATATGCTCAGGGTGCTTGTTCAGCTCCAGGACGAGCGGCGCCATTTTAATCGCTTCCGGACGTACTCCGAATATCGTCATTACCTTGATTTTCTTAGCCATTTCCCCACCCCTTTCTTCTATATAGATAGCTGTCTGCACAGCTACTCCGTAATACTCTCTTACTCTCTATTTGGTTCCGTATAAACGGTCCCCCGCATCTCCAAGCCCAGGTACGATGTACCCATGGTCATTGAGGTGGTCATCAAGCGCTGCTACATAGATATCAACATCAGGATGGGCCGCCTGTACAGCCGCAACGCCCTCAGGAGCCGCAATCAGGTTCATCATTTTGATCTGGGTGCAGCCGCGGTTCTTCAGTGAGGTAATAGCAGCAATTGCAGAGCCGCCTGTAGCCAGCATCGGATCGATTACAATCAGTTCACGCTCCTGCACATCTGTAGGAAGCTTAATGTAATATTCAACCGGCTGCAGCGTTTCCGGATCACGGAACAAGCCGACATGCCCTACCTTAGCAGCAGGCAGCAGCTTGAGCACGCCTTCAGTCATGCCCAGTCCGGCACGGAGGATCGGAATCAGTCCGAGCATTCTGCCCGAAATCACTTTACTCTCTGTTTCTGCTACAGGTGTCTGTACTGTGATTGTCTCCAGCGGGATATCCCGCGTAATTTCATAGGCCATAAGTGTAGCCACTTCATCTACATGCTCTCTGAATTCTTTCGTGTTGGTCCGCACATCGCGGATAAATGTCAGTTTGTGCTGAATCAAAGGATGATCGCAAATCACCAATTTTCCCATTTCTGTCCCTCCGGTAAATGTAAGTCTTGTCAGCCGCAGAAAGCGCTTTTGCCGCTCAGTGGCTAAATCTTGTCTATTATATCATCACCGGAGGTGTATTTCACCTCCGAAGGGAAAGTAGCTGCATGAAACTGCAGGATCCCGGCGGTGACTTTCAGTGAGAGGTTTTCATTGTTTTTCCGTCTTTCAGGATATAAATCGAGCTTTAGTGTACGCCATTTATTATTTTTAATACCATTCACATTTTTTTCACTGTTTTTAATGAAAATTCCATGAACTTTCATAGATTTTTCATGATATTTATCGACATTTTTCACGCAAAAAATGTGAACATTGTGCAACGTTGCTCCCTCGGAATAAAAAACGCCTCTGCAAAGACCTTTAAAAAACAGTCCTTGCAGAGGCACAGCTCCGCTCCATAACAGGAAGCGGACAGGATATTAATATTGCAGGCCAGGATAGATCGGGAACTTCTCTGTAAGCTCAGCCACCTCGCGGGCCGCTTCAGCCAGCACCGTTTCATCCTTAGGGCTCTTAAGGACCTGAGCGATAATGCGGCCGATAACAGTCATCGCCTGCTCGTCCATTCCGCGGGAAGTAACCGCAGGAGTACCGATCCGGATACCGCTTGTTACAAACGGGCTGGTCGGGTCGAACGGAATAGCGTTTTTGTTCACAGTAATACCGATGGAATCAAGTACCTTCTCGGCATCCTTACCGGTAATGTTCAGGTTACGGGTATCAAGCAGCATCAGGTGATTGTCTGTACCGCCCGAAACAATGTTAATGCCTTCTCCGATCAGCGTTTCCGCGAGCACCTTGGCATTCTTCACTACATTCTCGGCATAGGTCTTGAAGGAAGGCTGCAGCGCTTCACCGAAGGATACGGCTTTGGAAGCAATGACATGCATCAGCGGTCCGCCCTGGGAGCCAGGGAACACAGCCTTATCGATGGCAGCAGCCCATGGCTGTCTGCACAGAATCATCCCTCCGCGAGGTCCGCGCAGCGTTTTGTGGGTTGTAGTTGTAACAAAGTGGGCGTGAGGCACAGGGCTCGGATGCAGTCCGGCAGCAACAAGACCGGCAATATGCGCCATGTCGACCATAAACAGTGCACCGACATCATTTGCAATCGAACCAAGGGCTTCAAAATCAATCGTCCGCGGATACGCGCTTGCTCCGGCAACAATCAGCTTAGGACGGTGCTTGAAGGCAGCCTTGCGCACTTCATCGTAATCAATCAGGAAGGTATCCTCCTGCACACCATAGGCTACAAAATTATAGAGGAGACCGGAGGCATTAACCGGGCTTCCGTGTGTCAGATGTCCACCGTGGGCAAGATTCATACCCAGCACGGTATCGCCGGGATTCAGCGCAGCCAGATAGACCGCCATATTTGCCTGGGCGCCGGAGTGCGGCTGAACATTGGCGTGCTCTGCCCCGAACAGCTGCTTGGCACGGTCACGGGCAAGGTTCTCAACGATGTCAACATCCTCACAGCCGCCATAATAGCGTTTGCCCGGGTAGCCTTCGGCATATTTATTAGTAAGCACAGAACCCATTGCTTCCATTACAGCTTCACTGACGATATTCTCTGAAGCGATCAGCTCGATATTGGCACGCTGACGGCTCAGCTCCAGCCCCATTGCTTCCAGTACTGCCGGGTCACTCTTACGCAATTGTTCCATGATTTCTTACTTCCTCCCTGACACTCTTAATTTTATGTGGTGTTAAAACAAAACCTCAAGCTGGCTGATGCACGACATTGCAATTGTGGTTAATCGCACTGCGGGGAACCGCTGGTCTCCTGCGTGCGGTAGACCGCACGCTCTCCGCCGATCAGCGGCGGCCGGGTGAAAGCCGCATTAACCCGGGCTGAACCGATGTAGCGCAGGCTCGGACGGAAAGGCACCGCCACACGGCGCATATGCATGCCGATCAGCGTCTCGCCGATATCAATCCCCGCATGGGCTTCAACCGTTTCAGCAAGCACCGGATCGGCCATCAGGCTGTAAGCAGCGGCGGCCATCGAGCCGCCGGCTCCCGGAACAGGTACAGCTGAAACCTCTCTGAGCCCCAGCGCTTCCAGGAGCGGGCGTTCCATCACCAGAGCACGGTTCAAGTGCTCACAGCACTGGTACACAGCACTAAAGCCCCGCTCGCCCGCAACCTGTCGTATGCCCTGCAGGAGCTGCTGTGCAACTTCCAGGGCACCGCCGGTGCCAATCCGGACGCCGGCAACCTCGCTGGTGCTGGCTCCGACTACAAGAATCTTGCCGGGGCCAAGCCTGCCGGCTTCCGCCAGCTCCCCCACAACTACAGCGGTTGCTGCCGCCAGTGAAAGCTCCGCACCCGCCGGAGCTTCCGCCCGCCCTCCTGCAGCGCCTGCTGCGTGTTCTTCCGGGGAGCCCTGCTTCATGACCTCATCCATTGCTTACGCCTCCCTCAAGCATCATTCTTCCATTTTAAACAAAAAAGAGCAGTCCGCAGGTGGCTGCGGATGTGCTCTTTTGCCCAGGCGACCGGCCGTTTATTCCAGTGCTCCATCGTGGTTTCATCCACACTTGTCGCCAGTCACACCGGAACCGGGTAATATTTATTACATCTTAAAGGATAGCCAGTGAAAAATCAACCATCTTTACAAACGCCGTAAGGATTCCAGCTTGTCGAGCAAACTGTGAAGCGCAGTACGGATTTCAGCAGCCGCAAGCTCATAATCCTCCCGCGAGCCGCCGAACGGATCAGAGATATCAAAGCTTGGAATCCGCTGCCGGATTTCGATAATCCGCTGCAAATCGGCAGATTTCGGCTCCCGGCCCAGTGCAATGGCCAGCTCGGCCTCCGCATACAGGCTGTCCAGCTCCCTGATATCGCTGTTTACAGTCTCTTCGTTATATACGTATTCCTTGAGCGTATGCGTTTTGGATACGGCCTCAGGAAAATACTGCAGCAGATGCCGTTTATGGCCGCCGGTCAGCGTAAGCACCAGGTCCGCCCAGTTCACTGCCTCTGCGCTAAGCTGGGTGGAGCTCATACGGTCAGTAATGCCTTCCTCAAGCAGAATCGCTGCAGCGTGCCTGGATACGGAAGTGCCGGAAATGGCTGAAACGCCTGCAGACCGCACTTCCAGCTCGATGCCCCGTTCCTTCGCGAGCTTCCGCAACAGCCCTTCGGCCATGGGACTGCGGCAAGTATTGCCGGTGCAGACGAATAAAATATGCAGCATGCTTTCCACCTCCATGAAGAAATAGAATAAAATTCTGATGCCGTTATTGTATCAAAAGATGAACAGCAAGCCAAACCCCAAAAGAATGGCTCCGCCCAGCGCTTCCCCATAATCACCAAGCCCCCGGCTGACCCTTCTTCCCAGCAGCAGCCCGGTAATAGCCATGAAGCCTCCGCAGACTCCAAAGGCCAGTACGGTTAAGACTATGCTATTCACGAACATGCCAAGGGATACTCCGACAGAAAAGGAATCTATACTCACGCTGAGCGAAATAAGCAGCATTCCCCAAAACGTGCGGTGATCCATCGGCCGGCTGGTACTCTCCTCCTGGCGGAATGAGTTCCAGACCATATGCCCGCCCAGCAGGACAAGCAGCCCGCCAGCGGCATAGGTTGTTACCTGCCCCAGCAGCTGACCCACATAGCTGCCTGTGAACAAGCCCAGCAGCGGCATCAGCACATGAAAAAAAGCAATCAGCAGGCTGAGCTGCAGCACATGCAACAGACGGATTCCTCTCATCCCGATCCCTACACCGAGCGAAAAGGCATCCATTCCCAGTGCAATTGCCATAATGGCCACCGTTACGATCTGGCCCCAGCCAGCATAAACCACTGCCATGCCCATACCCCCAAAGTCTGATGTCTTGTACAACCACGATATGCAGGCAGCAGGACAAACATGACTGGTCAGGCGGGGATATGACTGCAGTCAGCTTGCGGCAGAAGCCCTTTAACATCAGGCCGGAAGCACAAAAACGGCCCCGTAAGCCGGAGCCGCTTGAATACATATTATTTTCCGATAAAATGTTATGTCCATCGCATTCGCGGCAGTTCTTCCGGATTAAGCCCACAGCCCGCTGATCCAGTCCCACAAATTCTGCAGCATATCCCAGAGAAAGAACCGCACTTCCGGTGCCTCCCCCTCTGTTCCGGAAGCTGCTGCGTTACCAGAAGCAGAGACAGTCTGAACCTTATCCGTCCCGTTTATTTGCGCACTGTCCTCTGCCCCTGACGCAGAAGCAACCCCTGTACCCTTGGCAGCAGCATCACCCGTTCCGGCATCAATGAAGCAAAGCGGCGGAAACAGCACACACCACCAGTTTTGGCCTTTGCCCGCACCCAGCGTAACTCTTACTGCTTCATATTCTCCGGCAGGATACACCGTCCCCCCGTACAGCTTGGTCGGGAATGGCACAACCCCAAGCTCAACCTTGTAATCATAATCAATCCCCCGCTTCTCCAGCTCAGAGGCAACCAGCTCATTCAATTCCGGCAGACGGCTTCTGATCAGGCTGCGGGCCTGCTCAAGGCTCTGCGGGTCCTCCAGCTCCGGCACCCAGCTGTTCATCTGTTCCACTATAGCATCACGGATCTGGCGTTTAACCAGCTGGTCTCCCGTTCCATCCGAGTTAGCCAGTATGCGCAGGCGGATCGACTGCTGCGGAATCGCAGACCCCGCTACAGCCGCATCGCTTTTTTGACCTTCCCAAACCATCATGAGCACCATCAGAAAAGAAAATAAAATGGCAGTATGCTTAAAAGTAACCCGTAAGGCTTCCTGTCTCTCCGGCGAAAATAACTTCATATCCGCAGCCCCTCTCCCTGAATCTCTTATACTCCCAGTATGTCCGGAAAAGAGAGACTGCAAACCTATTAAACTAGTAAATTTTAGTCCTGCGGATAGCAAAACCGGCTTTATGAGGGTTATCCTTTTCAGAAATGCAGCGCACGCACTGCAGGCAGCTCCTCCTCCACATCCTGTCCATACAGATGCACACTCATGGCAATTCCCATACTAGCCATATTGATCAAAACGGAGGTCCCCCCGTAGCTGATGAACGGCAGGGTAATGCCCGTCAGCGGCATCAAGCCGATGTATGCACCGATATTCTCAAGAATCTGGTATAGCAGCATCGCTACGATCCCGATAATCAGAAAAGGCCCGGCCCGGTCCTTACACTCCAGTGCGAACAGGATCATCCGGTGAATCAGGATAAAAAACAGCAGGAGCAGCACAGCGGCGCCAATAAAACCGAATTCCTCGGCAATCTGCGCAAAAATGGCATCCGAGTACAGCACCGGTATTTTGTTCGACTGGACAGAGCTTCCCTTCAGATAGCCCTCTCCGAGAAGACCGCCCGAACCGATAGCGATTCTGGCATTCCGTGTCTGGTAGCTGTCATCACTGCTGGCCCGCTCAGGTACGAGCCAGGGATCAAAGCGTTTAATAAAATGCTCCCGTCCGACCGTGGCACTCAGGAAGTTTGTCGTCTGCTCATGATAGTTAATATAGCTGTAGACAAAGCCGCCCAGCAGTCCGCCGGCAACCGCCAGCCCGATCAGCGCATGGGAAAGCTTAATCCGTCCAATCCATAGCAGACCGACCAGAATAACCACGAAGCTTAGTGCGTTACCCATGTCATTCTGGACAATAACAATGCCAAACGGCAGCAGCGCAATCATGCTGAGGGGCATAACATCCCGCCAGAACCGCAGCTGGCTGCGGTTCAGCCGGACCAGCACGGCAGCCAGCGCCAGGATCAGGATCAGCTTAAACAGCTCTGCCGGCTGAAAGCTGAAATTGCCTATCTCCAGCCAGGCCCTGGCGCCATACTTAACGGTCCCGAACAGGCTGACCATGACGAGCACTCCGATTCCTGCAATGTAAATATACACCGCATACCTGACCAGAAGCCTGTAATCGAATAAGGACAATCCAAAAAACACAAAAAAGCCCGCCGCATAATATTGGATCATTTGAATATGCATTCCCTGCTCTGCCCGGCCGTGTGTGACACTGTATATCGCCAGAATGCTGACTGCCATCAGCATGAGCAATACGATAACAATAACCCCGTCTATTTTTTTGATTCTCTGCAGCATCAGGCAAGCCCCTCTCTACATCACAATGAGCCGCTCCCATATATTCCACAAAGGATTTCTAAAGGAAGAAACTTCTATTATCCATATTAGATCAACCTGGAGCAATAATTCAAATGTCCGCAGGCATGACAGATAAATACAAGCTTTATGATGAACAAAAAAACTGCCGGGGCCCCATTGTCTGAGGTCCGGCAGTCTTCAGGCCAGAATCTATAGTTATCATCCCTGCTTCGCGGCAGCGGGATAGGCTGCAGGAGCCGGCAGGTCTTCTTCCACTTCCTGTCCATGCAGGCGCACGCTCATCGCAAGGCCGATGCTTGCCATATTAATCATAAGTGAGGTGCCCCCGAAGCTGATGAACGGCAGTGTAATCCCGGTGAGCGGCATAAGCCCGATGAAGGCGCCGATATTCTCAAAGACCTGGTACAGAATCATCGCTACAATCCCGACAATCAGGAACGGCCCCCCCCGGTCCTTGGACTCCAGCGCTATGAGAATCATCCGGTGAATCAGGATGAAATACAGCAGCAGCAGCAGCGCAGAGCCGACAAATCCGAACTCTTCGGCAATCTGCACAAAGATGGAGTCGGAATAGGTGTACGGCACACGGTCAGTCTGCACCGAGCTGCCGTTCATATAGCCCTCCCCGCTCATACCGCCCGAGGCAATCGCCAGCTTGGCATTTTTGGTGTGGTAGCTGGCTTTGGCAGTCGCTTTTTCGGGAACCAGCCAAGGGTCAAACCGTTCTACCCAGTGCGAGCGGCCGATATCTGTCATAAACGTCTTCAGCTCATCATGATAGTGGATATAGCTCATGATTCCGGCGATGGCTCCGCCAATAACAATCGCCACCGCTATAAGCGCATGTGAAAACTTGATGTTACCAATCCACAGCAGACCGGCCAGAATCACAATATAGGACAGGGCATTCCCAAGATCGTTCTGGCTGATGACAATCACGAAGGGAAGCAGGGTGAGCAGCGTCAGCGGTACGATATCCTTCCAGAACAGCAGTTTGTTCTTATTCTTGCGGACGAGCACCGCCGCCAGAAACAGAATCAGAATCAGCTTAAAAAGCTCTGCCGGCTGCAGGCTCAGCCCGCCGATGCTCAGCCAGCCCTGCGCACCGTTCTGCGTTTTGCCGATGAAGCTGACCAGCACCAGAATGCCGATCCCTGTTATATAAATATATAGCGCATATTTGATTATCAGCCGGTAATCAAGAAAGGTCAGCCCCAGGAAGGCCACCAGGCCCAGCACATAAAACCGGATCATCTTCATATGCATCCCGTCCAGGCCGTCTCTTCCATGGGTTACACTGTATATTGAGAAAATACTGATAACCATCAGCATTAATAGAACAACTACGATAACGCCGTCAATCTTCTTGATCTTCTGAAGCATATTCTGTCTCCTTACTCGTTACTTGAGCTTCCGGATCTCTTCTTGCCCGGAAATCCGCTGATTATATTGTAAAGGAAGGGGCAGCAAAAATACAATTTCACCGCCGGCTGTTCGTCTAACAGCGCGGCGGTGATAGGCAAAGCTCCCGCCTGCTGGCGGGAATGGCATCTCGGCTGGTGATACGGCATCGCTGCCGGCCGGATCATTCCGGCGCTGAGCTTTGTGCGCAGCTCACGCAGGGGCACTTAGCGCGCGATGCCCAGCACGTGGCGGGGAATACCCGCGAGATCGTCGACAGTGACGATCTCGGTCCAGTGGCCCGCCGCGCGCAGCAGCGCGGCCACCTCGCCGACCTGTCCCTGGCCGAGCTCAAAGCCGACCAGGCGCGGGGCTGCCGGCAGCAGAGGCAGCTGCTCCATCATGCGGCGGTACGGGTCCAGCCCGTCGCCGCCGCCGTCCAGTGCAGTGCGCGGCTCATGGTCGCGCACCTCGCGCTGCAGCCCGGCGATGTCACCGCCGGGGATGTACGGCGGGTTGGAGACGAGGATATCCGTCTCCATCCCCGCAAACGGCTCGAGCAGATCGCCGAGCCGCAGGTCCACAGCCGCGCCATGCCGCAAGGCATTGCGCGCGGCCACGGCCAGGGCGCCGGGCGAGATGTCGCCGGCTGAGACCCGCCACGCCGGCGCTTCGGCCGCCAGCGTGACGGAGATGGCTCCGCTGCCGGCGCCGATGTCGACGGCGGCCAGCGGCCTTGCGCCGCGCGCGCCGCCGGCGGACGGGACGAGCCCGTCCGGCCACAGCTCCGCGCCGTACTTGAGGATGGCCTCGACGAGCAGCTCCGTCTCCGGCCGCGGGATCAGCACGTCCGGCGACACCTCGAACGCCCGTCCGTAAAACTCCTGCTCGCCGATGATATACTGCACCGGCTCACCGGCCGCCCGCCTGCTGACCGCGGCTTCCCACGCATCCTTAAGCGCCGCCGGAAAAGGATCAGCCAGCGCCATATAATAAGCGGCTCCGCTTACGCCCAGCACATGCTCCAGCAGCAGCTGGCTGCTGCGCTGCGGCTCGTTGCACCCGCTTTTGTCCAAAAAAGAAGAAGCCTCCGCAAAGGCTTCCCGGATGCTTTGCACATGAGGCATGACATATAAGCCGTGTTTCAAAGCATTATTCTCCTTTTTCCATCAATTCCGCCTGCTCAGCAATCGACAGCGCCGAAATGATGTCTGTAATTTCCCCGTTCATGACCTGCTCCAGACGGTGCAGGGTCAGGCCGATCCGGTGATCGGTTACCCGGCTCTGCGGGAAATTGTAAGTGCGGATCCGCTCACTGCGGTCGCCAGTACCAACCTTGCTCTTACGTTCCCCGGCATACTTTGCTTCCTCTTCCTGCCGTTTCACATCGGAGATCCGGGCACGCAGTACCTGCAGCGCCTTCTCTTTGTTGGAGTTCTGCGATTTGCCGTCCTGACAGGTAGCTACGATACCGGTAGGAATATGGGTTACGCGCACAGCAGATTTAGTCGTATTAACGGACTGTCCGCCTGCTCCGCTGGAGCAGAACGTATCAACGCGGATGTCTTTATCATGAATCTCAATTTCAAAATCTTCCGCTTCCGGCATTACCGCTACCGTTGAAGTGGAGGTGTGAATCCGTCCGCCGGATTCTGTGGCCGGAATACGTTGTACCCGGTGTGCGCCGCTCTCGTATTTCATCTTGCTGTACGCACCGCGGCCGTTAATCAGGAAGATAACTTCCTTGAAGCCGCCAAGGTCATTCGAGTTCACATCCATCAGCTCAACGCGCCAGCCTTGGGCATCGGCATAACGGGTGTACATCCGGTACAGGTCAGAGGCGAACAATGCCGCTTCATCCCCGCCGGCCGCGCCGCGGATTTCGACGATTACGTTCTTGTCGTCATTCGGATCCTTAGGCAGCAGCAGAATGCGGATTTTCTCCTCAAGCTCGGTCTGGCGCGAGGACAGGTCCTCGATCTCCATTTTGACCATTTCCTTCATTTCATCATCAAGCTTCTCGGCCTGCATCATCTTAGCGGCTTCAAGCTCTTCCATTACATTTTTATATTCAGCATAAGCCTCATAAGCAGGCTGCAGATCAGATTGTTCTTTGGAATAGTCCCTCAGTTTCTTACTGTCGTTTGCAACATCCGGGTCACAAAGCAGTTCACTGAGTTTCTCATAGCGGTCCGCCAATGATTGCAATCGGTCCAACAACAAGGGAATTCACCTCTCCTGATTCAATATATTTCGCTCAAACACTTCAAATTGCAGATTACATTAACAATAGATATACGACTTTATATTATAGCATCGTTCTTGCCGGTTGGCTACAGCGAAGCGTGCTTAATAAGCATATCTTTGCAAATAAATTTCCGGCCGCCCTATAGTATGCAGAGCCTATTGTAATTTAATCCGGCAGCACCTGTAAAAAAAGAAGCCATTTCACCAGCGGATACCCGCCGCAAAA
This sequence comes from Paenibacillus sp. FSL R7-0273, assembly GCF_000758625.1. Lineage (NCBI taxonomy): Bacteria > Bacillati > Bacillota > Bacilli > Caryophanales > Paenibacillaceae > Paenibacillus > Paenibacillus sp. FSL R7-0273. Next base: position 6,854,830 of record NZ_CP009283.1, read on the forward strand.
ATGGCCTCTCAGTCTTCAAGCGCTAACAGCCGCTCAGCTTACACATTGAAACGGAAATGCATTACATCGCCGTCCTGAACCAGATATTCCTTACCTTCCAGGCGCAGCTGTCCGCGTTCCTTGGCACCGTTCATGGAGCCTGCAGCCAGAAGGTCGCTGTATGCCACAACCTCGGCACGGATAAAGCCGCGTTCGAAGTCGGTATGAATAACACCGGCAGCGCCCGGCGCCTTGGTTCCCTTGCGGATCGTCCACGCACGGACTTCCTGTACACCGGCAGTGAAGTAAGTGTACAGTCCAAGCAGCTTGTAAGCCGCTTTGATCAGGCGGTTCAGACCGGATTCCTGCAGGCCCAGCTCTTCGAGGAACATTTCTTTGTCTTCGCCTTCCAGCTCGGCAATTTCAGCCTCAACCTTGGCACTGATCGGCACTACTTCAGCATTCTCAGCAGCTGCAAATTCACGGACCTGCTTAACGTACGGATTCTCCTCAGCAGTTGCCACTTCATCCTCGCCCACGTTAGCTGCGTACAGCACCGGCTTCAGGGTCAGCAGGTGCAGATCGCGCACGATCAGCCGCTCGTCATCCGACAGCTCCAGGCTGCGCGCTGGTTTGTCTTCGTACAAAGCTTCCTTCACACGCTCAAGCACTTCAACCTCCTGGGCGTATTTCTTGTCGCCGCCCTTGATGTTTTTGCGGGAACGCTCAATGCGCTTCTCCACGCTCTCAAGGTCAGCCAGAATCAGCTCCAGGTTAATCGTCTGAATGTCGCTGATCGGATTAACCTTGCCGTCTACGTGGGTTACATTCTCATCCACAAAGCAGCGTACAACATGCACGATCGCATCCACTTCACGGATGTGGGCGAGGAACTTGTTGCCCAGGCCTTCGCCCTTGCTCGCACCGCGCACCAGTCCGGCAATATCAACAAATTCAAAGGCAGTCGGAACCGTCTTGTTCGGCTGCACCAGCTCAGTCAGCTTGTCGAGACGCTCGTCCGGCACTTCCACGACGCCGACATTCGGGTCAATGGTGCAAAAAGGATAGTTGGCGGATTCCGCACCCGCTTGTGTAATTGCGTTAAACAATGTAGATTTACCAACGTTTGGCAATCCAACGATACCAGCTTTCAAAGCCATTTATATGACAACTCCTATTTTCGGTTGTATTGATCCACCGTATCATTACCGACCTGTGATCTAAACCATTATATATTAGAACAAAACCGCCAGCAACAGCGGATGTCCGGGGGGGTGTGTCTGAAAAAAGGCGGGGCACGCTCATAATCCGCATCAGCCGCTTCAAAGGTATGTGCACGGGGCGGTGTACGATTTTCATGGAGGGTATGCCTTTTTCATCTACATTCCCTAATTAATTCCTTTCCAGCTCCAGAATCTTCAGGATCGCCGGCTGCTCCAAAAGCGGCCTGGATCGGTCAGGGTCGACCTCTATATCAGGCACTGTTTTCATTTCTTCGTTGCAGCTTCCGTCAGGCATCAGGCCCATCTCCAGTGAAAAGCTGAACACAGCCTTGCTGTTCGGCATGACGGCGATAACAGGATCGATCCCCAGCCCGTCGCCTCCCGTACGTTCACCTGCAAGTGTAGCAATTCCGGTGCTTTTGGCCAGAGCCGCCAGCCCTTCAGAAGCAGAGAACACCTCATGATCCACCAGCAGATACAGCTTCCCCTGAAAGCCCCGGCCGCGCGGATTAATCTGCATGGATAATTTCTGATAGGTTTCAAACATAGTCAGGCTTTCAGGCGGCAATAGAGGCAGATGTTCCTCCGCCAGCTCAGCAATTGGACGCATACCTGTAGCAAGCCCGCGTGCCTCCAGAAAAGGCTGGGCATAGCTCCCGCCTCTATAAAGCGTATACGTATCATAGCGGACAGGTTCGGTTATTAAAAGCGGTACAAGTACATCCTGCCAATAGGCAGAGTTGCCGCCTAAATTTCCGCGGATATCCAGAATTAGCGTCTTATAATCCTGAACCTCCGCCAAAAATTTGCTGATTACAGGGATGTCTTGACTTAAATGTTCAGAAGAGAAACTATGGATAGCCAGATACGCTGTTTGTCCTGCTTCAATAATCCGCTGCAGTACATTCTCCTGCGCCCTGCTGTCTGTAGCTGAATTCAATGCGCTTTTATTGCCTGCTCCTGTCGGCTTAGCCGGTTTATGCGGCTCCGCACTCGGAGAACGGCCATATCGCTTCAGCACTTCAGGCTGATATAGCAGTTTGGACCAGGGATCTTGTGCTATCGGACTAGTATACAGCGAATCAAGATAATAATCGTACGTTCCACTTCCGTATAATATCGTATGTTTATTATGCAGTTCCCTAAGCACATCATCAATGTTGCGCAAAAACTCCAGGTCTGTCCCAGCCGCAATAACCCGTTTCTTATACTTCTCTTTATTGGCCAGCCAGTCGGTTCCGGTAAGCCGCCTGTTCACTTCAAAGAACGGATAATTCTGCTCCATGATAGCCCACATATATTCAAAATCTTCGGCTCTTTGCTCCTGCGTCAGCTTAGAACCCGGACTGCTGCATCCTGCCAGACTCAGGAGAATTACGGCGGCTGCCAGCAGCAGTGTTATTTTGCTCCTCAATACAATCCCTCATTTGGTCTCTGATATAAACTAATCAAATAGTAAATTACCATTTATACTATATAAAGGATTTATATCACATTAAATTAACTGATATTCAAGCACTGCAGTTCTGCTGATATACTGGTAATCCTATTTTTTCTAGTAACACTTCCGCCTTTAACGGACCCAAATGCGCTTATCACCATCCAAACTCCAGGTAGCGTTGCCCTAACGGACTCCAGCGGCCTTATATGTTGAAATTTACCTAAACAACAGCTGCCTGGAGGATAATAAGAACAATACGGTCCGTTAGCCTGACGAAATGTCCTTTTCCGGATAAATAAAGGCTTTCCTGTCCGTTAGAGGTACCGGGCTCCTCTCCAGGCTTCCGCACAGCAAAAAAGACCCCAAAGGAGCCTTCCATACTTTTGCAATATTAGCTTAGCTTCCGTTACAGCTTCTTGGACATCGTAATATCCGTAATCCCGTAGCCCATCTTCTGGTACAGCTTAAAGGCACGATCATTGTCACCGAAGACATGCAGGCCGATCCGCGTGACGTCCATGGAGCGTGCCTCCTCGTCCAGCAGTGTCAGCGCCATGCTCCCGTATCCGTTCCGCTGGAACGGCTCGAAGATGTAAAAGTCATAGATAAAGGCCTCCTTGCCCTGGCGGCCCTCAACCACGTTGAACCAGATGTAGCCGGCCTGGGCGTGGCTGTCGTTCTCGACAATAGAATATAAGTAAGCACCTTCGGTGTACAGGCCCTGCGGCAGATAGCGGCTCATCTCGGCCTGCGACAGCTGCATCGCGCTGTCCTGCTCCCAGGCGCCGATTCTAATTTTGTCCTCCGCGTAATCGCGGGTTGACTGCTTCAGAAAAAATTGAAAGGTCGGTTCATCCATCCGGACCAGCTTGATCATGTGTTCAGCACTTCCTTTATACTTCAGTCTTTATTAACGCTTGAGCAGGCGGGGCGTTCCCCGCAGTGCAGACAAATCAGCTGCGCCGATGCCGAACATGGCAATCCGCAGCTCCAGCTCCACCTGGGCGAGCGCCCGGTCGAGCGCCTCCTCGGATTCCACTGCCGGCCCGAGCAGGCTGCGGCCGAAGCCGGCCAGATCGGCGCCGAGCGCGAGCGCTTTGGCGGCGTCCACGCCATGCTTCAGGCCGCCGCTGCCGATCAGCGCGCCGGCCGGAGCCGCGGCCCGCACCCCGCGGATGGAGTCGGCCGTCGGAATGCCCCAGTCGGCGAAGGCCTCTGCTGCGGCCCGCCGCACAGGGTCGGTGCTGCGGAATTTCTCCACCTGGCTCCAGGAGGTGCCGCCTGCCCCGGCCACGTCGATGAAGGCTACGCCGGCATTGTACAGCCTGAGCGCTGTATCACCGTCGATGCCCCAGCCGACCTCCTTGATGCCGACCGGTACCGGCAGCGCCCGGCATACCTTTTCGATTTGGGTAAGCAGGGAAGCAAAGCCGGTATTGCCCTCCGGCTGAAACACCTCCTGCAGCCCGTTCAGATGCAGCACAAGCCAGTCAGCCCCGGCGATCTCAACAGCCCGTCGGCACTCCTCCACGCCGAACCCGTAGGATAGCTGAACTGCCCCGATATTGGCGATGATTGGAATGTCCGGCGCAAGCTCACGCACCCGGAACGTCTCAGCCAGCTCTGCACGCTCAACGGCCGCCCGGACCGAGCCGACGCCGAGCGCCCAGCCCCGCCGTCCGGCAACCTCAGCCAGCCTGGCATTAATCGCGCCTGTCGCCTTGCTGCCTCCGGTCATGGAGCTGATCAGCAGCGGTGTCTGCAGCTCACGCCCCAGAAAGACCGTGCGCAGCGAGAGGTCATCGAAATTCAGCTCAGGCAGCGCATTATGCAGAAACCGGTAATCCTCCAGCCCGGTCGTAATCCCGCTGCCGCCTACCGCCTCATTCAGACAGAGCCGCACATGCTCCAGCTTGCGTTCGCCTGTTGTGGAGGAAGGCAGCAGGGACTTCCCCCCGGCAGCGCCTGGCAGCTGCGGGTCCCCGCCTGCTTCAGCCGATGAGGATTGTGTAGTCTTGTACGGCAAATGTTCCATGCTGTCCCCTCCCTTTGCTTCTAATTTGTATATATCCGCAAAATGCCGGACCGGCCGGCATCTCTCATGCCAAGAGCACGCTTCATTATAGCATCGCTGCCCTGCAAATGACAGAAACGCAGGCAGCTGCTAGCCCCCGCCTGCAATATGCTCGCCTACAAGCCTCCCGGACAGGGATACGACCGGCGTCCCTCCACCGGGATGCGTGGTTCCGCCCACATACCACAGCCCTTGAATATCCCTGGAACGGTTAGCCGGACGGAAGAAGGTCTGGCGTACCGAATTCGAGGAGATGCCATATATCGCTCCCCGGTGGGCGAGGGTGTCGGCGGCGAGGTTCTGCGGGGTATACCGCTGAAGCACCTCTGCCTGCTCAAGCCCCGCGAGCCCGAAGCCTTTAAGTGTCTCAGTAATCCGCTGCCCGTATACCTCCGTCTCACTGGCCCAGTCGCAGCCGCTGTCCAGATAGGGGGCGTTGGCCAGAATAAACAGATTGCTGCCGTCCGCCGGGGCCATGCCGGGCTCAGAGTAACCGGAGTAGCATACATACACTGCCGGATTTTGCGGAGGGCGTATTTTGCCAAAAATATCGGTGAACTCAGGCTCATATTGCTCCGGAAAAAACACCGTATGATGTGATAGCTGCTCATATTTTCGCCTCACGCCGGCAAGCGTCACCAGACCGGACAGCGAAGGTTCATAGCCCGCAATTCTGCGGTCGCTCATCGTCCGCCGGGCCGATTCCGGCAGCAGCATACGGCTGACGCTCAGCACATCCCCGCCGGCAATGACAGTCTGCGCCGGATAGAAGCCGCGCGAGGTCTCCACCCCTTCGGCTTTCCCGCCGGCCGTGGCAATGCCTGTAACCTCCGTCCCGGTAACGATCTCGACGCCAAGCCGCCGGGCCAGCGCTACCAGCCCTTCCACCAGCTTATAGGTACCGCCTTTAACACCGTATACGCCAAGCTTCGCCTCTACATGACCGAGCATCGCAAAGATAGCCGGAGACTGGTAAGGGGAGGATCCGACGTAGGTGGCATAACGCCCCAGCATCGCAAGTGTATTGGGATGTCTGAAATAGCGCTGAAGCAGTGACTGCAGCGTTAGAAACGGCCGGACCCTCAGCAGGTCCCGTACCAGCGGCAGGGACAGCTTATCTTTCCAGGAGAGCAGCAGCCGGTTGAGGAACTGCTTTTCACTCAGCCTGTACAGCAGTTCAGCTTCGGCCATGAATTCCCTGTAGCGGTCAGCGTCATGAGGAGAGTAGGCTGCAATCTGTTCACGCATAAATGCCGTGTCCCCTGATAAGTCGACCGTATGCCCGTCTGCAAAAATATTCCGTGTCCGCGGCTCCAGCTCATACAGCTCGACGTACTCCTCCATCTCAGCCCCGGCAAGCTCGTAGAGCGAGCGGAATACATGCGGCATGGTTATAGTGCTCGGGCCCCTGTCAAAGGTATACCCTTGCTCCGTAACCCGCTGCAGCTTGCCGCCGGGCTGTGCCTGCCGCTCCAGCACGGTCACCTTCCAGCCCTTTGCCGCCAGCGTGACTGCACAGGACAGGCTGCCGAAGCCGGCACCGATAATAACCGCCTGCTTGTTCAACGGTAACGCCTCCCTTTCCATTCATAGCCCTGGCCGGATACACTGCCGCGCCAGGATGCGGCTGCAATGGCAATCAGGCTTATCATACTTGCCGGCAGCAGCAGGCAGAACCAGAAGGGCTGCCTGCCTGCCCGGTCTGCCGTTCTTTTTACGGCGGCTCCTCCGGCCACGGCGGCGGCCGCCCAGAGCAGAGCTGCCGCCTCCCCGGTGATCAGCGCCCAAAGCGCAGCCATTACCGGGAATATGTACAGAAGCGCATAGAACAGGAGTACACCCAGCAGCAGCACCGGCTTGCGTCCGAGGCCGGCGTAAATATTTTTGCGGTAGCCCTTCCAGACCTCGGGGGCATTATGATACATCCGCATTTCTGTATGCCCTGTAATATCGGCCAGGGTCACCGGATCACCGGCCAGCTTGACCGCCCTCGCCAGCGCCATATCATCCACCAGCTGGCTGCGGATGGCGCTGTGCCCGCCGCAGCGGACGTAGCTGTCCCGGTGGATAAGCATGAAGCCGCCGTGGGCGGCCGCAAACCGCGGATCCCTTGAGCGGCGGACAAGCGGAATTGGCAGATGGCAGATGATGGTGAACACCATCAGCGGTACGGCCAGGCGCTCCAGCCAGGAGCCGGTCTGCTGCCGCGGAAAGCCGGTAATCAGGCCGCTGCCCTGCGCCGCCGCTGAGGTTAATGCTGCTTCAAGCGCCTGCGGCTGCAGGCGGATATCAGCATCCAGGAAGAGCAGCCATTCCCCTTCGGCTGCTTCTGCCAGCTGAGCGCAGGCATGGCATTTGCCTGCCCAGCCCTCCGGCAGCTCAGCACCTGCAAGCACCCTCGTCCGTGAGCCTCCGGCGGCTGCGGCAAGCTCTGCAGTCCCGTCGGCTGATCGGTCATCCAGCACGATAATCTCGGTTTGGCGTCCAGCTGTGCTGCAGGCAAGCACAGTTTCCAGGCAGGCGCTTATATTCCCCGCCTCATCACGCGCCGGAATCAGCACGGATAAGGCGGGGCGCTGTGAAGACGCAGATTCCGCCAAATTTTTATCGGGGTCTGCAGCTGAGGGAGCGGACAGAAGCTTTCTGTAATCTACTTCCTTTAGACCTGCCGTTTCCTTGCTATGCGGTGCACCGAGCACCGGGAGCCGTGACGCATTCCATACGGCAAACGCCAGCTGCAGCAGAACCATAAATGTAATTCCTTGCAGTACGGCAATCATCGGCTTCCCCTCCGCCAGGCGTCAAATCGTTCATGAACCGATCCGCCGGTTTTGATCAGCGGTGTGAAGCAGGAGGGCATATGTCCCTTATGCTCCAGAATCAGCTGGCGGTGCCGGTCCAGCTGCTCCTGCAGGCAGGAGGACAGTAGCGCTGAAATACCGCCTCTGTCCAGCTCCTTCCACGGCTGCAGCAACGGTTCACCTGCCAGCAGAGTGGCCTCCGGCTTGGGATGGAAGAACAGGCCGTGATACAGGGTCACAGGTACAACCGCCGCATCCGGACACAGGCGCAGCACAACTGCAGCCCCTTCCTTAAGCTGCAGCGGGCGGTGTTCAAGCGGCAGAAGCTCCCCCTCAGGATACATCCATACGCTGCCGCCTTCACCAAGCAGCCTGGCTGTATACCGCAGCGAGGCACGAACATCCGCCGGCTCCTCGCGGTTAATGGAATAAGCGCCCAAACGGCGGAAAAATTGAAATTTGCGCAGCTGCGCCTCCTCCATCATGAAATACTGCCTGCGGCGGGTCAGCCTTCGGGCTGCATGATAGGCCAGCAGACCGTCCCACCAGGAGCTGTGATTCATGATGTACAGCACTGGCCTGCCCCCGGCTGAAGCAGGCTGCAGCTCACCTGATAACCCGATAAAGCGGAAGTGCCTGTGCAGCAGATAAAGGGTATTATAGCGGCTGAACAGCGCATCAAAGCTTCGGGATTTGGCCGCTTCGAGCATAGCGCAGGCTCCCTTCTGCCAGAGCTGCCCCAATACCGGCAATGATTATGCATAGCGGAAGCCCTTCACGCAGGCCGACAAGACCGAACATAAGAATTACCGCCTGATATAGCCTGGTGCCGCGCCGCACTGCCCTTCCGGTTAAGCGGACAGGAGGGATAAGGAGCGACAGCAGCGAGCCGGCAATCAGCCAGCCGATGAAGTTGCTCACCGGTACCCCGTAGAAGCCGCCTCCGTCCCCCCAGCTCCAGAAGCCCCGCGCATGGGCAACAGGATCAAGCACCAGGTCCAGCAAAACGGTCCAGAAGCCGACCTGCACCGCCCGCAGCACCATAAGCCGCCAGCCGGACTGGCCGAAGTCACGGGCCAGCAGAACGGCATTGCCGACTACTGCAATCCAGGCGAAGCCCAGAGTGGCCGGCACACCGTACAGCAGCGGACCGAGGATATCAGAGTATCCGTAACTGCCGAACAGATGACCGGTATGAACGCCATACCATTCCACAGCCATTCCGCCGGTCCAGATTAATACAGCAGAAAGGAGGAAACGGACAGGATCAGGCTGCGCCGAAAAAATGACTGACCGGTCGGCCACAAAGGGGCGTTCATATCCCTTGACGATTAGCTCTCCGGCATAAACAGCATAAAACACCAGGAAAAGTCCATTTGAAAACTGCAGGCCCTGCGGCACAGTGAAAAAGATAAGCAGCAGTGCGCCGATTGCATACCAGATCCAGAATACCGTCCTGATCATCTACAGTACCGCAGCCTTCGCGGTTCTGCCGCCCAGTCTTGAGGCATAACGTGCCGCTGTACGGCCCAGCATCCGCAGCTTGGCTTCATCGCTGACATACGCCCTGTTGCGGAATACATCGTACCCGGCTTCAGCCACCGAATCCAGGATAGCCGCATAAAATGCCGCCGCCAGCTCTACCGCCAGACCGCTCTCAGGCGGATAGGTCTCCACATGGGCGAGCCCCTTTTCGAACCAGCCCAGCGCTTCCCGGCGGAGGTCTTCGATCACGTTCACGAAGCGCTGGTCGACGATCCCCGACTCCAGCTCCTCCTGGGTGTATCCGTGCTTCTGCATAAGCGCAAGCGGTACATAACGCCTGCCCCGCCGCAGATCTTCGCCTACATCGCGGATAATATTGACAATCTGCATACCGATACCCAGTGCAATGCCTGCCGCCTGCACACCCTCATCCGAATCATCGCGCAGAACCGGAAGCAGCATCTCGCCGACAGTGCCGGCTACCAGGTAACAGTAGCTTTCCAGCTCTTCCATCGTCTCGTAATGGGTGAACGTCAAATCCCCCAGCTGGCCCTGCATCTGCAGCAGGAACGGTTCCCTTGTCAGCTTCGGGAAGCTGGCGAACAGCCAGCGCAGCGCCGGCCAGATAAAGTGGCCTTCCGCTTCATCAAGCCGCTTAAAGTTCCGGCGCAGCTCATGTATGGTGTATGGCGACTTTTCGGGCTCATCCACACTGTCGTCAATAATCCGGCAGAAGGCGTAGATGACATGCACCGCTTCCCGGCGCGGGCTAGGCAGCCCGGCAAACGCCTTATGAAAGGAGGTAGAGCCCTTCTTCATCAGTTCCTCACAGTCACGCATAATGCTCTCATTTATCATTGTTTCATCTCCTTCATAAGTTCATGGACAGCCATCCTTGCTCCTTGCATAACAATCGGCACACCGCCGCCGGGATGAACGGAGGCGCCGGCAGCATAAAGACCTTTAATCGGGTAAGGCCGGGGCTGTGGCCGGAATACACCCAGCTGGCTGAGCACCGGAGCAATGCCGAAGCTGCCGCCGCCGTACAAGCCATCCTTCTGCGCATCCGCAGGGGTACGGATTGTCTTCCACCGCAGACTGGCCTTCAGGCCCGGAAAGCCTCTCTGCTCCGCATCATCCAGGACACGCTGCGCCAAAGGCTCTGCAATGGCCTCCCAGTCGAGCCCCGGATCAGCAGGCACGGGAATCAGGAAGTAAAGAGCACTTTCCCCCGGCGGGGCCGCACTGTCGTCAAGCGCCGCCGGATTAAATACATAATAGGAGGGCAGCTCTGAAACTCTGTCCTGGTCAAACAACTCACGCAGGTTGTCATTCAGGCTGTCAGGCAGGAAAAACTGATGCGTCTGCGATTCCGGCCAGCGCCGGTCAGCGCCGGCATAGATCAGCACACAACCTGAGGAGGGCTTATACCGGCCGCGCTTGATCCGGCCTCTTGCACCGGAGCTGACCTTCACTGCCCCGTTTCCCGGGTCTGTACTCCCGGCGAACAGCTCAGCCGGCAGCAGCCCCTCCAGCTGCGGGAACTCACCGTTGTAGAGCACAGCATCATATGAATGCTTAACCCCGCCGGCTGTAAGTCCGGTGCACCGTCCATCTTCAACGGTCAGGGTCTCGACCTCTGTGCCGGTATGAATCTCAACCCCGCGGCTGAGCAGCTCGCGGGAGAGGATCTGCGGGAGCTTCCCGTAGCCGCCCTTCAGCATCCAGATGCCGAACGCGCTCTCCGCATACGGCAGCATCGTGTATATGCCCGGGGTGCGGAACGGGGCTCCGCCGATATACAGGCTCTGCAGGGAAAAGGCATCCCGCAGCTCCTCGCTGCGGAAATAGCTGCCGACCGCCGACCGCAGGCTGCGGTAGGCACGCAGACGGCTCATCAGCCGCAGATTCGCCGGACTGAAGAACTCACGCCGCCGGTGGAACGGCTGCTCCAGGAAGGAGGCCTTGCCCCGGGGGAACAGTCCGGCCATATCGCCCATAAACCGGAGGAAGCCGCTGCCCTCTCCGGGAAATTCACGTTCAATCTCCGCTGCCTGCTCCTCCAGGCCCGCCACCTTGGTCAGCACACGCCCGCTCCGGAAGTGAATCCGGCAGAGCGGATCGCAGCGCAGCAGCTCAAGGCTGCCTGGCGGAAGCCCGCCTTCCTCCAGAATGCCGTTCAGCATCTCCGGCAGCAGAACAATGGTCGGCCCCTGGTCAATCCGGTACGGCCCCTCCTCTTCAAAGGCGACCCGCCCGCCGACCTTGCCCGCACGCTCATAGATAACAACCTGCTGCCCTTGGCGGCTTAGCAGCAGCGCCGCGGTCAGCCCGCCGATGCCGCCGCCGACGATAGCCACGCGACTCACAGCGGCACCCCGCTGCCCGCTGCGCCCGCTACGGCAACCGACCGGCTGCGGGCAGCCTGGTCATGCTCCTCAAGCAGGCGCGCGCTGATCTTCGCCGACTCAAAGATCGTCGGCAGTCCGCTGCCCGGATGCGTTCCGCCGCCGACCAGCCAGATGCCGGACACCTCCTGGAAGGTATTGTGCGGACGCAGATACATCATCTGGCCAAGGTTATGGGCCAGGTTGAAGGTTGCACCGTTATAGACATCCAGATTGTCCCTCCAGTCCAGCGGCGAGAAGAATTTGCTCTCCTCCACCCGGGAAGACAGGCCGGCGAGCTGCGGGATACGCTCCAGCCGCTCCAGCATCTGCGCCCGGACAGCCGGTCCCTCCTGCCGCCAGTCAATACCGGCCTGCAGATTGGGAACAGGCATCAGCACATACAGGGAGGATTTGCCGGCCGGAGCCAGGGTAGAGTCAATAACCGAAGGATTGTGTATATAAATGGACGGGTCAGCCGACAGGACGCCCTGCCGTGTAATTTCATCAACATTACGGCGGTAATCGCCCGAGAAATGAACAGAATGATGCCCCAGGTCAATGCTGCCGTCCACCCCGAGATACAGCATCGCGGTAGAGCAGGAATAACGCTTGCGCGCCATCTTGACCGGTGTATATTTTTTGAGCAGACCCGGCTCGAACAGCTGGGTTACTGCTGTCCCGAAGTCAGCTCCGAGCACAACGTAATCGGCGTGCACCTTTTCCCCGTCCTCCAGCAGCAGGCCGGAGGCTTGACGGTTATTAACCAGTATCCGCTTCACTCCACTTGAAGTATGGATCCGCCCGCCATGCTCCTTAATAACATCCGCCATAGCCTCCAGCACCTTATTAATACCGCCTTCAGGATGATACAGGCCGTAACGGTGCTCCAGGTAGGACAGAATCGTGAACGTGCCGGGACATTCCCAGGGCGACATCCCGAGGTATTTGGCCTGAAAGGTGAAGGCGTAACGCAGCCGTTCATCGTCAAAATACTTCGACAGCCGGTTGTACACCGTATCGGTCGCATGCAGCTTAGGCAGCGCGTGCAGCACATCTCTTTTTATGTAATCTGCAGGTGACTGAAAGGGGCGCTGCAGCAGCGGCATAACCCTGGTAAACTTATCGTCCTCATCAGCCATAAACCGGCGGTAACCGGCCCCGTTCCCCGGAAACAGCCGTTCAATCTCCGCTGCGGTCTGCTCCTGGTCGGTAGACGGCCGGAACACGGTCTCTCCGAAGTGCAGGGAATACAGCGGGTTCAGCTCCTTCATGGACACATAGCTGTGCAGGGAGCGTCCCGCCATCGTAAACAGCTCCTCCAGCAGATGCGGCATCATCAGAAAGGTGGCCCCGCGGTCAAAACGGTATTCACCCAGCCGCAGCTCGCCCGATCTTCCGCCGACCGTATCCTGCTTCTCAAAGACCTCTACCTCATAGCCCTTTGCGGCCAGAAGCATGGCGGCAGCCAGACCTCCCGGGCCGGCACCGACCACCGCAACCTTTGCGGCGCTTTTTCCAGTCATCAGTCCCACTCCCTATTTCACTTGATTTTTATTTCTTCGTATACATCTCGCTATTTGCGCAAACATTATACAAAAACTATACATTGATGATACAAATATCATACATACTTTATTTACCCCTGTAAACAGCTACCCCTAACCCGGTTTACCGGAAAAAACAGGATTATTTAAAATTAAGGAGAATAATTTCATTGTTCCGGACAAAAAATGCACAAAAAACCCTTCCGCTTCACCCGCAGGTGATTCAGAAGGTTTTTTTGCAAGCTCTTGTTCAGCGCTATTTCCTGAGTGCCGTAAATGAAAAATCAAACCATTCCTGCCAGCGTCCGGGAGGACCCGCTATCACTTCAGCAGCTTCCGGAACAGACACGCCCGTCTCTTCATAGGCCTTGCCTCCCAGTATAAACCGCATGTCCGTCCGTACCGTTTTTAAGCGTGCAATCAGCTCTTCACAGTAGGGCAGCAGCTCCTTGTCAGTAACCGACATGCAGACAGCCCCGATCCGGCTCTGCGTTTCCAGCATGGCTATAATGCCGGCCTCCGGCGTATTGGCACCCAGATAGACCACTTCGACCCCGTTTTTGCGCAGGAAAAGCGAGAACAACAGCAGGCCGACCTGATGATGCTCCCCCTCCGGACAAAAGGCCAGCACTTTCGGCAAATGGGCATACACCGGGAACAGATGGAAAAACTGATAGAAGCGGTTGGAGACCATATGCGTCATGTAATGCTCCTGTGCCACTGTCGCCGTGCCTTCCTCCCAGGCATCGCCAACCCTGACCAGAACCGGTACAAGCACCTGATGGAACATTGCCTCATACCCGTACATGGAAAAGCCGAAATCAATCAGCGCATTCGCCCGCTCGCCCTGAAATTCGAGCAGCGCTGTATAAATCTGCTGCCTCATCTTCGCGAAGGCTTCCCGGGATGTCCCGTCGCCCCCTGCCGGACCTTCTGCCGCCGGATTCTCCTTACGGGCCTTCAGCAGCCGGACCGCATGTGAAATACTGATTCCCTGCTTCTCTGTCTGCTCCTTCAGCCAGCGCAGATCTTCAATGTTGTCCTGGGTGTACAGCCTGTAGCCGGATTCCGTCCGCTCAGGTGTAACCGCCTGATACCTGTTTTCCCAGGCTCTCAATGTGACAGACGGTATATCCAGCATTTCGACGACCTGTTTAATCGAGTACACGTTGCACCCCACTCTCTTTCCCGTAAACCGTTACATAATATTTAAAAATTCAAACCTTATACAAATCATTTACACTCATTATACAGTCGTACCCGTATTATGTCATCAGATGCAGCTAACAGCCGGAGCTGTAAGGGCCTGCGGATAAAAACCCCGTGCTCCGGCAAAAAATATACGTTCCGGCTTTTTGGATACAGCTGCTTCACTTGTCCTTCCGGGGCGGTAATAGGTAGTTACAATACCAGGAGCAGACTCAGGAGGATCCTTCCATGAATTCAAGCAGGCAACCCGGCACACCGGAACGGCTTTATCAATTCAGCAATTCCATAAGCGCACCTTCCACTGCCTCCTCCAGGCAAAAATGGACGCTCCGCCGTAAAGGATCGGCAGTGATCCTGCTGCTTATTTTTTGGCTGGCCGGTGTCATGCTCTACCAGACGCACAAGCCCCTGCCGCCAGGCATTTCCTACGAAAGCCCGGTGTATAAGGTTAGTGACGTTCAGTTCTGGCATGATCTGACTTATCAGGACGGCAGCACAGACGGGGCACGGGAGGAGCAGATTCTGCCGAGAATTCTGCAGATTATCGAGGAATCCCGGCAATTTCTTGTTATTGATCTGTTCCTGTTCAATGATTATACCCATAAACACCAGCAGTTCCCTCCGGTCAGCCGTGAGCTTACCAATAAGCTTATCGCCCAGAAAGCCGCCTATCCGGGCATGGACATTGTGTTCATTACCGATGAGGTCAATACCAACTATAGCTCGGCCCCCAATCACCTGCTGGAGGAGATGAAAGCCTCCGGCATCAAGGTAGTCATAACCGATACAGACAAGCTGCGTGATTCAACGCCTGCCTACTCCGCTGTATGGCGCACCTTCATCCAGTGGTTCGGGCAGTCCGGCAACGGCCGGATTCCCAATCTGATGGCCACTGGCGGGCCTGATATTACCGCGCGCTCCTATTTAAAGCTGTTGAATGTAAAAGCCAACCACCGCAAGGTCGTAGTCAGCGAGAACACGGCCCTTATTTCTTCAGGCAATGTGCATGACCCGAGCGCCTACCATTCCAATATTGCCCTGGAGGTGCAGGGCCCGGTGATTGCCGATATTCTGCGCACCGAGCAGGCGGCGGCTGACCTCTCCGGTGCCGGCCCGCTGCTGGGCAGGACGCCGGAATTCACACAGGCTGCAGAAGGTCCGCTGGACATCCGCTATCTGACTGAAGGTAAAGTCTATAAATACACGCTGGAAGCCATACACAGTGCCGGAGCCGGCGATACCGTCTGGATGGGCATGTTCTATCTGGCCGATGATGCCGTCATCAGCGGGCTGCTGGAGGCAGCGGAGCGGGGCGCAGAGGTGCGTCTGCTGCTGGACCCGAATCAGAACGCCTTCGGCCGTGACAAAATCGGCATCCCGAACAGGCCTGTAGCCATGAACCTGAACAAGCGCTCCGGCGGAAAGATTGCTATACGCTGGTATAATACCGGCAAGGAGCAGTACCATTCCAAGCTGCTGTTTATTGCCAAAGCCTCCGGCCCTTCTATCGTGCTGGGCGGCTCAACCAACTTCACAACCCGCAATCTGGATGATTATAATCTGGAAAATAATCTTTGGGTGTCCGTGCCGCAGGATCAGCCGCTCTATGCGGAGATGACCGGCTACTTCAGCCGGCTGTGGAATAACGAGGACGCCGAATACAGCCTGCCGCTTGAGGAATACCAGAGCGGAGTAACCTGGCTGAAATATATTGTCTATAGAATACAGACCCGGCTCGGCTTTACCACTTTTTGAGCAGGCTTATTATTAGGGACAAAAAAACCGCCGGGAAGCCTGAATCGCTTCTTCCGGCGGCTCTTGTATTTGCCTGTGCTTACCTGGGTTCACGCGCTCTGCCGGCCGCTTAGAGCAGCGGCGACATCAGACGGGCGGCCGATTCCAGCAGCCGCTCCAGCAGCCGCTTGTTCATAAAGGCCTCATGCACAATCTGGCGGGTGGACAGCAGGTCACGCTCAAAATCAGCGACAATGCGGGCCACGCTCTCTGTCTGCAGCAGCAGCGCATTCACCTCAAAGTTCAGGTGGAAGCTGCGCATATCCATATTGGCTGTACCGATCGTGGCGACCTCTCCGTCGATGATAAGCAGCTTGGAGTGAATAAAGCCCTTTTCATATTCGTAAATTTTCACTCCGGACTCCAGCAGAGCCGGAAAATAGGAATGCGAAGCCAGGAACGGGAGCCATTTATCCGGCTTGGCCGGGAATAGAAGGCGCACATCGAGCCCGGACATGGCGGCTACCCGCAGCGCGGTCAGAATATCCTCATCCGGGATAAAGTAGGGGCTGGCGATCCACACCGATTTTTCCGCAGAGGTAATCATTGAGAAAAAGATGTTCTTCAGCGCCCGGCGCTCATTGTCCGGCCCGCTGGCAATAATCTGCACAGCCCCGTCCCCGTTTGTAAATCTCAGCTGCGGCGAAAGATAATCCTGCTCCATAATCGACTCACCTGTTGTATGCATCCAGTCCTGCAGAAAAATAATCTGCATCGTCCGCACGGCCTCTCCCCGCAGCAGCATATGGGTATCACGCCAGAAGCCGTACGTTTTACTGCGGCTTAAGTATTCATCCCCGACGTTCAGTCCGCCCATAAACCCCACATCCCCGTCGATTACGACGATTTTGCGGTGATTGCGGTAATTAACCCGGCTGGAGAAAAAGGAGGTGGAATTACCGTAAGCCGCCACCCTCACCCCCGCATCGGTCATTTCCTTCAGGAAAGCCTTAGAGAGCTGCATACTGCCCACAGCATCGTACATAAATCTTACAGCTACACCGGCCCGGGCCTTCTCGATCAGAATCTGCTGAATCCGCGTCCCGATATGGTCCGCCCGGAAAATGTAGTACTCCATATGGATATGATGCTGCGCCTGCCGCAGCTCCAGCAGCAGCGTCCCGAACGTCTCTTCCCCGTTGGTCAGAATCCGGGTCTCCGAGCTGAACGAAACCGGCGTCCGTGCCAGCCTCTGCGACAGCCCCAGCAGCTTCTGGCGGTTAGGATCAAATATGGACCAGTCCTGGTATGTATGCAGGGCATCGTTCTCAATGCGCTCATAGGCCATCAGGTCGCGCTGCGCTTTTTTGTCATACTTGCGGCGTTTAAATACGTTCTGCCCGAACAGAAAATAAAAGACCAGCCCAAGCACGGGAATAAGCGCCAGCAGCAGAATCCAGGCCATCGTCGTCGACGGATTGCGGTTCTCCATAAAAATGCCAAGGCCGATGGAAATCACAGTCAGCGTGGAGAAAATACTGATAATTGTACCGGCGGTGCTGCCAAAAATACCGAAGCCGAAATAATAAAATGCCAGCAAGGCCGCAATAATAACCAGCGCCTGCAATCCTCTTCTCATAGGCGACCTACTCTCTTGTTCAACCTTGTGAAACTTGAATTCCTCATCTATATATTACCTGAAGAATCGCAATTTGTAATGGTCCGGAATCTATACTATAATCTTTCTGACCATTCAGTCAATTGTAGAACCACTTAGTCAGAAAGGGGATTATACGGCTTGTGGCTGATAAAAATGCAAACAGACAGGAACTGATTATCAAGACAGCCATGCAGCTGTTCGCGGTAAAGGGCTCATCCTCGACCTCGATGCAGGAAATTGCCGAGCTGTGCGGGATTTCCAAGGGCAGCCTCTATCTGGTCTTCAAATCCAAGGAGGAGCTGGAACGCAGCATCTATATGCATTGCTTCAGGATGATCCATGATCCGCTGCAGCGGGAGGAACAGTACAGCCGCAGCAGCCCGCGGGAAAAGCTGCGTAACCAGGTTGAAATTCTACTCACGCATGTACACGAGCTGCGCGAGTTTTTGCAGCGGCAATTTCAGGAGGTTGCCGGAAAAGGCGGAGACGAGGTGCCTGAATGGATCCGCAAGGCCAATGGTCCGCTGGTGCTCTGGTTTCAGAACAAGCTGAATACCCTCTACGGACCGGCCATCCTCCCGTACACAGGCGATCTGTTCCTGTTCGCGGATGGCATGATCCATGCCTTTATCCGGCTGATCTTCAGCCAGGAATCGCAGGTATCCATCACCCGCATGGCGGATCAGCTGGTCGATCTGCTTGACATCGTTGCCGCTGGCCTGCTGGCCGGCCGGCAGGAGCCGCTGATTGCTGCAGCTGTGCTGGAGAGCTGGCTAAGCGGCCATGAGGACAGCCGGCGCCGCAGTCCGCTGCAGCTTATCAAGGAGATGCGGGCCACTCTTAGCACCGCCCCTTCTTCCGGACTGCCCGCTGCAGAAGACGGCCTGGAATCACTGGCCATCCTGGAGAGTGAATTCTTAATGCCCGAGCCCCGCAAAGCCATTATCCGGGGAATGATCGCCAACCTGCAGGCTTATCCTGCCGTACATGAGGAGCTCGAAGCACTGCAAAAGCTAGTTTCGCCTTACCTTCCAAATTCATGCGGTTTTTTCCAAGAGAGGAGCAGAACGTAACTTATGAAAAGCCTGATTCATTTTTCACTCAAAAACAAATTTGCGATTTGGCTCCTGACAATCATTATTGTGTTTGCCGGGCTGTACAGCGGTCTGACAATGAAGCAGGAGACACTGCCTAATATCAGCATCCCTTACCTTAGCGTTACTACAATTTATCCCGGTGCGGCACCGGAAGGTGTCGTCAATGATGTCAGCAAGCCGCTGGAGCAGAAGCTCCGTAATGTAGACGGCGTTAAGACCATTACCTCCTCATCGCTGGAGAATGCCTCCAGCATCCAGATCGAGTTTGATTACGGAACGAATCTGGATAACGCTACCGCTGCTGTACGCGAGGCGCTGAATGAGGTAGTCCTGCCTGACGATGCCCGTAAGCCGCAGATTTCCCGCTTCAGCCTGAGCTCACTGCCGGTTATCTCGCTCAGCCTTGCCGACAACGGGGAGACGGATCTTGAGGAGCTGACCCGCATAGCCGAGAATGACATCCGGCCGGCCCTCGAGGATATCGAGGGGGTCGCCTCCGTGTCGGTTGCCGGCCAGTATGTGAAGGAAGTCTCCCTCAAGTTTGACCAGGAGAAGCTGAAGCAATACGGCCTGACCGAAGACACGGTCAAAGGCATTGTCCAGGCCTCATCCCTGCGTGTGCCGCTTGGGCTGTTTGAAATGGAGCAATCGCAGAAGGCGGTTGTCGTAGACGGCAACATCAGCACCGTGGAGGATCTTGAAAATCTGGCCGTGCCGCTGGTGCCTTCCGCAGCCGCCGGTTCAGCCGGGGCAGGTGACGCAGCTGGTACAGGTGCTGCAGGCGCTGATGCTGCTAATGCAGGTGCCGCAGCTGCCGGGCTTCCTACAGTGAAGCTTGGAGAGCTCGCCGCTATTGAGGTTACCGGCAAGTCGGAGTCAATCTCCCGCACGAACGGCAAGGAATCGATCGGGATTCAGATTGTGAAGGCTAACGACGCCAACACTGTAGAGGTTGTAAACAGCGTAAAGGATAAGACTGAGGAGCTGAAGCAGCAGTACGGGTCGCTTGACCTTACTGTACTGCTCGATCAGGGTAAGCCGATTGAGGACTCTGTGCACACTATGCTGTCCAAGGCATTATTCGGTGCCCTGTTCGCCGTCGTAATCATTCTGCTGTTCCTGCGGAACATCCGCTCCACCATCATTTCCATCATCTCGATTCCACTGTCGCTGCTTATCGCGGTGCTGTGCCTGCGCCAGATGGATATTACCCTTAATATGATGACGCTGGGTGCAATGACCGTCGCCATTGGCCGGGTAGTCGATGACTCCATCGTCGTTATCGAGAATATTTACCGGCGCCTGTCGCTGTCCGGCGAGAAGCTGCGCGGCCGGGAGCTGATCAGTGCGGCTACAAGCGAAATGTTCGTGCCGATCCTGTCTTCGACAATCGTTACAATCGCCGTCTTCCTGCCGCTTGCCTTTGTCAGCGGGATGGTAGGCGAGCTATTCCTGCCTTTCGCGTTGACCATGGTCTTCTCGCTGATTGCATCGCTGATCGTAGCCATCACCCTGGTACCTGCGCTGGCGCACTCCCTGTTCCGGGGCGGGCTCAAGCAGGGTAAAAAGGTGCACGAGGAAAAGCCGGGCAGAATGGCTGCCGGCTATCAGAAAATTCTGGACTGGTGTCTCTCCCATAAGCTGATTACCTTTGGAGCCGCAGTTCTGCTGCTTGCAGGCAGCCTGCTCCTGATCAAGCCGATCGGGGTCAGCTTCATGCCTTCCCAGGAGGACAAGAGTGTAATCATGACCTTCTCGCCTAAGGCCGGACAGACGGCTAAGGATGTGCAGGAGCAGGGTCTCAAGGCAGAAGCATTCATTCTCGGCCAGGATCATGTGACCAACCTGCAGTATTCGATCGGGGGCAGCGGGTTCATGGGGATGGGCTCTAATAACTCCGGCCTGTTCTACATTACCTATGACAGCGATACCCCTGATTTTGAAACGGTTAAGGAAGATCTGATTGCCAGCCTGACAGCCGAGGTGCCGGATGGCGTGTGGGGTGACATGTCCGGCATGGCCAGCGGCGGTCTCGGCGGCAATACGCTGACCGTAAATATCTTTGGCGACACGCTGGAGCAACTGAAGCCGGTAGCCGATGAAATAGCAGGTATTGTAAATGCCGATACCAAAAACTTCAAGGACGGGGATACCAGCCTCTCCGAATCGTATGAGCAATACACCATCGTTGCCGATCAGGCTAAGCTCAGCTCGCTGGGCCTGACCGCCGGACAGCTTGCCATGAAGCTCAGCCCGGTTAATACCCGTCCGGTGCTGACGGAAGTGGCTGTGGACGGAAAGAACTACAATGTCTACATTGAAGCTGATACAACAACTTACAGCAGCATTCAGGAGATGGAAGACGCTCTGCTCACCTCACCGCTCGGCTTTACGGTACCGGTCAGTCAGGTTGCAACCATCGAAAAGGGCACCTCACCCGACTCAATCACCCGGATTGACGGTAAGATGAGTGTTGAGGTCACTGCTGATATTATCGCCACAGACGTAAACAGCGCCTCCAACAATGTGAAGGAAAAGGTTGAAGCCCTTGAACTCCCTGACGGAGTCACCGTCTCCTTTGGCGGTGTGACCGAGCAGATCAACGAAACCTTCGGCCAGCTTGGAATCGCCATGGCAGCCGCTGTTGCCATTGTATATTTCGTGCTTGTTGTCACCTTCGGCGGCGGTCTGGCACCGTTCGCAATCCTGTTCTCCCTGCCGTTCACAGTCATTGGCGCCCTCGTCGCCCTGCTGCTGGCCGGTGAGACACTGAACGTCTCTGCGCTTATGGGTGCGCTGATGCTGATCGGGATCGTCGTTACCAACGCGATCGTACTGATTGACCGTGTCATCCATAAAGAAAAAGAAGGAATGACTACGCGGCAGGCCCTGCTTGAGGCCGGCGGCACACGCCTACGCCCGATTCTGATGACGGCGCTTGCCACCATCGGCGCGCTGCTTCCGCTGGTCACCGGGCTTGAGAACAGCGCCGGCATTATCTCCAAAGGGCTTGGCGTGACCGTTATCGGCGGTCTAATCAGCTCTACCCTGCTGACACTGGTAGTCGTGCCGGTAGTCTATGAGTTCCTGATGAAATTCCGCAAGAAGCGAATAGAAGAGTAAGCAGCGGTTTAGTTGTACGAACTACACTTATTCAGTTGGTGTACTGACAGCGTGTTCCCTTCATACAACAAAGCCCAAAAGGCGCCTTTCTTAAACAGAAAGGCGCCTTTTCAGCGTTAAGCATATTTAATTCAATATAGCTTGGATAGCATTCCCGCCATTCTAAGCCATTGTTGAGGCACTGCTCTCGAGCGAAGCCTTCCAGGCCCGCAGCATCTGCAGATCCTGGGGCAGGAATTCCTCCAGCATGCGGCTGAGGCCCAGGTATAACGGGCTGGTGGTTGCTTCCTTAAGCAGACTGCAGAATTGCGGAATCCATTTCAGCAGATGCTCCTCCAGGAAGCGCTCCTGGATGTCCAGCAGCTCCATTGCACTGCGGACAGAGAAGCTGTTGAACAGCATCCGCTCATGCATCACGGCCATAAATTCCAGTTCAATCGAAATATGATCATCTGCTTCTCCGCTGCATTTCTTAAACACAATACCTGCGGAAGCATACAGCTCGGAGAGCTCATTGCAGAATTCCTTCTCCCGGCCAAGCTGAATGGCTTCCCGTGCAGCGAACGGGCTTACCGTACGGTCGTTCAGCAGTCTCATATATTCGGCCTTTTCCTTCTCGCAGATCCCCGGAAGCTCTGACGGGTCCTTTCCGCACAGGTAGCGCTTCAGCTCCCGTCCGCCCTCCGTCATCTCTGCAGCAATACTCATCATCTGCCGGTTTGCCCTCCATTGGGCAACCAGCGAAAGAGTCGGCTTTCTGCCGTAAAAATCAACCATGATCTGATATATTAATCCGCGGCTATCCAGCCAGCGGCTAAACACCTCCGGTACAACAAGTGCTGGAACAGTGGGTATCGTCATTTTGCAAAACCTCCCTATTGGTTTTACCGGGCGTATTGCCAGGCAGCGGTCAGCTGCTGCGCTTCCGGTATCATAGCTGTGTCTTTCGCAAAAGTTAAAATTTTAAGACTTCTGTCTAGGCACCTTTATTATATCGAACATGTAAAGCGCTTTCGGTGAGCATTCTATGACCATTGGGATGAATTGTCGCACATCTGTCAAATTTATGCTGTGTCTATATGCTTTCCTCGCCTATCATTTAGGTTGTCCTTTTGTTGACGGGGACAATCGTATTCTTTAAAATTTAATATAAAATGCATTATGAAGAAGGGAAGAGCCTATGGAACCGCTGACGGACCCTTTTGGACGATTACATGACTATCTCCGCATTTCGGTTACAGACCGCTGCAACCTGCGCTGCATTTATTGTATGCCGGCGGAAGGAATGCAATTCCAGCCGCAGGACGAGATTATGAGCTATGAAGAAATTACCGCTGTAGTAGAGGCGCTCGCGCCGCTCGGACTAAGCAAGGTGAGACTCACCGGCGGAGAGCCGCTGGTCCGCAAGGATCTGGAGCAGCTCGTAGCCATGCTTGCCGCCATCCCCGGCATTGAGGATATTTCACTGACAACCAACGGCCTGATGCTCCCGGCCAAAGCCGCACTGCTGAAGCAGGCGGGGCTGACACGGGTCAACATCAGCCTTGATTCACTTAAGCAGGACCGCTTCTCGATGATTACGCGCGGCGGCGATGTCTCCAGGGTACTGAAGGGAATTGAAGCCGCCCATGCGGCCGGCGTCTCCCCGATCAAGCTGAACGTCGTTCTGATGAAGGGTATCAATGATGATGAGATCAAGGATTTCATCTCGCTCACTTTGGACAGTCCGCTTAACGTACGGTTCATTGAATATATGCCGATCGGCAGTGCAAGTGATTCCTGGCGCCAGACCTACCTGCCGCTGGAAACGGTCATCGAAGCCTGTACTGCGGCCGGCTGGTCAACCGAGGAGGCCGAGCTTCCTTCCGGCAATGGCCCGTCACAGAACCGGCGTGTTACCGGAGCCCGTGGAACCTTCGGGCTGATCCATCCGGTCAGCGAGCATTTCTGCGACAACTGTAACCGGCTGAGGCTGACAGCTGACGGCCATATCAAGGCCTGCCTGTACTGGGCGGACGAATACAATGTGCGCCCGCTCGTGCAGGACCCGGCAGCCGTTCAGGACCTGTTCCGCCGGGCGCTGGGCAACAAGCCGCATAATCATGAGATGGCGCTGGCCCTGGAGAAAAAAGCCCAGAGCCATATCCCGACCACGCGGCGCATGTCACAGATCGGCGGCTGACAAGCAGATGGGGTGTTCCGGGGGCCTGTAACGGCTGTTTGGAACACCCCGCTTTTATGCCTGAAAACTTCTCCACAGCTGCAGCCCCATATAAACAGCCATCGCCCAGATCAGCAGTGCCGACCCCCGGTTCAGCAGCCGGGTAGCCTTGCCTGAGGTATCCGCCCGCCCGAGTATCCTCCCGGCTGCTGCCAGACCCAGGAACCACAGCCAGGATACAGCGGCCGTTGCCGCAGCGAAGCCCCAGCGTTCAGCCCCTTCGTAGCCGAGCGAGCCTGTACCGATAACACCGACCGTATCCAGCAGGGCATGCGGATTAAGGAGTGACACGGACAGCGCATAGCCGATCTGTCCTCTGGTTGAGAGCTGCCTCGCATCTCCCGATGCCGGAGCCGCCGACCATATCTGCCAGCCCATGTACAGGAGGAACAGCACACCCGCACCGTAGACTGCGGGAGTCAGCCACTCCAGCGTAAGCAGCAGCAGCGACACACCGCCGACCGCAGCCGCAATCAGCAGCGTATCACACAGCGCAGCCGTTACAACGACGGGCAGCACACTGCGAAACCGTGAATGCAGGGCCCCCTGGTTAAACACAAATATGTTTTGCACCCCTAACGGTAATATCAGTCCCAAAGCCAGAATCATTCCATGTACTATTGCCTCAGTCATTATTAACTCCCCTTTTCCGCCAATCATATGCCCGTTTATCGTACACGCTTCCGCTCCCCCAGTAACCATCCAAATTTCAATCAGCCTGCCAGCCAAGTTAAGAGCAAACTGCAGAATATGATATACTCCGGGTAAAAGAGTCCTCAAGAGCTGAGCGATATGCAATCGATATACTTGGCAGAGAAAATAGAAAGGAGCCTGTCCTTTGAACTCCGATTTCAGCCGGCCGGGCGTCCGGCAAGCACCTGCTTCATCACAGGATAACAGTAGTTCCGCACCCTCAGGCGCACAGCCTGAGACAGCGCCTCCTGCTGCTTACTTACAGGAGAACTGGCGGCCCAATCCCGCGTCTCCGCTGCCGCTGCACCTGCAAATCTCCGCCTGCTTCAGTGCAAGGATCAGCAGCGGGTCTTGGCCTGCGGGCATGAAGCTGGCCCCGCAGCGTGAGCTCTGCCGCCAGCTGGGCGTGAACCGCAGCACGTTAACGACAGCGCTAGGGACCCTTGCCGGGCAGGGGCTGCTGGAAGGCAGGCGGGGCGGGGGAACCCGGGTTACCGCCGCTGCCGGCGGTAACAGCAGCACTACCCCAGGCAGCTGGAGGAATTACCTAGAGGAGGGCACGCATTACCCAAATCTGCCTGCTGTGCAGGCGATTAACCGGCTTGAATTCGAGCCCGGGCTGATCCGCCTCGGCACCGGTGAGCCCGCGCCTGAGCTGCTGCCCGGCGCAGCCATGAACAGCGTGCTGGCAGAGCTCGCCGCCCGCCCGCTGCCGCCGCTGTCCTATGAGGAGCCGCTCGGAAATCCCGGGCTCCGCAGCGCAGTCAGCCGCCAGCTGCTGAAGCAGGGGATTCAGGCTGATCCCGGCTCCATCCTGATCACCTCCGGCGCGCTCCAGGGGCTGCAGCTGATTGCCCTCGGCCTGCTGCCGCGCAGCTCAACAATCCTGCTGGAGAAGCCGTCCTACCTCTACTCCATTCACGCCTTCCAATCTGCAGGCATAAAGTTCAGCGGCTTGCCGATGGATGAGAGCGGCATGGTGGTCAGCAAGCTTGCGGCCGAAGTGCTGCGGACCAGGGCAGCCATGCTCTATACCATTCCAAGCTTCCACAATCCAACCGGAATGGTCATGGATGAGGTGCGGAGGCAGGAGCTGATGGCTGTGTCCGGCGGGCTTGGACTGCCTATTCTGGAGGACGGAGCATACCAGGAGCTGTGGCTGGATGCGCCTCCGCCGCTGCCGCTGAAGGCACTGGACCGCGAAGACAGGGTGCTGCATCTGGGCACACTCTCCAAAGCGGCCAGCCCGGGCCTGCGCATCGGCTGGATTGTCGGCCCGGAGCCGGTCATCCGCCGGCTCGCCGACATCAAGATGCAGACCGATTACGGTGCGAGCTCCCTGTCCCAGATGGCCGCCGCCCGGTGGCTGGACGGCAACTATCACGAAGAGCATCTTACGCTGCTGCGCAGCAAGCTGCGTGAGCGGCGCGCGCTGATGCTGCAGCTCCTGGACGCCCACTTCAGCGGGCTCGCCTCCTGGAGCATTCCGGCCGGCGGCTTCTACATCTGGCTGGCCCTGGACCGCCCGCTGCCGCTGCGCAGGCTGTTCGAGACCGCCCGGCGGGCCGGGCTGCTGCTCAACACCGGCGATCTGTATGACCGGGGCGACAGCCGGCATCTCCGCCTGTCCTACGCCTATGCATCTCCCGGCGAGCTGCAAAGCGGGCTGCCGGCGTTAGCCGCAATGATAAAAGAACCCCACAAGGCATGGCCTTAATACGGAAGCAGACCCAGGTATTTCAGCCGGACACCGGAACAAAAAAAGCAGAAGCAGACAAATTAACATTTGTCTGCTGCTGCTCCCTGCATGCCTGCTGTACACGGCAGCTTTTATGAAGACCGCTGCGGCAGCCGGACCACAAAAGCCGTTCCCTCACCGGGACGGCTTGTTACATTGATGCTCCCTTCATGAAGCTCGACGATTTTTTTCACCAGCGAAAGCCCCAGCCCGCTTCCGCCCCCGCTGGCGCTGCGTGCTTTATCCGCCTTGTAGAACCGTTCAAATATCCGCGGCAGCTCCTCCTCCGCAATTCCGATCCCGCTGTCCCGGAGCTCTATCTCCATTCCCTGCTCCACCGGCCGCAGCCGGACATAAATCCGGCCGCCCGGCGGTGTGAATTTGATGCTGTTGTGCAGCAGATTGGTCCACACCTGGCTTATCAGATCCTGAACGGCAACGACCATGGCCTCTTCCAGGTCTGCCTCCACTTCGATATCCTTCTCCAGCCACTGCGGCTCGGCAGCCAGGATCATCTCGCGCAGCTGTTTGTCCAGCCGGTAGGGCTTCGCCTCAAACGGAAAGCTTCCCGCCTCCAGAGCTGACAGCTTCAGCAGATTATCACTGAGTCCGGACAGCCTGCTGCTCTCCGCCTCGATAATATCCAGGTAGTGCTGTCTGGTCTCTGCACTGATTCCTTCATCCCGCATCGCACGGGCAAAGCCGCGGATGGAGGTGAGCGGCGACTGGATTTCATGCGACACATTAGAGATGAAGTCCTGGCGCATAATCTCCATCCGGCCCAGCTCACTCGCCATCTCATTAATCCCCTCCACTATGCTCCCGAACTGACCGTAGCGCCGGCTGTTTTCGATCTCCACCTTGAAATTCCCTTGGGCGATTTGCCGCATGGCGGTAATAATCGGAATATAAAAGGCCCGTTCGTCCCCCCGCAGGCGGCCGATCAGGGCGGAAGTGCCAGCCAGCAGAAACAGAATGACAAACTGCAGCACCATTGTCAGCAGCTGGGAGGTATACGGCGTAAGCGACCAGCTAAAATGCTTTTCGAGCAGCCTTAACCCGAAGTACCCGCCGTTCCAGGAGAGATAGAAGCCTATAATTACCACGAGGATGCCCGCAACCGCCTTTAGAATATCCCTGGCCCTGCCTCTGTCCATCTACTTATCGACCTCCAGGCGGTAGCCCAGTCCGCGGATGGTGCGGATATGGAATGCATACTGCTCCATGGGGAACCGCTCGCGCAGCCGCCCTACGTGCACATCCAGCGTCCGCTCGTTCCCCTCATAATCATAGCCCCAGATCTCCTCAATTAGCCGGTCGCGCGTCAGCGTCTGGCCGGGATAGCTGGCAAGCTTGAACAGCAGCTCGAATTCCTTGAGCGGCAGGGTCAGCCCGCCGAGTTCCGAGGAGACCTCATACGTTTTGCGGTTCATCCGCAGACGGCCGACCGTGACGCTTTGCGCGGCGGAAATCTGGTAGCGCTTCAGCAGCGCTTTTACCCTGGCAATCAGCACCGGCGGCTCAAACGGCTTCACCAGATAGTCGTCTGTACCGAGCTCAAACCCTTTAACAATCTGCGCGGTTTCTCCCTTGGCGGTCAGCATCAGAATCGGGATATCGTAGCTCCTGCGCAGCTCGCGGCACAGCTCCCAGCCGTCCATCCGGGGCATCATCACATCGATAATCGCCAGATCTGCACTGTTTTCCTCCATCAGCTTCAGTGCCTCCACACCATCGGAAGCACTGTACACCTCATCCATTCCTTCAGCCCTCAAAAAGACTTCCACCAATTCGCGGATGTGCGGATCGTCGTCCGCCACCAGTATGCTGGCCATATTCGAAAGGTCCCTCCTTTCCCTGTGCCGGGACTTCCTCCAGCTCAGGTACATTCATTTGCAGCTGCTGCTCCGCGAACGCCCGGTACAGCTCATGATGCTGCAGCAGCTCCCCGTGTGTGCCTTTGCCGGTAATCCGGCCCTTTTCCATAAAAACAATCTGGTCCGCGTTCACGACCGTCGCCAGCCGGTGGGCAATAACAATCGTCGTCCGCCCCTTCATCAGGTTAGACAGCGCCCTCTGCACCACGGCCTCTGACTGGCTGTCCAGACTTGCGGTCGCTTCATCCAGCATCAGAATCTGCGGATCACGCAGCAGCGCCCGGGCAATTGCAATCCGCTGGCGCTGTCCGCCGGACAGCTTCACGCCGCGTTCACCGACATCCGTCTGATACCCGTCCGGCAGCTCTTCAATGAACTTGTCCGCATAAGCCATCTCCGCCGCACGCCGCATTTCCGCTTCAGTGACCTCCCGGTCCAGCCCGTAGCCGAGATTGTCGGCAATGGTCCCCGCAAGCAGCGGACTCTCCTGCGATACATAGCCGATCAGCCTCCGCCAGGAGCGCAGCGAGAACGCGGCTACGGGCTTGGCACCAAGCTTAATCACACCGGCATCAGGCTGATAGAAGCGTTCCAACAGTGAGAAAAGCGTCGTTTTCCCGCCCCCGCTCGGACCGACAACCGCTGTTACCTGGCCCGGCTGAAGCGTAAAGCTGACCTTGTCCAGCACCGGCCCGCCTGTATTATATCCGAAGCTAAGATCTTCTATTGTAATAGGCTCCGCCACCTGAACGGCTTCCTCGGCACCTTCATACTGCTCCTCTTCTGCGGCCAGCGTTTCAATGATCCGTTCCGAAGCGCCCTTGGCCTTCTGGATCTGAGTGAAGAATTGCGTAAGCTGGGTTAGCGGCATAACAATCTGAATCAGATAGAGGATAAAAGCGACCAGCTCGCCAGCGGTTAACGCACCCGACGAAACCTGCATACCCCCGTAGCCGATAATCACCACCAGCAGCATCATGAACACGAAGGAGACGAGCGGACTGATCATTGCACTGATTTTACCCTCACGTATGCCAAAAGCGAGCAGATTCATAATCCCGGTACGCCCGGCCTCATATTCCCTGTCCTCTGCCCCGGAGGCTTTCACCAGCCGGATTTCAGACAGCACACCGCTTAGTGTAGCGGTAAAAGAGGCGGTTTCGTCCTGAGTTCCTTTGGATATTTTGTACATCTGCCGGCCCAGCGGCACAAGAATGAGCGCGGACAAGGGCAGTACCGTGAACAGTACCAGAGTCATTTTCCAGTTCAGATACAGCAGCACTGATATCGAGCCGACAATGGAAATCACACCGGTAAACAGGCTGGCCAGATGCTCGGAAATAAGGGTTTTGAGAATCCCGGTGTCATTAGTCATCCGGCTGACGCTTTCACCTGTGCGGTTATCGTTAAAATAGGACACGGGCAGCACCAGGAACTTGCGCCACAGCCGGTCACGCAGCGCAGCTACCGTCTTTTGTCCCACGTAATTCAGCAGGTAAATGGAGAAGCCGCCGGCAATCGTCTGGGCAATGAACGCACCGGCAATCCCGGCGATCTGCAGCCTGCTGATGGAGGCGAGGGAGAAGCCGTCGACCAGGTTTTTGGTGAACATGGGGATGACGAGGCCCACCAGGGTAGAGATCATACTCAGCAGAACGGCGACTGTAAGAAGCCCGTAGGAGGGCTTGGTCTGATGCAGCAGCTTCAGAAACGGCCTCATGGCCGCACCCTGCCGCTCCTTCCGGAGCGGTCTATTTGTATTCATGGGAATCCCTCTTTTCTTGGCGGAATATTCTTCTGTAGTTTAAAGCGGATATTTAAACTGAACTTAAACAGGCTCCGGGAAAGCTGTCCGGCAGCAGTTTACAGCACCATTGCTGTTGCTGCGGCGTAATCCTCCGGTGTGTTCATGTTAAACACAGGGGAGGGCGCAGCGGGTACAGCCGGTGTAAAGCCTGACTCCTGCACATATAGCACGTCGTCCAGCTTATTAAGACAGTCCATGAACCTGTAATTCCCGGCATCCAGCGCTGCTTCCAGCACCGGAAGCACCCGCTTGTGATACAGACCGAGCAGCGGCTGTACCCGGCCTTCGCGGGACACTGCTACTGCGACATCCGCACCGCCGGGCTGTCCGGGGTTGCCGCTACCCATGTGAGCCTCCGCATGGGCGGTGAGCATATAACGCAAAAACTCCGCCGAAGCAAACGGCAGATCACAGGCTGCCACCAGATTCCAATCGTGCTGCGTATGGCTGAGCGCCGCATGAAGTCCGGCCAGCGGCCCGCAGCCCGGGTAGACATCCGTCACCTGCAGCAGCCCGAGGCTGCTGTACTCCCGGCGCTGCCGGGGACCGCTGGCAATGACTGTGCACTCTGCAAGCTGCGACAGCTCGCCCGCCAGCCTGGCGATGACCGGCCTGCCGCCAAGCTCCAGCAGCGCTTTATCCGTGCCCATCCGGCGCGAAGCCCCGCCCGTAAGTATAATTCCTGAGTAGTGCGTCATGATGTCCTCCTGTTGCGGGATATAATATGATCATCGTATCAGACTTTACTATGTGAAAACAGCGGAGCCGCGGGACAATAAACGCCTGTACATAAGCTTCATAACGATCAGCCCAAGTACAGCCTGCTGTGCATGCGTCGCTATAAAAGCCGGCCTAGACTCTTTTTAAGGCTGCGTTTTGTAAAACATGGTTTGTATCCCTTTTCAACTAATGTTACAGTGATATACGGGGCCTATTTTCACAGTGCCTCCATGGAAGGCATGGCATCTGGCGGGAAAGGAGTGCCCAATTTGCGGGACAATAACAATAAGCAGCCAACTTTTGCCTCTCTAAAATGGTTTAACTTTTTTGTATACGGAACAGTCGTTTTGTTCACCAGCTTTTTTCCGCTTTATCTGCAGGATGTCGGCATGAACAAGCTTGAAATCGGCAGCCTGATGTCGGTGGGCGCGCTGGTCTCCATCGTAGCCAATCCGTTCTGGGGAATCTGGACCGACAAGTATCAGAATATCCGCAGGATCGTCCTTGTAATGCTTACCGGGACACTGGTGCTGTCGCAGCTTGTTTTTCAGGCCTATACATATGAAACGATCTATATCTCCATCCTTTTTTTCTACTTTTTTCAGGGCCCGCTGTTCGCCCAGAGCAACACCATGATTCTCAGCTATATTGAGGATACCGGACACCGCTTCAGCTCCTTCCGGCTGTGGGGGTCGCTGGGCTGGGCATTTACGGCTATTTTGGCCGGTCCGGTTATTGAATGGGCTGGGGTATCCGTGTTGTCTTATTTGTTTGCGGTACTGCTCGGTATGGCGATGCTCGCCCTGGTTGCGCTCCCGCGGCTGAGTCACTCCATCGGGATTGCGCCGCTGCCGTTCAAGGGCTTCCGGCATATTTTTTATAACCCGTTCTTTCTGTGCTTTATCTTCTTCGGTATCCTGGTGTCCATCCCCAATACGATGAACAACACCTTTGTATCGCTGTATATAACGGAGCTTGGCGGCAGCAAAACCATGATCGGACTCGCCGTCTTCCTCTCCTCCATCCTGGAGATGGGCGTGCTGGTGCTGTGCGACCGCTTCCTGAAGCGCAAAATATCCGTGCTTCTGGCCCTGCTGGCCGCGGTAAGCGCGCTGTTCCTGCTCCGCTGGGGACTGATGGCCGAGGCAACCGCCCCCGTTCAGGTGGCACTGATCCAGATTCTGCACTGCATCACCTTCGGCGGCTTCTTCTATGTCGGCACCCAGCTGACAATGCTGCTGGTTCCCCCCGCATACCGTTCCTCGGGACAGGCACTGTATACGCTGACCTGGAGCGGCATCGCCGGCATTCTGGGCGGCGTGCTCGGAGGCTGGCTGTACCAGAACCTGGGCGCGCAGAGCATGTACCAGTCCGGTGCCTTCCTCGCCTTTATTGGAACGTGCGGCTTCGGCCTGATGGCGCTGTTCGTCATCCGCGGCGGCTACCGTCCGAATGCCCAGGAGGAGCTGGAGGAGCTGGAGGAGCTGGAGAATTGAAGCTGGCCACACCCGGTCATTGACGCCGTTAACCAGCGGATTTTATAATCAGAATAAAACGGACGAAGAACGTCCCGTACTCCAAGCTTATTGGGGTGCGGGACTTTTTTTATATTTTTGTATGCAGGGGGAGATTTATAAATGGGATTTGCTGAAGAGCACGAGAAGTGGCTGAACCGCCATAAGCGGAGGAGAACCGGCGAACGTCTGGATCGTCTGGAGCGGGGGCACGGGCATGGGGAGAAGTTATTTGCAGAGCGGGTGTGGTGGCCGTTATTCGGGGATTTCAAACATCTTCATCCAGAGTATGAGGTTTCCGATTGGCGCGGCCGTCCTTACTTTGTTGACTATGTCTGGAAGCCGGGGCAGGTTAAGTTTGCGATCGAAATCAAGGGCTATGGCCCCCATGTACAGAACACCGACCGGACCAGATACCGGCAGGAGCTGAACAGGGAAACTTATCTGCAGATTGCAGGGTATCGTGTGCTCGCGGTGCCGTATGATGATCTGGAGTCTTCACCGGAGCTGACTATATCGTTATGTAAAACTTTATTTTTTCCGTGTCTGCTGCAAAAATCCGGAGACGGGCTCAGCAAATATACAAAACTGGAGCGGGAAATCCTGCGGCTCGCAGCATGCTCGGACGGAATCATCCGGCCTGTTGACTTAGTACATGGTCTCGCGGCTGATCCAAAAACGATCAAAAGGCATATTACTCAATTGTGCGAAAAAGGCAGGCTGAAGCCCGTCCTGAGCTCAAGTGGCAGCCGAATTCGTAAATATGAGTATATTCATAATATGTTGGATAATGATTTATGGTAGTAGTTAGCGGGTTAGGTAGATGGGCTCATTAGTGGGAGTTTTCCCTCTATTCCTACGCTTAGCATGGCAAAGCGAGCTCGTTAGTGGGATTTTTCCCCTCTATTCCTGCTTTCAGCATGGCAAAGCAGGCTCGTTAGTGGGATTTTTCCCTCTATTCCTACGCTCAGCAGGGCAACGCGGGCTCATTCCTGCTTTCAGCATGGCAAAGCGGGCTCGTTAGTGGGAGTTTTCCCTCTATTCCTGCGATCAGCAGGGCAAAGCAGGCTCGTTAGTGGGATTTTCCCCTCTATTCCTACGCTCAGCAGGGCAACGCGGGCTCATTAGTGGGATTTTTCCCTCTATCCCTGTGCTCAGCATGGCAAAGCGAGCTCGTTAGTGGGATTTTCCCCTCTATTCCTACGCTCAGCATGGCAAAGCGAGCTCGTTAGTGGAATTTTTCCCTCTATCCCTGTGCTCAGCAGGGCAAAGCGAGCTCGTTAGTGGGAGTTTTCCCTCTATTCCTACGCTCAGCATGGCAAAGCGAGCTCGTTAGTGGAATTTTTCCCTTTCATTCATACCAGCAGCAGGCCGCCGGCCCGCAAGGCTGCTGTCACCATGCGGAAGCAGGAAACAAACAGGCCGCAAAAAGGCTGTCCCCGTCATCGCAAGACAACAGGGACAGCCTATTATTATGCAGCCTTATTTGCCAGGCTGGAATGAGCTTTTCAGCGATACGACCAGGTTGAACACGAGGTGTTCAGGGGTCGAATATTTGCTGTCCACGTTAAAGTAGCCGTGGCGGAAGAACTGGAACTTGTCCTGCGGCACGCTGTCCTTCAGACCCGGCTCGACGAAGCCCTGCAGGATCTGCAGTGAGTTCGGGTTGAGCTGATCAAGGAAGGTTGGCTCCGGCTTGCCGGCAGACACCTCAAGGCCTTCAACCTCAGCCTCGGCATCAGCCTCTTCAGCCGAGATCAGCGGCTCATACAGGCGGAACTCCGCCGGAACAGCCTGACTGGCATCGACCCAGTGCAGGGTGCCTTTGACTTTACGGCCGGTAAAGCCGCTGCCGCTTCTTGTCTCCGGATCATAGGTGCAATGCAGCTCCACCACTTCGCCGTTCTCATCCTTAATGAAGTCGTTACATTTGATGAAGTAGGCGTTCTTCAGGCGCACCTCATTGCCAGGGAAGAGGCGGAAGTATTTGTTCGGCGGCACTTCCATGAAGTCATCGCGTTCAATGTAGATTTCACGGGAGAACGGAATCTGGCGGTTGCCCATTTCCGGATTCTCCACATTGTTCTCAATCTCAAAATACTCCGTCTGGCCTTCCGGATAATTCGTAATCACGACCTTCAGCGGCCGCAGCACCGACATGGTCCGCGGCACGGTCAGCTTCAGATCCTCACGGATAAAATGCTCCAGCATCTGCAGGTCCACGAGGCCCTGGCTTTTGGAGATCCCCGTCTCATGTACAAAGTTGCGGATCGCTTCCGGCGTATAGCCGCGGCGGCGCAGTCCGGAGATGGTCGGCATACGCGGATCATCCCAGCCGTCGACATGGCCTTCATCCACCAGCAGCTTCAGCTTGCGCTTGCTGGTCACCGTCTGGGCCAGATTAAGACGGCCGAACTCATACTGATGCGGCGCAGCCGGCATCTCGCATTCAGCGATAACCCAGTCGTAGAACGGGCGCTGGTCCTCGAACTCCAGGGAGCACAGGGAGTGGGTCACGGCTTCAATAGCATCCTCCAGCGGATGGGCAAAGGTATACATCGGGTAGATACACCAGGCATCGCCTGTATTATGGTGATGGGTATGCGAAATCCGGTAGATAACCGGGTCGCGCAGGTTAATATTCGGCGAAGCCATGTCAATCTTGGCACGCAGCACCTTTTCCCCGTCCTTGAATTCACCTGCACGCATACGCCGGAACAGGTCAAGACTCTCTTCGCTGCTGCGCTCGCGGTACGGGCTGTTTTTGCCGGGCTCAGTCAGTGTGCCGCGCAGCTCACGGATCTGATCGGCGGACAGGTCGTCCACATAGGCTTTGCCTTTTTGGATCAGCAGCTCGGCCCGTTCATACATCTCGTTAAAATAGTCGGACGCAAAACGCAGCTCCTCCCACTCATAACCGAGCCACTTCACATCCTCCTTGATGGAGTTCACATATTCCGTATCCTCTTTTAGCGGATTGGTGTCGTCGAAGCGCAGGTTTGTTTTGCCGCCGAATTCATCAGCCAGTGTAAAGTTAATCCAGATCGCCTTGGCATGTCCGATATGTAAATAACCGTTCGGCTCCGGCGGAAAGCGGGTGACCACTTCTTGTACTTTACCTGAGCTCAAATCTTCGGTAATAATATTCTTAATGAAATTGGAGGGGGTTCCACGGTTCTCCACAGCTATCAACCTCTCGTTCTGTAATGTTACTGCGTCCTTGTATGAACATGTTTCCTATTAATATACCCGTTAACCGGAGAATGATCAATGAATTGGCTAACGGAGCGCTCTCCCGGGGTACTTTGACTTCACTCCGGGCGATAGAGTAGCATGGGAAGCATAACGCTTTTATATTATCATTTTGCTGAAAAAGGGGGCTCATTTCAATGAAGCCAATCAAGCTGCCCAAAGAGCAGCGCGATCTCATCACCGAGAACATCCGCAGCTACTTTGAAGCGGAGCGCGGCGAAACGATCGGCCATCTCGCAGCGGACAATCTGCTGGAATTTTTCCTGAAGGAGCTCGGGCCGGCCATCTATAACGGGGCGCTCAGCGACTGCCGGACCCTTGCTGTACAGCGCATGCAGTCACTGGAAGAGGATATTTACGCCCTCGAATGGAAAAAGCGTTAAGCAGCATACCGGCCCCGTGCCGTAAGAGGAGGCAGCCGCATGTTTAACTATGTCATTGATGATGAGCTTGTGCTGAAGCTGCTGATGCCCGAGCACGCACGCCCGATGTTCGCGCTGGTCGAGCGCTCACGGCTGCGGCTGCGGCAGTGGCTGCCCTGGGTAGACGGTGTAAGTGAAGAGGCGCATATTGCCGCCTTCATCAAAAATGCCGTCAGGCAGGGCAGCGAAAACGGCGGGTTCACCGCCGGACTGTGGGTCCGCGGAGAGCTTGCCGGCATCATCGGGTATCACGAAATCGACTGGCCGAGCCGTTCAGCCGGCATCGGCTACTGGCTGGGCGAAGGCTACGAGGGCAACGGCTATATGACCAGTGCCTGCAGGGTGTTTGTCGATTATGCCCTGCTGGAAATGGAGCTGAACCGGATCGAAATCCGCTGTGCGACCGGCAACAAACCAAGCCGGGCCATTCCCGAACGGCTGGGCTTCGTGTTCGAGGGTGTGCTCCGCCAGTCAGAGAAGCTGCCGCACGGCTATGTGAACCATGCCGTCTACGGCCTGCTGCGCAGTGAGTGGAAGCTGCTCGGCTGAAGCTTGCGCGCATGCCGCGCACAGCATACTTCGCCGCATACACAAGGAAACAGCCTGGGGGCTTAGCCACCCAGGCTGTTTTGCTGCTTCAAGGCAGCAGCCGCTGCAAGCCGCAGTCTCTCCTGCACAGTGCCTGCGCTGCAGCCTTTCACGGCAGCTTCCACAGGAAGCTGCCTCTCCCTCACCTGCCTGCAGCTGCTCTGCTTTCCTCCTGCGGCTTAGCGCTGGCCGGCATTCCGGCTATGTACGGAATCCCGCAGGCTCTACGCCCGCTCCAGCCATTTCTTGAAGTCATCGCGGATCTCATCGGTCAGCGCGCCAAGCTCAGCCAGCTCCCTGAGATCTGTCTTATCCTTCCGTCCGACCTCCATCGCCTTGAGCACTCGCCGGACTGTATAATCTCCCTCACCGGACTCAACCTTTACAACAGGGTCGCCGGCACCAACCGCGCCTTCACGCAGCACGCGGAAATAAAAGCCGCTGTACCCGGTGGACAGCACCTTGGCCGGCATGTCATTTGCGCCGTGCTTCTGCGAAAGCTTAAAGCACGGGAAGCGCGGCTGGCTGACCTGCAGCAGGGCTGTACCAATCTCGTACACATCACCGATACAGACCTCTGTCTCCAGCAGCCCGCTTACCGTAATATTCTCACCAAAGGCGGAATACGCCAGCTTTTTGCCGAGGTGCTCCTCCCAAAACGTATAATGCTCGATCGGGTAGACACAGACTGCCCGGTTAACACCCCCGTGATTGATGAGATCCGCCTGGCCGTCACCGTCGAAGCCCAAAGCGTGGAGCCGTACCGGCCCTTCCGCAGGCAGCTTGTAAATCCCTGTCTCCAGCGGCTTGCCGCGGTAATCTACCGTTACAGGCTTGCCTACATTAAGCGAAATGACTTCCATTCTGATTCCCTCCATTCAGCATACAGCCCATAAAAACCTCATCAACATATTGCCCGCCCAGGTAAAATTCTTCCTTCAGCCGGCCTTCTTCCTCAAAGCCGCATTTACGGTAAAAAGCAAGCGCCGGCTTATTGCTCGACAGCACACGCAGCCGCAGCTTACGGATGCCATGCGCTGCCGCATGCTGTTTGATCGCTTCTATCAGCCTGCTGCCGATCCCCTGGCGCTGAAACTGCGGATCGATCGCGATGTTCACCTCGCAGACATGACGGTTGCTCTCCATGCCGCTGGGACAGCCAAAGCCGACATAGCCGCACAGCTCACCATTCTGCAGCGCCACAAGCTGGGAGCCCGGCGGTGCATGCAGCAGATAATCCTCACGGGAACGCCACATTAACGGTCCCGGTGTTGTATCTTCTGTCCAGATCATATTATCAAGCAGGATCAGCTCACGCACATCCCTGAATTCCGAGGGCCGGATCGTGAGCGAGCCTTCATTAATTTGCTGCATAGCTCCTCAACCCCTTGCCTTTTGCTCTAAATTCCCGCTCCTTGTGCCGGAGCCCAGCTTTATCCATTATACCGCATTTTGCTCCAGATTACGGGCTGGCCGGTTAACATAGGCATGGATCACAAAAAATCCGACTGCCAGCACCGCCATGCCGCAGGCAAGCCATCCGGTGGGCGCAAGCCCGCCCCGGTCAAACAGGCCGCCCATCAGGGCCGGGCCGATCACTCTGCCGGCTGCCCCGATCCCGCCGCTGAGTCCCATATAGAACGGGGCGTTACGGCCGGCGGTATCTGCAATAAAGGCCGGGGTTGCCGGCGAGATCAGCATCTCACCTAGCGTCGCCAGAACCATCGCCAGCACAAGGCCCGGATAGCTCGGCATCAGCAGAATGACCCCATACCCGCTCAGGTAAAATACAGCGCTTGCCGTCATCTGGGCATTGGAAGTACCGGCGAACCAGCGTTTAATCAGGCTTATCACCGGCTGGGCGGCAAAGATCAGGATGCCGTTAAGCGTCCAGAGAAAGCTGTAGAGGCTTTTGGACCAGCCCTCCGAAATAATAAACGGGGAAACTCCCGTATTCCAGACAGAGTTGCCGACCAGCAGAAACATGGTTCCCAGCGACAGATAGAGGTACAGCCGGGTATTGCCCGCCAGCTTCCAGCCTGACTGCTCCCGGGTCCGGGCTTTGTGCGGCACCTCCTGCACCGGATGGCTGGTGATTTTACGCAAATACACCAGGAAAAACACAGCAAAAATGGCTGAGGTCAGCCCGTTCATCACAAAGCTCAGCATATAGGAGATATCCGCGAGAAATCCGCTGAGTATCGTGCCGAGCGCCACTCCGATATTATTGGCTACATAAATAATATTGAACAGCTCACCGCGCCGCTCAGCGAAACGGAAGCCGACAAAAGCCTGGATGGCAGGCTGGGCCATCGAATTAAACAGGCCGACAAGTCCCATAACGACCATAAATAAATACCAGTTTGAGCTGGATACAGGCAGTGCGAACAGGGCCATTGCATTCATAGCCAGCGCACCGACAATCAGGCGTTTAACCCCCAGCTTATGATAGAGCGAGCCGCCCAGCAGCTGTCCGGCGATGCCTCCGAAGGACTGGATCGCGATAACGATCCCTGCATCCTGCATACTGCGTCCGAGCTCCTCAAATACATACATCGTTACCAGTGGCCACATGAGTGCACTGCCGGTCGCATTAACCAGGCTTGCAATCAGAAATACTTTGATCTCCCTAGGATAGTCCTGCAAAAACTTCATAGCTTGTCTTTCATCCCCTGTTACTTATATGTCGTCAATTCATCCAGTATCATCCCAAAACAGGGTGAAGGGCAAGCTTTCACACTACCGCTTTATCGCGTTATTCCAGTATAGAATTATCAGTGCCGTATTGCGTTGATAATCAGACAGATCCGGGCACGGCTAGTGCCTTTTCCCGCTTTTTCACTTCTACCGTAGCGGAGAAAAAGGTTGCCCCGCCGTCCATATCACTCAGCCGGTCCGGCGTAAGTACATTGACCCGCTGCTGCTTTCCTTTGCTGCCCCACCATAGCCCCTGGCTGATCACGGTGCCCGGCAGCATCTTATCCGTCACCATGGCTGTGATTTCCACTGCACCTCTGCCGTTGTACACGGTGATCTCATCACCGTCCGCAATTTCGCGGGCTGCTGCATCTACAGGATGAATCTGCAGGACCGGTGCTTTTTCCATCCGCTGATGCTTCTCCACATTGCCGAAGGTGGAATTCAGGAAGTTATGGTTTGGCGGAGAGATGAACATCAGCGGATACGCTGTCCCCTGCTCCGGACGCCGTACTCCGTCGTAGCCCTCCTTAAGCGGCGTATAGACAGGCAGCGGCGGCAGGCCAGCTTCCTCCATGGCTGCGGAGTAGAGCTCGATCCGGCCCGAAGGGGTCGGCAGCGTCTCCAGAAAATGCGCCTTCGGCGTCATATCCAGCTTGACGAACCGCTCGGCCTTCAGCCGCTCCAGTGTTACCCCGTTCAAGTACGGGTTGTCCGGATAATTAAGCGCCTCAGTAATCATTTCCTCTTCAGACTGGCCGAAAATCTCAGGCTCAAAGCCCATAGCCTGTCCCAGCAGCGAGAAAAGCTCCACATTGCTCTTGCACTCGCCCGGCCGCTCCAGCACCGGCTCCTGCAGCTGTATATAGTGATGCCAATACGAGCTGTACAGGTCAGTATTTTCAAAGGTTGAGGCTGCCGGCAGCACAATATCGGCATACATCGCCGTATCAGTCATGAACAGATCATGCACGACCGTGAACAGGTCCTCCCGGGCAAAGCCCGCCTTTACCTTATCGGCACTCGGCGCCACAACCAGCGGATTCGTGCCGTAGACGAACAAGCTCTTAACCGGCTGCTCCTGCTGAGCCAGCACCTCTCCGATCCGGTTCATATTAATGCTGCGCGCCGGATTGCTCCGCAGCCCGGGCCGGGCCAACGCCTGCGAATTTACAGAGCTATAGCCGCCGTTGGACCTGATTGCCCCGCCCCCCGGCTTCAGCCAGGCACCGACCAACGCGGGCAGGCAGGCAATGCTGCGGACGTTCATCCCGCCGTTGTCATGATGCTGCAGCCCGTTGCCGATGTGGATATACGGCACTCTGGCTTCACCGTACAGCTTCGCCAGCTGCTCGATGTCCGCCGCAGGCACACCGGTTATCTCTGACACCAGCTCCGGCGGATAGCCCAGCGCCTGCTGGCGCAGCTCTTCATGTCCTAAAGTATACTTTTGCAGAAAAGCTTCATCCGTCAGCCCGTCGCGGAACAGAATGTGCATCAGGCCAAGTGCCAGTGCAGCATCCGTGCCCGGATACAGCGGCAGAAACCAGTCGCCCCACTGGGCGGTCCGGTTGCGGTGCACATCAATGACAACAATCTTTGCGCCGCGTTTGCGGGCCTGCTCCGCAAAAACAACCTGGTGCATATTGGTGCTGACAATGTTGCCGCCCCAGACGATGATCAGA
Organism: Paenibacillus sp. FSL R7-0273; assembly: GCF_000758625.1. Lineage (NCBI taxonomy): Bacteria > Bacillati > Bacillota > Bacilli > Caryophanales > Paenibacillaceae > Paenibacillus > Paenibacillus sp. FSL R7-0273. Next base: position 6,895,804 of record NZ_CP009283.1, read on the forward strand.
TCAGCGTTTACCGTATCCTCAGGACTGGCTCCCCCGTCCATGCCCATCGTGTACGCCCAGCCGGTTGTTCCGGCTGCATTACATATCTTGGCGTCCAGGCGGCTTGCGCCAAGCCTGTTAAAGAAGCGGCGGTCCATCCCGCCTACGCTAAGCACGCCCATATTTCCATAGAAATAATACGGCAGAATACTCTCCGGCCCGTGTTCGGCAGACAGCTGCTTATAACGGCCGGCGATCTCGGCGATTGCCTCGTCCCAGCTGATCTGTTCAAAAGCCCCGCTGCCCTTCGGGCCGGTGCGGCGCAGCGGGTGCATCAGCCGCTCCGGATGGTGCACCCGTCCGGCCATGTTCCGCACCTTGTTGCAGATCGCTCCCTTGGTTACCGGATGTGCAGGGTTTCCCTCAACCTTTACAATCCGGCCGTCCTGCTTATGGAGCAGCAGGCCGCAGGTATCAGGGCAGTCCAGCGGACAAACCGCCGGAAAAATACCGTCCTTGCTATGCTTCAAGGCTGATGCCCTCCTTTTTCATTCAAGTGAGGTCTGACATTCTATTTAATCTGAAAGCTCATTTGTCCATTGTATAGCGGGTGCTTCCCAGCGTAAAGAAAATCACTTGATTCAGGCTGATTCGATCATAGTATGTCCGGGTAATAGAGCATATGAAACACTCCCTATTTATTCGCCGTGATAATCCGATTTCGTTCCCCCGAGTCGGATCAGCACGGCGAATTTTGTGTTATTTTCCATTGATAGATTACCGTCCGATACAAAAAGACACTGCCGGAGGCTCCGCCCCCTGTCTGCAGCATAAGCAGGAGGAGCGTAACTCTGGCAGTGTCTATTATGGTTCTTACCATTACTGTTGAAGCAGTTATATTAGTGCGGGTTCTAGGCGTGCTTCTTTACGCTGGAAGCCGCCGCTACACCTTCTACCGGCTGAACGGCTGCCGGCGCTTTGCGCAGATAAGTCATATAATAAGCCGCTGCTACAAAGACTGCGCCCCCGGTAAGATTGCCCAGCCAGACCGGAACGAAGTTGTTGAAGTAATCAAGCCAGGTAAAGTGTCCTTCAAATATAGCAGCAGGGATCAGGAACATGTTAGCTACAACGTGCTGGAAGCCGATGGCTACAAACGCCATAGTCGGGAACCAGATGCCGAGGATTTTGCCGCTGAAATTATCCGCTCCGTAAGAGAGCCATACCGCAAGGGCTACCAGCCAGTTACAGCCGATCCCCGAAACAAAAGCCTGTACGAAGGTGACGTCGATCTTATGCTCCGCCATATCAATCAGCTTCTCCAGATAAACTCCTTCAGCCGTCAGACCGACCACATGACCGAAGAAATAAGCAACAAACAAGGCACCTGCAAGGTTGCTGAGCGTAATCAGCACCAGGTTCTTAATGACATCCCAGAACGAAATCTTCTTCGCTATAAAAGCCAGCGGCACAGCCATCATATTACCGGTCAGCAGCTCCCCGCCGGCCAGCAGCACCATAATCAGTCCGACCGGGAAAACAGCGGCCCCGATAAAGTTCGCGATAGAGCCCCATTCTGCGGGAGCATTCGCGATAACGCGAATATCAAGTAAAAATCCGAGTGAAATAAATGCCCCTCCCAGAAAACCGAGAATAAGTACGGCTGCAAGCGGGTTATGAACCTTCTTGATTCCGTTCTCCACCGTTACCTCGGCAATCTGTTGCGGTTTGTTGTATGCCATGATTCCTATCCCCTTTGAAAATTACTTAAAATTTGTTCCTTTATCTCATTGTAGCGTGATCCCAATCACATTTACGTGATAAATGTCACCACAAGAAACGCTTAGTGAAAGTTTTCACTGACATGTCAAATTTAGCACAGCACAAAAGAGATGAATGTTAAAAAAAACACAGTAACAGTTCATCCAGAGTTATGTATACAGCGCGAAAAACATTGCCGGAAATGCAAAAAACCGGAGCCCTTCCGGCTCCGGTGCTGATTCCGCTATGATTGTTAAACGTTCACTGTCTCTTTGCGTTCTACTGTCTTGGGAAGGGCCTGCAGACCGGCAGTGTTCAGGAAATTCCACGGCTTATTATAATGCGGCTGGAAGAAGAAATCGATAAAGGCCAGCTGGTCTACCGTCATCCGGTTCTGGATGCAGACCGACACCGTATTGATCGACTGGGTCAGGTCCATTTTGGACATAATCTGCGCTCCGAGAATCCGGCGTGTGCCGCGGGCATACACTACCTTCAGCTGCACTTCCTCAACAGTCGGCATAAATTCCGGACGGTAGTTGTCGGTAATCATTACGCTCTCTACCTCCATGCCTTCTGCCTTGGCTGCTTCTTCGGTCAGGCCGGTACCGGCAATATTGTCCTCGTAAATTTTGATGCCTGAAGTTCCCTGTGTGCCCATATAAGGAATGGTGCTCGACACCAGATTGCGGGCAACCAGAGTACCCATGCGGACCGCATTGGTCGCAAGAGGAATATACGCATGCTGTCCGGTCGGATTGTAATGGATCGAGCAGCTGTCTCCGGCAGCGAATACATCCGGCAGGCTGGTCTGCATGTAATCATTGACCATAATCGCACCATTCGGCAGCATATCCACCTGGCCCTTAAGCAGCTCTGTGTTCGGACGGAAGCCGATGCAGAGAATGACCAGATCGGTTTCATGCTCGCCTTTGCTGGTAATAACCTTGGTTACCTTACCATTCTCACCGGCAAAGGAGCTTACCTTTTCACCGAGAGCCAGCTTGATGCCGTGGTCCTCGAGCGATTTTTGAATCGGAGCTGTGAATTCCTCGTCCAGGTATTTGCTGAGGATGCGCTCCTCTCCGTCAATCAGGGTTACCTGCTTGCCGTTCATCTGGAAGGCTTCAACCAGCTCGACCCCGATGTAGCCTGCGCCGACTACAGTAATTCTTTTTACCTGCTCGGCACGCTCAATAATGGTGTTCGAGTGGTTATAGTTCTTGGAGAGCAGGATGCCGTCCAGCTCCATTCCCTCAAGCTTAGGTATAATCGGCCAGGAGCCGGTAGTCATAATCAGCTTGTCATACGTATCATTAAATTCCTCACCGGTTGCCAGGTTACGGGCGCGCAGTGTTTTGGCGGCAGTATTTACATTAATAACTTCATGGCGCATCTTGGTGGTAACACCGAGCTCTGCCAGCTTTTCCGGTGACGAATAGAACAGGCCTTGCGGGTCCTTAACTACTCCGCCTACATATAGGGCAATGCCGCACGACAGGAAAGAGATATTATCATTGCGCTCGTACACCGTAATCTCGGCGTCCGGGTAAAGCTGTGCGGTATTAACAATTGCGGCGGTTCCGGCATGGGTACATCCAATGACTGCTACTTTCATGATTTCTTCCTCCTCCAAATTGGCAAGCATATTTATTTATTTTTTGTTTGCGTATGTGATTAATTTCACTTTATACGTTGATTATATTGTGATTTTTCTCACATTACAAGTATAATTGTGATTTTTCTCACATTGTTCACAATTTGGATTACCTTCTGGTTTGTTACCTGCAGCAGTACGCTGCTCCGGTTAAGTTATTTTGCCCAAGCAGGCGGAGTTTATGTCTCCTGGCAGCAGGAAGAAGCGGTGTAAGGAATCCGGTTGTATCCGATAGGCGCCTATTTATTTTTACCCAAAAAAAATCCCTGATACCACAGCGGCAAGCCGCCGGGCACAGGGAACGCATTAATTTTTTTTCATTTGGACAGCCGGCTGGGCTATTCCAGGCCGTGCAGCACGCCATCCTCATCGACCAGCAGCCCTTCGGCAGCAGGTCTGGCCGGAAGGCCCGGCATCGTGACTATATTGCCTGTGATTACTACGGCAAAGCCGGCGCCAAGCGACAGCGTTATATCACGCACCCCCATCGTAAAGCCTTCAGGCGCACCCAGCAGCCTCGGCTGGTCAGAGAAGGAATACGGGGTTTTGGCCATGCATACCTGAAGGTGCTGCAGACCATGCTTCTCAATAACCGCCAGGCTGCGTTTGGCTGCCGGTGAGAAGGCTACTCCGGTACCCCGGTAGATTTCGGTAACGATTTTATTGATTTTAGACGGAATGTCGAGCTGGTCCTCATAGAGGGGAGCAAATGTCCCCGCAGGTGTATGATCCAGCAGCTTTTTCAGCTCCCCGGCCAGCTCCAGCCCACCCGCTCCGCCCTCAGCCCATACCTTGGAAACAGCAGCTGGTACACCCAGACGGCGGCAGGCCTCCAGCACTGCATCCACCTCATCCGGCGCATCGCCCTCAAAATGGTTCAGCGCTACCAGTACCGGAACACCGAATTTGCCGAGATTCTGTATATGGCGCTCCATGTTCGCCAGCCCTGACAGCAGTGCTGCACGGTTGCCTTCATACAGCTCCTCCTTGCGTACGCCGCCATTGTACTTCAGCGATTTTACGGTTACCACGAGTACAGCTGCGGAAGGGGCCAGTCCGGCCTGGCGGCATTTAATGTCCATGAACTTTTCTGCACCGAGGTCAGCCCCGAAGCCGGCCTCTGTGACTACTACCTCGCCCAGCTTAAGCGCATAGCGGGTTCCGATTACGCTGCTGCAGCCGTGGGCAATATTAGCAAAGGGTCCGCCGTGGATAATAACTGGTGTTCCCTCCAGCGTCTGCACAAGATTCGGCTTCACCGCTTCCTTGAGCAGCGCGGTCATTGCTTCGACTGCCCCGATATCCTTGGCTGTAACCGGCTGGCCCAGCATATCGTAGCCCACCAGCATGCGGCTCAGCCGTTTTTTCAAGTCGGCAAGATCCTCGCACAGGCATAGCACCGCCATAATTTCGGAAGCGGTCGTGATCTGGAAGCCGCTCTCCCGCACGGTTCCGTTGCCGTCCCCGAGTCCGGTCACAATATTCCGCAGGCTCCGGTCATTCATATCCATAACACGTTTCCAGACAATGCGCTGGGGGTCAAGCCCGAGGGCATTCCCCTGGAATATATGATTATCAATCATTGCGGACAGCAGGTTATGTGCCGAGGTTACGGCATGAATATCACCTGTGAAATGCAGATTGATATCGTCCGCCGGAACAATCTGCGCCTTGCCGCCGCCTGTTGCCCCGCCCTTCATGCCCAGGCAGGGCCCGAGCGACGGCTCGCGTAATGCTGCTACCGTCTTGATACCCGCTGCATTCAGCGCCTGTGACAGCCCGATCGTTGTCAGTGTCTTGCCTTCTCCGGCGGGGGTAGGATTGACCGCGGTAACAAGCACCAGCTTGCCGTCCGGCTTATGCTTAACCTCTTCCCACAGGGAGGGAGCCAGCTTGCTTTTATATTTCCCGTACAACTCCAGATGCTCCCCGTCAATGCCTGCTGCCGCTGCTACCTCTGTAATTAACCTCATAACTGTATAAAACCCTCCTGCCGTATTATCCTGCTCCGCTTGCCGGTAATCCCATCCTGAAAGCTGCTCTATATGTATTAACGCCGATGATGTTTCCTCTTCAAAGAATACATTGTCCGTGAAAAGCGTCAAGGATTATTTTCATAGCATGCCCGCTGCAAAAGCAAAAAGCCCTTCCGTCAACGGCAACGGCCGGCATCCGGAAAGGCTAATTTTCAAATGGCTCTATAAATGCGGCTGTGCTCGGGTTACAGCAGGGACTCAATAAGTTCCTTCATGGTTTCCGGCGATTCCTTCGGCTCAACCCGGGCTGTTACCCTGCCGTCGCGGCCTACCAGGAACTTGGTGAAATTCCACTGGATATCGCTGCTGTCGGCCGTCCCCGGCTGCTGCTCCTTCAAGTACTGGAACAGCGGGCTTGCCTCCGGCCCGTTAACATCGGTTTTGGCGAACACGGGGAATGTCACGCCGTAGTTAACCTGGCAGAATTCCTCAGCCTCTTCACTCGTTCCCGGCTCCTGGCCGGCAAACTGGTTGCAGGGAAAGCCAAGCACCACAAGCCCCTTGTCCCCATATTGCTCATACAGCCTCTGAAGGTCCCCGTACTGCGGGGTAAGCCCGCACTTGCTGGCCGTGTTGGCTATCAGCAGCACTTTGCCTTCATAATCCTTAAGCGGCACTTCCTTACCCGAAGGTGTAACTGCGGCAAAACTGTAGATCGACATTGGCTTATCATCCTTTCGGCTGCTATTGGTCAATGTCATCATACCTTATTCACCCGGGCAAACACAAAAATGAAAGGTGCATTACCGCTGTTTGAGATTGTAAACAATGCTATATATGCAAATCGCCAGATTGAAGGCCGGAGTATCAGCAGCTGTATTCACTAGCAGCGGTATAGATCAGGCAATTGTATTACCGCCGTGCAAGCTTGACCAGCATATGCGCCAGCCGGTGCCGCTCCTCCTTGTTGCCTACCTTCCACAGCTCCTGCAGCAGCTTCTCCTCGCGGTTGCGCGGCTCTTCGTGGTCGGCCAGATAACCGGCTATTTTTTCCGCTGCCACCGCCAGCTGCTCTTCACCCAGCCCGATCTTCTGCGCCAGCTGAATACGCTTACTCAAATAATCCTGGAAATGTCCGAAATCCTCCAGAATCTGCTCCTTCTGCTGCGGCTCAATCCGTTCCAGGGCATCGCTTACCCGGTTCAAGCTCACATTTCCGTCCTTGCTGACTACATGATTATGCTCGGACATTCTAAACGCCTCCGCTCTTGATATAGTATGGTTTCCCAGTACTTAACCAGCGGTTTCAGGGGTGAACCAAAAAACGGCCCCGTTACCGGGACCGCCTGCCTGCTAGTTCGACACCGGAATGGCGTCGTAATATTCCTCCAGGGTAATGTCTCTTTCTGCAATTTCTCCAGCCAGCTCAATACCCACATAACGGACATGCCACGGCTCGTATTTATAACCGGTTATCGCCTGCTTGCCTTCGGGATAGCGGATAATAAAGCCGTATTCTGCAGCATGGTCAGCCAGCCACTCGGCTTCCTTCGTCCCTCCAAAGCAGCTTTCTGCAGCACATTTGCCGTCGCTGCCGGAAATGTCGATTGCAAGGCCTGTCTGATGCTCGCTGTGGCCGGGAACCGCACTGTAGGTGTTGGCTTTTTCTATGCCGTCTCTTTTTACATAGTTGTTGAACAGGGTGGTCTGCGTCTTCTCAGAGCGGTAGGCGGACACACCGGCAAGATGGATACCGTCACTCTTTGCGCCTGCAAACATCTTCTCAAGCGCGGCGGCGGCCGTCTTGCGCATCATCCGCTTCTCAATCTTCTCGGAGAAAAGAAACGGCACCTCCGGATACACCAGATCGGCCGGCTTGTATCCGTCAGGGAGCTTGTACTGCTTATTGACCATCACGGCTACGCTGTCCGGCTCGGCGGCGGTAAACTCGGCATCAGGTGCACCGCTCCCGCCGGAGGGCTTGGCCGTTGCAGCCGGCTTAGCCGTTGCTGCGGGCTTGTCGGTCGCCTGGGCAGTCGGCTCCGGCTTGTCTGTTGGTGCGGCGGTCGGCTCATCCGCCGTGCCGGAGTCTGTCTGCTGCGGTGCTGCGGTGGCTGCAGGTGTGGCAACCGGTACGGCTGACGGACCAGCGGATGCCTCCGGGTCAGCCACCGGCGGAGCAAGGACCCCGTCGCCGGTACCGGCAGATGCCCCTTCTTCCTGCGAAGCCGAGGGCGACGGTGATGTATATTTACCGATTCCCCAGCCAATGGCGATAACGGCTACGAATAAAATAATGACTTTGGCGGTTCTGGACATATGCTGCTTCCTCTCAAGTTGTTTTTTAGATACTTAGCCTGCTGATTTACGTTGAAACATTATTTACAATTTTCATTATAGACAAGCATTGCGTCGAAAATGTTTCAAAATGTTAAATTTAATGTAATGAATGCCCCCCGGCTGAAGTGGATAGGAGTAATTTAGTGCAGCTATTGTGACGGCTCCCCTCGGGGGAGCCGGGGGTTGGGCTGGTTTGGGGTGGAATTAAGGGCGGAATCAAGGGCATAATTGCCTCTGATTCCGCGCCCGGGCCGGCTTTGGGCGAAATCAAAGGCAGAAAGGCCCTTGATTCGGCGCTCCGGCCGGCTTTAGGCGAAATCAAGGGCAGAAGTGCCTTTGATTAGGCTCGTCAGCCGGATTTGGGCGGAATCAAAGGCAGAAGTGCCTCTGATTCCGTGCCCGGGTCGGCTTTGGGTGAAATCAAAGGCAGAAGGGCCTTTGATTCGGCGCACTGGCCGGCTTTGGGCGAAATCAAGGGCATAATTGCCTTTGATTCGGCGCTTGGGCCGGGCTTGGGCGAAATCAAGGGCATAATTGCCTTTGATTCGGCGCCCGGGTGTGTTTGGCCGGATTTAATGCCGAAAAAAAATGTTACCACAGGAGCGGCCCCCGTTAAGCAGGCCGTCCTATGGTAACAGGATTCATCGATACATTAAAGCACCTTTATCTGGATGAGCCGCGGCCGCCGCGTGAGCTGCCGGAGCCGCTGTTGCGTCCGCCGCGCGAGCCGCCGCTGTTACGTCCGCCTGCGCCGGAGCCGCCCTTACCGCCTTTGGCGCCGCCGGTACCGTAGCTGCCGTAGCTGCCGCCCTGGCCGCCGCCCTTGGATGCGCCGCCTGCGCTTCTTCCGCCGCGTGAGCTGCCGCCCTTAGCCGGCGGCGATGCGCTCCACGCGCCTGCTTCATTGCTGCGCGCCACATTGGCTCTATGTTTCGGGCTGGCTTTCGCCCCGCCCGGATTATAGCCCTCACCGGAGCCGGCGCCCTTGGATGCGCCATAGCTGAAGCCCCCGGCTTCCGCACCTCTGGATACATTGGTGCTGTAGCCGCTGCTTGGGCCGCCCTTGGAACCGGCGGCCCCTCTGCCGCCGCGCTTTCCGGCGGCGTTCGCTCCGGCTGCAGAATCAGCAGCCGCCGCATTGCTGCGGGCGTCGAAGCTGCCATAGCCGCCGCCCGGTCTTGGCTTCGCCGCGCTGCGGCCGGCGGAGTCCCCGCCTCTGCGCGCAGCTGCGTCATAGGCGCTGCGCTTGCCCGCGGACGCTTCGCTGCGTCCGCGGCCCTCTGCAGGCGCGTCCCAGCCGCCTGCCTCTTTACCGCGTGCGCGCCCGCCCTGGCGCGCACCGGCTTCCGCACGCGGCGCTCCGCCGCTGCGTCCCTGGCTGCGCCCGCCGCGCCCGGCACGGGCGGGCTCCGGCGCACTGCGGCGGCCGCCCCGCGGGGAGCCGCCCTGCACAGAGGTGAATTCGCCGACGCCGAATTCATCCTTCTCGTAGCGGCGGCGGTCCAGCCGCTGGGAGGTGCCGTGCTCGATCAGATCGAGCAGGTTGTATTCACGCGGCGAGGCGAAGGTGATCGCCAGGCCTTTGCCGCCGGCCCGGCCGGTCCGGCCGATCCGGTGGATATAGCTGTCCGAATCCAACGGCAGGTCATAGTTGAAGATATGGGTAACCCCTTCAACGTCGAGTCCGCGGGCGGCAACGTCCGTAGCAACCAGCAGCTGCAGCTTCGCATCGCGGAACCGCTTCATGACCGCCTCACGCTTGGCCTGGGACAGGTCGCCGTGCAGCTCGTCGCAGTCATAGCCTGCAGCCTGCAGCGCTTCGTTCAGCTTCGACACCCGGCGCTTGGTCCGGCAGAAAATAATCGCCAGATAAGGACGGTCCCGTTCAATCAGCGCCTGCAGCGCCTCTTCCTTATTGCGGTCCGAGACCTCTACAACCTGCTGGCGGATATTCTCCAGCGGAATGGAAGATCCGCTCTTGATAATGATATCCAGCGGCTCTTTCATGTAATTCGCAGCCAGACGCTTGATCGCGTCCGGCATCGTTGCCGAGAACAGCATGGTCTGGCGGCGGTAAGGAACCGCTGTAATGATGGTTTCCACGTCCTCCAGGAAGCCCATGTGCAGCATCTGGTCTGCCTCATCGAGCACGAGCATTTTCACGCCGCCCAGATCCAGTGTTTCGCGGCGCAGATGGTCAAGCAGCCGGCCCGGAGTACCGATAATCAGGTGCCGTCCGCCCTCCAGCTTGCGCAGCTGCTTCTCAACATCCTGCCCGCCGTAGACAGCCAGAATCTTCACGCCGGTATGACGCGCCAGCTTGCGCGCCTCTTCGGTAATCTGCAGCGCCAGCTCACGTGTCGGAGCAAGGATCAGCGCCTGCGGATACGGTGCCTCCACACGGATCTTGTCCATAATCGGCAGCAGAAAAGCCAGCGTCTTCCCTGTCCCCGTCTTCGCTCTGGCAATAACGTCCAGTCCCTGCACCAGCGGCGGAATGGATTCTTCCTGGACCGGCGTCGGCTTGACGATGCCTTGTCCCTTTAACAAATCGGTTAATACTTCAGAAACACCTAAACCCTTGAAACCTGACAATGGCTCCACCTCACTAAATTCTTTGATTTACAGATATACATAACTTATAGGCATCCATTTACGGAGTAATGTACGATTTAATTTCCTCATTAAGGAGGCATACAAAAGCGGAAGAACCCGTCCACCCGGGTTCTTCCGTCCCATTTGCCGCCTTTCGCCCTGCAAAAGTGCGGTCAAAGTACGGTTTCTAGGGCAGCAGCGATCCACCGGACATTCATGACGGCACTCCTTTTGCGTTCCATTACACTCTATACAATAGTCTGTCCGGCTACAGCCTTCCGGAAACAGTAAGCCAAGTAGAAACGGCTTGGCCGTCCTGAACAGGACGGTATCCTTTTCTGCGCTAAATTTAAGGATGATCAATAGCGTAGAACATATCATTCTTATATTTTTAGAAAGTTATCCTTCTTATTGTACTTGATCTTGGCGTCTTTGTGTAAATTGCTTGAAAATAATAATGGTACCGGCTAGAACCGCCCCGACTTAAAGATCGACAGCAGCAGCCAGATCACCATCAGCAGCGCGATGACCGAGCCGATTTCAACGGTCGGAAAATCCCACAGCAGCGACGGGGCACCGCGCAGGGAGGTGCCGATGATCAGGCCGGCCATAATAATGCTGAAGGCCAGCAGCACAATGCTGAACGACAGGCGGTTGCCTACCCGGCTGAATTTGTGCTCCAGGTTCTTCAGCTCCGGCAGGCCGACCTCGACCTTCAGCTTGCCGCTGCTGATCAGCGCCGACAGCTGGCGGGCCTGCGAGGGCAGCTCGACCAGGCTCTCGGCCAGGTCGGCTATGCCGCCGAGCAGCTTGCGCTGCACCCGGCTGCCGCTGAACCGCTGCTTGAGCAACTGTCTGCCAAAGGGCTCTGCCATCTGCACGATGCTGAACGACGGGTCCATATTGGCCACTACGCCTTCCAGCGTCAGCATTGTCTTGCCGAGCATCGCCAGATCAGGCGGGATGACCAGCCGGTGCTTGCGCGCAATGCCGAACAGATCATTCAGCGCCTTGCCGATGCTGACCTGGTTAAACGGAATGTCATAATAAGACTCCCGCAGCCTGTCCATGTCATCGCGCAGGGCAGCACGGTCGGCATCCTCGGGAATAACCCCCAGGCGCAGAATAGCCCGTACCATCGAGTCGGTATTTCTGCGCATCAGCGCGATAACCAGCGCAGACAGGCTGTCCTTCATCTCTTCGCTGAGCCGCCCGACCATCCCGAAATCGATCAGCGCGAGCTTGCCGTTCTCCAGCAGCATCACATTGCCGGGATGCGGGTCGGCGTGAAAGAAGCCGTGGATAAAAATCTGGTCCAGCATCATCTCGACCAGCTGCTGCGCCACAGTCTTGAGCTTCAGCCCGCGCGCAAGCAGCTCCTCCCGGCGGTTCAGCGTAATGCCGCTGACATATTCCATCGTCAGGACCCGGGCTGAGCTGAAGTCCCAGTATATAGCCGGAATGGCCACCTTGGCTTTGGCCTGATCGGGCTGCTGTGCAGCGATACGCTCAGCATTTCGGCCCTCCTGGGCATAGTCAAGCTCGGCCAGCAGAGAGCGCGAGAATTCCTCGGTCATCCGGGCCAGGCCGTACTGCTTCGCCCAGTCCAGCTTTTTCTCAGCCAGAATGCTCAGGTCCTGCAGAATTTCAAGATCCCGGTGCATCGTGCGCGTAACACCGGGACGCTGTATCTTAACTGCCACGCTCGCTCCGCCGTGCAGCACAGCGCGGTGCACCTGGCCGATCGAAGCCGCAGCGATAGGGGTATTCTCAAAGGATTCGAAGATATCATGCAGCGGCTGGTCCAGCTCCTGCTCCACAATGCTGCGGGCAGTCTCCGCCGGGAACGGCGGCACGCTGTCCTGCAGCTTGACCAGCTCGGCAATAATGGACTCGGGCAGAAGGTCCGAGCGGGTGCTGGCAAGCTGTCCCAGCTTCACGAAGGTCGGCCCCAGATCCTCAAGCACCTGCCGGATACGCTCCCCGAGCGTAAGGGCGGCATGCGTCTCATGCGTCATCATCCGGCGCGGCAGGGACAGCAGATGGTAAAGGCCCAGCTCCTCCACCATATAACCGAAGCCATGACGCATAAGCGCCATGGCAATGGTCCGGTACCGTCCGGCATGTCTGATTCGTACTGCCATTTAATCCGTACGCGTATCCGTCAGAGTGTCTTCACCGGCATCGGCGGCAGAGACAGAATCTGAGGCGGGAGCTGCAGCGGTACCGCCTTCCAGCTCGGCTACGCGCCGCTCCAGGACAGCAATCCGCGCCTCAAGCTCTTCAATATCACTCTTCACAGGCACCTTCAGGTCCCTTAACACCTTCTGCACCTGCTCCTGCACGGCCGTTTTGAACGAGCTGCGTTCTTCTTCTCCCCGCTCTACAAGCCGGTCCACCAGTGCTCTGGATTCCGAGGGAGCCAGCTCCCCGCGTTTGACCAGCTCATCTACTGCCTTTTCGACCTTTTCTTTGCTGACAATGGTGAGGCCTACTCCTAATGAGATTGCTTTTTTGAACAAATCACTCATCGCTTTTTCCTCCCAAAGATTCCAGTTATGGATAAAGTATACCCCTTGACGGCCTATTTCACAAAATCCAGGCGGCAAGGGGCAAATGTGAAGCACACGGTAAGGTTTATCTTGGAATACGCGCCGCCCAGGTGGCTGACTGCAGGATCAGCTCACGGATGGCAGGATGGCGGAACGTCGGCTCATGATGGCCGGGCATCAGGAAGACAACCCGTCCCTGCCCGTAGCGGTGGCACCAGGCAGCCGGATAAGTCTCTCCGTCAGCCTCGTATTCCAGCAGCACTGTCTTCTCCGTAAACGGATCGAACTCAAAGCGGTAAGGCTCCTCGTCCAGCTGGAAATCCTCAATGCCCTCTGTAATATCATGCTCCCGCACTTTGAAGCTCAGCGGAGCATACGGCGGATGGGTTGTGAACCTGGCTCCGATCAGCCCTGCCAGCTCATAGCGCTTAGCCAGTGAAATGCCGGTATGCAGCACGATCAGTCCGCCCCCTCCGCTCACGTAACTAAGCAGACCTGCGGTCTGCTGAGGGGAAACCGTCTCGTTCCACAGCTCGTTATAAGCTATGCATAAATCATATCCGGCCAGATGCTCACCGAGCAGCAGCTTTTTATTCTCTGAACACTGAACGGTCAGCAGATCGTTCAGAATTTCGCCGATTTGTTGGTCCACACCCTGGAGAGGGTGAAAACGCGGATGGGTGTAGTCGCCCAGGAGCAGGCATTTTCTCTTGTCCATAGGGATCCTCCTTCATAATTCTTGCAGCAGAATTTGTCATATACGTTGCTACTATTCTAAGGAAAACTGCCTGGGATGTCCATGATCATGGAACGTAAATCTCATATAAACCGCAGATTAAACAGCCAAAAAACAATTCCCGCTCACCGGGAGCGGGAACAGGCAGGAGCATCTTGCCCTAGCGGCGGGCAGCCGCATAACGCCCCAGCTCAACGAACATACTGCCCATCCGCTCATGCTCAGGCATTACAATCCGCTCCACGCCTTCCTCCTTCAGCGCCTGGGAGGTAATCTTGCCTACAGAAACAGCCAGCACCTCCTGCTCAAACGCAAGCAGCAGCTGCTCAAGCTTCCCGTTCTCCCTTGCGTATTCTGACAAGAAGCGGAACTGCGGTGCACTGGTGAAGGCTACAGCATCCACCTTTGCCTCAAGGATCTCACCGAGCAGCAGCGCAAGTGCGCCCGGCTCAGGGGGAGTGTGACGGTAGGGCTGTACCTCCCGGACCGCCGCGCCTGCCCCTTCCAGCCAGGCGGTCAGCCGGGGCGCAGATTCACCGTGCAGCTGCAGTACGACTTCCTTTCCCTGCAGATCGTGGTCCTGCAGCCCGCGGATCAGGCCGCTGGTGCTTCCATCATCATCACGCACTGCCGGAGCCAGCCCGCGCTTCTTGAGAGCATTGACTGTCTTATAGCCCCGTGCCGCAATAGGCGCCGCGCCCAGAATTTCCAGAAACCGTCCGGCGTTCCCCATGGTCTCCGCCATGTTAAACAGGGCATCCAGTCCCATGCCGGTAGTAAGAACAGACCAGCCGGGCGGCTGCTTGATCCAGCTATCCAGCCCCTGGCGCAGTGCCTCATCATCCAGAAACACCGTCCCCTGGGCCGGCCGGAGCAGCGGGATACCGCCCATATTCGTCACCAGCTTGGCCATTTCCTCCGATTTACGCGGCCCTGCAAGGGCAACAGTCATTCCTTTCAATTGCTCTGCCATAAACATCACTCCCCCTCGTTAACCCTCCATTGTTGTCTACCAGTATACTTGCAAAGGGTCTAAAAAGAAAAGCGAAAAGCAGCTCCCTCCTCATGATTACCTGTTCTCCGGATGCAGCCTGAAGCGGCTGACAAGCCTTTGCAGCTCCTCGGCCAGATGGCTCAGATTGGCCGTCGAGGACGAAATCTCCTCCACGGCTGCAAGCTGCTCCTGGGCTGCAGCAGAGATCGTCTCGGTATTGGCCGCCGCCTCCCTGGAGATGCCCCCGATTTCGCCGATTGCCCGCTCCATACTGGCAGCTTCGGCGGACAGGGCATGTACCGCACTGCCCATAGCTTCGATCTTCTCCGCTGCCCCCTTGACAGCCCTGCGGATCCGCGAAAAGGAACGGCCGGTGGTATCGACCGCCATAATACCGTCCGACACCCGGCTTCTGGCATCCTCCATCGTTACTGTAGCCTGCTTCATCTCCTCATTAATTGAAGAGATCTGCTCTGAAATCATCCGTGCCGATTTCTCCGACTCTTCAGCAAGCTTGCGCACCTCTGAGGCTACGACTGCAAAGCCCCGGCCCTGCTCTCCCGCCCGCGCAGCCTCAATAGAGGCGTTCAGCGCAAGCAGATTGGTCTGGCGCGAAATCCCGGTGATGACGCTGACAATGCCCTGAATCTGCACTGTACGCACATTCAGCTTATCAATGACACCGCTCAGCTCCTCCACCGTCTCATGAATACCGTTGATTTTATCAACTACGCTGATAACGGACTCGTTGCCTTCCGCAGCAGAGAGCGACGTCTTGTCCATCATCGCCGACACCTGCTCCATGAAGCCGGAGATGTGCTGAACCTCTTTTGCGGTAGCCGCTGTGCTCTCAGTACCCTTTCCGATGCTGTCCACCTGACGCTCTGTACCTGCGGCAACCTCCTGGATGGCTACAGTCACATGCTCAATCGCCTTCATGGTCTGATCGGCCCCGGCAGCCAGCTCCTCGGCGGAGGAGGATACATCGTCCGTCATCTCCTGCACGTTAATAATCATCCCGCGCAGACTCGCAACCATCGTCCGGAAGTTGTCGGCAAGCATACCGATCTCATCACGGCGGAAGGCTCCGATATCCTCGGAGAGATCGCCCTGCGCTATGACTGCCGTAGCTTTACGGAGCCTGCCGAGCGGCCGCAGAATGGACTGTACGTTGAAGTAGATCAGAATAAGGGCCAGAACCACCGAAATGCCGATTACCAGAAAAGCCGTCCTGCGGATATCGGCGGTTGCATCCGATACTTCATTCTTATCTATCGCGCCGCCGATTCTCCAGCCGGTCAGCTCGTTCTGCATATAGGTCATTTTTTTGGCCGAATCCTTATAGGTATAGTCGAAGGAGCCGGACTCTGCCTCAAACATCCTCTTCACAAACGGCTCGGAGGATTCCTGGCCGATCTTTTCTATAGGATGGACCAGAAATTTTTTGCTGCTGTCCACAATGAATATGTATCCCTGCTTGCCTACTTTAATATCCGTAAGCTGAGCCAGCGCCGACAGGTCCAGATCCAGGGCGACTACCCCGTTGCCGCTGGCCAGCACTGCCGAAATGGCGATCGCCGTTTCATTGTTTACGGTCTGAAACGCAGGGGAAATAACCGTACCGCTGCCGTTCTTCAGGGCGTTTACATAGGAATTCTCTTTACGCGGATCGTAGCCCTCAGGCCGCTCAGCTTCAGAGGCATGCAGTACCGCTGCACGGCTGGTCCCTACATAAATATCCAGCACCTCCGGATGCAGTGCCGCATACTCCTTGAGCCGGGCTGTTATAGCCGCTGGAGCCCCTGCTGCCTCGGTGTTGACAGCCTCCGCATTCAGCTGCTCCGCAAAATATTGAATATCCTTTGTTCTGGACTCTATGTTGGCATTGATAATGGCATTGGCCGCATCTACACTCTCAGCAGCACTGGTCACCAGCTGCTCTTCCACTTTGCCGCTGGCCGATTCGTAGGTCTGCCAGCCGATAATCAGGCTCGGGGCCAGAAGGACAAGCAGGTATGTAAGAGTGAGCTTCATGCGGATGTTTATGCGGAATAGTTGGCCCAAGGGGATTCACGCTCTCTTTCGTTTAGGTCTTAAGTATGAGTAAAATAGTCATGTTATATAATTATATACCGCTGCTAAAAACCCTTTTTTCAGACTGCAAATATTGTTATTATCCTAGAAAATCTAAGAATATTTATACAAGCGCAACAAAAAGACCGCCTAAATGAAAGCGGTCTTTTGTTATATCTCTGTCTATGGTCTATTCAGCTTACCGGCCGGCCTTCTGCTGCAGCCCCGGTCCTAATTCACAGCTTTGCCCTTGCATGCCGGACACACTCCGCCAAAAACGACGTGGGCATGAGAAATGGTATATCCCGTCTCTGCGGCAACGGTGCTCAGCCACTCCTGCGGCACATGGGTCATCACTTCATCCACGGCACCGCAGACCTCGCACAGGATATGCTGGTGGTCATCCATCTTGGCATCATACCTGCTGGCAGCCTCCCCCAGCTTCAGCTCACGGATCATCTGTTTATCGGCAAGATAGCGCAGCGAATTATAGACCGTGCCGTAGGCCAGGTTATGTCCCTGTCCCACCAGCCGGTTCATCACCTCTGCAGCAGTCGGATGGTCATGCGAATTACGGACGATATCATAAACGGCTTGCCGCTGTGAGGTTAAATTCAGGTTTCTCATCGTTATCATCCTTTTACTTATTTTTAGATCAAGTATAAATCCTGCTGCCTTCAGCGTCAATCACGCCGCCCGTCTATTTACTTGATCAGCCCGGAATATTTTATCCTCACATCCGCAGCAACCTCGAACTTCAGGTCAGGATACAGCTCCTTCCAGTCCTTTGCTTCCGTTTCGTTGTTCCAGTGCTCTGACCCGTAGCGAAGCCCCCAACCGAAGGAATCAAGCCGCTTTTCCTTGATTTTTTCAAGCAGTGCCATAACCGACTGTTCCAGCTCCTTCCCGCCGGCCTCCGATATTTTTTCCAGCAGATTATGGGTTATCAGCTCCTGGGTGCTGTTCTCCTCCACAATGCCTCTAATCTTAATCTTGTAGCGGATCACCGGCGCTCCCATAGAGGATGTTCTAATCTTGTAGCTGGTGTTGCTGCTCTCTGTATAGTACTGGAAATCGCTATCCTCCACCCTGGCCGGAAAATTGGTCCGCAGATCAGGGCGGGTCAGCAGATTGAACAGCCGGGTCTCCTCCGGATTCAGCACCAGCTGAACCTTTTCTTTGTCTAAGAGGGCTACCTTGTCTATCTGAAACTGCGTCTCACCTTCTGCTTCTATAATTGGCAGGATCGGGTCCTTGCCCTGCTCATAGATATCTCTCATCAGCTGGTAGGAATAGACGCTGGCGATAAAGGGCGACTCCGTACCCTGTCCGCTCATCGCCATAATCAGGGAGTTTGAGGGAATCCGCTCGGACGGGGGCTTGACCTTAAGTACATCCAGTGCTGCCGGACGCCCGATGGCAAAGTTAAGAATCAGCTGGATATCCCTGCGCCGGACCGCCCAGTCCAGGATATGTCTGATATTCCTGTCAGCCATTTCTTCCCCTATGATGATTGATTTGCAGTGTACATAATCCAGTTCCTTTTCAACCTTTGATTTCATCAGCCGGAGCGCCTCGGAGATGCTGTCTGATTCTTCCGTAATAATCAGCATTTTCTCATCAATCTTGGTTACCTCGCCCTGCGGGATGGCCAGCTTCAGACTGACCTTGAAAGCCTCCTCCTCCCCGGGGTCAATCCCGATGGCAACTACAAAGATCCGCCGGTCAATATCCTTGTACTCGCAGCCTGTTGTAAGGCACAACAGCACAATTCCTATGTACAGCAGCAGCTTTCTCACGTATTCCGCCTCCTGTAAGCCGCCGCATAGCAATAGAGCAGCAGCATAATCATAAGCAGCTCTCCGACCCAGCGGGTATACAGAAACGCAACGCCGAACTGATTGAGCTGATATTGGTCAAGCCGCATTAGGACCAGGGTAATTCCGCTGAACAAAGCGAGAACAGCCAGCTCCTGCCATACCTTGGTCCGGGCCTTTGCCCGTTTACGCCGGCCGAACAGACCGGTAAGCAGCTCCTTGCCGACATGCCAGTGAACCGTTACGCTGACCAGGGACAGCGTTAAATAGGCAAAATAAAAAACAAACAGCATCCGTTCTATTAAAAAGGTGTCGATCCGGATACTGTCTGCTGTAGAAAACCAGGTATAGACATGCCTCTCCACACCGATGGTTCCGAAATAGCCGATGGGCACATAAAAGGTCAGCAGCAGTACAGCCAGCCCGTTAACCGCAAAAACCCAGCTATGCTTCATTTTCAGCTTGGGCAGCACCCGGTTGAAAATGGCGAGATTGAAATACCCGCTAAAGGAAAAGGTGGCGGCGGCAATGCTTTTGATATCCGGCGCATGGGCTGAATAGGTCACAATCTGCTGCACCGAATCCCAGCTGAAATCGGGATTGACCAGCGCTTTGATAATGGCGTACAGAATAAGCGGCAGGATAATCGCCAGCATCATTTCCATCCCGTACAAAATGGATAAGGAGTCCATACGCGCACAGAAGCAGACCAGAATAAGAAAGCTCAGAATGACGAGAAGCGGGCCGGTATCCGGACTGACAAAGCGCAGTGTAATGTCCACAAAGGACAGGATCGTAATCAGCCCGGCAATACACCAGAGCGAAGCAAACATTAGGATCAGCGGGACAATCAGCCATTTAGGCAGGGCCGTTTCGAGAATATCCTGAATGGTTTTGCCCGGAAATTTTGCGATCAGGATGGTAAAGGCAGACAGAAAGAGGGTCCCGAGAACGGCTGCAACAAGGATCGAGGTCTGCGCCCCCTTGAACCGGGCATCCAGCAGCTCCCGCGGGACGAAGTTCAGAATGTTCAGCAGGCTGTTCATCAAAAAAAGCCAATACACGTAACGGCTCTGATTCATCAGCTTCCGCCGCCCTTCTGACTGCCCTGAGAAGCTCCCAGGCTGTCCAGAACGAACATTTTGAAATAAGGCTGGCCGAAGCTGCGCTGGCTGCACAGATACATGGTGAACCCGACCAGGCACACCACGACACCAACCAGCCCAACTGCGGCGGCTGCCATCACAAACAGGTATTTAAGGACACGGATCGAAAAGCTCATCATATTCAAGGGGATCATGAAATTAGAAATGGCGACCACCGAAACCAGGATAATCATAATATTGCCGACCAGTCCCGCCGCCGTTGCCGCCTGGCCCAGAATCAGACCTCCGACCGTCGTCGCCGTCGGCCCGATTGCCCGCGGCAGCCGCAGGCTCGCCTCCGTCAGAAATTCCATCATGATCAGCATGATAAGCACTTCCACAAAGGAAGGATAAGGCACAGTCGCCCGGCTTCCGGCAATCAGCAGTGCAATCTGCACCCTTATAATCTCCGGATTATAGGAAGTGAAGGCCACATAGAGCGCAGGCAGCCACAGCGTCATCGCTACACCCATAATGCGCAGGAGCTTCAGGAACCGGCCGACGAAGGGGAGCTGAATTTTGTCATCCATTGCTACAAAGAAATCATTGAAGATAACCGGCAGAATAATCGCAAAGCCGGTTGTATCCAGCAGGATGGCAATTTTGCCCTCTGCCAGATTAAAAACCACACGGTCAGGCCGCTCCGTTACAATCGTTTTTGGAAAAATGCGTATTTTATCGCTGCTGATGTATTTTTCCAGCTCGCCCGATGCCTGCAGAATATCTATCCGCAGTGTACCCAGCCTCTCCCGCAGCTCATCCAGGACCTGATGATTCACCCGGCTGTCATCGTACAGGATGGCTGTCTTGGTTCTGGAAATGTTGCCGATCAGCATCGATTCCATCTTCAGCTCCGCTGACTGGTAGCGCCTGCGGATGAGATTCAGATTCACGGCCAGATTCTCTGTAAGCGCATCTGAGGGTCCTTGGGTAATGCTCTCCGTTACCGTCTCACTGACACTGCTGGTCTCGGCCTTCAGGGCATCAAAGTAAATCAGCCGCCGCTCCACCTCCACGCAGGCATAGCCGCCGAGCATCAGGTCCAGCACCTGTTTGCCCTCATCTACGGCCTCGCTGCCAGGATAGTGTGCCAGATATTCGGCATAGGCCGCCGGATCATTCATTTCGTAAAAGGGTGCGATTATGCTGCGGTTAATGATCTGCGGATCGGTGATGCTTTTGACATACAGCAGCCTTCCTGTTCCCGCCGGTGCTGTCAGCAGCCTGTCCTCCAGATCGGCGAAGTTTTCCAGCTGTCCCTTAATCCACTGCAGGGAGATCTCCTCCGCTTTCTGCTGTTCCGCCATCATTCATCCCTCCCCAAGCCGGATTTCTCCGGAAGTAGTACCTTATTTTGACACATTGCTCCTTCTTTCATGCACATGGGCCTGTACAGGTTTCTTTTGGCGGGAGTGTGGTAATAAATGAAATGAATCTTGTACATGGAGGGATCATAGGATGAGTACAGATAATCAGACACGGAATAACGGTTCACATGGTCTTCCCCAATTTCCGGAATCCCTGTGGAGAGGCACCACGGAGCTGCCTGCTTTTCCGAGGCTTGCGGAAGATCATGTTACAGATGTAGCCATTGTGGGGGCGGGGATTACCGGAATTACAGCAGCTTATCTGCTTAGCAAGGAAGGCTATAAGGTTACCCTGCTGGAAGCCGGTGAAGTGCTTGGCGGAACGACCGGATTTACCAGCGCCAAAATCACGGCCCAGCACGGGATGATCTATGCTGATCTGGTGAAGAATTTCGGGGAGGAGCAGGCCTGGGCCTACTACCAGTCGAACAGCGAGGCGATGAAGTGGATGATCCGCACAGCCGAAGAGCTTGAGCTTTCCTGCGGCATGCATCCTGAGGATGCCTACCTGTATGCGGACAAAGACGATGAGAAGACGCTGAAGCAGCTGGAGCAGGAGTTCGAAGCCTATCAGAAGCTTGGGATACCGGGAGAATGGCTGGAGCATATTCCGCTGCCCCTGATGGTAGCCGGAGCCATCCGGCTGCCGGAGCAGGCCCGCTTTCATCCCCTGCATTATCTGAAGGGAATGCTGCAGTTCGTGCTGGATAAGGGCGGTGTGGTCTACGAGCACACCATGATCGGCGAAAAGGTGGACAAGGGAGACCGGATTACACTGTACACCGAAGGCAGTGAACATCAAATCCGCTGCCGGCATGCGGTTTCCGCCTCTCATTTCCCGTTCTATGACGGCGGCGGGCTGTATTTCTCACGCCTGCATGCGGAGCGCTCCTATTGTCTTGCGGTCCAGCCGGAAACGGATTTTGCCGGCGGAATGTATCTGAGTGCAGGAGAGCCTACCCGCTCGCTGCGTGCCGTGGAATGGAACGGGCAAAGCCTTGTCATCGTAGGCGGAGAGAATCATAAGACCGGACAAGGCATCTGTACGTTCGGGCATTACGAGAATCTGGAGCTGTTCGCGGGCGGGCTGCTGGGAAGCAGGCAGATTCCGTACCGCTGGTCGACCCAGGATCTTATCACGCTGGACAAGGTTCCTTATATCGGCAAGCCTGATGAGGATGAAGAGATTTATATCGCTACCGGCTACGGGAAATGGGGCATGACGAACGGCACGCTGGCGGCACAGATCATCACAGACCAGATTATGGGCCGTGCGAACCGCTACAGCGGGCTGTATGATCCGTCCCGTTTCAAGGCGCGCCCGTCGATTAAGAACTTCATTGTACAGAACGCCAATGTCGCCAAGGAGCTGGTGGCCGGTAAGGTGGAGATTGTCCGCAAGAAGACAAGTGAGCTCGGAGCCGATGAAGGGGCTGTTGTTTTCCATGACGGCAAGCGGGCCGGCGCCTACCGCGATCCTGAGGGCAAGCTGCATCTGGTGGACCGCACCTGTACCCATATGGGCTGTGAATGCGAGTGGAACAACGCGGAACGCTCCTGGGACTGTCCTTGCCACGGCTCCCGGTTCTCCTATGAAGGTGATGTGCTGGAAGGGCCGGCTACCGTACCGCTGACCAAGCTTGAAGCAGAGGCCTGATAAGGCCGCATATACAAAGACAGGGATGCCCTCAGGCCGTTATGGCCGGGGCATCCCTGTCTTTTAGTTTGGCGGACAGTCTGCCTGGTTAGGCATCTGCCGGATTATTGCACGCCTTTTTCCGGACGCGGCTCTTCATGCTTGCCGGGCCAGAACGCCCAGCGGCCGCAGAGCATCGTGATCGCCGGTACCAGAAACGGCCGGACGATGAAGGTGTCGAGCAGCACCCCGATTGCAGTGATGATACCGAACTGCACCAGCACCTGAATCGGCAGACTGGCCAGCACGGCGAAGGTGCCAGCCAGAATCAGCCCCGCGGAGGTGATGACCGAGCTGGTCTCATTCACCCCTTCGGCAATCGCCTGCTTCAGCGGCATCACCTTACGCTTTTTCCAGATGCTTGAGATCATGAAGATGTTATAATCCTCGCCCAGCGCAACCAGGAAGACGAACGAATACAGCGGAATAGCCCCCTGGATCGCATCTGCACCCAGCACATAATGAATAATAATCCAGCCCAGGCCGAGTGCAGAGAAGAACGAAAGAATAACAGTGCCCACCAGATAGACGGTTGCCGTCACCGAGCGCAGGTAGGCCAGCAGCAGCAGGGTAATCAAGCCGATAACGACCGGGATAATGAGGTCTGTATCACGCTCGCCCAGCACTTTTGTATCGTACTGGGTGGCTGTCTGTCCGCTGACCCACACGCTGTCCTGGGCCTGCGCTTCTTCAAAGCCCGATTCTACCAGCGCCTGCTCCACTGTATTCAGCAGGGCCGGAATATGGCTCATCGCCTCCAGGGAATAAGGATTATCCTTGAATTCCAGATCGAAGCCGATAATCTGCGGATTAACGGCCCCCTGCTGCGGATCGGATACGGTATCGACATAGGACAGTCCGCCGAGAATGACTTTGAAATCCTCTCCGCTCACCTGACCCTTCGTATCAATCATCAGCTTGGCCGGAGCCAGCTCTCCGGGTGAGAACTGCGTGCCGATCAGATCAAAGCCTTGCCGGGATTCCATATCCTCAGGGAAGGAAGAGAGAAGATCATACGTAAACTTAACATTCGTGGAGAAGGAAGCCAATATTCCCAGGCCGATAATCGTTACAGCTACAATCGTCCAGGGGCGGGAAACCACCAGGCCGCCAATTCCTTTGCGACCGGTCTTGTGCGGCTTCGGCTTCGGAGCCGGCTTACCCTTGGCTCTGGCCCGCTCCTCCTCCATCTGCGGGGTACGGGGCACAAACGGGAAGAACGACATCCGCCCGAAGATGGCCAGCAGCGCCGGCACCAGCGTCAGGCTGGCAATACCCATAATCAGAATGGATACGCTGAACGGAATAGCGAACCGGTGATACGCCCCGTATTTGGCCAGCAGCAGGGCGAACAGCGCCATCACAACGGTAAAGCCGCTCATGGCAATCGCTCCGGAGGAGTGGCTGATCGAGCTCAGCAGAGCCCGCCCTTTGTTCTCCTCTACCTTGAGCATCTGACGGAATCTTGAAATCAGGAACAGACAATAATCGGTTCCTGCACCGAACAGCAGCACGGTCATTATGGAGATCGCCTGTGAATCTACAGTGATCCAGCCCTCCCGGGCCATCAAACCGAGCAGCGGGCTTGTTACCCCGTAAGCAAAGCCTACAGCCACCAGCGGAATCAGCGCCAGAATCGGCGAACGGTAGATCAGCAGCAGGAATACGAGCACCAGAATTACGGTTGCAATCAGCAAGGACACGTCGGCATCCTCAAACAAGCCTGTCGCATCAATCGAAATCCCGACCGGACCGGATACGCGCAGGCTCAGTTCGCCGCTGTCCACACCTGCTGCAGCCGGGTCACTGCCTGTCTCCTCACGGACCAGCGTCTTCAGCTCGGTAATACCTTCCCCCAGCTTATCACTATCCGCTGACTTGTCGAACAGCACCGGAGTAACCAGTGTGCTGCGGTCCTCCGACAATGAAGCCTGCAGCGCCTGCGGAGGCAGCTGGCCCAGCGGAGGCACAAAATTCTGATGGGGCAGCGGCTCCTGCTCCAGCTTGCCGTACAGGGCAATAATATGTACTAAATCCTCCTCGGACAATCCCCCGTCGCGGTGCCACACCAGCAGTGCAGGCACACCGCTGCCGCCCGGGAATTCCTGATCCGCAACAGCCGCCGCCTGGACCGACTGCGAGGACTCCGGCAGATTCTGTGCATTGTTCACCACCTGTGAATTAACGGAAGGCCATAGCAGTGTAAGCACTCCTACCAGCACAATCCAGATCAGCAAAGTGATCCATTTGGTCTTGCGTCCCGCCACCCATTTCCCGTAGCCCGACATCCTTGTTCATCCTTTCTTTGCCCGCTTCACCCCTAAAAATGAGCCGCGGGTCATTTTATCATCCTTATCATATATACCCTGAAAATTTTAAGCAAATCCTTTTTTTGAAAATGGAATTTCAACTTCAGCTTTGCCACTCTCCGCCAAATAAAAACACCGCTCCCCACAAATGGGGGAGCGGTGCCGGTAAAGAGTTATATAAGGCGTAATTTAGCCTGCATCAGGCAGGTCATCGCCGGAGAACTGGCTGTTATAGAGGTCGGCATAGAAGCCGCCCTGCTCCAGCAGCTCGACGTGAGTGCCTTTTTCAATTACACTGCCCTGGTTCATGACCAGAATGAGATCGGCATCGCGGATCGTCGACAGCCGGTGGGCAATCACGAAGCTCGTTCTGCCGGTCATCAGCGTCTTCATCGCCTTCTGGATCTGCACTTCAGTCCGTGTATCGACGCTGCTGGTCGCTTCATCCAGAATCAGAATGGACGGATCAGCCAGAATGGCCCGGGCAATGGTCAGCAGCTGCTTCTGTCCCTGGGAAATATTCGACGCCTCCTCATTCAGGATCGTATCATAGCCAAGCGGCAGCGTACGGATGAAGTGGTCGGCATGAGCTGCCTTGGCTGCGCGTACGACATCAGCCTCCGTAGCACCTTCTCTGCCGTATGCGATATTATCACGGATCGTGCCGTTGAACAGCCAGGTATCCTGCAGGACCATCCCGAATTTGCTGCGCAGCTCGCTGCGCTTCATCTCGGTTATGTTCACACCGTCAATGACGATCTCGCCGCCGCTGATTTCATAGAACCGCATCAGCAGGTTAATCAGCGTCGTTTTACCGGCGCCGGTCGGTCCGACAATCGCAATCGTCTGTCCCGGCTCGACGCTGATATTCATGTCTTCAATCAGGATCGCATCCGGCTTGTAGCCGAACTTCACATGACGGAATTCAACAGCACCCTCTTCAGCGCCGGCGGCAGGCTTAGCACGCGATACTGCGGTTTCGGGAACTTCCTCCTCTTCGTCGAGCAGCTCAAAGACACGCTCAGCTGAAGCAATCGTCGACTGAATGATGTTGGCTATATTTGCTGTCTGGGTAATCGGCATTGTGAACTGGCGCGAATATTGGATAAAGGCCTGGATATCACCTACTTCAATTGCCTTGCGGGTTACAAAAATTCCGCCGACTACACAGACAAGCACGTAGCCAAGGTTACCGATGAACATCATCAGCGGCATGATCATCCCGGACATGAACTGCGAACGCCAGCCGGAGTTGTACAGATCATCGTTGATTTTGTTGAAATCGCTGAGCGACTGCTGCTCACGGCCGAAAGCCTTGACGATCCGGTGTCCGGTATACATTTCCTCAACATGGCCGTTCAGCTGGCCCAGTGATTTCTGCTGGCCGATGAAGTACCCCTGGGAACGCTTTGTGATCGCCATAATAACCACGAAGCTCAGCGGCAGAGTGATGATTGTAATCAGGGTCAGCCATGGGCTGATCGTCAGCATCATGATGATAACCCCGATAATCGTCACGATGGACGTGATCAGCTGCGTCAAGCTCTGCTGGAGCGTTGTACTGATGTTATCCACATCATTCGTTGCCCGGCTGAGGATTTCCCCGTGGGTACGCGAATCAAAATATTTAAGCGGCAGCCGCTCCAGCTTGCTGTTAACCTGCTCCCGCATATCAAAGACAACCTTTTGCGCTACTCCGGCCATTACATACTGCTGTACGTAGCTGAATACAGAGCTGAACAGGTACAATCCGCCGAGGATAAGCAGAATATTATTCACATAACCAAAATCAATGGCTGCACCCGGCACACCCGTCAGCATTCCGTAGGCGCCCTCGAACAGCTTGGTGGTCGCCTTCCCCATTACCTTCGGGCTGAAGATGCTGAATACGGTACTGGCTATAGCCGTAATTAAGACGATGAGCAGCTGCACCTGGCGCGGACGCAGGTACGTGATCAGCCGGCGGAGCGTGCCCTTGAAATCCTTGGCCTTCTCCGGAGGCATCCCCATGCCGGGGCCGCCGTGTCCAGGGCCGAAGCCGCCGCCGCGCCGCGCCGGAGGCTTCACTTGCTGATTTCTTTCACTCATGCTATTTCCTCCTCTGACAACTGCGAGGATACAATCTCGCGGTACACTTCGCTATTCTCCATCAGCTCGCGGTGATTGCCGATGCCTGCCACCCGGCCTTCATCCAGCACAATAATCCGGTCAGCGTCCATAACGGTGCTGACCCGCTGTGCAACGATCAGTACGGTCGATTCCGTGGTCTCCTCCTTCAGGGCAGCGCGCAGCTTGGCATCTGTCTTGAAGTCAAGTGCGGAGAAGCTGTCATCGAACAGGTATACTTCCGGCTTGCGGACCAGAGCCCGGGCAATCGACAGCCGCTGCTTCTGGCCGCCGGAGACATTGCTGCCGCCCTGGGCAATCTGCGAGCCGAAGCCTTCCTGCATCGCCGATACGAAATCATAAGCCTGGGCCACCTTGGCTGCATGAAGGATCTCTTCATCGGTTGCATCGTCTTTTCCGTAACGGATATTCTCATTAATCGTTCCGGTGAACAGTACAGCCTTTTGCGGAATATAGCCGATCTTGCTGCGCAGATCCTCCTGCGTCATCTCACGGACATCCACGCCGTCTACACGTACAGCCCCTTCAATAACATCATAGAACCGCGGGATCATGCTGAGCAGCGTGGATTTACCTGAGCCGGTACCGCCGATAATAGCAGTAATCTCACCCGGCCGGGCGCTGAAGCTGATGCCGGACAGCGCCGGCTGCTCCGCTCCCGGATAAGAGAAGGAGACGTTGTCGAACTCTACATAGCCGCGCAGGCCGTCGCGCCCATCCAGCTTGGTGGCATCTGACGTAGCCAGAAGGTCTCCGGCTGTCGGATCAATAATTTCCGGCTTCATGTCAAGCACCTCATTGATCCGCAGTGCCGAGGCGGAGGCCCGGGGAATCAGTACAAACATCATGGAAACCATAATCAGGGAGAACATAATCTGCATTGCATATTGGATAAAGGCCATCAGTGAGCCGACCTGCAGGTCGCCGTCACCGATCCGGATACCGCCGTAATACAGAATACCAATCATCGAGAAATTCATCACCAGCATCATGATAGGCATCAGGCCGGCCATGATTTTGTTAACCTTAATCGCTGTATCCGTGAGATCCTTATTGGCTGCAGTAAAGCGTCTGTTCTCATGCTCAATCCGGTTAAAGGAACGGATAACCCGGATACCGGTCAGATGCTCACGCAGCACCCGGTTCAGGTTGTCCAGCTTCACCTGGATCGCTTTGAACAGCGGCAGGCCCTTCATTCCGATCAGGAAAATCGCTCCAACAAGCACCGGAATGACAATGACAAAGATCAGGGACAGCTTGGCATCCTCGGATACCGCCATAATAATCCCCCCGATCATCATCATCGGAGCGCCGACCATCATGCGCAGCATCATAGTCAATACAGTCTGAACCTGTGTAATATCGTTAGTAGTGCGGGTAATCAGTGAGGCAGTACCCAGCTTATCAAACTCATGCAGTGTAAAATTCTCCACATGCTCAAACATCCGTGAACGGGTATTTCTGCCGAAGCCTGCAGCCACCTTGGCCGACAGATAACTGGCAATTACCGAACACAGCGCACCGCCGCCGGCAACCAGCAGCATGTAACCGCCGATTCTCCAGATATAGGAGCGGTCTCCCTCCACAATCCCCTTATCCACAATGTCAGACATCAGGGTTGGAAGGTACAGGTCACCCATGGATTGCAGAAAGACCAGAATCAGTACCGCTGCTACGCCCCACCGAAAGGGTCTCAGTCCCTTTAACAATTTAATCAATCTTCTCATCTCCGTTCATTTGTAACAGGTCCAAATCCGGCCGCGGATTCTCTTCGATGAATGTCTGTACCTTCATCAGCAGGTCTGCTAGAAGGTTGCTCTCTTCTTCACCCAAATATTCCACCAGCTTACCCAGTGAAGCGTCCATATGACTCCGCGCTTTTCTGGTCACAACCCTGCCCTGCTCCGTCAGCCGGATACGCACTACTCTGCGGTCAGAAGGATCCGGCTGGCGCTCTACCATGTCTTTGGCCTCGAGGCTATTAATCAGCTGAGTAACCGTAGGAGGCGTGATTTCCAGGAGCCTGCTGATTTCGGAAACCTTAAGCCCCTCCTCCGGAGAGCGTGATTTCCTGGCGAGGCATATCAATAAAGTCAGTTCACTCGGCTTATGGCCGTCTACCGTCTGATGCACATGTGCTTTGCGCAGCTGCCGCAGGGCCATAAACAGCCGTTGTGCGACTGGATTTTCGTTGTTTACCCCAATGGTTTCCGCCTCCTCATTTTAGTTAGGCTTACTAATAATTAAATACAATATTAATTAGGCTACCTAATTATATTTTTCGCCTACTCCTTTGTCAATTCCCAAATCCGCTTACAAGTATTACAGAACTGCGAACAGCTCTGTGCAGCTGCGACACAAAAACTCCCCTGCCCGGTATGGCAGAGGAGTCTGATAAATAATCTGTATTGCCGTGTCACAAGGAACGTACGGCAATGCCGGAGAGCGGACGCTCTGCTTCAACAGGCTCCTGTTTTTTCCCCAAGCTTCTAATGAGCTCATTATACATTGTCAGCTGCTGCCCGGATGCCTCTCCGCGGTTCGCCTCGAACAAGGCTACGCATTCGATCATATCCCTGGCGCTGTTCAGCTGGACAGCTGTCTTGAGGCACTGCAGAATGTAAGTAACACCCGGCTGAAACTGCCCGCGTTCCAGATAATAGGCAGCCAGCTGATAGCCGAGCCGGTAAATTCGTTCAATATTAATATAATCCTTGAATTGGTCAAAGCCGGCCATCTCCCTGGAAAACCGCTCCAGCACATGATCAGCAGAGAAGCCGAAACGGTTGGCAGCCTCCAGAATACTGACCAGGCCGGCCAGCACCTCAGATGGATGCTCAGCCAGATAAGCGGTATACTCCGGCAGGACATCTATATTTCCCTTAAGCAGCTCCAGTGTATACCGGTTGCCGGTTGCATATGATTTGAAGGCATCAACCAGTCGTAGCCCCTCCTCATCCAGCATTTCAAACCAGCCGAGGTCGGCATACAGATCGGTAAAGGCTATAGCCTCCTCATACCTGCCCTGCTTAGTGAGCGAGGTAGCCTTCATAAGATGCCCCTGGGCATAATACAGCACTAGCGGCCGCAGCAGCTGAAGCTCTTCAGCGCGCCTGCCGGTTTTTTTTCTCAGCTGCTCCCGGTATATTCCGGTTGATAGAATCCTAAGCTCATCGCTGTATTTCTCCATATCGCCCCATCTGTGCAGGGAAAAGCAGACATTGGCCAGCTTAAGCAGCCCTTCAAGCTGCAGATGCTCAGGCAGCCGTCCTCGGAACGGCTCGAAGGCGATAATTGCGCGCAGCATTTCCTCCATATCTGCAATGATCCCCAGCGCCTTGAAAATCCGGTATTGGCTGACCGCCATTCTTTCAGAGTAGCTGTCCTGCTCATGCTCCACGATGATTTTGTAGAATGCCCTGGATTCCTGAATCAGCCCGCCGGCGAACAATTTCTCTGCTACCGAATAGATGACGTCCAGCGGCTTTGGATATTCCATAATCCGGTTTATAACATCGTCCACACACTGCTGGCGGCCGGCGGCCGCACAGCGGATCAGAAAGGGCTCCACCCTGCGCCGCGAGATTCGTTCCTCACTGAAGCATTCATCTATATACAGCGGATAGAACCAGCCTTCCGGATAGCCGAAGGCCGCGGTTAACGCGTCCAGCTGCCCCAGAGACACCGGCTTAGGAGGATTACCGTGGAGAATAGCGCTCAGGCTGCCGCGGTTGAGCCCCGAAACCTTGGCAAACGAAGCGAGGTTGTGCCCGCAGCGGGACAGATTTTCCTCAATTGCAGACCGTAATGTTATCAGATTGTTCTCCACCCGGCACCCTCCTTTTGTAAACCGTCATTAATCTTCTTGTTAATTCCATTATAGGTATTGATTATTGAAAGCACAACAAAAGGGCCCCGCTGTATGCGGGACCTCAGGTGATGCACCAGGTCAATGTGAACGCCGGCCGGTTCTATTATTGCTGCAGTGCTGACTTGCTTCTTACCCGTTTGCTTTTGGTGAGGGCTCCGTAGGGTGCGGGCTCAGTCTGACGGCTTCTCAGGCTCTCCATCATTTTGTTCTGGGCCATTACAATATAGCCGTCCAGACGCTGGCTCAGCTCAACCACCGTATGATCGCTGAGGCTGCGTTCCTGCGCCACCTCCAGCAGCTCACTTCTTAGGCTCTCTATAGTTAAAAACAACTCATCTTCTCGGTAATCGCTTCGATCTTCATGGGAACTGTGGTAATACTTCATAATCAGTCACCTGCCCTCTATCAACTTCTTTCCTATCATAAGGCATGATGCCAAAAAACATATTTTGAAAAAAAAGAAAAAAATGTCGGATATATCATAGCTAGATTTACATTTATTTCATTTTATCACTTTTATCCGGCGGAAGATAGAGCTCTCCGAGAACCTTCATGGCAAAAGCGATCCATTCCCGCGCAGCAAACGACAAATAACGGTCTCTGCGCCAGATCATACCCAGCTGCCACGGAATCACCGGGTCAGAGAGGGAGATTACAGAGGTCCGCGTGCGGTCGATGTCCCGGCAGATCGTCTCCGGCAGCAGTGCAATGCCCATTCCGGCCTCAACCATCCGGCTGATCAGGTCCCACTGCGAGCTCTCATAGACGACGTTTGGCTGAAATCCCGCTTTTACACACTCGGTTATGATCCGGTCATGCAGGGCAAAATCCTCGCGGAACAGCACGAACTCCTCTGCTTCCAGCTCCCGAAGGGCCACGCTTTGTGCAGCAGCCAGACGGTGCCCGGACGGCACAAGCAGCTCCAGCTTCTCTTCAACAAAGGTAAAGCAGTGGAACTTGGCTGTATCCGCCGGCAGCACAACCGCCCCGATGTCCAGCAGTCCCGCCTCTACATCATCGGCAACCTTCTTGGCCCCGTCCTCATGCAGCCGGATCGTCACATCAGGATAACGCCGGTGGAACTCCCCGATAACCGCCGGAAAAAAGCTCGCTCCCACCATCGGCGGCAGGCCGATCCGGATATGTCCGCGCTGGAGCTTGCGCAGTCCGTCCAGCTCGCTGGACAGATTGGCGAAGGATTCGACAATGTTCTGTGCCTTAGCCAGCAGGATCTCACCCGCATCGGTCAGCCTGATGCTTTTGCCTTCGCGGTAGAACAGGTCGGCATCAAGCTCCTCTTCGAGATTGCGGATCATCTTGCTGATCGTCGGCTGGGTAATGAACAGCGATTCAGCAGCTCTGGTAAAGCTGTTCAGCCGTGCCGCCTGCACAAAATACTGCAATTGTCTGATATCCAAACTCTCCACCTCATTCATAGACAAAAGGAATGTCATTTATTCAATCTATTCATTTTACCTATGAAAGTAATTGTTGTAAACTTTCAATACAATGAAAGGGGCGAAGCCTTATGAAAAAGTTAGCTACAGGCTTGCTGCAGGTTGCCGGACTTACCATCTTCTCTATGCTGATTAATACGTTTACGCCGCTGCTGCATCTGCCTATTCCGGGAAGCATCATCGGCATGCTTATATTATTTCTGCTGCTGGAGGCCGGAGCGGTCCGCCTGAGCTGGGTTGAGGTCGGTGCCTCATGGCTGCTTGCCGAGCTGCTGCTGTTCTTTATTCCTTCCGCTGTCGGAGTGATGAAATATACCAGTCTGCTTGAGGTGAACGGTCTTCAGGTGCTGGCGGTCGTGCTGGTCGGCACCTTTGCCGTAATGGCAGGTTCAGGCCTGCTCACAGGTGCTATCTATAAAGTAAAGGAGCGTAGAGGCTCATGATCACTGGAATGGTTCTGTTAGGACTGACGCTCACGGTCTATCTGCTGGCCAAACGGGTCTATGCTTCCAGCGGCAAAATGTATTTTTCTCCGCTCATCCTTACTCCGCTGATTATTATCGGCGTACTGCTAGTGACAGGTATTCCGTATGAATCCTACAATGCGGGAGGCAAATGGCTGACGGATCTGCTGCAGCCGGCAACCATCGCCTTTGCAATCCCACTCCATAAAAACTTCAAGGTGCTCAAAAAGCACGCCGCCGAAATTGCGGCAGGCGTGCTGTCAGGAACGGTTATTGCGGTGCTCTCCTCGATGCTGCTGGCCAAATGGCTGCATTTAAGCGGAGAGCTGGCTACCAGTCTTGTGCCCCGGTCGGTAACGACTCCGATCGCCATGAGCATCTCCCAGAGCATCGGCGGCGTTCCCAGCATCACGGCTGTCTTCGTAATCCTGACCGGTGTGCTGGGAACAATGATGGGACCTTCTGTCCTGCGCCTCTTCCGCATTGACAATGAAATTGCGCGCGGTGTATCGCTGGGAACCGCGGCGCACGGTACCGGCACCTCCAAGGCCTTCGAGCTGAGCTCGCTGACCGGCACCATCTCAAGCATCTCCATGATACTGGCTGCGCTGTTCTCTATCGGCCTTGCGCCGGCGCTGCTCACTGTTTTCCTCCACTAGGCCGACCCTGCTTGGGCCAAAGGCCGGCAATCCCTTACCTTGGGAACTGCCGGCCTTTTTCTTTTGTGTGCTTACACTTGTGTGTGCTTACAGCTTAACCGGCAAGCCGCTCTGCGCCGATTCAAAGGCTGCACAGGTCACCTTAAGGGTCTTGTAGCCATCCTCGTAATCGCTGAGAATCCGGGAACGGTCCCCGGTCCGCACGGCATGCAGGAACGCTTCACTCTCCGTGAGATAAGGATTGCCTGTGTTGACGTATTCCTCACTGCTTCCGCCGCGTGATTCCAGCAGACGCTCCGGATTCCAGTCCAGCAGCCCGTTGTCATTATAGAAGCTGATGCCGCTGCAGCCTACGCCGTCCGGCAGCACGCAGGTATTGGAGATATTCGCAATCACTCCGCTGGCAAGCTTCAGTGAGACCGTTCCGACATCGGCTACAGTCACTCCGTCATGCTTCTCATGCATAATCCGGTTGCCGAACAGCCCGTATACCTCAGTCACCTCTCCGGCCAGATAACGCAGCAGGTCAACGATGTGGGTCGTCTGCTCGGTAAACTGTCCGCCGGACTGCTCCTGATTGCGCCACCAGGCTACGCCCGGCATACCGCCCATCCACTGGCCGACAATCATCCCGACCTTATCCCCCGCAAGCGCAGCCTTCAGCCGCTGAATGTTCTCCTGATAACGGAAATGGTAGCCGACCGAGGTCAGCAGGTTCTTTTCTTTAATATCCTGCAGCAGGCTGGCCGGAATTTCTGTGCTTGATCCGAGCGGCTTCTCGATGAAGAATGGAATCTCCCGCTTGATCAGCGCCCGTTCAATGGCCCCGTGCGATTGCGGCGGCACACAGATATAGACCGCATCCAGCTTGTGGGCATCGAGCATATCGGTAACTTCACCATAGCCCTCAGCGCCGTACGGCCGGGCCATCTCTTCCCCTTTGGCCTTGCTGCTGCCGCAGACGGCCGCCAGGTTCACATCCTCCATCCCCGCCAGCAAATCCGCATGAACCTTGGAGAACCAGCCGGTGCCTACAATTCCTATGTTTAGTGTCATCTTTATCCTCCCGTGGGTGCTATATAGCGGGCTGAGAAAACCATTGAATAGGCTAGAGCTGAAACTACAGGGAATGTCTGGACTTCCGGCCGCTGTTATGTTTGGATTTCCTGATTTTAAAACTGCTGTCTGCAGTTGAAATCCAAAACATAAAGGCGGACGCTCCGCTCCTCCAGTTCCAAACTTCCCCTCCGTTTCTGCCGCCAATTCAGTTGTATTTCAAAAGCCCGGCTCTATAGCCGATTTTTATTCCGCCTTACTTCCGCCAAAAAGGAACAGTCTATTATAGGTGTGTTTCTATAATTATTAATTATTATAAGCGCTTACGTGATGAGAAGGTAGTCCTGCCACTCATCCGGGAGCAGCTGGCGGTAGGGCTGCTGGAGAAAACGGTCGTCGGCAAGGATAATGACCCCGTTGTCGCTCTCGCTGCGGATCAGCCGGCCGCCCGCCTGCAGCACCTTGCACATGCCGGGATAAACATAGGCGTAATCGAAACCGTTCTTGCCTGCGGACTGGAAATAGCTGCGCAGCAGATTGCGCTCAAGCCCGACCTGCGGCAGTCCGACACCTACAACCATTACGCCGTTCAGGCGGTCACCGGGCAGATCCACCCCCTCCGAGAAAATCCCGCCCAGCACGGCGAAGCCGAGCAGGGTCTGCGGATTATCCGGACGGAAGGAGGCCAGAAAGCCCTCCCGCTCCGGCTCGCTCATCCCGGTGCTCTGCACCAGCGTAGGCACCTCAGGATATTTTTCGGTGAACAGCTCATAGACACTCTGCAGATAAGCATACGACGGAAAGAAGACCAGATAATTGCCCTTGCGTCCTGTCATCCCCTTCAGGGCATCACAAAGCGGACGCAGTGAGGCCTCCCGTTCCCGGTATCTGGTGGACACCGGAAGCACCGATACCTCCCACTGCTCTTTATGGAATGGCGAGGGCACAGTAAGGCTATAATCCTCCTCCCCGGCTCCGGTCATATCCCTGTAATAAGAGAGCGGCGTAAGGGTCGCCGAGAAGAAAATCTGGCTGCGGAAGTTTTTGGCCATCTGCTGCAGCAGATGCGAAGGATCCAGGTTGAACAGCTTCAGGTATACATCGCCCCGCCGGATTTCGGCGTAAGTGATATAACGCTCATCATAGGTTTTGAATGTACGCAGCATGTTTTGAACGGCAAAAAAGGTATCCAGCAGCCCCTCGCCCTCGTCCTCCCCGTATGCAGGAACCAGCACAGCGGGCGACAGCAGCTCAGCCTCTGCCTCCAGAGTAAAGGCTTCAAGCAGGCCGGGCAGCTCCTCGGGATAGGTACTCCATTGCCCCTCTCCGTCTTCACTGCAGGTTTTGCGCAAAGCGATAAAAAAGGCATTGACTGCCTTCGCCGCAGCACTGAGCGCCTTGTTTACACCCTTATATTGACGCTGCAGGGCAAGAAAAGGAGCCTTTGTCAGCTCAGCCGAATACATGGACCTCCCGCGGTCGACCAGATTATGCGCCTCATCGACCAGCAGCACTGTCCGCCGCTTCCGCTCCTCAGGCAGGCGTTTGAGGCTGATCCGCGGGTCATAAATATAGTTATAGTCGCAGATCACTGCATCGCAGGCATACGCCGTATCCAGGGAGAACTCAAACGGGCAGACCTCATGCTTCCTGGAGTATCGGGCAATAACCTCCTGTGTCATCAGCGTCTCGTGCTCCAGAATGTCCAGTACAGCCCCGTTGATCCTGTCATAATAGCCTTCCCTGTAGCGACAGCTCTCTTTGCTGCACAGCCCCTCTTCCCGGAAGCAGGCCTTATCTTTAGCTGTAAGGGTAACTGCATGCAGCTGAAGCCCCTGTGAAAGCAGCATCCCGATCGCCTCCTGTGCCGCCAGCCGGTTGACGGTCTTTGCTGTCAGATAGAAGAGCCCGCCAGCCTTGCCTTCCCCCAATGTCTTGAGCGCAGGAAACAGCGTGGACATCGTTTTCCCGATCCCGGTCGGTGCCTGAGCGAACAGATTGACCCCCTCTGCCACCGACTTGTACACCGCCGCCGCAAAATGCCGCTGCCCGCTCCGGTAAGCGGGAAAAGGAAACGCCAGCGTCCGGATGCTGCTGTCTCTTTTTTCGGCGTGACGGGCCTGCAGCTCTGCATAGGGAGCGTAACCAGCAACGGTCTCTGCAGCAAATACACTCAGCTCCGCAAGCGTCACGTTCCTGTACAGGCTCTGCTGTGCCTTGCCTCCTCGCCGGACATAGGTCAGCTTTACTCTAATATCCGTAAGCTCCCGGTCCAGACAGATGATGTAGGCATACATGAGCGCCTGCGCCCAGTGCACCTCCTTACCCGCAAAATCCGGTTCCAAAAGCTCGCCCGTAGACTTGATTTCTTCTACCGTGACAACGCCGTCCTCCCCGGTCAGCAGACCGTCACAGCGTCCGTCAATGATAAACAGGAGTCCCTCATGCCGGAGCTCTGTCTTAAGATAGACCTCCTTGCGGTCACTTTCCTTGTACTGCTTCTGTATATGCTGATGAATACGTGTCCCCTCGGCCATGGCCGCACCGCTGCGGAATCCAGGCTCCAGGCTGCCGCTGCTGAATACATATTCAACCAATGACCTTACTGATATGGAAATTTCCGCAAAATGCATTTGTAGAGCCCACCTCCATCATTTCCCTCGCCCTTTTTGGCGCAAACCGCTGTTTTCCTGATTTTCAGCCCGTATACGCTCATTTGAATAGGATATTATCCGGCTTACGGCAATCCATCCTTTTTTACGCATTCAAAAACGGTTATACGGCATTTCTGTTTTTTGACATTCATCATCCAGCGCTGCATAATAAGGTCTATTAATATAGGAATTCTCTTGTCCAAGCGCCGTATCCTTCCAGCCGGGAAGCGGCGGTTCATCTCTCAGAAAGAAGGCGAAGCTGTGTCATCCCTTACTATTAAACGGTGGTTAGTCAAACCATTCGTGTTTTTTACGCTTATTTTCATCCTCAAAAGTTTCCTGGCCTGGGGTGTTATCTTCGGGGATCTGCTGTCCTGGAAAACGCTGATTACCGAAATCCCCTTTATCTGGGCCTTATTTTGCCTGATTGAGGCCTTTGCCTCAAAACGTAAGCTCGGACTGTATATGCTGGTCAATCTGCTTGTCACGGCTATCTTTTTTGCAGCCATTATGTACTTTAAATATTACGGGGTTATTGTCACCTACCAGGCGGCAGAGCAGGTTAACCAGGTTACCGCAGTACGCAACAGCGTCTTTTCACTGATGGACCCTTATTATCTGCTGATCTTTTCCGATATTATCATCTTTGGCATTTATTTCTTCTTCAACAAGAAGGGCCGCAATTATAAAAAAGAAAACATCAACCGCCGCAGCGGCAAATCCAGATTCTCTTACAGCCTGCTGTTCGCTGTATCGCTTGGTCTCTGCCTGTTCAATGTCCTGCCTAATAAGGCCAGCATGAACGAAATCAAGAAGGCGCAGGAAATGGGACTCCTTAATTATGAGGTCTACGCGATCTTTGCTCAAGACAAACCGGAGCTCGTCAAGGCCAGCGAAATTACGCAGGATGTCATCAATGAGGTAAAAGGCATTGATCCTGCCGCAGTCTCCCCGTTTGAGGGAGCAGCCAAGGGCAAAAACCTGATTATCATCCAGCTTGAATCGTTCCAGAACTTTCTGCTGGGGCTTACCCTTGACGGCAAGGAAATTACGCCTAACCTGAACAGCCTGATGAAAGACAGCCTGTATTTCCCTAACTTCTACCAGATGGTCGGCCAGGGAAATACCTCAGATGCGGAATTCGTAGTCAACTCCTCCTTCTACATTCCGCCGAAGGGTGCGGCAACGATGTCTTATGTTGATAAAAAGCTCCCGAGTCTTCCGCGCCTCCTGCAGGCCAGCGGCTACCAGACGGCGACCTTCCACACTAATGATGTGGAGTTCTGGAACCGCGGAGAGCTGTACAAGGCGCTCGGCTTCGAGAACTATTATGACCATAAGTTTTTCGGGGATGAGGATACCTTCTTCTTCGGCCCGTCCGATGAAGTGCTCTACCGCAAAACTGCCGACAAGCTGACAGAAATGGATCAGGACAGCAAACCGTTCTATGCACAGGTCATTTCAATGTCTGCCCATCACCCGTTCACGATACCGGAAGAGAAATACCAGATGAAGCTGCCGGAGCGTTATGAAGGCACCTTTGTCGGCGACTATGTCCGTTCCCAGAATTATGCTGACTATGCCTTCGGCCAGTTTGTTGATGAGCTCAAGGCAAGCGGTGTATGGGAAGATAGCCTGATCATGGTATACGGAGACCATATGGGCCTGCCGATTTATTCACTTGACCATGATGACAAGCAGCTGATGGAAGAAATCTACGGACATGAGTATGAGTACGCCAACATGCTGAACATTCCGCTTATTATTCACGAGGAAGGCAGCCTTGAGCCGCAGACGCTTGAGCAGGTCGGCGGAGAAGTAGATATTATGCCTACAGCAGCGAGCCTGTTAGGGGTATCGATGGACGGCAATATTCACTTCGGCCAGGATCTGACCGCACAGACCTACAATCTGCTGCCTCAGCGTTACTATTTGCCGACCGGCTCCTTCATTTCCAGCTCCGCCCTGCTTATTCCCGGCAACAGCTTCGAGGATAACACGCAGTACCGGCTGGCCGCCGGAGGACAGAACCCTGCCGGAACGGAAGACGAATACAACCGTGCGCTCCGGTTACGCCAGCTGTCGGACAGCTATGTGACCCAGCTGCCGGATAAAGCGCCTGCGGCAGAATAATACTGCAGAGGTTAACAACAAACAGCCAGACTCCTTTAGTGGAGCCTGGCTGTTTTGTATTTCAATAGATACGGCTGCGACATGTACCCGCCTAACGTTCCTGCTTCTCCAGCATCGTGTAGTACTCGGCGAACCGCTCCAGCTCCTCCGGCTTCAGGATCGCCAGATGCTCGGTCAGCAGAACCAGCGAGCGGTTCTGCGCTTCCTTGAGCAGCTCCTCCCCTTTTACGGTAAGCGTTACGGTTACGGCTCTGCGGTCATTCTCATCCTGTACGCGGGCAGTAAGGCCAAGCAGCTCCAGACGGTCCAGCATTACGGTTACCGCGCTTGACTTCACATCGAGCTGGTCCGCCAGCTGGATTACCCGGGATTTTTTCTCACGGGCAATGATATGCAACAGATGAAATTGCGGCACCGTAAGGCCGATTTCCTTATGCAAAGACATCTGCGATG
This sequence comes from Paenibacillus sp. FSL R7-0273, assembly GCF_000758625.1. NCBI lineage: Bacteria > Bacillati > Bacillota > Bacilli > Caryophanales > Paenibacillaceae > Paenibacillus > Paenibacillus sp. FSL R7-0273. The sequence goes on from NZ_CP009283.1 coordinate 6,935,675, forward strand.
TTATTTTACGCTGAACTCTCCACATCGATAATCCCAGGGCTTCTATCAACGGATCGATTTTTTGCGCCATCTCTTCACTCCACTCCGTTTGTCCTGCTTCAAGACTACCATTATCAGCAGCACGGATACAATGTTTTTATCATTGCGACATGATTATAGTCATTGCAAAGGCAGTTAATCCTGCAACTTATAACGGCAGAAGCCGGTAATTCCCTATCCCTTTTATCCGGCCCTGAAGCCGTTACAGCTGATTTGCTCCGCCTGACAAGCATTAATAACAGATTGAGCTGAAAATATGTAAAAAACCGAGATTTTCCGACACAAAAATACTATATTTCCTGCTGATGCTGTGCGAACATTGTTGCGCTATAATCGTAGCAGTGATAACAAATATCACTTAACTTTATAGAGTCAGGGCTGGTGGTGCAAACAATGAAATTGGCAACAAAATTAACTTGGATGATGCTCATCGTATTACTTCTTGTCGGATCATCCATCGGGTTCTTCGGATACCGTGCCGCGTACAAGCAATTGGATGAAGCTGCGGGTATTGAATTGGTAGGCTGCGCCAATATAACAACCGGACTCGTCGTTCCTGCAGACATTTCGGCACTTGCTGCAGGAGATACCAGCAAGCTCGCTGCAATAGAAGAGCGTATCGGCTGGATCAATGACCATAAGCCGATTTTCAAAGAAGCTTTTATCCTCTCCCTCGACGGTACAATCCTCGCGGCTGACGCCAACCTCAAGGAAAGAGGCTACAAGGCCGGGGACCCGTTTTATTTTGCAGAGGAAGATAAACATATGATCACCACCATGAAGCATTCTACATACTCCAAGGTTTATACCTATCAAGGTACCTCGCTCAAGACTGGATATGGGCCTATCTATCAGGATCATGATCCCACCAAACCGGTTGTTGCCCTTATGGCTATCAATTTCGACGGCGTTCTCGTTCAGGAACGGACACAGGATATTATCCTCCAGCCCTTCATCATCGGTGCATCTATTCTTGCTATCGCTATTCTTGCCGCATACCTATTCATCCGCCGTACAACAAGACCGCTGACCCGGCTCTCCGGCTCAGTCAACACTGTTGCCAGGGGCGATCTTACCCAGGAGCCGATCCTGTTCAAAAGCAAGGATGAAATCGGTACACTGGCCCGGGATTTCAACGAAATGACCACCAGCCTGCGCAATCTCATCACCCAGGTTAATGATACCTCCATGCTGGTTGCCTCTTCTTCACAGGAGCTGTCCGCCAGTGCGCAGGAGACGAACCGTGCGGGAGAACACAGCGTCAATGTGACCATTGATCTTGCTGACGGGGCCAATACCCAGCTGCGCAATCTCGAAGGCAGCTACCGGTCCGTGCAGGAAATGTCACGGTTCATCACCGAGATCGCCAGCAATGCCGACAGTGCCATGAACACAGCCGCCGGCAATGCCCTCAAAGCGCGCAGCGGGCGTGAATCGATGGACTCCACCACCTCACAGATGCAGATTGTCAGCGACAGCATCAGCGACTTGTCCGGCATTATCGAGACGCTGGGCAGCCATTCCAAGGAAATTGAGAATATTGTCGGCACGATTGCCAGCATTGCCGAAGAAACCAATCTTCTGTCCCTTAATGCTGCGATTGAAGCAGCACGTGCCGGGGAAGAAGGACGGGGCTTTGCCGTGGTAGCCGGCTCCGTACGTAAGCTGGCCGAGCGCTCAGCCAAATCAGCCGCCCAGATCGGCGGACTGGTCACTCTCATAGTCAATCAGATGGACAAGGCCGGAGAGACGATGCAACGCTCGACCGAGGAAATGACAGAGGGCAAGGCTATGATTACAGCTGCCGGCAAGTCCTTCTCCGAGATTGAAGCCTCTGTCTCGGACATGTCCTCCCAGAGCCAGCAGATCTCCGAGACTGTCCGTGATCTGGCGCTGATCTCCGAGGATCTCGTAGCCGCGATCCAGAGCATTGTCTCCGTCTCCAACCAGACCGCGGAAGGCGCAGAGATGCTCTCCGCCTCCTCCGAGGAGCAGCTGGCTGCTATGGAGGAGGTCGAGGCCTCTGCAGCATTCCTTTCTTCGCTTGCGGAGAAGCTGCAGGTACTTGTTGAGAACTTTAAAATATAGGATTTGTTAAAGGGAATTTCAATGCTGGCGGGAGGGGGGTTGAGGCAAGGCCGCGGCTGCGGGGAATGTTTGGACTTCCGGCCGCTTCCGCCTCAACGTCCATCTATAAAGAATCCCCCTTTAAAGAGGGGATAGAAAAAAGCAGCAAGTCCTAAAAACGGACTTGGCTGCTTTTTTGGTTGCTTTTAGATGATGTGAGAGGAGATTCTGCAGACGTTGACGCTTTTTGAAGCACCACTCCCGCCTTCCGCCACACTCCCTTTTTGCAAACCTGAGGCTTTAATATATTTAGTTGGATTATTGTTACTTATATCCGATCTTTTCCCGCTTACACAGTGATTAGACGGAAAAAGGTCATCTTTTTCGGCTCATTTATCGCTCTGGAGCTGTTTCGGCAAAATTAAGTAACACTTTTCCAACTAATTCGCAGGCAGCGGGAGTAAAGGAAGAATTAGCTGACGAAAATCCAACTAAATTTGGATGGATCGCAGTACCGGTGAATCATCAGCACGCTTTCCGCTAACGCAGGAAAAAAAGCAGACTATGCATATAGCAAGCGGAGTATGTACTTAAACATACTTTTCAGCAAAAAAATTACGCGGCAACCCGCTCTTCAAGCAGATCGCCGCGCAACCACAAACGGTCTATGCCGTAGCCGTATTCTCAATAAACCACTGGCCAAGCTCATTAACCGGCATTGGACGTCCATAGTAGAAGCCCTGCATAACACGGCAGCCCAGTGACTGCAGCAGCTCAATCTGCTCCGGTGTTTCGACACCCTCGGCAACTACCTCCATGTTAAGGTTGCTGGCGATGGCGATGATATTGCTGATAATAGCCTTTTTGGAATGCATTTTGCTTTTGCGGATAAAGACCTGGTCGATCTTCAGTGTATTTACCGGAATTTCATCCAGGTTCCCCAGTGAGGAGAAGCCGGTTCCGAAATCATCCAGGGATACGCGCACTCCGATATCGCGGAGCTTGGAGAGCTGGGCCACCGTCTCCTCCATGTTGTTCATGGCAATCGATTCGGTAATCTCCAGCTCCAGGAAATGCGCCTCCAGCCCTGAGCTTAACAGCGCCTCTTCAACCACCTCATACAGGCTGCCGTTCTCGAACATCCGGGCCGACATATTAATGGACACAGGCACGTTCGCAATCTGGTCCTGATGCCAGCGCATATTCTGGGCACAGACATCATGCAGCATCCAGTAGGTAATCGGAACAATCAGGCCAGTCTCTTCAGCAATCGGAATGAACTCCGCCGGGGAGATGATGCCGTGCTCAGGATGCTTCCAGCGCAGCAGCGCCTCGAGGCCTACCGTGACATTCATCAGGGAATCCCATTTAGGCTGGTAAACGACCATAAATTCGGATTCGGCCAGCGCCTTGCGCAGATCCTTCTCCAGCGACATGCGGCGCAGCTGATACCGGTTCATCTCCTGGTCAAACACGCTGAATTTGTTCTTGCCGGAGTCTTTGGAGGTATACAGCGCCGTATCCGCAGCCTTCATCAGTGCCGATCGGTCCGTCCCGTGCACCGGACTCATGCTGATCCCTACACTGGCCGTCACATACAGCTCATTGCCTTCAATATTGTACGATTTCTTAAGCTCCTGCAGAATATGCTGAGCCTCTTCCCGGGCATTCTCCATACTGGAATCCGGCAGGGCAATCAGGAATTCGTCCCCGCCAAGCCGGAACACCCTGCCTTTGGAGCCTACGCATTCCCGCAGCCGGTCAGCAACCTCCTGCAGCAGCAGGTCACCAATATCGTGGCCGAGCGTATCATTGATTGATTTGAAGCGGTCCAGGTCTACGAAGAATACAGCACCAGAATTTAAGCCGAAAAATTCATCCTTAAAATAACGCTCCAGGCCATGGCGGTTCGGCAGCTCTGTCAGCGGATCATGATAAGCCATGCGCTCCAGCACATGCCGGTCCAGGAACACGGCCCCGCCGGAAATCGCCAGCATAAACAGGGTGACAAGCGATACTCCGGTAAGCAGTATCACGTCGGTCTCCATCACGACAGGCCTAGTACCGAGCAGGCTGTCATACTGAATATGGCTTGTTCTGAGGCTTATGTAGTGCATACCAGTAACTGCAAACCCGATAAATAATGCTGAACTGAATTTCCAGCGCTTGCTGAAATACTCCTGCTCCCGGAATCTGCGAAACAGGAAGATACCGATATAGGAGGCCAGCAGGGCGATCAGAATGGAGATTCCCTGGGCAAGAGGTTCAAAATGCATGCGGCCCTCCAGCTCCATGGAAGAGATGCCGATATAATGTAAGGCAGAAATTCCTGTACCGAGAATACCCCCGCTCAGAATAAGCCGCCACATCCTCTGGCGCGGCACTGCGGCTAACCATAGGGCCGCTAAGCTGCTCAGCATACTGATTAACAGGGATAACACCGCCCTGCCCGGACGGTAACCGACCTCAAACGGGAAATGGCTGGCCATCATGCCGACAAAATGCATCGCCCACATTCCGCTGCCGAGCACACAGGCGGCTGACATAAGCCACAGGCGGCGAATTCTGCCGGTGGACTGGGGAACCTGTGAAATCAGGTTAAGTGCGGAGTAAGCCGCTGTGACAGCAACCGCAAAAGATAGTAAAACAATCCAAGTATTATAGTGGGTTCCCATTTGATCCATAGTTGACCTCTTCACCGGTTATATTATCATTATCGCTGCAGCTCATTCTCAAGTACAAAAATCTAATTACGAATATCAGATAAATGGAAGAGTGTATAAAGATTATAGAATGCTATGAGAAATAACTTTAGCTGTATTCTACCTTGTATTTGCTATGCTGTCTAAGTAAATCCTGGAACTTGTACCCTTTTTTCGATGACGGCAAAAAATGTCCATATTTGTCCGCCGGCGCCGGCGCGGACAGCTGGTATTTACACCTTCCGGCGTTCTGCCCGGGGAAACGAATTATGCCAGACTACCCAATTGACCGTTACCAGAACTGGAACATAGATGTAAATTCCATAAGGAATCAGACTGACTACATAATGGAGCCCCGCAAAGCCCATCAGGATAAACATCTGAATAAAGGAGATTCCCGTAAATTCCTTCTGCCTGGAAGCACTGTATGGCTCCGAGAAGGGCAGCGACTGTGGCAAAAGGCGGAGGCATATTACCGAATACAGCAGCAGAGCCGGCAGCACGGCAAGCAGATGCGGGAAAAGACGTGTACCGAATAACCACAGGAAGATCCCGCTCTCGATTATAAAAAGCGGCAGCAGCAGGCGGAGAATCAATGCCTTGAGCATTCCGCTATAGACCGGGGACATACCCGGCAGGGGAACCGCCTTATAGATCCAGGCAGCCTTATAGCTTGTAGAATACCGCAGCATTTGCACCGCTGTCATCATGAGCAGCGCGCAGAAATAGATAAACAGGAAGCCGTTCGAGCTGCGGAAGTCCTCCAGGCCGCCGCCGCTCCACAAAATATTAAAGATGAAGATAAACGGTAAAACCATCGAAAGCCCGAAGGTAGGATAAACCTTAAGCTTGAAGTCCCGTTCATTCCGCATCATGGACCACGTAAACCGGAAGAACAGCTTCTCCTCCCTGCTTCCGCAGACAAGTCCCGACAGTCTGCGGGCCAGGCGTCCGCTGTCCTTTCCGCCGGCATTCCCCTCAGCCAGCTTTTGCAGGCTCCGTTCAAACAGCGGCATCAGCCTGATGTATACTGCAAGCAGCAGAACCGGCAGAACAAGAACCATAACGGCCATGACTACCAGACCGGCAGAACGGTTTCCGCCCAGCAGCAGCTCAAACGGTGAAGCAAACCAGACCGGCGCAATCAGATACTGCCACCAGGCCGGCTCATAGGTTAACGTAAGGTCTGCAAAGTTAAAGAGGCGGCCGATCAGCTGATAGCCGACTGCAATTCCGATGGACAAAATAATCTGAACATAATTAATGAGGTCCTTCAGCTTTTCCCCGTCAAAAATCCGCAGAATCAGCAAGTAGACCAGCGCCGTAAATACAAGAATCAGGAAGTCCATCAGTATAATGCCTGCTGCATAAATGAAGAAGAACGCTGGCCCCTGTTTGAACAAGGAAACTATCAGCGACGGGCCTGTAATCGTCAAGGTTAAAATGAGCAGATAAATGAAGATATGCAGGCTTTTGGCCATATTCAGCGTTCTGCGGTCTACGGGCTTGGAGAAGAGGATATTTTTGTCCCGTAAGTCCAGCATGACCGAAGAGAAATCAGAGATCAGTGTCGTGCTGATCATAAACATCAGGATACCGAAGTTGATGCTCATGGAATACATATAGTTGCCGTCCTGCACCACAAAAAGAATCAGCATCAGGCCAAGCAGCAAATAGATCCACTGTATACGCAATGGCGATCCCTCAGTACCCGCCTCCTTGCTGTCCTTCCCCCCTGCAAGCACCGTCGGCGTACGCCTGCTGTCCATAGTCAGCTTGACCTGGAGAATACTCCGCAGCACCGGATAATTAACCCCGATTCTCCGGAAAATTCCCTGCAGCCTGTCCAGCAGCCTCAGCACGTAAAAATCAGTCACCGGAATCACCCTCTCCGATAACGTCAACGAATTCACCGGCAATATCCCGGTAACGGTCGAATCCGGTCAGCTCATTAAAAATCGCCTCAAGTGAGCCCTCACGGCTCTTCTCCCTGAGCTCGGCAAAGCTTCCGTCCGCCACAATATCTCCGCCGTTAATCAGAATAATCCGGCTGCTGATCTTCTCAACCACATCCATAATATGCGAGGAGTAGAATATGGTCTTGCCGCGTGCAGCCAGCGAAGCAAAAATCTCCTTCACCACCATCACACTGTTGGCATCCAGCCCGCTCAGCGGCTCATCAAGGAACAGGATATCCGGATTGTGCAGCATGCTGGCGATCAGCAGCACCTTCTGCTTCATCCCCTTGGAATACGAGGAAATCCGCATATCATACGCCTGCTCCAGATTAAGCAGCTCCATCAGGCGCTTCGCCTTATCCTCCGCATCCGTATGCTTCATGCCATAGAGCTCGCCGATAAAGCCCAGATATTCTCTGGCCGTCAGGCTGTCATACAGCTCAGCAATCTCCGGAACATAGCCGATTCTTTTTTTATAGTCAGCATTGCCGTCAGCAATATCCTGCCCGAAAATCCGCACAGTGCCTGTATAGCCCTCCACCAGCCCCAGCATGATTTTGACCGTTGTGCTCTTGCCTGCACCATTCGGGCCGATGTAGCCGATAATCTGACCGGGATATACCTCAAGGTCAATGCCCTTCAGAACCATTCTGTCGCTATACCGCATCCATAACCCGGCTATAGAAATAACCGGCTCCTTCACCAGACTCATAAGTATAGAAGCTCCTTTCAGCAGCTGTAATAGGGAATGTAAAAGCAGGTTTTCCATCATTCACCCTATTCTACCAAAATTCAACTACCTCAATCTATTACAAATATCTTCTTCTGTATCAAAAAAGACGGCCCGGGGGCCGCCTTTGCTGTGCTGTATTACAGTTAATTCTATCGTGCCAGCAGGTTGTAGATGACCTGGGCCGCCTGGGCTCTTGTCGACAATCCCTGCGGATCAAGCTTACCGTTATCTCCTGCAACAATTCCGCCTGCGGTAAGAGCCTGCAAAGCTTCCTGGGCATAGCCTGCAACCAGCGAAGCATCGCTGTAACCGGACAATCCGGCTGCTGCAGCGCCTTCCGGCAGCTCATTCAAGATCTTCAGCGAGCGGTACAGGAGAGTGAACAGCTCCTGTCTTGTAATCCGGTCATCCGGTTTGAACCGGTTATCCCCGGAGCCTGTTGCTATACCCAGCTCTTTGGCCGCAGCCAGATAGCCGGTGTAGTAGGTATTGCCGGCATCTGCAAAGTTAACCGCGCCTGCAGTCCCCGGTGCGATACCGTATGCCTTAAGCAGCAGAACTGTGAACTGCCCTCTTGTAAGCGCTGCATTCGGACTGTAGCTGTCGGCATCGGTACCGGAGGTGATGCTCCGGGCTGCCAGATAGCCGATGGCCTCGCTGTACCAGGAGGATGCAGCTACATCGGTGAAGCTGACCGGGTTATATCCGATAATATACTGCGAGAAATGGGTGGTTACAAAATCCACTGTCCCTGCTGCAGCCTGATAGTTCCCGCGTACAGTCTCCAGACTGCCGTCAGGAGTAATGTAGTAGACAACAACTGCATGGGAAGCCTCACCTGTCAGCAGAGTATAGGACAGGCTGACCTTGACCTTGCCTCCGCCGAATTCAGCCACATTGCTATCTCCGGCTTTTACCGCCAGATCATACACCGGTCTGTCGCCAAGCACAGCCTTTCCCTCGTCATTCAGGGATACCTTGGCAATGATAATGCTGATATCGCCTGTATCCGCTGCTCCGCTTATCGCTGCTGCAGACTGGGCATCAAGCGTAATTGTACCTACATTCGCATACTTGATCCTGATAACTGCATTTGTGCTATCGGCAATGGCATTAAAGGCGCTTCTTGGCAGTGTCAGCTCTGCTGTCTGTGTCTTGGCTGATGAGGCTACCTCAATCTCCAGAACAGCCTGCTTGCCTTCAGCTTCAGCCTTTTTGGCGCTGTCCGCAAGCTGCTGCAATTCGGCCGCAGTGAGTGTTGCCGTCGTAACACCAGTAGATTCATCCGTAGATACTGCAGCTTTGGCTATTGCCGTTACTGTGTTGCCGGAAGTAGTTGTAACCGGGGCCGGTGTTGTGACCGGGGCCGACGCTCCGCTACCCGGGCTGTCTCCGCCGGATGGAGCTGGAGCTGTATAGGCCGGAACCACTACATCGGCTGTCTTACCTGCCTTGTATCCCTCTTTGGCTGCATATCTTACATGATAGGTGCCCGGAGCAAGGCCTGTAATCTCCTGACCGGTTGCATACACGTAGCTTGTAGCCGTTGCCGGCTTATATTCCTGGGCTGTTGTCGTTCCGGTAATCCGGCCGTCCTTGTTCTCAGCCGTTGTCGGGGCAATGCCCGTCAAGCCTGCAGGAGCCTCCTGCTCTGCAGCATACGCCGGTACAACCACCTCTGTAATCCGGCTGGCGCCGTAGCCCTCTTTGGCTGCATATCTGACTTCATAGGTTCCCGGAACAAGTCCGGTAATTTCTGCAGCTGTGGCATATACATATTCCGTCACAGTGGACAGCTTATACTCCTGGGCCGATGTTGTCCCGGTAATCCGGCCGTCCTTGTTCTCAGCCGTTGTCGGGGCAATGCCGGCAAGACCTGTTGGCGCAGCCTGTGTACCGTATTCCGGAACCTCTACACTGACAGACTGTCCTGCGCTATAGGGAATTGCTGTTGCACCGTCAATATTAGTCGGTCCCTGATATCCGGCCAGCGCGGCATATCTCACCAGATAGAATCCCGGCGCCAGGCCGGTAATCCCTTCAGCGGTTACAGCTGTATACACTGCATCAGTCACATTTCTGTATTCCAGCGCTTTGTTCAGCGTACCGGTAATCCGGCCGTCAGTGGCTGTAACTGAAGTAGGAGCAACCCCGGTCAGACCGGAAGGAACGGCTTCGAGTCTGGAGAAGATACTATTCAGCGCTTTAACCGCGTTGTTGTATCTGTGTCCAACCGGATAAGCAGTGTTTCTGGGATCGACGAAGGCCGGCTGGATATTTTCCCAGCTATACATCAGCTCCACATGTCCGAGAATCGGAGCGCTATTACCGTCCCCATCCTTGTTATCCTTGTTGTACGTGAACAGATACGGAACCTGCAGCCTGTCACCGGTAACGGTATTGCCGTTCGCATCGACATAGCTGATAACCGAAGGCTTGGCTGCCGTGTTGTTTTCCGTCTTGATATTGGTCAGGTAGGTTTTAACCAGATCCACATACAGCTTGGCATACGCATGATTATTGGTCCGGATCTGCAGCTCATTGTTGTTATGCGGATTAGCATTGCCCTTTGTTCCGCTGTTATTGCCGGACTCGGCAACGGTCACACCGGAATCCAGCTTGGTATCGAAGAAATATATTTTATCGATATTGTGCTTTTTGGCATACTCGTTGATGTACTTGATAATTGCCTGTGTGTTAGGGCACCAGGAGCCGCCCAGCAGAATGGCATAATTGCCTTCACTGCCCAGGATCTGCTTCAGCTGATGATAGGTCACATGCTCAAACACAAGCCCGCCGTCAGCCTCGTTGAAGATCGTCGGCTTGCCCTCATTCTCCCCCTCATAGTTCAAATTGAAGGCTGCTTTAATATAGGCAGATTCATCAATCACGCTGTAAGCGTTGACCGTACTGAACACCTTGCCCGCCTGCGCTTTATAAGCATTTACCTTGGCCTGATCAAGCGAGCCGCCGGTCTGGAAATCAGTCCACGACTTGCTTTCATTCAGGTAAGCAACAACCGGCGCTTTATTTCCGTTTGCATCCACATGGTTTTTGTTGTAGATGAACAGGAACGGGGAATCGATTTTGTTTACAGTAACAGCCTCACCCGCCTTATTGACGTAGCTGACATTGTGGTCCGGGTCGTTTTTATCGTAAAGATTCAGATTCTTCAGATATTTATTGACCAGATCCACATATTTATAGGCGTACTTATTTGAGCTGTCTGCGATATTAAGGCTGTCACCATCAAGCCGGGTATCAAAATTATAAACCGTCGATACGCCGTATTCCTTGGCTGCCTCATTGATGAATTTGATCTGACCCTGAGTCTGCTCACTCCAAGCTCCGCCTACCAGCACAGCATAGCTGCCTTCGCTCTCAAATAGATGGACGATATCCTCATAGGTTGCTGTTTTAAAAACATGGTTAGCATCATTCAGGTGCTCATACACATTATCAAAATAGTTATAATGGCTGATTTGCCCTGCAGCCCCGCTGTTCAGGAGCGCTTCCGCCTGGGCCGCAGGCTCTGCCTTGGCTGCCTGCAAAGGCACGACAAACAGTGCGGCGGCCAGCAGCAGCGACAGGATCTTTTTTGCTTTCAATGGTTGTATCATGTATGCACCTCATCATTCGGGATTGGATTAGGGCTGATCAGCAGCCGGGCAAGAATTCAGAACGTAAGCAGGAAGAGCTGCTTACGGGCAGATCTCTTCCTCAACTGCAGGGGCAGCCGGGGCCGGTTCGGCGGCAGGCGCGCTCACAGGTGCTGACGGGGCGCTGACGGTACTTGACTGTGCCGTAGCGGCAGCAGGCGCTGCGCTTGCCTTGGCCTTCACGACTTCCGTCGTGGAGAACGTAACAGTCTTCGCCGGAGCAGCTGTAGCAGCAGGGGCTGTCTCAGGTGCCGCTGCAGGAGCAACGGTTGCGGCCGGCTCGGCCGGCTGTGCTGTTACTTTTGCAGCAGCGGCTGCGGTTGCGGCTGGGGCCTTGGCTGTCTGCGGCTTCACGGCTTCAGCTGCTGCAGGGGCAGCGGTTGCGGCAGGCTTCGCCGGAGCCGGTGTTGCTGCTGCAGGGGCGGCCTGCGGCGCTGCGGTTGCCGCGGCCTGCTTCACTGAAGCAGCTGCCGGTGCAGCCGTTGCCGCCGGAGCGGCTAACGCTGCTGCTTCGGCCACGGCTGCTTCAGCCGGAGCGGCAGTCGCCTGCGGCGCTGCGGCAGCTGCTACCGGCTGCGCGCTCTCTGCCGGCGCAGCCTCGGCGGCGGCCTGCGGCTCAGCGGCCGGGGCAGCCGAAGCCTCAGGGGCGCTTGCCGCCGGAGCGGCAACTGCTGCAACTGCGGCAGCGGTGTCAGTTGTAGCGGCTGCAGAGGTTTCATCTTTAGCCGACACAGCTACAAACGTAAGTGCCGAGAACACTACGGCTCCAGCAACAATAGCAATCGTTAGTTTTTTCATAGTTAACCTTCCTTTTCTCCTAAAAATTAAGACCCGAAAGAATAGACGCTCGCGTCTTTCTTCCGAATCTCCGGCGGTCCAGTCGATTCATTTCTATAGCAGACTCAATATATCCTTACTGCAGCTCCCCCCTTATTCCGCAATAAAAAAAGATCCAGCATACAGACGCGTAGCTGCGTCTCATGCTGAATCTCCGGCGGTCCAGTCGATTCCAATTCGCTTGCAATTAAGTTCCATAATATTCATGCTGTCATCCGTTGTCAATTAAAATTTTATTTTTCATACTGGTATTATCGGAATTAAAAAATTTCTTACATATTATTACATTGACAATCATAACATTCCTATATACATTAATCACATCAAAAAAGTCGGTTTAGGAGGTCTTGGTTTACAATGAAGGATATTGACAACAATCTGCTGTCTGCGCTTGAGACGAACTGGTACGGCCTGGTCGTCTCCCTTGCCGTGTTCGCAGTGCTTTTCCTGCTGGCGCGCAAACGCGTCGGCTTCGGTACCCGGGTTATCATTGGACTGGTTATCGGACTGGTTACCGGTATTTTCTTTCAATACTTTGAATTCGAAACAAATGCAATCACGACGTTCGGCAGTATTTATGTAAGTCTGATCCGCATGCTCGTCGTCCCTCTGGTCTTTGTCCTGGTTCTCAACAGCATCGCTTCCTTAACCAACCTGGAGGCCTTGCGCAAAATCGGGATCAAAACCTTCGCCTGGTTCCTTGGAACAACCGGTATCGCCTCCGTCATCGGGCTGGTCATTGCTCTTATCTTCAATCCCGGTAAAGGCATCCAGCAGGCTGTACCTGAAGGCTTCACCGCCCGGGAAATCCCGACCTTCTCCCAGGTCATTCTGGATCTCGTGCCTTCCAACCCGGTCAATGAGGCCGCAACAGGCAAGGTCGTGCCCCTGCTGATCTTTGCGATTTTTGTGGCAGTTGCCATCATTAAGGTAGGCTCCAAGAAGCCCGAAGCCGTCAAGCCGGTGCGTGATCTGATTGAATCATTGACCGCAGTGCTTCATCAGGTTGTCAAATTCGTAATCCGGCTGACCCCATACGGCGTGTTCGCCCTGATTGCCGGAATTACAGCCCGCTACGGCTGGGAGACGCTGCAGGAGCTTGGCAGTGTCATTGTCGCTTCCTATGTGGCGCTGATTCTGCACTTTGTGCTCGTATTCGGCGGTCTGGTGCTGCTGGTGGTTAAGGTTAACCCGCTGCGCTTCTTCCGCAAGGTCTATCCGACGATTACCGTCGCCTTCACAACCCGCAGCAGCTATGCCACGCTGCCGGTCAACCTGGAGGTTATCACCAAGCGGCTGCACGTTTCACCGCGGATTGCCAGCTTCGTAGCTCCGCTCGGCGCATCCGTCAACTTTAACGGCTGCGGCGGCGTCTGGCCCGCAATTGTCACGGTGTTCACTGCACAAGTGTACGGCATTCAGCTCACTTTAACGGATTACATAACGCTGGTGCTGGTCAGCATTATCTCGTCTATCGGTGTAGCCGGCGTTCCCGGTCCGGCTGTTATCTCCACCACAGTCGTCCTGACTGCACTGGGACTGCCGCTTGAAGGCCTGGCCATCGTTGCCGGTGTTGAAGCGCTCATCGACATGGGCCGCACAGCAGTGAACGCTACCGGAACATCCGTTACCGCGCTGCTGGTGGCGAATTCCGAAGGCGAATTCGACCGCGAGGCGTTCAACCGCGATGACGACGGGGATGACGTTCTGCTCAGTCCCGTGTAAACAGACCCGACTCGCCAAAAAACCCTCCGTATCCGCTGAAAGCGCGGAATACGGAGGGTTTTTAATGTACACCCAAGACTACAGCAGGCTGACCCGCTGACGCCGCCGGGCGGAGTCGAGGCAGGCTTCAATCAGCCTCATGCTAAGCACCGGATCATTATCAGCTACAACCGGCCGGCCGCCATTGACGGCGGCAGCAAAGTGATCCGCCTGGGCTACATACGGGTTCGCGCCGGTTGCGGCAAACCGGCTTACCTCCGTTCCTTTGTACACCAGGAAATCAGCATCCTCAAACCTGGCGTTGAACGGCATCGGAACCTCGATCATTCCTTCGGTACCGAGCACCTCCAGCAGCTGGCGGTTGTAGGCCCACATCCCGCAGTCAAAGGTCAGGCCCACGCCCCCGGGGAACTCAACCAGCCCGGAGGCCATCATGTCCACGTTATCATGCTCCGGCGAGAACACCGCCTGCACTGTTACAGCTTCCGGCTCTGCGTTGAACAGCAGCCTCGCCGCGCTGAGCGGATAGCAGCCGACGTCATACAGCGAGCCGCCGCCCCACGCCGATTTGAAGCGGATATTCGTGTTATCCCCGGCATCGTTATAGGTAAAGGCACCGCGGATTCCGCGCAGTTCACCGATGTCGCCACGGGCGATAATCTCCTGCAGCTGGGCAATCCGCGGATGATGCCGGTACATATAGGCCTCAGCCAGGTGCACCCCTGCGGTGCGGCACGCCGCCACCATTTCCTCCGCCTCGGCGCTGCTGAGCGCTATCGGCTTTTCGCACAGCACATGCTTGCCGGCTTCCGCTGCTCGGATCACCCACTCGCGGTGCAGGTGATTGGGCAGCGGAATATATACTGCATCAATCCCGGGATCAGCCAGCAGCTCCTCATAGCTGCCATAGGCCTTGCTGATGCCGAATTCTGCTGCCACCCTGCTGCTTTTTTCAAGCCCCCGGCTGGCTACCGCCTCTATTATTCCAGTCTCTGATTCCTGAATCGCCGGCATGACAGAGCCTGTAGCAATCTGGGCGCAGCCGAGTATTCCCCATCTAAGCTTCTGCGTCATAGATGCACACCTTCCTTCTATAAGAATAAGAGTAAGAATGTGAATATATCTACTGACACCATATCATAGATTAAGGATCATCACTAACTGCGTTACTATCCAATATTCAATAGCCCCAGGACCACAGCAGCTGCCAGCACAACAATCCTTGCCGTACTCATCAGCACAAAATTTTTGACAGACAGTATAAAGGTTGCCGCCTTCTCCTGCTTTTCATGGAACAGGGCAATGTTGCGGCGCAGGGGAACGAGCGTGATCAGCAGAAGCGCCACCAGCACCGGATGGACCCCAAGGATCAGCAGAACAGCCATATCCAGGAAAGAAGCGTAATAGAGCAGCTTGAACAGCAGCAGTGCATTACTGCGGCCGATATAGACCGGCAGGGTGTACCTGCGGTTCTCCAGATCATCCTCGATGTCACAGATGTTATTGGCCAGCATAATGCCGGCAATCCCGAGAATTGCAGGGACCGAGAACCAGAAGATATACAGCACCTCAATAAGGTTAACGTGCAGATCAATCCAGCCGTCCCGCAGGAGCAGCGTAACCACACTCTGGTCTGAATGGATGTATGCCGAGATAAAGATAATGACAAAGCCCATAAACAGCCCGGAAAACAGCTCGCCCAGCGGCATCCGCGAAATCGGAATCGGCCCGAACGAATACAGGATACCGATCAGGAACGACAGTCCGCCCAGCAGAAAAACCAGCAGCCCCGTCTGGGAGACGAGGGCAATTCCCCCGCCTGCCGCCAGAAGGAGCAGGACTGCAATGGTTGCGACCACGGTGCCTTCTTTTAGCTTATAGTGAACGATCGCATTATGGGTCTCATAGCCGTAGCCGTGCTTTTTGGACGCTTTTTTGAAATCATAGTAATTGTTGATGGCTGTCGTCGCCATATCAAAGCTAAGCAGGGACACCAGCATCAGAAGAAACCGCAGAACATAAAAATCCTCGAACCGGTACAGCGCATACAGCGTCCCCAGCAGGAACGGAAGCATACTGGCCACCTTTGTCGGCAGCTCAACAAATCGCAGAAAGCTCCTTACATTCACCGCAACCCATCCTTATCCTTTCAAAAATACAGCTTATCGCGCAGTTGTTGTAACGGTCACCGGGGACCATTCGGCAATAACGGTCTGGCCGTGTGCCGACACGCTGCCCTCCGGAGTCAGATCCTTCTCTGTCATAATGCCGAGAGCCACCGTGAAGCTGTTGAACTTGACCGGTACATTCTGCTCACGGCGCACCTCCTTGCCGTTGACATAGAACACAGCCTCGTCATTGCCGCGGTGGTACGTAATTCGATAGGTGTTGAATTCGCGCGGCTTAAAGTCCTCCGCCTCTGTGAAGATGCAGAAGTATTTGGTTCCGCCCGTATCGGGCACCTGAACACCCGGGAACGGCAGAATGCCGTACACACTGGCATATTTGTCATTGCCGGCAAAGAAATCAAGCGCAGCGCCAGTCGTGAAGTCAAGCAGATTCAGCGAGACATACCCGTCATATAAATCCCCCGGGGCCGTCCCCTGTG
This sequence comes from Paenibacillus sp. FSL R7-0273, assembly GCF_000758625.1. NCBI lineage: Bacteria > Bacillati > Bacillota > Bacilli > Caryophanales > Paenibacillaceae > Paenibacillus > Paenibacillus sp. FSL R7-0273. Next base: position 6,952,003 of record NZ_CP009283.1, read on the forward strand.
TGCGGGCACGGATCTGCAGCTCAAAGCTGATCTCGCCTTCCTCCGGAATCTCCACCGGCTGCGCCGAATAATACATATGCTTGGCGTTATCGAGGATCTGCACCTGGTTATGCTGGCGGCTGAGCTGTGCCCGTACATACAGATAGCCGTTACGTACAATAACTACAGCCTCAGGCTCACGGTAAGCCCAGAAGGAGCCGTCAGGCAGTGCGAAGCCGCCGGTTTTCCACACCTTACCCTCCGACAGAATAGTATGAAAATCACCAAGTACAGTCTGGCTGCCCGGAACCAGCTGCAGCTGTTCAGCATTTTGTTTATTTTTATCCATATTCAATCCCGCTTTCTGTAATCAGATTGGGTAAAAGATTAGATAAGGCCCTGAACCAGCAGTGCCAGCGCCATAATTATACCGCAGCGTACGGAAGCCTGCTGGGAAGCGCCCATAAGCGGCAGATATGCCAGGGAAGCATTCTGCGGCTCCAGCCCCCGGTACACCTGCAGAGGCGTGAACACAGTCAGCAGCGCCAGCAGCGCGTAAACCGGCAGGACGCCGGACAGGACGCAGATAAACAGCGAGCCATAAGAGAGAAACAGCAGTACACGGGAGAATACAAGCGCTCTGCGCTCGCCCCAGACCACAACCAGCGTTCGCTTGCCGGCCTGCTTGTCCGCTCTCCAGTGCAGGAAATGGTGGTTGAACAGCAGCAGCGTCGTCAGCAGCCCCACCGGAACGGACAGCAGCACCGGCTTCAGGCTGAATTCGCCTGTCTGTACGAAATAGGAGCCCAGTACAGGCATTACTCCGAATGCGATAAAAATCGCGAACTCACTGTAGCCCTTGCCCCGGTATCCGAAACGCAGCGGCGGCGCTACATAGAAGTAAGCAATCAGCGCCCCGGCCGCTACGAACCAGAGCGTCTCCCAGCCGCTGGCAATGCTGAGAATCAGACCGCAGGCCACGGCCAGTGCCAGAAGTCCCCAGGTCATTAGAGCAAACAGCGATTCCTTCATAAGTCCGCCTGACAAAAAACCGGAATTCGTCGAGACCATTCCCGGCGTATTCTTCGCTTCCGTATCGGTTCCATTGCGGAAGTCCCACAGATCATTCACCATGTTGGAGAACAAATGCGCGGCTACAGCGCCGATAAGTGTTATAACAAACAAAAACGGATGGAAGCTCCCATCCCATACGAATGCTCCAACTGTCCCCAGAACTACGGGAATAAGCATCACGGGAATCGTCCCAAACCGTGTAATCTTCTTGAATAGTAACCATTTATCCATGCCCAAAGAAATCTCCTTCTATAAATATATGTGATTATTTTTATTGCAAGAATATTATACATCAAATTTCGACACTTGAGCGATAAATACGCTGCAAAATATTACCTAATCATGGTACACTGGATAAGGTGGTACTTATTTCCTATAAAAGTCTATAACTACTAAAGGGGAGCAACATGAAGCTGAGCAGAAAAATAATAATCTTCATCGTTGCTGTGAGCCTGTTCGGATTAGGTGTCACTTATATGCTCCTGCACTTTATTCTGCTTAACCGCTTTGAGGAGCTGGATGAAGCAGCGCTGCGGAGTAAGCTGGATAACGTGATTTCTTCCTATCAGAGCGAGCTGCAGACGATGAAGACGGGGCTGCTGAAATATTCAACCTGGGATGATACTTACCGCTTCATGCAGGAGGCGCCACCGGCAGAAGAAGAACAGCAGGCTTATCTGGAGAGCAATTTCAGTCCGGCAACCTACGCAGTGAATCAATTTGATATGGCTGCCCTGCTCGATACTTCCGGCCAGCTCCGGTACGGGGGCGTCTATAATGCGGATACCGGTGCAGTCTCCGGGCTGACTCCGGAATACCTTGAGCTATTAAGACTTATTAACAGCCGGCTGGCCGGCTTCACGGAGGGCAATGACAGCCGCTCCGGTATTGTGCTGCTTAAGAGCGGCCCGATGCTGCTCACTCTGTCCCCCATCATTAACAACAGCGGGGATAAGCCGGTAATCGGCACTGCCTTAGCCGGGCGGATGCTGCATCAGGAGGAGATATCGCGGATCTGGGACGAGGCACGGTCCACCCTCCGGATGACGGCTATTGATTCTTCAGCGCCGGCAGAGAGCAACGGCGAACAGATATGGACCCGTCTGGATTCAGACAAAATGATGTCCATCCATTCCGTGGTCAGCGACCTGTTCGGCAATCCGGCGCTTGAAATCACACTGCAGCAGCCGCGGGAGATTTATGAGAGCGGCCTGAAATCTGTGCTCAGCTTCCGGAAGTTCTTCCTGCTCTGGACGCTGCTGATGTGCGTTACCAGCCTGGTCTTCGTCAGACACTTCATTCTCCGCAGAATGTCTGTGCTTGTCCGGAATATCAGGGCCATCGGCAGCAGCAAGGACCTCAGCATCCGGGTGAAGAGCTCGGGAGACGATGAATTCAGCGAGGTCGAGCATGAATTTAACCGGATGATTGACTCCCTGCAGCAGGCGCAGGAGGAGCTGCAGCTGCAGTCCATGCTTGATCCGCTGACGCAGCTCCCTAACCGTTCGCTGTTTTTTGCCCGGCTCAATGAAGCCATTGCCTCAGCCAGGGACACCGGCAGACAGATCGGACTTGTCTTCATTGATCTGGATCATTTCAAGACTGTTAATGATACGCTGGGCCATGATTTCGGTGATGCAATGCTAAAAGAGATTGCCTTCCGGATTTCCAGGGTCATCGGCAAGCATGATGTTGTGTCCCGGCTCGGCGGGGATGAGTTCACCATACTGCTTGCCGACGCCCCTGACCCGGACAGCCTGAAAGCCCAGCTGTCCCGTATACAGGAGGCTCTTTCCATGCCTCACCGCATACAAGGACATCTGCTCTACAATACAGCCAGCATCGGCGTCAGCGTATACCCGCAGAACGGTGAAGACGCTGATTATCTGGTCAAGCAGGCCGACCTGGCGATGTTCCATGTGAAGGAATCCGGCCGCAACAACATTCTCCAGTACTCGGAGGAGCTGGAGGAGAGCATACGGCGCCGGAAGGTGCTGTCCCAGCTGCTGCTGTCCGCAGCGGTGAATGAGGAATTTGAAGTGCATTACCAGCCGATCCTGGATGCAGACAGCCTGACGGTCACCAAGCTGGAAGCCCTGCTGCGCTGGACCAGCCCCTCCTACGGCCCGGTCTCCCCTGCCGAGTTCATTCCGCTCGCCGAAACGAGCGGCTCAATTATCAGCATCGGCAGCTGGGTACTGCGCCAGGTCTGCTCTGACCTGCGCCGCTTCCGCCAGGACGGGCTGGAGCTGACGGCAGCCGTCAACATTTCAGCAGTGCAGCTGATGCAGCCCGGCTTGTCCCAGCTGCTGCTGGCCCTGCTCGAAGAGTTTGAGCTGCCCAGCTCCAGCCTGGAGCTGGAAATCACCGAGAGCGTGCTCGTGTCAGGGGACCATATTCTGTCCTCCCTTCAGGAGCTCAGAGGCTACGGCTTCCGCATCTCGCTGGACGATTTCGGCACCGGCTTCTCCTCACTGAGCTATCTGCGCCGCTTCCCGGTGGATATCATCAAGATTGACCGTTCCTTCGTTTCGGAGATGACGCTTGAGCCTCAGGGAGATGTGCTCGTCAAGACCATCATCGAGCTTAGCCACAATCTCGGGCTGAAGGTAGTGGCTGAGGGAATCGAGCTTAAAGAGCAGTTCGATCTGCTTCGCAGGCTGGGCAGCGACGAGCTTCAGGGCTACTATATCAGCAAGCCTCTGCAAGCTGTGAATATTTATGCATTTTTAGCCTGAATACGGAGCATAGCGCCCAAAAATCAATACTTCTTTTATAGGCAAGCTCCTGGCGATATGATATGATAGGCAAGCTGATAACAGCACCCGGACCGGGTGCTGTTATCCTATGCGAACACTTTTGAAAATTGGAGGCTTTAATTGCTATGTCAGCGCAATCCCAATCCACGCAATCCGTCAAAATCGTCACCGCCGATCCCAGCGCCATCGGCTTGTTCGGACTTGCTATCGTCACCCTGGTCGCTTCTTCACAAAAGCTAGAAATTACAACAGGACTCAGCTACGCTATTCCGTGGGCCATCTTCCTCGGAGCCTTCGCCCAGCTGTTTGCCTCCATCCAGGATGCCAAGCACAATAACACCTTTGGCATGACCGCCTTCGGCGCTTACGCCTTCTTCTGGTTCGGCATGGGTGCAAGCTGGCTGATCAAGCTCGGCGTATTCGGCGCCACGCTCGCTGAAGGTGTAGACCCTAAGCAGCTCGGCTTTGTTTTCCTCGGATATCTGATCTTCACCCTGTTCATGACCATCGGCGCAGTTGAAGCCAACCGGGTCCTGCTGATCATCTTTATTCTCATTGACTTCCTGTTCCTCGGCCTTTCCATGGATGCTTTCGGCGTAGGTGCAGAATTCTTCCACAAGCTTGCTGCGGTATCAGAAATGGCAATTGCTGCGGTTTCCTTCTACGGCTGCGGGGCCTCCGTGCTCAACGCCCATTTCGGACGCACCTTCCTGCCGGTCGGCGCACCCCTGCGTATCTTCAAGAAATAAGCTGACGCTGCCTTTACTGAAATTTATATAGCAACACCTGCAAGAGCAACGGATAAATACAAGCTGCCCTTAGGCGGACCGTATTTATCCGTTTTTGTTGTTTTACCGCCAGGCTATAAGGTTTTTCCTTGCACAAATACACAAAAAATGACATGCTATAGAGACACCTACGACATATCTCGACATTTGACGGTGGTGCAGGAACCACTTTGCCCAAATTGCTATAGAATGTTGAATTTTCTTATATCGGAGGCACTCCATGGCTTTCATTAATAAAAAGCCTTTAACGATCATCCTCGGCTTTCTGGCCGTGCTGCAGCTTTCTCTCTTCTATTACTATTCCATATCGGTAGAACGGGAATACCGGGCTGAAAAAGCCGATTTATCCTCACAAGCCGTCACGCTAACCTCAAATCTTGAAGAGAAAGTATCGATTGTCAAAGGAATAAGCTCCTTCATTCAAACGGTAGGCTTTGACGCAGAGCCCGCTCTTATCAACCAATACCTGAATACAGCCTATAACAACTCCAGCCGGAATGTTCTTAACCTTATGATTGCGCCGGACGGGGTCATCCGTTATCTCTATCCGCTCTCGGGCAACACCTCGATTCTGAACAAAAGCCTGCTGCTTGATTCTGCCCTCTCTTCTTCCGGCATGATCCAGGAAACCATCCGCACTCGCAGCATCACCATTGACGGGCCCCGTACACTGGCTCAGGGCCAGTACGGCATGGTCATCAGACAGGCCGTATATAACGGCAACACTTTTCACGGCATCGTTTCAGCTACAGTAACCGTTGAGGACATTGCTGACCAGCTCCAGTCGCTCGATTCTTCCATCTACGTTATGAACACTGACCAGGCTCTGCTGTTCGGACAGCAGGATGAGGCTGCCGGGGAAGTCGTGAGCACTCCGATTGATATTTATAACCAGCACTGGCTGATGGGGACCCTGTTTCCGGCACAAAAAAAATGGGAGATATTCCGAAGCATCCTCTGGATAGATCTCGCCTGCCTGCTTATTGTCGCTTTTATCCTGTATTTCTACTGGCATCAGAACCGGTTCAACCATGAGCTGGAGCGTGTAGTCAATCTCAGGACCCGGGACCTCAGCATTTCCCAGAAGCTCTACGAGAAGCTCGCCCATTATGACAGCCTGACCGACATTCCGAACCGGCGCTACTTTATGGACGAATTCGAACGGCTGCTGCAATGCTCGGAGCCGACGCAGACCTATACCCTGTTCTTTTTTGACCTGAACCGCTTCAAGGAAATCAATGATACGCTAGGGCATTCCATCGGTGATCAGGTGATCAAGACGCTGGCCGGCCGGCTTAAAGCTGCCCGCCTGCCCTTCCAGCTGTTCGCGCGTACCGGGGGCGACGAATTCGTCATGGTCTTCTCCGACCTGCCGCAGGAGCGCATTCCGGAAATCGCCGGGCAGATCAGCACCCTGATCTCACAGACCCTGCTGATAGCCGGGGCACATCTGAGCCTGTCTACAAGCATCGGCATTTCACTCTATCCGGAGCATTCCTCCAGCACCGATGATCTGCTGAAGTTCGCCGACATGTCAATGTATCAGGCCAAGTCGCAGGAGGATCGCAATTACTTCATCTTTGACTGGGAGCTGCGCGAGAAGCTCGAGCAGAAGACTATGATTGCGAAATACCTGCATTCTGCGCTGGAGCGGGAGGAATTCGTGCTGCATTACCAGCCGCAGATTAACGCGGTTACCGGTAAAACGATCGGCCTGGAGGCGCTGGTCCGCTGGAAGCATCCTGAGAAGGGGCTGATTGGCCCCGGTACGTTCATCGCCGCCGTCGAAGAGGCCGGGCTGATGATCCAGCTGACAGACTGGATTATCGGCGAGGTATGCCGCCAGCTCTGTGAATGGCGGAAGCTGGGCATGCCGCTGCTGCGGACCTCAATCAATATATCCAACAGCTGGTTCTACAACCGCAACCTGATCGAGAATCTGCTGTCCGTGCTTGACCGTTACGGCCTGGACACCGAGGTGCTCGAATTCGAAATCACCGAGAGCACGGCACTGCTGGAGGAGCATTATCCGCTGCTGCAGCAGATGCGCGATCACGGCATTATTGTCTCCATCGATGATTTCGGCACCAAATATTCATCGCTCAACTATCTTAAGCACTTTCCGGTTAACAAGATTAAAATCGACCGCACCTTCATCACCGGAATCGGCGTCAGCTCCATTGACGAGACGATTATCAAATCCATTGTGTATGTGGCCTCACAGCTGGGCTACGACCTGATTGCCGAGGGTGTAGAAACGCTTGAACAGCTGGAATTCCTCATTAGCCATAATTGCCCGCATATTCAGGGCTTCTACTTTTCCCCGCCGCTGCCGGCCGAGGAAATCGTCAGCAGGCTGGCTCTGTAGCCGGTCTGCTTTTTTTATTAGCCCTGGTCTGCCTTTCCTCTTGGTAAAACGGCCGCTTACCGCTATAATAAGCTTGGGCTGCGCGATGCAGCAGGAAGTTAACCCGAAAGGATTTCGAGAAAAATGAATGCGTTTACCAACTCAGAGCTGACCGGTACAATCATCTTTGCGCTGATTCTGGCCGTTCTTGCCTACCGGATTATTCGCGGCATGCCCGCCATGAAGGGAAATATAACGGCCTTCCGTAAAAGAACACTGGTCTGGACACAGGTTGCACTGGTTTTGACCGTCCTGCAGCTGAATTTCAAAGCCGGCGACTGGCGGTTTGCCATTATCCTCGGACTGATTGTGCTGTTCACCGGCAGCATCTGGTGGGCCGCACGCCACTATGACATGCGCCGTCCTGCTGAGAGCGATACCGCTGTACAGGACAGCTCCCAAGAGTAATTAACGCAGCTCTGTTATCAAGCTCCCGCCGGGGAGCTTTTTTTGTTGCCCTGCGGCCCGCTAAGCACCTGCCTGCAAGGTACATCTTTGTGACGGCGGGCATAGGCCGCAGCCGCTGCAAGCATACTAGTTACATTCTAAGACAGCGGAGGTACACAGGGATGACCAAAAAATTAAACCTGCTGATGTTCAGCGGTGAATATGACAAAGCGATGGCCGGACTGATTCTGGCTAATGCCGCGCGGGATATTGAGGTTGAGGTTACGATGTTTTTTGCCTTCTGGGGTTTGTTTCTTGTCCGGGACCCGGAAAAAATGACGCTGGAGGATAAAAGCCTGTATGAGAAGCTGATGGATGTGATGACTCCAAAAGGGCCGCAGCAGCTTCCGCTCTCGCACATGAATTTCAGCGGCCTGGGCCGCTTGATGCTGGAGGAGATGATGGAGGATAAAGGCGCACCGAAGCTGATCCACTTTCTGAAGGGCGCCCGCAAAAAGAAAATCAAATTCTACGCCTGCAAGCTGTCCCTGGAGATTATGGGCTTCAAGCCGGAGGAGCTGCTGCCGGAGGTTGAGATCATGGATGCCTCGTCCTACCTGAAGGATGCGCTGGAAAGCGACATGCAGCTGTTTATTTAACGGGCATGGGCTTTAACCTATCTGCTCTGCCGGGCATATACTGAGCCGTAGTGACACAGCCGGAGCACGTCTCCGGCTCCGGTGTCAGCAGGAAATAACCGGCTTTAGATGGAGGGATTGTCCGTGCCAAGCAATAACCATGCCTTCCTGGAGGAGGCCCCTGCTAACCTTGCGGCACATTTTGCCGTATTTCGTGAGCATACCATCGGCATTTGCCATCAGATCAATACACCTTTTGGACGAAAGCCGCTGCTATACGCCGACTGGACTGCCAGCGGGCGTCTATACGAGCCGATCGAACGCCGGATTCAGGAATCATTCGGCCCCTATGTCAGCAATCCGCATACCGACTCCAACACCACGGGTCTGACCATGACATTGGCTTACAATGAAGCACGGCGCATGATTAGGCAGCATGTTCATGCTGATGAGGATGATTGCCTCATCTTCTGCGGCAACGGCACGACCGGTGCAGTCAACAAGCTGCAGCGGCTGATGGGCCTGAAGCTGCCCGAATGGCAGCGCCAGAGCTTCCGTTGTCCCCCGGAGGAGCGCCCGGTCATCTTCGTAAGTCATATGGAGCATCACTCCAACCTCCTGCCCTGGCAGGAGGGCATCGGCGATGTCGTCACCGTCCCGGCCGGGGCGGACGGCAACATCAGCCCCGGCGCCCTTGAAGTGCTGCTCGCCCGCTACCGGGGCCGCCGCCTCAAAATCGGCTCATTCACCGCCTGCTCAAACGTAACAGGCATAGAGACCCCTTATCACAAACTCGCCGCCGTAATGCACCGGCACGGCGGGGTATGCTTTGTTGATTTTGCCGCCAGTGCACCTTATTCAGCCATTAATATGCACCCCTCTTCCCCGCTGGAGAAGCTTGACGCCATCTTCTTCTCTCCGCACAAGTTTCTCGGCGGTCCCGGCACAGGCGGAGTGCTGCTGTTTGATGCCGGGCTCTGCAGCGGAAGGCTTCCGGATGAGCCCGGCGGCGGAACAGTCGTCTGGGTCAATCCCTGGGGCGGGCGCCGTTACATAGCTGACGTTGAGGTCCGTGAAGACGGAGGAACACCAGGGTTTATGCAAGCCATCCGCACAGCGCTCTGTATACAGCTGAAGGAACGGATGAACGGCAGCGGTGAATGGATGAAGCTGCGGGAGCAGCAGCTTTCCACACGGCTCTTATCCGGACTTGCACGAATTCCCGGCTGCTCCATCCTGGCCGGCGGACAGACCGAGCGTCATGGCATTGTGTCTTTCACCTTACAAAAGGTCCATTATAATCTTGCCGTCAGGCTGCTGAATGACCGCTATGGCATCCAGGCCCGCGGCGGCTGCTCCTGTGCCGGTCCTTACGGCCACTATCTGCTGGGGCTTGACCATAAGCAGTCGGAGCAGATCGTCCAGGACCTGCATGCCGGTGACCAGTCCTCCAAGCCCGGTTGGGTCCGCCTCTCCCTCCACCCCATAATGACAGATGCCGAAATTGACAGAATGGTAGCAGCAGTGCAGAGCCTGACTGAATCCGGGATGGAATGGAGCAGCGATTACAGCTATACCGCCGCAACGAACAGCTGGGTTCATCGTTCAGGCCAGACAGAGACAGAGGCTGCGGTCCGGAGCCTATTCTCGGTGTAACCGGTCTGCCGCGGCCCGGGCAAACCGGGCTTCGATAGCCTTTACACACCAGAGGGAGCCCGCAATAAACAGCACCACATAGATGATCTCCCACGGGTTACGGATAAACCGCTGCACATCATTGCCGATATAAGAAACAGCGAACACCATAATCGCCTTCCCCGCACATATCGCCAGCAGATAGGAGCGCAGGCGCATTCCGGCAAGCCCGGCGGTCATATTAATCACCACGAACGGGCCGACCGGGAACAGGCTGAGCAGAAAAACATAACTGAAGCCGCTCTGGCGCACCCAGGTCATGCTTTTGGCTACCTTTGGCCTGCGTGACCATTTCTGCAGGTAGGGATGAGAGGCGATCTTGCGGATAATGAGAAAGGTTACCGTACAGCCTGCCACCAGCCCCAGCCACGAATATAAAAAGCCGAGCCATAAGCCGTATACCGCCCCGTTCAGCCCAACGATCGCGATTGTCGGCAGCGGCGGAACGAAGGATTTCATAAATGTCAGCCCGATTCCGGGCAGCGGCCCCAGCGTCCGGTACTGCTCCAGCAGAATCCGCAGCCTCTCCTCCGTCAGCCATGACGACACATCCAGTAAATACATCAATTGCCCTCTCCTCATCTAACGCTGAATTTCTCAAGCCGTGAGCTTCAATTATACAACACTTTTCTTGGTGCTTGTGACTGGACAAGCGGAAGCCGGCAGGGCTATGATGAAATTATTGACGAATGATGCGGAATTTACGAAAAGTTCCATCCTACCAAGTGAGGTCTATATGAAACTGTTTGATTTCAGGCTGCTGGCCACAAGAGCCCTGGGCCTGCTGTGCATTTGCCTGCTCGCAGCCTCAGCAGTATATCCCCTGCTTAGCAGCAGCAATGCTTCGTGCGTTCAGCCAAAACCCGGCATTATAGATTTATCCGGCTGTACTTTTGATAATACCTCAACCTATAAGCTGGACGGCAAATGGGAATTCCACTGGAATCAGCTGCTTCAGCCCTCAGACTCCCCGCAGGATGATGTCAGCTATATTTCCGTTCCCGGAAGCTGGAGAACATGGAATCAGAAGGAGTTCAGCCGTTACGGCTTTGCTTCCTACCGCCTGCAGCTGCAGCTGCCGTTGAACAGCACCGGCTTCGCCATGAAGGTGAACAATATCCGCAATGCCAGCCAGCTCTTTATTGATGGCGAGCCGCTCGGAGGCAGCGGGATTGCCGGACAGTCAGAGCAGGCCACGAAGCCCCGCAACCAGCCCTACACTGTTACCTTCAGCAGCGATACCGGCCGGGCGGAAGTCATTATTCACGCCTCCAATTTCACGTATAACAGCGGGGCAATTGCAGAGTCCATCCGTATCGGATCACCAGAAGCTGTAGCAGCACTGGATCAGCGCAACAAGATATATGATATTGTGCTGGTGGCAGGCTTCGCTTTTATCGGAGTCTATTTCCTGGGACAGGGCCTGCAGCGCAAAGAAGACTATTCCTCGCTGCTGCTGGCGATGTATTGCTTCACGATTACCTTTTATATGCTTACACACAGCGAAAAGCTGCTCTTTGACATCTACCCCTCGATCTCCTATGAATGGTTCAGCAAATTACAGCTGATAACCGGCGTGGTCGGCTTTTCGTTCGTAGCCAGCTATACCTATTCCCTGTTTCCTGCACTGTATTCACGGCTATTCCGCAGGATCACCTTTATCTATTCCATCGGCTTCTGCCTTCTCACTTTGGTAAGCTCTGTCCGCTTTTACTCCAGAGCCTCTGATATATTGATTATCTTTAGTATGATCTCTATTATCTATACCTTCTATGTTATGGCCAGAGCGGCGCTGCAGCGGGAAACCGGCTCCTTTTACCTGATGATTGGCGTTATTGCCGCCATCATGTTCACGCTCTCGGTATCAAGCAACCTTATGCTGGGTACAGGATTTTACTCCATCCCTCCGGTGTCCGGACCCATCTTCATCATTGCCGAGGGCCTGTTTCTCTCCGCGCGGCAAGCCCATGCCTATGAGACGATCAAGCAGCTGTCCCAGCAGCTTGCGCGCAAGGACAGGGACAAGGATGAGTTCCTGCTAAAAACCTCAAACGAGCTGCGTACACCGCTGAATGCCATCATTAATATCTCTTTATCACTCTATGAGGGCAGCGGAGGCCCGCTAAGCTCCTCACAGCGCGAGGATATGCGCCTGATTCTCGGAACCGGCAGACGGCTGGCATTCATGGTCAGGGATATCCTCGATTATGAGCAGATTAAGCAGCAGCGGATCACCCTGCACTGGAAGCAGGTCGATATTCAGGGAATCGCCAATATCGTTATTGAAGTCTTCCAGTTCCTAAATATAAAGCCGGATATCCGCATCAAAAACCGCATCCCGCCCGGCGTCTATCTGATTGAGGCAGATGAGCACAGGCTGATGCAGATTCTGTACAACCTGCTCGACAATGCCCTCAAATTCACCGACCGGGGCAGTGTGGTATTTGAAGCGGAGCAGCAGTCGGGTACCCTCTCCATCTCCGTTACCGATACAGGCAGAGGAATACCGCCGGAGCGTCTGGAAAGTATATTCCGCGATTACGAGCAGGTCAATGAAGCGGACTCGCTGGAGAGCGGAGGGCTTGGTCTGGGTCTGGCCATTACCCGCAAGCTTGTCGAGCTGCACGGCGGCAGCATCAGGGTACAGTCGTCAGCCGGGCGGGGAAGCACCTTCACCTTCTCTATCCCGGTCAGCCAGCCTGGAGCTGCGGCGGCAGAGCCGGATAACCGTGAGCTGCTGCTCACACCGGTCAAGCCGTCTCCGGAAGCTATGGACGACGACTGGAAATATCCGGTCATCCCGCTGACCCCGCCCGGCTGGAGCGGGGAGGCAGGCCCGGATACTCCGCGGATACTGGTCGTGGACGACGATTACGCCAACCTCAAGGCACTGACCAATCTGCTGTCACTGGAGAATTATATGATCACCAGCATCCGCAGCGGTAAAGAGGCACTGGCTCTTCTTGCCGGCGACCGTAATTTCGACCTGTGTATTATCGATGTGATGATGCCGGAAATGTCGGGTCTTGAGCTGTGCAGAATCATCCGCCAGACCTTCAGCCCGCTGGATCTGCCTGTGCTTATGGCCACTGCCGGACAGCAGCTCCATTTCAATGAATCCGCCTTCCGGGCCGGAGCCAATGATTTTATCCACAAGCCCTATGCCTGGAGCGATTTGAAGGGCCGGGTTAAAACTCTCGTTGAGCTGAGAAGGTCGGTGGCAGAGCGGCTCAGCTCGGAAATCGCCATGCTGCGTGCGCAGATAAAACCCCATTTCCTGTACAACTCCATCAACACTATTATATGGATGAGCACACGGGATAACGAGAAGACACGGCATCTGCTGTATGACCTCAGCCACTTTTTGCGCGGAAGCTTTGATTTCAGCAACCAGGAAACAGCTATTCCCTTTGAGAAGGAGCTGGAGCTGATCGAAGCTTATCTGTCGCTGGAGCAGGCACGGTTCGGCAAGCGCCTGAGTGTTCAGTACAATATTGAGATCTCCGAATTTACCCTGCCGCCGCTGATTGTACAGCCGATTGTGGAGAATGCTGTCCGGCACGGACTAATGGAAAAAATCGGCGGAGGCACCCTCGTCCTCAGCACCAGCCTGCAGGACGGATATATAGTCATTACCGTCTCCGACAACGGCAAGGGCATGAGCGACGAGCAGCTGGCCTCCTGGATGTTAGACGATTACCGCTCATCCCCGCGTCAAGGTACAGGGATCGGGCTAAAAAATATTAACCGCCGCCTGCTGAAGCAATTCGGCCATCCGCTGCTGCTTACCCGCGGCGAAGACAGCGGAATTGAAGTGCGCATAAGAATACCGTGGAAGGGTGAGGTCTCCTGAATTATTCTGTAATGGTTGTAGATGACGAATGGCCGGCGCTGGAACAGATGCGCGAGCTTCTGCAGCAATGTGAAAACATTGCCTCAATCCATGTTTTTGATAATCCCAGGGAGGCCTTTACTGCCGCCGCGGAGCTGAAGCCTGATCTGATCTTTCTTGATATCCAAATGCCCGAGCTGTCCGGGCTTGCCTTTGCCGAGAATCTTCTGCCGTTCTCGCCGGATACAGAGATCGTATTCGTTACCGCCTACCGGAGCTACGCCGTCGAGGCCTTCGACCTTTCAGCAGCCGATTATCTGCTGAAGCCGGTAGACCCGCCCAGGCTGCTCAAGACCTGGTCCAAATTCCTGTCCAAGCGGATGCAGTCCGGGCAGCCCGGGCAGACCAGCCCAAGCGCGCATTTCCGATCCCTTGGCGGCCACATTCTGACCGGTCCGCTAGGTATCGTTAAGTGGAGCACACACAAGGCAGAGGAGCTGTTCGCCTATTTATGGATTCACCGGCAAGGCAGTGTCAGTGTTATTCTGAATGATGTTTTCCCGCAGTGGAATTACGAGAAGGGCAAGCAGTATCTGCATACCACCGTCTACCAGATCCGCAAAACCTTAAAAACCGCCGCCCTCGGCGACATGATCGGGCTGACCTCTGACCGGGAAAATTACCGCCTGGAGGCCAGGGGCATCGAGGGGGATGCCGACCTCTTTCAGGAGGCCGCGCTTGCAGCGCTGCAGGATAATAACCTGGACAGCCTGCGTGATGCTTCTTCGCTGTATAAGGGGGAGCTTCTGCAGGCTCTGGACAGTCTCTGGATCTATCCGGTCCGGGATAAGTACCGCCAGCTCTATCTGAAGCTGCTGGAGCAGCTTACGCAAGGACTGATTCACTCCGGCCGACAGTATGAAGCGGAAGAATACGCTCTTCGGCTGGCCGAGCTTGAGCCGCTGGAGGAGAGCTATGCCCTGCAGATTATTGCCCTCTATTATGAGATCGGCAAGCCGCTGCGGGCCCAGCGGCGCTTTACTCAATTCCGCGACTCGTACAGAAACGAAATGGGCGGAGAGCTTCCGGAGTGGTTCCTTGAGGCTTATCAGCGCCTTGGAACATAGCTCTTGCGTTATCAGCCAGCTATCAGCAGCAGGCTTACAGCTCTCATATTTTTTTGCAAAACAGCCCGGCAGTTGCCTGCCGGGCTGTTTTTTTCGCTATTTATTCGTATAAAGCGGTATCATTTCGATTGTTTACGTCAAACTTCGACTTTTTATCAGTGTTTTATCAGTGACAAATAGTACCATTGATTTACACAGCAATGATCACACACCGGAAGTATCACACGAGTATATGGAGGTTGTTACATGAACGGATGGCTGGGCTTCAAGAAAGCTTTTAAAGGATCGAATTTTCTCACCCTTATGTTCTCCATGATGCGCGAGGTTACCATAGACAATACACCACCTGCTATGTCTGTTGAGGTTACAACCGACCAGACCGCCTATGCGCCAGGGGACGAAGTGACGGTACTCGTGAATTTGCGGAATTTCGCTCCGAATGACCGTGGTTATAGTTATATGAATTTTATCGTACAGTATGACAGTGCGGTTTTTGATAACGCAGAGTATCTCGTGCAATCGGCTTACAGCGACTCCGCCTTTACACCGGGCAACGAGGTCGGCAATATTTTTCAGTATAATTTTGTGAACCCGGTCGACGGCGGGATTTACTTCGGAATGAACACCACCATGCGCGGAATCGATATCCAGGTGGAAGCCAACTCGAAGCAGGCCCAGATCCCCGCTGTGGATCAGACTCTGGTTACCTTTAAGCTCCGTGTGAAGGAGCATACACTTGCCGGCTCCTCAACCATCAGCCTGGCCAACGAGTTCACCCGGATCAGAACGTCAGAAGCCAGCAACAGCTTTTATCTCTACTCTCCGGACATCACTGTACTCGCTTCCGAACCGGTAGCTATTGTCCCTACTCCCCAAGTTTCCGTATACTCGATGGGCTCCAGTGCCAAGGCTAACCGCCTGGCTTAATATAGCAAAATGGATCATATGTATAACTGCCCGGAATCCTATTTATTTTATATAACCGGATTGTATCATGACTAATCAGGCTTTTCTCCGTTCTGTACCTCCGGGCGGGGAAAGGCCTTTTTTTTGCGTGTTGGCATGCCTGTGAATTTCCTGTACTGTATTCTTATATTTCGGGCTTACACCTTAGCCTTACACCTTATATGAGAGGAGAGGTACAGATGCTAATCACTTCACAACAGATGGATCTCCGCCTGACTGCACAGCAGGATCTGGACTTCGTGCTGGCCGCTGAGCAAGATGAGCCTAACCAACGCTATATCGGACAATGGGGCAGGGACAAGCATTCTGCAGCTATTACCGATAAAGACATCCTGCATCTGATTGTCCAGGATAAAACCGGGCAGCCGGCCGGTTATGTTATTCTCACCGGGCTGCAGGACCCTAATCTGTCCGTATGCCTCCTGCGGATCGTCATTGATATAAAGGGCTGCGGCTATGGCACTTCAACGCTCGCACTGCTCAAGGATTGGATCTTCAACAATACGGAGACGCACCGTCTATGGCTGGATGTAAAAGAATTCAACTCTAAGGCGCGGCATGTGTATGAGGCTGCTGGCTTAAAAGTAGAAGGGATATTGCGTGAAGCGGTTAAACACGGGGATTCCTTTGACTCCATGGTCATTATGTCCATCCTGAGGCAAGAGTACGAGGAGCAAGCCGGCGAGCCGAAATAGGCCTTACTTACATACAGAAGCTGCCGGTTTCCGGCGCACCCGGGTGTGGATGGAAACGGCAGCTTCCCAGTTCTTCCCTCAGATCGGCGCCTCAATCAGCGCTGCTGGCTTGCCGCCGGCAAAAACGACTGTAGCCACATGCTTGCGCGCATCCGCAGTCAGCAGCAGCAGCTTCACGGGATTACCTTCCGAGCCGTTACGGACAAAAGTCACCTCGGCTCCGTCCAGGTCTTCTGTGATATTCATAATTCCATAGCCCCGCTGCAGCAGTCCGTCAACAGCCCGGCGCTCCTTATCAAACTCCTCATATGCTGACATATCAGACCACTCCTCCACTGATTTCTGCTTTGACGGGAAACGCCGTTTCTGCCTCGAACCGTTTGCGGTGCAGGTACTTGCCTGCCCCTGCCTGCCCGACGAACAGCTTGTCACGGATGACAAACTCGCCGCGGCTCAGGACAGAGACCGGCTCACCTTTGACCTCGAGGCCTTCAAATGCATTGTAATCCACCTTCATATGATGGGTTGCAGCCGAAAGGGTTCTTTCTGCAGACGGATCGAAGATGACAATGTCGGCATCACTGCCGATGGCGATCGTCCCTTTCTGCGGGAACAGGCCAAACAGCTTGGCGCTGGAGGTAGAGATAATATCGACGAACTTATTCAATGAGATTCGGCCCTTTTGCACCCCCTCCGAGTACAGCAGACTGAAGCGGTCCTCAATGGTAGGCCCGCCGTTCGGAATTTTGGAGAAATCACCGCGTCCAAGCTCCTTCTGCCCTTTGAAATCGAACGAGCACTGGTCCGAGCCGATCGTCTGCAGCGAGCCGTTCCACAGCGCATCCCACAGCACATCCTGATTCCACTGCTCACGCAGCGGCGGAGACCAGACATATTTGGCACCCTCAAAGTCCGGCTTCTCAAGCGCCGTCTGATCCAGCACCAGATACTGCGGGCAGGTCTCGCCGTAGACGCGCAGCCCCTTCTTGCGGGCCTCGGCAATTTTCCACGCCGCTTCAGCGCAGGTTACATGCACAACGTACAGCTGTGAATCCGTCAGCTCTGTCAAATAAGCAGCCCGCCCGGTAGCTTCACCTTCCAGCTCCGGCGGCCGGGTCAGCGCATGATAGATCGGGTCTGTGTTTCCGGCAGCCAGCGCCTGCTCCACCAGGTATTCAATGACATCCCCGTTCTCGGCATGGACCATTACCAGCGCACCCTCCCGCTTGGCGGCCTGTAGCGTCTTAAACAGCACGCCGTCATCAGCCTGGAAGGTATTCTTATAAGCCATAAACACCTTCAGCGAGGTAATGCCCTCCTGCTCGATAATCTGCGGCAGCTCGCCAAGCACCCGGTCATTCAGCTCGGATACCATCAGGTGGAAGCTGTAGTCAATCACAGCCCTGTCCTGCGATTTGTTGTGCCACGTATCCACAGCGCTCTGCAGCGGCTGGCCCTTGGTAGTCAGGCAGAAATCAATTACGGTTGTTGTACCGCCGTAGGCAGCAGCAATCGTCCCGCTCTCGAAGTCATCGGCGGTAACCGTTCCGCCAAAAGGCATATCCAGATGGGTGTGCGGATCAATCCCGCCGGGGAATACATAGCAGCCGGAAGCATCCACAATTTCAGCACCCGGCACTTCCAGATTCAGGCCGATCCCGGCTACAATTCCGTTCTCAATCAGGATATCCGCAGTATACGTATCTGCAGCAGTGACGATAGTGCCGTTTTTGATGATTTTCGCCATCCTAGACCACCTCCGCTTCTGAATATGAGCCGTTCAGGGTGCTGATTACCTGCTGCCGCTGGTTCCAGGTCATCGGCGCTGCCCCGCTGTCCAGCGCAATCATATCTATCGCACCGTCAGCCGGACAGACAATCGAGCACAGGTTGCAGCCTACACAGTCCTCCTCACGCACCTGCAGAACCGCCTTGCCGTCAGCATTCGTGAGCATATCAATACATTGATGCGAGGCATCCTCGCAGGCAATATGGCACTTGTTGCAGTTAATGCAATTGTCTTCATTGATTCGCGCAACGACTTTATAATTAAGATCCAGGTCACCCCAGTTAGAGTATTTCGGCACCGATTTGCCGGTCAGCTCTGTTACCGAAGCAAGCCCCTTGTCATCCAGATAGTTGTTGAGGCCGTCTATCATTTCCTCCACGATCCGGAAGCCGTGATGCATCACCGCCGTGCAGACCTGGATGCCGGTTGCACCCATGAGCATGAACTCGACTACATCCTGCCAGGTGGAAATGCCGCCGATCCCCGATATCGGTATGCCGACACCGCGGTCGCGGGCACATTCAGCCACCATGCTCAGGGCAATCGGCTTGACTGCGGGGCCGCAATAGCCGCCGTGAGCGCCCTGGCCGCCGACATGCGGAATGGTATTCCAGCTGTGAATGTCCACTCCGGCCAGGCTGTTAATCGTATTGATCAGGCTGATCGCATCTGCGCCGCCTTTTGCTGCATGACGGGCAACCACGGTAATGTCCGTAATGTTGGGCGTAAGCTTCACAATTACCGGTGTAGTCGCCACTTCCTTCACCCAGGTCGTCTGTGCCTGCACCAGGTCAGGCTGCTGCCCGGAGGCAGCGCCCATGCCGCGCTCGGCCATGCCGTGCGGGCAGCCAAAGTTGAGCTCCAGCCCGTCAACCCCGACAGCCTCCACCCTTTTTACAATCTCATGCCACTTCTCCCGTTTCGGCTCCACCATCAGGGAGGCAATCACCGCATGATCAGGGAATCTCTTTTTTGTTTCGTAAATTTCCTTGAGGTTCACTTCCAGCGGACGGTCCGTAATCAGCTCAATATTGTTGAATCCTGCCACGCGCTGCCCGTTGAAATGAACCGCTGCAAAACGCGACGAGGTGTTGATAATCGGATCACCCAGCGTCTTCCATACCGCGCCTCCCCACCCGGCCTCGAAAGCCCGCTGGACCTGATAGCCCGTATTGGTAGGCGGCGCTGAGGCCAGCCAGAACGGATTGGGTGATTTAATTCCTGCTAGATCAATTCGCAGATCTGCCATAGTTGTTCCCTCCCTGTCATATGTAGTCCGGGGATAGCCGCCGGGCCTGCACTGCATATTCCTTCCTGTCTGTCCGGCAGAGGCAGAGGCGGCAGCGGTTATACCGCAGAACCGACCACGCTGTCCTGCAGACCGGATAATTGCTTCACTATCGCGTAGGCCGCATCCTTACCCTGCTGGGCTGCCGATACCACCATTGCCTCACCGTTGCCTGAGCCGAAGACGATATCGCCCGCCGCATAAATCATCGGATCTGAGGTCCGGCCCGTCTTCGGGTCAATGCTGACCACGCCTCGGTCATGCTCCAGGCCGAGGGATTCAATCAGACCGGTCCGCCGCTTCTGCCCGATTGCTATGACCACAGCATCGACCGGCATTATGAATTCCGAGCCTTCAACAGGCATCGGTGTCAGCCGCCCGTCCTTGCCCGTCTCCCCGGTCAGCTTCATCTGTACGCATTCAAGCCCGGTTACATTGCCCAGCTCATCGCCGACAATGCGCTTCGGCAGTGTCAGCCAGCTGAATTCTACGCCCTCCTGCTTGGCGAATTCGTATTCAAAGTCGTAAGCGGTCATCTCGCTGCGGGTGCGGCGGTAGACCATTTTGACATTAGCTGCCCCGAGCCTCACCGAGCAGGTCGCCGCATCGATCGCAGTGTTGCCTGCGCCAATAACTGCAACGCGCTGTCCCATCAGCTCCAGCGTTGGGATACCCGTCTTGGTCGTCTCCACCAGTTCAATGGCATCATAGACACCGGACAGCTTCTCCCCTTCAATCCCGAGCGGCGGGACATAGCCCATTCCGGCAGCAAGCACAATGGCGTCATATTCACCCCTGAGCTGCTCTGCCGTAACATCAACGCCGATTTTGACCCCGGTACGGATCTCCACACCCAGCTTCTCCACCTGCTCCACCTCCCACAGCGATATGGACTGCGGAAGCCGGAAGGAGACGATGCCGTGCGTATTCAGCCCGCCGGCCAGCTGCTTAGCCTCATACACCACTACAGCAAAGCCTTCACGCGCCAGCTCTCTGGCAGCAGATAAGCCGGCCGGACCGCCGCCGATCACAGCGACCCTTTTACCGTTAGGCACACCGGCCTTGAACAGCTGAGCACCGCTATTGACGGCCCAGTCCGTAGCATAACGCTGCAGCAGCCCGATCTGTATCGGCGCCGAGGCATCATTCAGCACGCAGGCCCCCTCACAGAGCTCTTCAGTCGGACAAACCCGCGCACAGCTGGCACCTACCGGATTAGACTCCATAATGGTCATAGCTGAGCCCTTGAGATTGTCAGTGGCAATCCGCTTGATAAAAGAAGGAATATTAATACCGGTAGGGCAGGCCTTGATGCAGGGCGCATCATAACAATAGAGACAGCGGTTAGACTCTTCGACCGCACCCTTGCGGCTGAGTCCCGGCTCCGCCTCGGCGAAATTGCGCATGAACATATCAGGTGTAAATGCAGTTAACGGAGAAGTGTGCTCCATCAGTTATCCCTCCCTTTGAATAATAGCCTTGGTATCCATTGATGTTATATTTATTAACATTATTACGATAATCTCCTTAAAATTCTGCTTACACTTTAGACGAAATGCTGTAAAATATACTTAAAACCTGATAAAACTGTTCACGCCCATTATATTAGGTCATGTTTCCTGACATATTATATTCAAACTATATCCATTTCGTTTTTTTGTTACATTAGACACATTGTCTAATTTCAAAAGTGTATTTTTTACGCCGGAGCCATTAGCAGGATATATAAGCGAGGGGGAAAGCATATGGATTGGGAACTTGTATTTACTGTCCGCGACGCGCTGAGACGGCCGCTGTTCGCAGAGGCCGAGATTATCGGCGGAAAAAACGGGCTGAACCGGGCAGTGCGCTGGGTGCATGTACTGGAGAGCGCCAGCTTCGAGAGTCTGATCCATGGCGAGGAGATGATTCTGACTACAGGCATGGGTGCCAGCGCGGATACCGGCGCAGCCTTGGCCTTTATGCACAATCTGATTCACAAAAATGCGGCCTGCCTGTGCATCGAGCTCGGTGCTTACTTCAGCATAATTCCGCAGGAGATGATCGACCTTGCCGGGCGCCACGATTTTCCGCTGATCGTATTCACCCGCACAGTACGCTTCGTAGACATTACACTCGATCTGCACTCCCTCATTATCAACCGCCACCACCGGATGCTTCAGGAGCTTGAGAGCATCTCCCGTGAATTCCACCGGCTAACCCTGACCTCCCAAGGCACCCTGAAGGTGCTGCAGCTGTTATGCAAAAGCACCCGCACCCAAATCGTCTACATGCAGCTGCAGGGCAAGCCTTTGTTCTTCCCTGCACTTCCCCCGGATGAGCAGCTCCCGCTGCTGGGCTTCTTCGAATCGCTGGGAGAGGAGCTTGAGGGCGTACAGCCGGACGCCGCACCTTATACCCGTGAATTCGGACACCGGATGATTGCCTTGAAGCCGGTAGGCGCGCTCGACCAGACCTGGGCATATATCATGATGGTCAGCAATCACAAGCCGCAGGAATTTGACTGCCTGCTGCTTGATTCCGCTTCCCTTTCAATCGCCCAGGAGCTGCTGCGCACCCGGTATATGGAGGAACGCAAGCTGTTCTCTGAGAATCTGTGGGTCGATGAGCTGATCAGCGGACGCATAGAGGATGATAACCGGCTCAAAGGCCTGGTCGGGCCGGACTTCAATGTCGTGAACGAGCTGAGCTACCGGGTCTGCCTGATCGAAATCGAGAACCCGCGCGATGTCAAATGGAACAGCTCGGAGAACGACTGGGAATCCATCACCTTCCACCTTTCGCTTATCATCAGATCCCTCTTCGAGAAATACTCCCTGCGGCCGCTGATCACCCTCAAGAACAACCGCCTTACTGTAATCGCACTCGACATCCAGTCCAGACTCCCCGGCAAGCTGCGGCTGCAGCAGGCGCTTGACGCACTGCAGCATATCCGGGCCGACGAAAAGCTGAAGGACCTGCAGCTCGTCACCGGAGTCAGCAAGTCCCATAAAGGCCTGAAGCAGGCGTATGCCGGCTATCAGGAAGCCGTACAATCACTGTCCCTTTACTCTTGTTATCAGAAGCCTGTGCTGTTCTATGAGGAACTGGGCGTATTCCAGCTCCTCCTCAACCTCAATGACGGCAAAACCTTGGAGAACTTTATCCGCAGCTATCTGGGCCCCCTGATTGACCATGACCAGTCCAAGGGCAGCGAGCTTATGCTGACCCTGCGCGTATTCCTCGACCATGACGGGTCCAAGCAGATTGCCGCCCGCAATCTGTTCATTGTCAGACAATCGCTATACTACCGGCTGGACAAAATCACCGAGCTGCTGGGCGAGGACTTCATGCTGCCCGAGAACCGCATCTCCATACAGGTTGCCTTGCGTGCCTACCAGCTGCTGTATCCGGAGAAGCTTACGCTCCCCAGCCCCCGTTCAGCACAGCTGTGACCGTATCAATAATGAACTGTATATCTTCATCTGTGGAGGAAAGCGGCGGCGCCAGGGTCAGTACATTATTGAAGCCGGCTACGGTATCTCCGTTCTTGCCGATTATAAGACCTTTAGCCTTGCATTCAGCAATAATGCCTTTGACAATATCCAGATCAGCAGGCTGTTTGCTGCTCTTATCCGCAACCAGCTCAATGCCGGCTATCAGCCCGAAGCTGCGGATATCCCCGACCAGCCTGTGCCCGAGCAGACCGGACAATCCGCTGTGCAGCCTCTGGCCCAGAATAGCGGCACGCTCCACCAGCTGCTCCTGCTCCAGAACCTCAAGATTACGGAGGGCCAGTGCACAGGCCGCCGGGTTGCCGCCGAAGGTATTCACATGGCGGAAATGACCATAGCCGTCACTGTTATCCTTGAAGGCTTCATAGATATCCTTGCGTACCGCAGTTGCTGACAGCGGCAGATAAGCACTGGTCAGCCCTTTGGCCATAGTGACGATGTCCGGCTTAATTCCGAAATTCTGATGGCCGAATTTACGTCCGGAGCGCCCGAAGCCGCAGATGACCTCATCCATTATCAGCAGCACGCCATATTTGCGGCAGATCTCCTGCACCCGGTCCAGATAGCTCTGTTCCGGCACAATGACGCCGCCGCCGGTAATAACCGGCTCCATGATTACTGCAGCAACCGTCTCTGCCCCCTCCCACACAATCGTGTCCTCAATGGCCTGGGCACACTGCAGATTGAACGCCTCCACAGACATGCCTGCGGGGCGGCGGTAGCTGTCCGGCGGAGCCACATGCAGGAAGCCGGCAGCGAGCGGCTCATATTTGTATTTGCGCTGCGCCTGCCCTGTTGCCGACAGCGCTCCGAGCGAGCTGCCGTGGTAGCCGCGGTAACGGGCAATGAATTTGCTCCGGTAATGCTGCCCGGTCTGCTGGTGGTATTGGCGGACGATTTTGAAGGCTGCTTCATTCGCTTCCGAGCCGCTGTTGGAGAAGAAGATCACATAGTAGCCTTCCAGCCACTCATTCAGCTTCTCGGCAAGCGCAACCGCCGGCATATGGCTCTGGGTGAGCGGAAAATAAGGCAGGCTGAGCAGCTGATTATAGGCAGCCTCGGCCAGTTCCTTACGGCCGTATCCGACATTTACGCACCATAGCCCGGACATGCCGTCCAGATATTTATTCCCGTCTATATCAGTAACCCACGACCCGCTGGCCGAAGCCGCAATCATCGGGGGACTCTGTTCACTGTAGGGTGTAATGTTATGCCATAAATAACGCTGATCCTTCTTGAGGATCGCTTCGCTCTCTTTACCCAGGCTCTGCATGACAGGCACTCCTCTCCAAATCCTGTTTTTGATTGAACGCTAATAACGTGCAGTAATCATTTTCTTGCGTGTGTAGAACTCCACGCCGTCACGCCCGTTGGCATGCAAATCACCGTAGAAGGATTTCTTGTAGCCGGAAAAAGGGAAAAAGGCCATCGGTGCTGGCACTCCGAGATTAACCCCAAGCATTCCCGCGTCAATCTCTTCCCGGAACTCACGGACCGCCCTGGCACTGTCCGTATAGAGGCAGGCGCCGTTGGCAAACGGCGAGCGGTTCGTGATCTCTATCGCTTCTGCGAGATCCCTGACGCGCACAACGCACAGCAGCGGAGCAAAAATCTCATCCTGCCAGATGGTCATCCCCGGCTGCACATGGTCAAAGATCGTCGGCCCCAGGAAATAGCCTGCACCTGCTGCTGCGCTATCCTTCCGGCCGTCGCGTACCAGCATAGCCTGCTCACTGATGCCGGTTTCGATATAGCGGATCGTCCGCTCCTTATTCGCCTCACGGATGACCGGACCAAGGAACACGCCCTCTTCCCTGCCGTCCCCGATTTTCAGGCTGTCAGCAGCCTGAAGCAGGCGGCTGACCAGCTCATCGGCGACGGCTTCATGCACAACCACAACAGAGCAGGCCATACAGCGTTCACCTGCTGAGCCGAAGGCAGCCGCAGTAATATTCTTCACAGCATTGTCCAGGTCGGCATCCGGCAGCACAATCGAGTGATTCTTGGCACCTGCAAGCGCCTGCACACGCTTGCCATAAGCCGTCCCCTGCTTATAGACATATTCCGCCACCGGCTGTGAGCCGACAAAGGACACCGCCTTTACCTCCTCATGCATAAGCAGGCCGTTCACCACTTCATGCGCACCGTGAACCACATTCAGCACGCCCGGCGGGAACCCCGCTTCGGCGAACAGCTCCGCCAGCCGGTTAACCAGCAGCGGCGTCCGCTCCGACGGCTTCAGAACAAAGGTGTTGCCGCAGGCAACCGCCAGCGGGAACATCCAGCAGGGCACCATCATCGGAAAGTTAAACGGGGCGATGCCGCCGACCACCCCTAAGGGATAGCGGTACATTCCGGATTCAATTCCGGATGCAATGTCCGGCAGCTGGCTGCCCATCATCAGCGTAGGAGCTCCTGAGGCGAACTCCACGCATTCAATGCCGCGCTGCACCTCACCCAGCGCCTCTTCCCTGTTCTTGCCGTTCTCCAGCGTAATCAGCTCCGCCAGCTCATCCCGGTGCTGCTGCAGCAGCTGCTGGTACTGGAAGAAATAGCGGGCCCTCCGGGGGACAGCTATCCTCTTCCATGATTTATACGCTTCTGCCGCTGCCTGCACCGCAGCATCCACCTCTTCCCTGCTTGATAGCGGGACATATGCGATCACCTCGCCGGTAGCAGGATTAAACACCTCCTCTTCCTTCCCGGAGGCTGATACCGTCCATATCCCGTTCACATAGTTCCTGACCTTCTCCGCCTGCCTCAATACCAGAGACATCGCCTCTCACCTCTCCTTTGATCTTATCCCTGATGATAATAGATGACCGCCGGTAAGGCGGTCATCTGCGGGTTATTTATGAGCGGAAGCCTTACTGCGCTGCCATTTCAACAATTTCGTTCGTATAGGCTGCACTTACATCGGCAGCCTCTTTGATTACCCCGAACTTGAGGGCAATATCTGCCGTCTGCTGGAAGGCCGCAGCATCGGTATACCCCAGCCTGGCAATATCAAAGCCCTCCGGCTGAATCAGCTTGGCGACCTCAGTCATCATCGTCAGCTGATGCTCACGGGTTGTACTGCCTTCCTCAGCCAGCTTCATAACACTGTCTACGGCAGCCTCCGGATCAGCAATCGCATCCTTCCAGCCCTTCAGCGAGGCGCGGACGAACTTGGCTGCCGTCTCCTTGTTGTCCTCCAGCCATTCTGAATTGGCAAAGAGGTTGTCTTCAAGCATGGCCACCCCTTCGTTGTTCATATCGATGACATTCAGCTCCTCGGCCTTAATGCCTGACTCCAGCACAACCTGATATTCGTTGTAGGTCATGGCTGAAGCCGCATCAATTTCACCGCCGAGGAACTGGTCCATCGTAAAGCCCTGCTTCGTAAAATTCAGATCCTTATTCGAATCCAGCCCGTATTTGTCAAACAGCGCCAGCAGCTCGAACTCATTGCCGCCCATCCAGTTCCCGACCTTTTTGCCCTTCAGGTCTGCCGGGCCGTTAATACCCGCATCCTTCTTCGACACCAGCACCAGCCCGCTCTTCTGATAGATCTGCGCAATCTGCACAAGCGGCATTTCCTGCTCCTGGCTGGTCAGCAGACTTGCTACCCAGTCCACACCAATGTCTGCCGAACCCCCGGCCACCTGCTGTTCAGGTACAATATCCGGCCCGCCCGGCAAAATTTCAACATTCAGCCCCTCTTCAGCATAGTACCCCTTATCCTGCGCCAGAAAATAACCGGCAAACTGTGCCTGGGGCACCCATTTCAGTTGCAGCTTAACTGTCACCGGTTCTGCCGCCGGCGCGGCCGGCGCTCCCGCTTCCGGAGATGCAGAGGCCTCCGCCGCTCCATTTGCTCCTGCCGCCGGCGCGTTCGTATTGTTGCCGCCTCCGCAGCCTGCCAGCAGAGAGAGGATCATGATCATTGAAGCCAGCAGCAGTCCGCCGCGAAACCTACCCTTTTTCCCGTTCTTCACACGCAACTCCCCCTACCCATTTGAGTTTGTAGTACCACACAGCACAGGATGGTTACTATCTTGGTGCTTATATGCATACGGTCCGCGTGCAGATTCTCTGTCTCCCTTACGCGGATTCCGGATGTAACAGCTTGAAGGACGCTATGAACGCTGGGAAGGATGCCATTTGATAAACACCTTTTCCAGCCGTTCCACAGCCAGATAGAAGATAACACCGGCAACAGCCGCCAGCACAATACACGACCACCCCAGCGGCATCTTGGCCACCTTGATGGAATTGGAGAGCAGATAACCCAGCCCCCGCGAGGAAAAGAAAAATTCGCCGACAATAGCTCCAATCATACTTGCGGTCGCATTGATCTTGAGCGCCGTGAATACATACGGCAGGCTGTTCTTAATCCGCAAATGCCGGAATACCGCAGGCTTGCCGGCCGCATAGGAATGCATCAGATCCAGCGCCAGCGGATCTACCGCCGACATCCCCTTGTAGGCATTGATTGCCATTGCCGCCATTGTGGTTGCGGTAACGATAGCCGCCCGCGAGCCGATGCCGTCGCCGAACCACAGGTTCATAATCGGCGCCAGTGCCACAATCGGCACTGCATTAAGCGCCGCCACCAGGGTCAAGCTGCCGCCGCCCCAGCGCGGCCAGGCGGTTGCCGCCAGCGCAATCAGAAAGCCGCAGGCTGAGCCGATCAGCATACCCAGCACCGCCTCAGTCAGGGTATAGCCGGTGTAGGACAGCAGCAGGCTGTAATTCTCACGCATCGCCTCCCAGATCGCCGACGGGAGCGGGAGCTGGTATTTTTTCAGATCAAACAGTTTATGAAACATCTCAAGCTCCCACAGGAGCAGGAAGATTACACCCGCGGCCAGCGGTAAAATCACTCCGGGATTAAGCCATTTGAACAAATACCGCCGCCCTCTTTGCTTCTTAGAAGCTAAATACTCATTTTCTTTCGTTGTTATAAGAGATGAAGCCGGACTGTCTCCTCCTGCAGCAGCCAGATACGAGGGCTCCTGCACTGAACTGCTCCTCATCAGCGGTCGCCTCCCTTTGACCGGAATTCAGGCTGCCATGGCGCTATCAGCCGTTCAATGAGCGTTATCAGCCAGTAGCTGGCGATACCCAGCAGTGCACCGACCACCACTGTGGACCAGAACATGTAAGTGTGGGAGGGCCCGTAATACAGATTGCGCAGCATAATGACACCAATACCGTGCTGCGCACCCATCAGCTCGACCAGAATAGCTCCCGTTACGGCGAGCGGGGCGGCGATTTTGAGGCCGCTGAACAATCCCGGCAGCGCAGCCGGAAGCTTCAGCTTCCAATATACGGCCCAAGGCCGGGCTGCATAGGAATGCATTAGCTCCACCGCCGACAGATCGACACTGCGCAGTCCGCGCAGCATGTTCAGCGCAACCGGAAAAAAGGTGATATACCCGGAGATAATAACGCGCGACACCTGTTCATCGCGGACGATTCCGTAGATAATCGGGGCAAGGCCCAGAATCGGGATCATCTGCGAAGCAACCGCGTAGGGAAAGGCGAGCCGCTCGATCGTCCTGGACAGGCTCATCAGCACAGCCAGCAGCACGCCGGCGGCGGCACCAATCAGAAAGCCTATGCCCGCATTGCCGAAGGTTGCTCCGCCCTCCTTCAGCAGCGTTCCGCTATATTTCCATAAGGTTGCTGCCACTTCATGGACATAGGGCAGCTTCGACTGGGCCAGCGGCGTCTGCACCACATGCAGCAGCAGCCAGGAGACCGCCTCCCAGACCGCCAGCAGGCCGCAGATCCATACAAGCAGCGGCAGGTGACGGCTGCGCAGCAAGCTGTTCGCCTTCATCCCTACACCCCTTCAAAGCTGTCGCGGATCCGGGCGATCAGCTCAAAAAATTGTGGGCTGTTTCGCATCTCTGCCGTGCGCGGACGCGGCAGCGGTATATCCACAACAGCAGACAGCCTGCCCGGATGCGGCGAGAGCACGAACACTCTGTCCGATAGAAAAATCGATTCCGGTATACTATGGGTTACAAATACGATGGTGCTCTGCACCTTGGCCCAGACAGAGAGCAGCTCCTCATTCAGCCGTTCGCGGGTAAACTCATCCAGCGCCGAGAACGGCTCATCCATCAGCAGAATTTCCGGCTCCATGGAGAGGGCACGGGCAATCGCCACACGCTGCTGCATGCCTCCGCTCAGCTGCCACGGATATTTGTCAGCGAAGCCCTGCAGCCCGACAAGCTCCAGCAGCTCAAGCGCCTTTTCCTCACGGGCCGCCTTTTTGACACCCATCAGCTCCAGCGGCAGGGTGATATTGTGCTTCACCTTGCGCCAGTCGTAAAGCACCGGGCTTTGAAACACAATTCCGTATTTTTGGGCCAGCCGCGCCTCCTTGGCACTTTTTCCTGCTACAGTGACATTGCCCGCAGTCGGTGTCAGGAGGTCTGCCATAAGTCTCAGCAGTGTTGTTTTGCCGCAGCCTGACGGGCCCAGCAAAGAAACAAATTCCCCCTTGGCAATATCAAGGCTTACCTGATGCAGCGCCAGCACATCTGCCGTTTCTGTCTGATAACGCATTTCGACATCTTCCAGCTGTATTTCAGGAATCTTTGCCGCTACAAGTGACATGTCCAGCTCCCCCTTTATTCCTGAATCGGATTAGTTAGTGTTAATTAACATAACATAATATTTAATTTAGAGAAACGAATTAAGCGTCCGTGTAGGATTAACTAACATAATACACTCCACTTCCCGGACACTCACTAGACAAAAAGTAAAATAGCACCTGTGAAATTCCGTCACTTTGTCTAGGCGGCAATTTGGATTATTAAAGATTGCGGTTTGTGCCGATATAATGAAGTGGGGCATTTCACTCCTGAAGGCTGAATGTCAACCGCAGCCAACTGTGATACTATTTATGTACGTCCTTGATAATATAGGAGAAAATTCGCCGGTGTTCATTCCTTTTACTAACGGCTGCGGCCCGCTGTAGCAGAACCGGCAATTGACGCCTACCCTGTGAGGAGGCCTGCAGCATGGGATCTTTAATATCAAATTATATTATTTTTGTTTCTATATCCGGAGTGCTGAATGCACTCCTTGCATTGTTCGCTTACTATAAGAAGACCGATTTTGCCGGGATCCGAGCTTTTATATGCAGCTCTTTTTTCTCTGCCGTTTATACCTTCGGCTTTGCCCTTGAGCTGTCGGGTAACTCCATGCAGGAAATCGGATTCTGGATCAAGGTCGAATATCTGGGAATGCCTTTTATTGCCCCCTGCAGTCTTCTCATGATTATGCATTTCGTGGGACTGGAGCGCCTGATTAACAAAAAGCTGCTGATTCCGCTCTTCGCCGTCCCCATCATTTCCGTCCTGCTGGTATGGACCAACGAGTATCATCATCTGTTCTACAAATCGATGATCTTCCGGGAGGATGCGCCTTCTCCTCTGATTGATATCGTGATGGGCCCCTGGTATATCGTGCAGGGCAGCGTAACCTTCGGCTCTATGCTTGCCGGAATGCTCCTGATCCTCTGGCAGTGGAACCGGATGAAGCGGGTATACCGGCGGCAGATGATCACCATCTTCATCGGGCAGTTTCTGCCGGCCCTCGGCGCATTCCTCTATTTAATAGACAAGACCCCTTACGGCATGGACCCTGTACCGGTCATTATGAGCGTGACCTCAACCCTGTATTTCTGGGCTATTCTGTCCAGAGGGATGCTGACCGCCGCCCCCATTGCCCGTGAAAACTTATTCGAGAGCATGCGTGACGGGGTGCTCGTTACCGACCGCTTTGATCTGCTGATTGACTATAACCGGGCTGCCACAGGGATGATGGAGGGCCTGGACTCTTCTGCAATCGGGCGTTCTCTGGCCCAGCTGTTTCTTCCTGCCGGCAAGGATGCCGTAGATTACGTGATGAATGCCGACCCGCTGCTGAGCGAGGAACGGGAGCTGGCCTGGAATATAGGCGGAACCAACTGCTATTATCAGGTCCGCTCGTCTCCGGTGCTCAAGAAGGACGGCCAGCCTGCCGGGCGGATGATCGTATTGATTGACGTAACCGAACGGACCCTGCTTCAGGAGAAGCTCCAGCAGCTTGCCACAATCGACAGCCTTACCAATATCTATAACCGGACTCATTTCATGGAGCTAAGCCGCGGGCTGCTGACACAGGCGCTGGACAGGACAAGTCCCCTTTCCATTATTCTGCTGGATATCGACTTTTTCAAAAGCATCAATGACCGTTACGGCCACCAGTACGGCGACATGGCACTCCAGCATGTTGTAGGCGTATGTGCCCGGCATATCCGTGAAGGGGATGTATTCGGACGGTACGGGGGAGAAGAATTTGTAATGTGCCTGCCGGATACTCCGCTGAAGCAGGCTGCCCTGCTGTCCGAGCAGATCCGCAGTGATGTGGAGCGCAGCCCGATGTACACAGTATCAGGCCAGATTAATGTAACAGCCAGCTTCGGCGTAGTGGAGGCTTGTCCGCCGGCCCTGTCTCTGGAGGAGCTGCTCTCTGAAGCCGATCATGCCCTGTACACCTCCAAGCGTGCCGGACGCAACGCTGTGCACCTGTCCAGCGGAGCGGCAATTACACATTTCAGACCCTGACAGAAGCAGGCCCGCAGGCATGACGCAGGACAGCCCCGTTCCACTTGGAACGGGGCTGTCCTGCGTCAAATCTGTGTTCCATTCAACGCTTCCTCCTGTGTAACAATATTCAAGCTGAATCCGGGCCAGCCCGCGGAGTATATCCCTGCAATCTTTTGGCGATAACAGCACCCATAGCGATATACCGGATACCGGCATTATGCCGCCCCATTTGCCTTCATGCTGCCTCATTTACAGTCATTAATCAGCCCGCTTGTTTGCAGCAGGACAATTTCAGTTTAATAAGAACTAGCTAATCTCCTCACTCCTGTAACAAGACCACTGCAAGGAGGACCATGCGATGATCAAGATCGGGCTAACCGGCTTCGGTGACCACGATGAGCTGTACGGCAAAATCAAGCCCGCAGAACGCCTTCCTGCCTACAGCGCCCATTTTCCCATCGTGGAAATCGACAGCTCCTTTTATGCGGTACAGCCGGTCCGGAATTATGTGAAGTGGGCCTCACAGACTCCGGATGACTTCCAGTTTATCGTAAAAGCCTACCAGGGAATGACCGGGCATCTGCGCGGTAAAAAGAACTACTATGATTCCACCGGTGAGATGTACGAAGCGTTTCATCATTCCATCGCTCCTGTGCGGGAGGCCGGCAAGCTGGCTATGGCCCTGTTCCAGTTCCCGCCCTGGTTTGACTGCACCAAGGAAAATGTAGATTTCCTGCGCGAGGTCAAAGAGCGAATGCTGGATGTTCCGTCAGCGGTGGAATTCCGCAATGAGTCCTGGTACAGCCCGGAAATGCGCGACAGAACACTAGGCTTTCTGGAACGTGAAGGCTGGATTCATACCGTAGCCGATGAGCCGCAGGCGGGCTCAGGCTCCATCCCCATCGTGCCTGCGGCAACCCATCCCGATATCACGTATATCCGGCTGCACGGCCGCAATGTCCAGGGCTGGAACCAGAGCAGCCACCCCGACTGGCGCAAGCTGCGCTACCTGTACCGCTATAGCACAGAAGAATTGACGGAATGGCGGGACCGCCTGCTGGAGCTGGAAAAAAGCTGCCGCGAGCTGTACGTGGTCTTCAACAATAACTCCGCAGGTGACGCTACCCCCAATGCCAAAGAGCTGCAGTCGCTGCTCGGCATTGACGGCGGCCTGGCCCCGCTTCAGCTGGACCTGTTTAACTGAATACCGGTCTACATATATAGGAGGTTATAGAGATGAAGAGAAACCATACGATGATGCAGTTTTTTGAGTGGCATGTGGAAGCGGACGGGCAGCACTGGAAGCGGCTGGCTGAGATGGCCCCGGATCTCAAGGCGGCCTATATTGATTCGGTCTGGGTTCCGCCTGTAACTAAAGCCGTCTCCGGCGAGGATACCGGATACGGCGTATACGATCTCTATGATCTGGGCGAGTTTGACCAGAAGGGCACGATCCGGACCAAATACGGCACAAAGCAGGAGCTGGTCGAGGCGATCGCCGAGTGTCTGAAGAACGGCATCGCGGTCTATGTGGATCTCGTCATGAATCATAAAGCCGGTGCAGATGAGACAGAGGTGTTCGAGGTCATTGAGGTGGACCCGAATGACCGCAACAAGGATATCTCTGAGCCCTTTGAGATTGAGGGCTGGACCAAGTTCACCTTCCCGGGACGCGGCGAGGAGTATTCCGCCTTCAAATGGGATCACACCCATTTTAACGGCACCGACTTTGACGCCAAAGAAGGCCGGACCGGCGTATTCCGGATCAACGGCCAGAACAGGGCCTGGAACCAGAATGTGGACGATGAATTCGGAAATTACGATTACCTGATGTTCGCCAACATTGACTACCTCCATGAGGATGTTAAACAGGAGATGCTGAACTGGGGGAAATGGCTGGTTGATACCCTGCAGTGCAGCGGTTACCGGCTGGATGCCATTAAGCATATCAACCATGAATTTATTAAAGAGTTCGCCCAGGAAATGAAAAGAAAGCGCGGCGAGGACTTCTATATCGTCGGCGAGTTCTGGAATTCAAATCTTGAAGCCTGCCGCGAATTCCTCAATACAGTTGATTACCAGATCGATCTGTTCGATGTATCTCTGCATTACAAGCTCTATTCCGCTTCACTGGCGGGCCGGGATTTTGATCTGACGAAAATTTTTGAGGATACGCTGGTCCAGACCCATCCGCTGAATGCCGTAACATTCGTGGACAACCACGATTCACAGCCTCATGAGGCGCTGGAATCCTGGGTTGGCGACTGGTTCAAGCAAAGCGCGTACGCGCTCATTCTGCTCCGCCGTGACGGTTACCCTGTTGTCTTCTATGGCGATTACTATGGAATTGGCGGCCCGACTCCGGTTGATCCGAAGAAGGCTGCCATTGATCCGCTGCTCTATACCCGGTATCACAAAGCCTACGGCGATCAGGATGATTATTTCGATCATCCCAACACCATCGGCTGGGTGCGCCGGGGTGTGGAGGAGCTGCCCGGCTCCGGCTGTGCAGTAGTGATCTCAAACGGCGATAACGGTGAGAAACGGATGTTCCTGGGTGAGGAACGGGCCGGGGAGGTCTGGGAGGATGTCACCCGTAACCGCGAGGAGACTATAACCATCGGTGAGGACGGCTGGGCCGTATTTCCGGTAAACGGCGGCAGTGTATCCGTCTGGGCGCTGCCGGACCAGGAGGATGCGGAGCAGGAGCAGAGCGCTGACAGCGCAGAAAAGCATTAATAACGAAACAGAAGCGGCCGCCGTCCTGATCGGGACGGCGGCCGCTTCTATTTGTGATCCGGTAAGCCCTGCGGGCTCAAAGCTCCACTTAGCGGCTGACCGTCGGATGGTCGCCCTCAGCCCAGCCTTCGCTGCCGCTGTTCAGGATCCGCTCGATCGGATACACCTGACGTACAGCTGTTACAACGCCTGCACAGAGGACCGCTTTGACCAGATCGCCCGGAATAAACGGCCACATTCCTGCAGTCAGCGCCTTGGAGAAGGAATCCATTCCTGTAGAATGCGCCAGCCACCATACACCGCCGGGATAGACCAGCAGTGCGCCAAATGCAATGTTGGCAATTGCCAGCTTGGGAAACGTATATTTATTCTGCTTCATACGCTGGGAGCACAGGCCAATCAGGAAGGCGGCAACCGGCCAGGAGAAAATATAGCCCGCCGTCGGCCCCACCAGTACGGCTACTCCACCGCTGCCGCCCATAACCGGGAATCCGGCTGCACAAAGGCCGATAACAATAAGCACAGCCAGCGTTCCGTAGCGCGCTCCAAGCACCGCACCCGCCAGCATCACTGCCAGTGTCTGCAGCGTAATCGGCACAGCCGAAATCGGCAGATAGATTTTGAGGAAACTGAGTGCAATCATGACTCCGGCAAATAATGCGCTGAAGATCAGGCCGCGGGTCGTCCATTTTTTCATTGGCGGTAGGTCCTCCCACTTTTTTTAGAAGTAATGAATGTATAGGTTTTCGGGGGTCCCTGCAAAGGTCCTGACACAGCAGCCATAAGAGGCCCCGCTTTGTGGGGTTATTTTAACATCCCGGTCTGTATACATCAATGTTTATATTTTTGCTATAATCAAGAGCAATTGCAGACTAACGGTGTCAAGGAAGCAGGTATAACGATGATTACAGCGCAAAATATAACCTTCTCATACCGGGACGGCCAGCGCAGGCTTCCGGTACTGCAGGGAATTTCCATACATATCGCCCGCGGCGAATGGGTCGCTCTGACCGGAGCGAACGGCTGCGGCAAGTCCTCTCTGGTGCGGATGTTCAACGGCCTCAATATACCGTCCGCCGGCAGCCTGCACGCAGCCGGTCTTGATCTCCGGTCTGCGGCGAACCGCACAGCCGTGAAGCAGCATATCCAGCTTGTATTCCAGAATCCCGAATCCCAGAACATCGGCTCCACCCCCTATGAGGATGTTGCCTTCGGGCTGGAGAACCGCGGGCTGGCCCGGGATGAGATGGATGCCCAGATCCGCCGCGTGCTGCAGCAGGTGGGCCTTGCCCATAAGACAGGCCATGATGTCGTCACCCTCTCCGGGGGAGAAAGGCAGCGGCTTGCTGTGGCCTGCTGTCTGGCCCTGCAGGCGGATATGATTATCTTTGATGAGGCAACGTCTATGCTGGACCCTGCCGGAAGGATTCATATTCTGGAGCTGGCCCGGGAGCTGTGGCAGCAGGGGACAACGGTGCTGTGGGTTACCCAGCGGCCGGAGGAGCTCGCGGAGAGCCCAAGGGTCGCCGTGATGGAGGAGGGGATACTGCGCTTTGACGGGGATCCCCGCACCCTGTTCTACAGCTCCGGACTCCCGGAGCTGCTGGGCTGGGAGCCGCCGCCGGCTGTCCGCATCGGCCGGCTGCTGCAGTCACGCGGCTGGCCGCTCAGCTTGCTGCCGCTTAACGAGCAGGAACTGGAGGCTGTGCTATGAACATAACAGCCGAAAAGGTCTCATTCCTGTATGATGCCGCCGCAGCTCTGCAGGATGTTAACCTGGAGATTCGAAGCGGCACACTGACTGTCCTGTGCGGTGTCACCGGCAGCGGCAAGTCGACACTGCTGCGGCTGCTGGCCGGGCTGGCCGAGCCTTCTGCAGGCAGCATTGTTTACAGCGGGGCTTCAGATGCTGCTGCCAGCACAGCTATAGTCTTCCAGCAGCCTGAAACCCAGCTATTCTCCGGCAGTGTACATAAAGAAATAGAATACGGTCTGGAGCAGCACGGCGTCCCGAAGGCAGAGCGGGCACAGCGTGTCCGCAGTGCCCTGTCCAGAGTCGGCCTGCCCTATGAGGTGTACGCCGGGCGGTCGCCCTTTCTGCTCAGCGGCGGGGAGAAGCGGCGGCTGTGCATCGCCGCCGCCCTTGCCCTGCAGCCGGAGCTGCTGATTCTTGACGAGCCGACTGCCGGACTTGATCCAGCAGCAGCACAATCGCTGCTGCAGCTGATTCAGCAGCTGCGGGACGGAGGCATCACCCTGATTATCGGCACGCATGAGCTGGATAGCCTGCTGCCGCTGGCTGACCAGGCCGTCGTAATGCACCGCGGGTACGTCTGCTATAAGGGACCCGCAGCGCCGCTTGCGGCAGATCACCGGCTGCTCCGGTCGGCCGGGCTGGAACCGCCTGCCTATTCGCGCATCGGGGAACGGCTCCGCCGGCAGGGGCTGCTGGCAGAGCAGCCGGACAGCCTGGATGCGCTGCTGGCAGAGCTGGAGCAGCTGCCGCTGGCCGCTCCCGGCGGAGACAGCATTCCGCCCGTTCCGTCTTCACGAGCCGCTGCCGGCAGCTTGATCCCGCTTCCTGACGCAGCCGCCGCCGGGACTGCCCGGCCTGGCAGCCGGACCATTCCCCGCCGCCAATTATACTGGCAGGAGCTTGACCCCCGGGTTAAGTGGCTGGGGATGCTGCTCGGCTCGCTGGTCGTGCTGGGCATGGACAGCCCGCTTCCGCTGCTGCTGGCCTCCGTCCTGGCCGCCGGGCTGATTGGCTCAGCGGCGGTTCCCTGGAGCCGGACGCTGCGGTTCTTCCGCCCTTTTCTGCTGATGTTCCTCTTCCTGTGGCTGCTGTCCGCCCTGGACTGGACCTCCCCGGACCTCACGCTTGGACCGGTCGGCTTCAGCACTGAGGGAATAGTACGCGGCGGGCAGAGCGTGCTGCGCTTTCTGCTGCTGATTGCCCTCGGCTTTCTGTTCACCGAGACCACCTCCGGCGCACCGCTGCGTGAAGCGCTGGAGTGGGCATTTACTCCGCTAAAGCGGCTTGGCATCCGTACCCGCGGCTGGTCGCTGGCTGCATCGGTCACGCTGCAGTTCGTGCCTTGGATTCTCGGCAGGCTCAGCCAGCTGCAGCTGGCGCTGAAGTCGCGCGGCAAGCCGCAGCGCGGCCTTACACGCTGGACCCCGCGGCAGATCAGCATGCTGATTGTGCCGCTTCTCATCCTGGTCATCGGTATGGGGGATGAGCTGGCTACCGCTGTTGATTCGCGCGGCTACGATCCGAAAAAAGCCAGGACACCCTCGTATCCGCTGAGCTGGCGTTCTGCGGATACGAGGGCGCTGGCTTATGTTGTTCTAGTGGCGGCCGGGCTGTGGTGGCTCTCCCGGGTCAGCTGAGCTTGTAGCTCAGCATATATTCCGTATGCTGGTCGATGGCACCCAGCTGCGGATCGCATACTGTCCATGCACCCGCTATGCCAAGCTCGCGGCAGGCCAGCTCGAAATTGCAGGCGGCAATGCCGATATCAATCCGCTGCATTTCAAACCCCAGCTTGTTCCCGCTGTAATTGGGCGTATGCTGCAAGTAGAAATGAGCCTGCTGCCGGTCTCCGGACAGCACAATCCGCCACGGCTGCTTATTGGAGGCCGAAGGGCCTAGCCGGACCATCTCCAGCGCAGCGGCCAGCCTGCCGGCGGCTTCCGGGGCCAGCGGGCTTCCGAAGCCGGCATCATGATATAAATCCCGCCACGGCTTTTTCTGGTCGGCTTTGACCACGTAACGCATAGTCGCATCCAGCAGCCTCTGCTTCTCCCGCGGGTAGCCGAGCGGTGTAATGCAGGGAATAATCTCCCCCGGCTGGAGCGCCAGCTCGCGTGCGAATGACTTGCGGTTAAACGTCCCGCCGATCCAGCACGTCCCGAGGCCAAGCCCTGTAGCATACAGAATCAGCTTATGAAAAATATAACCGAACTCCAGCAGCGCCGTCTGGTCATTGCGGACCACTCCCGCCAGATAGGCCTGCGGATTCTGGATGACGCCATAGGCACCAAGCTTGACGGCCTTCCCGTCATCGCCTCCCCCCTTCGCCCACACCCATTCAATGCCGCAGGTCCCGCCGAAGGGTCCGCGCCTGTTATCCTCCTGCTGCAGATATTCCATAACAGAAGCATGCACATCCGCCCCGATCGGAGTTGTCTCATAGGTGCGAACCGACCTGCGTTTCTCAATAATATCCATAACCGCCATGTCCATAGACTCAGCCCCTTTTTGCCGTATCGTCCTGTTAAGTTAATGCTTGGAAGTTAAATGGAGCACCGGACCCAGTCCGGCTCGTTGTGGCACTTGCTAAATCCTTGCAGATCGTAACTTTTTTCACAGCATAATTTTAACATTTGCAAAGGATACTGCATAGCTTCCCTTTGGAGAGGGTAAGGTTCAGGTCATTTATCCTCAGAGTTATGCACAACTTATCCACATCTGAGGACAAAATTGTATTTTACTGTTAACAAAAAACATTACACAAAAAAAAAGGACCTCCCTCACGGCAAAGGATGTCCTCTTTTCTGAAATAGCTTAATGTGGTGCAGGTGCCTGCTCAGACCCGAATATCGAATCTGCCTGCACTGTCGGTTGTAGCTGCGGCAATCTGTGCTGCGCTGGCAGCCTTCAGCAGATTGGTGTCTGAGGGCTTGTCAGCAGGTAAGCTTCCGGCAGCCGCAGAAGAACTGCTGCTTTTGGACTTCTGGGCGATCTGGGCTTCAATCTGCTTAATCTGCTGCTCAAGCTGCTTCGTTTTGGTTTCTTTCGTCTTCTCGTCGTCCCTGCCGGCTTCGACCTTGTCGAGGTCAGCCTCCAGCTTCGCCTTTTGCTTCTCGAGAGCACTGGTATCAGTAGCGCCGGAGGTGGTGTAGGAAGCGGAAGCTGTGGATGCTGCGGATGAAATATTCATGCCTGTCCCCCTTTCACCTTTCACTATATACCCCCTGCCAAAATGTAAGCTTAAAGCGGGCTGAAAGTTTGCTGAAAATGAGGGGAGGCTGAGCGGGCGGCTACGCCCTTCTCTCTATATCCGGAGCCGCAGCCGGCCGGGATTTACGGTTAATCAGCATGACACCCAGCAGAATGATCACAAGTCCTGCCAGTGTGTTCACATAAATAGGCTCCTTCAGAAAAATGGCGCCCCACATCAGCCCGAACACCGGCACCAGAAAGGTAACGCTGACCGTCTTTACCGCACCCACACTCTGGATCAGGTAAAAATACAGCAGGTAGGCAACAGCCGTACAGACGAGGGAAAGGCCGAGGACGGAGTAGACGGCAGCAGCGGACGGCAGCTGCCGCGGGGCAAAGATGACCGCCAGCGGAAGCAGCACGATCGCGGCCCCAAGCTGCTGGCCGGCAGCCAGCGTCAGCGGTGCCAGTCCGCGTCCGACACGCGCGGCGTACAAGCCGCCGAAGCCGTAGGCCAGCGCAGCGCCGAGCGAATAGAGCACGGATAGCAGCGTTTTGCCGGCAAGCGGCACCGGACTCCAGCCGACCAGCACGGCTACGCCGGCAAGGCCGATAATCAGCCCGGCCGTTTTGGACAGACCGGGCTTCTCATTCTTGATGCCCCAGGCGGCAAGCGCTGCAAACATCGGGGTAGTGGCATTAAGAATCGCTGCCAGTGAAGCATTCAGCTCCAGCTCGGCCATGCAGATCAGCGTGAACGGCAGTGCGGCGTTCAGGGCGCCGAGCAGCAGGAAGGGCTTCCAGTGCCGGAGCAGCCCCAGCTGCCGGCCGGTTATCCTGGCATACAGCAGCAGAGCCGCTGCAGCCAGCGCTACACGGAGCTCGGTCGTAAACACCGGTCCAAGCTCAGGCGAGGCAATCCGCATAAACAGAAACGATGCGCCCCAGGCAAAGGCCAGCAGCAGCAGTACGGTAAAATCCTTACGGCTCATCGCCGCCCTCCCCTGCCGCCTCTGCAGAGCAGAAGATACGACAGGACCGACAAAAGGCCGGCCGAGGCGATGACAACAGCCATCGGCACCGCCGTCCCTTCACCGCCGAGGCCGACCAGTGGAGCGACACAGCCGCCCATCAGCAGCGGAAGCAGTCCAAGCAGCGCCGATGCACTGCCGGCCGTCTCCGCCTGATCCTGCATAGCCAGCGAGAAGGTCGTTGTGCTGATCATCCCGACGCTGGAGACAACAGCCAGCAGGCAGATAAGAATCGGCCATAGACCCGCACCGGCAAGAACTGCAATCAGCAGCAGAGCCCCGCCCAGCGCACAGAGCAGCAGGCCGCTGGCCAGCAGCTTACGCTCACCGTATTTCCCGGATAATCTGCCGGCAATCTGACCGGTAACAATAATGCCGAGGCCGTTCACGGCAAAGATCAGGCTGTACATCTGCGGTGATACTCCGAACATATTCTGCAGCACAAAGGAAGACCCGGAAATATAGGCGAACATCGCCGCCATTACAAAGCTCTGGGACAGCGCATAGCCCATAAACCGTCCGTTGCGGAGCAAGCTGCGGAAGGTCAGAAGCGTGCCCTTCAGGCCGCTTTTTACACGGCGTTCCTTAGGCAGTGTCTCCGGGAGGCGCAGCACAATCATTGCACAAAAAAGCAGCCCCGCTGCAAACAGCACCACGAACACGCCCTGCCAGGTCGTTACTCTCAGCAGCTGCCCGCCGATAATCGGCGCAAGAATCGGCCCAAGCCCGTTCACAATCATCAGGAGTGAAAAGAATTTGGTTAATTCCGAGCCGCTGTACAGGTCACGGACCGCAGCCCGGGAGATAACCACGCCCACCGAGCCGGCCAGCCCCTGGATAAAACGCAGCACAATCAGCATGCCGATGGACGGGCTGAAGGCGCACAGCAGGGAGGCTATGGTATAAATCAGCATGCCGATCAGCAGCGGACCCCGGCGTCCGTGCACATCGCTAAGCGGTCCGGCTACCAGCTGCCCTGAGGCCAGCCCCAGCAGAAAGAAGGTCAGACTAAGCTGCACCAGCGCTGCACTGGTTTCGAAATGCCGGGCCAGCTCCGGCAGCGCCGGCAGATACATGTCGATTGACAACGGGCCGATTGTAGCAATCGCACCCAGAATAACAGCCAGCTGCAGCCGCTGGCTGCGGGAGGGGCCTTCTGCCGCAAGCATGCGGCCATCCATTTTTTCTCTAATCATGTTACAGTGACGCCAACCTTTCTGCAGCAGCCTTTACGGCCTGTTTTTAGTAATCTTCATACTAACTGATGAGAGCCGGAGTGTTCAATGCTATTTTCCGGGAAGCGCACGAGCCGAACCCTGCCTGCCACACAAAATCCGCAAAAAAGACCCTCGAGGGGGTCTTAGGGAAATTACACTGTATGTCATATCCTCCTGCCGGTTCTCACGAACGCTTATTTTACCCTGACGAGATTGTATTCACCGTAAGCTTCACGGATCAGGCCGTAATCCAATGCAGCATCTCCTATAATCGCCTTGCGTCTGGCCTTCAGCACCATTTGTTCGATATCGGCAAAGCTGCAGCCGGCCAGCAGCTCCGTTGTCTTCTCCGCCAGCCCGGGCGTATCCTGCTCACCGCTGAGCAGCAGACCGACATATTCCCGCCTGCCCTCCTCATCAGGAGCAGAGTATGTCATTCTTGTGTCAAAGCGCCGCCACACCGCCGGATCCAGCTCCTCCTCCAGATTCGTTGCGGCAATGAACACACTATCCCCGGCGAATTCATCGAGACACTGCAGCAGCGTATTCACGACACGGGCCATTTCCTTCACCTCATCCCCGGAGTCACGCATCCGCCCCAGCACATCAAACTCATCGAGAAACAGCACGCACGGCACCCCGGCAGCATAGTCAAAAACCTTCCGCACATTGCTGGCCGTCTCCCCTAAATGGCTGTGAATCACCGTATCCAGACGGACCAGCACCAGCGGCAGGTCCAACTGGCGGGCCAGGTGAAAGGCTGTCAGCGTTTTGCCCGTGCCGGGAGGGCCGAACATCACCAGCTTATTGGGCAGGGGCACGTCAGCCGCGGCAAACCGCTCCTTCATGCCGAGAATCGTAATGAATTCATCCACGATCTTACGGTTCTGTCTGCTCAGCACAATGTGCTTCGCCTTCCGTGCGCATTCCTTCGGCGTGTACACACTCGCCATATCAAGGCCTTTGGCCCGGGGCAGCCGGGCTTGGCTGTTGTTTTTTTTGCTGCTGTTCACTTTATAGTATGCTCCTTAGACTTACAGTCTGATTTTAATTTAATAGTAATTGTTACGATTAAAATCATAGCAGAGTCTTGGGCAAAATGCTACCGGGGGATGTTCATGCTCAGGTACGGGTCCAGAAAGAGGAGCAGCGGGACCGACCTTGCGGGTATGCCTATAGCAGGCTGGGGAAGTTGGAGGAGTGGGCTGAATGTGCTACGTTAGGGGAAAAATCCCCTTATTGGCGGCGGCCGTGGGCTAATTGTGCTCTGTTAGTGGGAAAAATCCCCTTATTGGCAGCGGCCGTGGGCTAAATATGCTCCGTTAGTGGGAAAAATACCCTTACTGGCAGCGGCCGTGGGCTAAATATGCTCCGTTAGTAGGAAAATTCCCCTTATTGGCGGCGGCCGTGGGCTAATTGTGCTCTGTTAGTGGGAAAAATCCCCTTATTGGCAGCGGCCGTGGGCTAATTGTGCTCCGTTAGTGGGAAAAATCCCCTTACTGGCAGCAGCGATGGGCTAATTGTGCTCTGTTAGTGGGAAAATTCCCTTTGGGGGCTTCGGTAGCGGGGTTACTCAGGCTTTTCATTCAAAGATCCCATATGCAAAAACCGCCCGCAGGAGCTCCCATGAGTCTCAAATCCTCATGTCGGCGGCCCCGCAGGCAGTTGTGTCATAAGCAATATGTTACTGGTGTTACTAGTGTTACTGGAACTACTGGTGCTGCACCGCAGCATTCTACGCAAGCATCCTGCTCACCCGAGCTTAGTTGCCCTTGCCCTGCTGCCCCAGCCAGCTTCTGGCTGCTTCGACCTCGGCTGTGCTCAGGCGGTGGCCCTGATTGCCCCAGTGGGTGGCAACCTCAGCCCCTGCTCCCTGCAGCAGCTGCTCCAGCTCCCGGGTCTCTTCAGCCCGGATCAGCGGGTCATTGGTGCCGGCGCCGATGAAGACTGCAGTGTCTGCAAGGGAAGGCAGGTCAAGCCCCCGCAGCGGAACCATCGGATGCAGCAGCACTGCGGAGCGGAAAACAGGCCCGTAGTGGAACAGCAGGCTGCCGGCGATATTGGCTCCGTTGGAGTAGCCGACTGCTACAAGCTTGCTGCTGTCAAAGCCGTACTGCTCCGCAGCGCTGTCCAGGAACTGCTTCACTTCATGGGTACGGAAGATGAGGTCCTCCTCATCGAATACCCCCTCGGCAAGCCGCCGGAAGTAGCGCGGCATTCCATTCTCCAGCACATTCCCGCGGATGCCCAGCACCGAAGAGCCGGGAGACAGCATCTCCGCCAGCGGAAGCAGATCGTGCTCATTGCCCCCCGTACCGTGGAATAAGACTAAAGTTGGCTGGCTGGCATCTGTACCTTTTTTAAAAATATGAATCATACCCGGTTCACCTCCACTTCACGGATCTCGAATGGACTCAGCTTCGCTTCAATTACCGCACGGTTTGGCTCAAACCACGCCGGCAGCATCAGCTTTTCACCCAGCTTATCAGCTTCCTCGTCCCGGGCAAAGCCCGGAGGATCGGTCGCAATCTCGAACAGGATGCCGCCCTCCTCGCGGAAGTAAATCGCATTAAAATACTGGCGGTCCTGCACCGGGGTCGGCTGATAGCCGTGGCGCTGCACGATATTCCCCCATTGAAGCTGCTCGGCATCATCCTTGGCACGCCAGGCGATATGATGCACGGTGCCTGTGCCTCCGCCGCCTTGCGGCACCGGGGTACTTTTCAGGTCAATAATGTTGCCGATGTCTGCGGAGGAACGGTAACGGATATAACCGTCGCCCTCGGCAATCTGCTCAAGGCCAAGCGTGCGGGTCAGCGTATCGGCTGTCCGTTCAGGATTGGTGCTGTAGAGCACAGCCCCGCCAAAGCCCTTAATCGCATGCCCGGCAGGCACACCCCCGAAGGACCAGGTGCTGAGTGCACCCTCCTCCCGTTCCACCAGCTCAATCCGCAGGCCGTCATAATCCGCGAACGAGAGATACGATTCCGCAATCCGCGTTACCTTGGTCACCGGGATCCGGTAATCAGCCAGCCGCTGCTCCCAAAAGCCGAGTGAGCCGGCCGGCACAGCATAGGTGGTTACTCCAACCTGGCCGCCGCCGATTCTGCCTTTGCGTCCGGTTGCCCAGGGGAAGAAGGTGATAATGGTACCCGGGGAGCCCTGCTCATCCCCGAAATAGAGATGGTAGACCTCAGGCACATCGAAAT
This sequence comes from Paenibacillus sp. FSL R7-0273, assembly GCF_000758625.1. Lineage (NCBI taxonomy): Bacteria > Bacillati > Bacillota > Bacilli > Caryophanales > Paenibacillaceae > Paenibacillus > Paenibacillus sp. FSL R7-0273. Next base: position 6,996,656 of record NZ_CP009283.1, read on the forward strand.
TAATCGTCTTTTTTACAAGTCTCAGTCCAAGAATTCCGGCATAAAAATCAGCGTTCTGCTGCGCATCCCTGACAAAAGCGGTAATATGGTGAATTCCAGCGGTTTGAAGTGTCATTATATCCAGCTCCTTATAGGTTAGTTTTTAGTTAAAAAAGAGTGCATCCAGCGAAATCGCCCCCGGCCCGGTTAACGCAACGGCTACTGCAACTACCAATACTGTCAGCGGAAACTCAATGCCGTTAGCGGTTGACCAGAATCCGTTCGGCGCATGAACCTTAATAATCGCACCGAGCATTGTAGCTGCAATCAGCACTGCCGCCACCGGGGTCAGCAGACCTGCTGCGAACATAATCCCGCCAGCCAGCTCCATGATTCCGGCTGCCACTGCCATTGCTACCCCAGGTTTAATACCGATCGATTCCATCCAGCCGCCCGTTCCTTTGGGACCGTATCCTCCGAACCAGCCAAACAGCTTTTGCGCACCATGCCCGATAAAAGCAACACCAATTACCAATCTAAGTAACAATAATCCTACACTAACCATATTAAACACGCTCCATTCTCTTCGATTTAATTATCTTAACCTTAAGATATATGATAAAAAATTTTTGCTTATCTCTTTTTATATAATCAGGGCTGCCCGGCAAAAGCTTTAATAAGACCGTTCCCCGTTAGAGGCTTGATCCTTCTACACGCCTTTGCCAAGCTTTTTGAGCAGCTCCGTTGTCTGCCGCTTCTCCTCCTCGTTAAGCCCGCCCATCAGACCGTGAATGGAGGCAACATGCTTGGGAAAAATATCGTCAAACAGCTCGCGGCCCGCCTCCGTAATCTCGGCATAAGTCACCCGGCGGTCCTCATCACAGGGTACACGCTTCAAAAGCCCGCGCTTCTCCAGCTTGTCGATGTTATAGGTAATGCTCCCGCTGGTTACGAGAATCTTCTCGCCAATCTGCTGCAGCGGAATCCGTGTCCGGTGGTACAGTACCTCCAGCACCATAAATTCAGCCGATGCCAGGCCGTGGCTCTTCATATCCTTCACCGCGTGATCCATCAGGCTCTTATAGGCTTTGGATAACACAACGAACAGCTTCAGTGAGGCCGCCTGATCCAGGTCAGCAGTGCCGGTTGTACGGCTTATAAGTTCATTGTAATCGCTCATCATGTACACCTCCAATCTGTTCATGCTGCCAGCCGCCCGGAGGTCGATCACTCCAGCCCGCTTATCTTTAAGTTAATTATCTTTAAGTTGAGATAAATATAACCCATCTACTTCTTATTGTCAACAGCCTGCTGCAAAATAAAACAGACTCGTTTGACCTGCCTTTCAAAACGGCGTATCCTTTTGGAAACGGCAGTGATGTGCAGGCTGCTGCAGACCGGAGCCTGAAGCCCGCTGTACCTATACATTAAATAACCGGAAATTGCCCATACCTCTTATTTGCTTATTTCGCTTATATGGAAGGAGTCCTCTTTTTGAACAGATCTATTCAATCCCATTCCGGAACTGCCGCAGGCCAGGCAGCGGCAGGACAACCCCCTGCGCCGCGCGTGCTGATCGTGACGGCAGTCGAGGCTGAGCGCGAAGCGGTCCTGCGCGGCCTGGGCGGCAGCACCAGGTTCGAGGTCATTGCGGCGGGCGCCGGCACCGCCGCGGCAGCGGCCGGCACGGCCGCCGCCCTTGCAGCCGGTGCCTACGGCTGCGTCATCAGCGCCGGGATCGGCGGCGGGTTCCCCGGGCTGGCGCCCTTAGGGTCGCTGGCCGTCGCCAGCGAGATGATTGCCGCCGACCTCGGGGCCGAGACGCCGGAGGGCTTCCGCAGCGCTGCCGAGCTCGGCTTCGGCAGCAACACCGTGCCGGCGGCGCACGGCACGGCCCTGGCCCTTGCGGCCGCGCTTGCAGCGGCCGGCCTTACGGTCAGCACAGGTCCTGTGCTGACCGTATCGACGGCGACCGGCACCGCCGGAACGGCCGCCGCCCTTGCCGCGCGGCATCCCGGTGCCGTCGCGGAGGCGATGGAAGGCCACGGGGTCGCCGTGGCCGCCCAGCGGTTCGGGATCGCGGCGCTGGAGCTGCGCGCGATCTCGAACCCGGTCGGCCCGCGCGACCGGGCCGCGTGGCAAATCCCTGCAGCGCTGGACGCGCTAGCGGCAGCCGCCGCTATACTATTGGAGGTGCTGTAATGCCAGCAACAACAGATCAGTTGAACATTGCTTTTTCCCCATGTCCGAACGACACCTTTGTGTTCTACGCTCTGGCGCACGGGCTGGTGCCGGGCGCACCTAAGCTGAACGTGACCTTTGCGGATATTGATATTACCAACGGGCTGGCCGCCGACGGCACCGGACCCGAAGTGCTCAAAATCTCCTACGCCGCCCTCCCCTGGGTGCTCGACCGGTACAAGCTGCTGCCCTGCGGCGGCGCACTCGGCCGCGGCTGCGGCCCGCTGGTGCTCACAGCCGGAGGCCAGGGTACGATCCGCCGGCCGGAGGACCTGTCCGGCCGCCGCATAGCCGTACCGAGCGAACGCTCCACGGCTTATCTCCTGTTCCGGCTATGGGCCGCACAGCAGGTGCCGGGCGGTCCCGGCGAGATTGTCGTCATGCCGTTTGATGAGATCATGCCGGCAGTCCGGGACGGGCGGATTGATGCCGGACTTGTTATTCACGAAGCCCGCTTCACCTACAGCTCCTACGGCCTGAACCTGCTGACCGATCTCGGCAGCTGGTGGGAAGGCGATACCGGACTGCCAATTCCGCTGGGAGCAATCATTGCCCGGCGCGATCTTGATGACGAAGCCATTGCCGGCTGGATCAGAAGCTCGCTGCAGTTCGCCTGGGATCATCCTGCTGACAGCGGCTGCCGCGAATTTGTACTCAGCCATGCCCAGGAGTTATCGCCCGAGGTGGCCAAGTCGCATATCGACCTGTATGTAAACGGGTTCTCCATGGACCTCGGCGAGGAAGGCTATGCCGCGATCTCTGCCTTGCTGAACCGCGCAGCTGCCGAAGGGCTTGTACCTGCGGTTGCTCCGGAGCTGCTGCGTTAATCTGCAGCCAGCCTAATGCGCAGTCCGCAGATAAGCCTGTCTGCACTGCCTATCCGCACCGGTTACTGCACTATTTTGCAGTACCCTTTTGCAGAACCGGCTCATGTGCACCGCCTGATCTAACAGTCTTTAATTCATGTATTCATTATCGATAGGAGAGGATTTAATGATTCCTGCCGGCAACAGCAAGCAGAATATTGACCGTTTCTTAGGCTTTCAAAATGAATACGACCGTTACCGTCCGGAGGCTCCGCCAATTATAGTAAGCTTATTAAGCAATTATCTGGGCGGAAAGCCCTCCACCGTCGCCGACATCGGCTGCGGAACGGGATTATCCACGTTTCTCTGGAGGGACGCCGCAGATGCTGTAGTCGGCATTGAGCCCAATCCCGACATGCTCGGTAAGGCCATAGAGAAGCTGGAGCTGGACAGCAGCATACAGTCCGTTTCTTTTCAGCAAGGCTACTCCACCGAGCTGCCATTTGAGGCCGGCAGCGTCGACATCATCACCTGCTCACAGTCCTTTCACTGGATGGAGCCGTCCGGCACCCTGCAGGAGATTGCCCGTTGTCTGCGTCCCGGCGGTGTTTTTGCGGCTTACGACTGTGACTGGCCGCTGGTCCTGCAGGCCGATATCGAGAACAGATACAACCGCCTTATTACCTCCGCCGACAGTTTGCTGGCTGAGCTTCAGCCTGAGGGCGAACGCGCTCATAAATGGGACAAGGAAGGGCATCTGGCGCGAATTCAGGGCAGCGGCCGCTTTACCTTTGCCCGGGAGATTGTCTTCCATAATACCGAGGCCTGCGACGCAGCGCGCTATGTTGGTCTGATGCTCAGCCAGGGCGGGCTGCAAACCGTACTTAAGCTGGGGTCCACCCTGCTGAACGAGGGTATCGCCGATTTTACCGCTGCAGTCGAAGCCTATTTCAACGGCCGTACTCTGCCAGTCATGATCAGCTACCGGATGAGGCTCGGTATCAAATAATTCCTGTATTTATCCGCTTTATCCTTTCCAAAAGCTGCAAATTAGCTTATACTGACTGCAACGAGACGAAGAACGTCCCGGCTTAACCCTTTTTGGGGGAGCCGGGACGTTTTCTATTTATACGGGGAGAGTGAGCTTATTGTTATTTGAAGACGCACACCGGCAATTTATCGGGAACCATCTGGCTGAAAGGCCCTCAGGAGAGCGGCGGGGCCGGCTGGAACGGGGACATCAGCATGCGGAAATGCTGTTTCTGCGCAATGTGTGGTGGCCGCTGAGAGGCGATTTTTCCAAGCTGCATCCTGAATATGAGGTAACGGACTGGCGCGGCCGATCTTATTTTGCCGACTTCGCCTGGCTTCCCGGTTACATCAAGCTGCTCATCGAGATCAAGGGCTATGCATCCCATGTGCGTGACATGGACCGCGTTAAATACTGTAACGAGCTTAACCGCGAAACCTTTTTGCAGGCGATGGGGTACCGCGTTATCTCCTTTGCGTATGATGATGTCGATCAGCATCCCGAGCTATGCATGACCTTGCTCCAGATGTTCCTGGGCAGATATCAGACTACTGATGCTCCCGCCTCACGTCTGCAGCTTATGGAGCAGGAGACCCTCCGCCTCGCCATCCAGCTGACCGGAAGCATCCGCCCCCGGGACGTTGAGCAGCATTTCGACGTAAATTACAAATCTGCAGTCCGCACACTGCGCAGTCTCTGCGATAAAGGCTGGCTGCTCCCTTCCAGCAGAGGCAATCAGGAGCGGGTGGTCCGTTACGAGCTGGCCCATGGCGTTCTGGATTACTTTAACTAACCGGCTCACGTGGAGCAGACATCCATTAACACACTAGTTTAGGTACCGCATCACCCTCCACAGGGGAGCATTAAGTGTAAAAAGGTAATCTATTTTTCTGCTTTTTGCGATTTCTGGACAATTAGTTTGAAAAAAGCAACCTATTCCGGCTACTTCCCATCCTTCTTGCTTATACGGCTTGATTAGATGTACTTTTTCCAACTAATCTCTTCAGAGAGCTGTTTACTGGCTAATTAAGTGACCTTTTTCCAACTAATCCTTCTGCCCAGCTGACTGCCACTATCTAGATAGCGAAGTTTCATCGACATCACACCAGAGCCGGCTCCCGTGGAGCAGACATCCATTAACACACTACTTTCGGCACCGCATCACCCTCCACAGGAGAGCATTAAGTGTAAAAAGGTACTCTATTTTTCTGCTTTTTGCGATTTCTGGACAATTAGTTTGAAAAAAGCAATCTAATCCGGCTACTTTCCCTATTTCCAGCGTATTCGGCTAGAATAGATCCACTTTTTCCACCTAATCTCTTCAGAGTGCTGTTTACTGGCTATTTAAGTGACCTTTTTCCAACTAATCCTTCTACCCAGCTGACTGCCACTATCTAGATAGCGAAGTTCCATCAACATCACACCAGAGCCGGCTCACGTGGAGCGCACATCCATTAACACACTCCTTCGCGCCGCATCACCCTCCACAGGGGAGCATTAAGTGTAAAAAGGTAATCTATTTTTCTGCTTCTTGCGATTTCTGGACAATTAGTTTGAAAAAAGCAACCTAATCCGGCTACTTCCTCTCTTTCTGGCATTTACGGCCGGATTAGATGTACTTTTTCCAACTAATCTCTTCAGAGAGCTGTTTACTGGCTATTTAAGTGACCTTTTTCCAACTAATCCTTTTGCCCAGCTGACTGCCACTATCTAGATAGCGAAGTTCCATCAACATCACACCAGAGCCGGCTCACGTGGAGCGCACATCCATTAACACACTACCTTCGGCGCCGCATCACCCTCCACAGGGGAGCGCACACATCCATAACACTACTTTCGGCGCCGCATCACCCTCCACTGGGGAGCATTAAGTGTAAAAAGGTAATCTATTTTTCTGCTTTTTGCGATTTCTGGACAATTAGTTTGAAAAAAGCAACCTAATCCGGCTACTTCCTCTCTTTCTTGCTTATAAGGCTAGTTTAGATGTACTTTTTCCAACTAATCTCTTCAGAGAGCTGTTTACTGGCTATTTAAGTGACCTTTTTCCAACTAATCCTTCTGCCCAGCTGACTGCCACTATCTAGATAGCGAGGCTTCAACAACATCACAATCATCCGGCTCACGTGGAGCACACATTCTTTAACACACTACTTTCGGCGCCGCATCACCCTCCACTGGGGAGCATTAAGTGTAAAAAGGTAATCTATTTTTCTGCTTTTTGCGATTTTTGGACAATTAGTTTGAAAAAAGCAACCTAATCCGGCTACTTTCCATCTTTCTTGCTTATACGGCTAGATTAGATGTACTTTTTCCAACTAATCTCTTCAGAGAGCTGTTTACTGGCTAATTAAGTGAACTTTTTCCAACTAAATAAGCAATGGGAGGGAGGGGATACGGGGGTACGGGGTATGGGCTTCCAGGCTTCCGGGCTTCCAGGTTTCCAGGTTTCCAGGTTTCCAGGTTTCCAGGTTTCCAGGTTTCCAGGTTTCCAGGCTTCCAGGCTTCCAGGCTTCCGGGCTTCCGGGCTTCCAGGCTTCCAGGCTTCCAGGCTTCCGGGCTTCCGGGCTTCCGGGCTTCCGGGCTTCCGGGCTTCCGGGCTTCCGGGCTTCCGGGCTTCCGGGCTTCCGGGCTTCCGGGCTTCCGGGCTTCCGGGCTTCCGGGGTTCCCCCCCCAGCTCCCAGTCCCGCCTACCCAAAACAGGCGCCCAACCGCGGTTATACCGCGATCAGGCGCCTGTTGATCCAGTCCTTATTTCTTGTTCATCTTAAACTTCAGGAACAGCTCGTTGTAATGGGCGAGCATTCGCTTGCCGAGGTTGTCGTAGACCTCCAGGCGGTCGGTGATTTCGGCGGGCGGGTAGAAGCGTTCGTCGCCGGAGATGTCCTCCGGCAGCAGTGCCAGTCCGGGAACGTTCGGGGTGGAATACCCCACGTATTCGGCGTTCTGGGCAGCGACCTCAGGCCGGAGCATGAAGTCGATGAACTGGTGCGCCCCCTCTACATTGGCTGCCGTCTTCGGAATGACCATGTTGTCGAACCATTTGTTCGACCCTTCCTCAGGGACTACATAATCAAGCTTGTCGTTCTCATCCATAATCTCTGAGGCATCGCCGGACCAGACGATTCCGGCAGCTGCTTCTTCATTGGCGAGCAGCATCTTGATCTCGTCACCGACGATCGCCTTCACGTTAGGCGAGAGCTTGTTCAGCTTGGACAGCGCCTCCTGCAGGTGCGTCTCGTCGGTATCGTTGACCGAGTAGTGCATACTGTTCAGCGCCATGCCCATGACCTCACGTGCTCCGTCCAGCAGGAAAATATCATTATGCAGCCTGCTGTCCCACAGGGAATTCCAGCTGCTGAAATCAATATCCCCGGTCAGATCAGGGTTGAAGATAATACCTACCGTTCCCCAGAAATACGGCACAGAGTACACGTTGCCCGGGTCGAAGGACAAGTCCATGAACCGGGAATCGATGTTGGCCAGATTCGGGATCAGGCTGTGATCTAGCGGCAGCAGCAGATTCTCCTCGCGCATCTTGGCGATGGCATAGTCGGATGGGATTACCACATCGAAGACCGTTCCGCCCTGCTCCACCTTGGTCAGCATCGCTTCATTGGAATCAAAGGTCTGGTAAATGACCGTGATTCCCGTCTCCTCCTGGAACTGCTCCAGCAGCTCAGGATCCACATAATCGCCCCAGTTGTAAATCGTCAGCGTATTCCCCCCGGTATATCCTTCCGCCGAGTTCAGGCGCGAGGCCAGGAACATCAGGCCGAAGGCAACCAGCAGAATCGCCAGAAAAGCATTTACCAGCTGCTTCATCTCGGCACCCCCGCTTCCGCCACAGGCTCCGCTACAGCAGCGGCCGGCTTGCTCTTACGCTGGTTCAGGAAGTAGTAGCCGATAACCAGCAGAATGGTAAAGAGGAAAATCAGGGTCGACAGCGCATTGATCGACAGCGATACCCCTTGCCGGGCCCGGGAATAGATTTCGACAGGGAGCGTAGCATAGCCGTTCCCTGTGACGAAGAACGTTACCGCAAAGTCATCCAGCGAATAGGTCAGCGCCATGAAGAATCCGCTGAAAATCCCCGGCTTAATGATTGGCAGAATCACTTTGGTCAGCACACTCATCCGGCTTGCCCCGAGGTCGCGGGCGGCATCGGTCAGCGTCGGGCTCATCTCCTGCAGATGCGGCAGAATCATCAGCACGGCAATCGGGATGCTGAACGCCACATGGGAGAGCAGCACCGAGGTGAAGCCGAGCTGAATGCCGGCAATCGTGAACAGGATCAGAAAGGAAGCCCCGATAATAACGTCCGGACTGACAATCAGGACATTATTCAGCGAAAGCAAAGCGTTCTTCGAGCGCCGTCTGCGGCTGCGGTGAATAGCTAATGCACCTATGACCGCAATAACAGTGGCGATGGATGAGGAGAGCAGCGCGATAACGAGCGTATTGATCACAATAATGATCAGGCGCGTATCCTGCACCACCTCCCGGTAGTGATCGAGCGTAAAGCCCTCGAACTTATGCATCGTCCCGCCGCTGTTGAACGAATAATACATTAGATAGAAAATCGGTGCGTACAGGACAACGAAGACCAGCACCAGATAGATATTGGCGAGACCGTTTTTATTTTTCATGCCGCACCCCTTTCCGCGAGCTGCCGGTCAGAAGCATGAACAGCGCCATAATGACAATCAGGAATACGGCAACGGTCGAGCCCATGCCCCAGTCCTGCGTAACGAGAAAATGCTGTTCAATGGCAGTGCCAAGCGTAATCACCCGGTTACCGGCGATGAGACGCGTAATCATAAACAGCGACAGCGCCGGAATGAATACCGCCATACAGCCGGAGCGCACCCCGGAGATTGTCAGCGGAAAAATAACCCGGCGGAACGTTGTCCACCCGGAGGCGCCGAGATCGCGGGCAGCGTCTACAAGTGACAGATTCAGCTCCTCGAGGGCACTGAAGATCGGCAGAATCATAAATGGAATGAAGATATACACCGATACAAACACAAAGCTGAAACCGGTGAACAAAATCTGCTGCTCCCCGATGCCCAGGACATCAAACAGGCTGTTAACCGGCCCGAAGGTGCCAAAAATACCGATGAACGCATACGTCTTCAGCAGCAGATTGATCCAGGTAGGCAGGATAATCAGCAGCAGCCACAGCTGCTTGTGCTTCGTGCGGGTCAGCAGATAAGCTGCAGGATACGCAACGAGCAGCGAGAACGCTGTGATCAGGAACGCATACCAGAAGGAGTTCAGCATCATTTTCATATATACCGGTGTAAAGAAGTTCACGTAATTATCCAGTGTAAGCTTCCCGTCCAGATCAAACAGGGAATAATAGATAATCAGCAGCACCGGTGCGATGACGAACAAGGCGATCCATAAGTAATAAGGGATGAGATAATACGACCGGCCCTTATTGGTCATGGCTCTCTACCTCGCCGTAAGCTTCCAGACGTCTGTCGAATTCTTCCTCCGTTTCGCCGAAGCGCATAACATGAATCGCTTCCGGGTCAAAATAAAGCCCGATCTCGCTGCCTACCTCCGCCTTACGGGTAGAGTGGACCAGCCATTCGTGGCCGGATTCATCGTAGCAGCTGATTTCATAATGCACGCCGCGGAACAGCTGGGAATCTACGCGCACCTTCAGCTTGCCCTGCTCCAGCGTGGAAATTTCCAGATCCTCCGGACGGATGACAATCTCCACTGCTTCATTCGGCCGCAGCCCGGCATCCAGACATTCAAACCGGTGGCCATTAAATTCCACCAGATAATCCTCGATCATAACACCCGGTACAATATTCGACTCCCCGATGAAGTCGGCAACGAAGCGGTTGATCGGCTCATCGTAGATATCGTTTGGTGTGCCGCTCTGCTCGATTTTTCCTTTGTTCATGACAAAGATCCAGTCCGACATCGCCAGCGCTTCCTCCTGGTCATGCGTGACAAAGATAAATGTAATTCCGAGCCGCTGCTGCATTTCCCGCAGGATATACTGCATTTCAGTACGCAGCTTCAGATCAAGCGCGGACAAAGGCTCGTCCAGCAGCAGCACCTGCGGCTCATTGACGATCGCACGGGCAATCGCCACCCGCTGTCTCTGGCCGCCGGACATTTCATTAATCGCACGCTGGTCATAGCCGACAAGGTTAACGAAGCGCAGCGCTTCCTGAACCTTTTGCGTAATTACATCCTTTTTGAGCTTCTTAATCCGCAGTCCAAAGGCCACATTCTCGAACACGTTCAGATGCGGAAACAGGGCATAGTCCTGAAATACAGTATTAACCTGCCGCTCGTTGGCGGGAATGTGGTTGATCATTTTACCGTTCAGATAAATGGAGCCTTCGGTCGGCTCGGCAAAGCCGGCGATCAGACGCAGAATAGTGGTCTTGCCGCAGCCCGACGGGCCCAGCAGTGTATAGAATTTGCCGCGTTCGATTTCGAAGCTGACGCCTTTTAACACGGCCTCCTCATCATCATACTGCTTAGTAACCTGGTCAAAAGAAATAATAGTGCCTTCCGGGGTAGCTATAGCTAACAACCTCCTTACCTTATGTAATACAACCTATTTTACCCTCATCTCACAGGGCGCAATCGGCGTCCTCCGGCGAAGCTCCGCCCGCACCGACAATTCCGCCCCTGCTTCGACAACATTTCATATTATATAGCATATCGGATGAATCCCATATATGCGATAACGTACATTGTAAAAACTCAGCCGTAAACTTAACAAGTTCGTAAAATATAGCGCCTGCACGCCCGGCCTGAGATGCTATAATGAAAGCGGCTGAAAACAGCCTGCAAATTTCTCTTTTTACGAAAGAAGATGACTGAGATGAACGAGGGGTTACAAGACCGCCTTGAAAAATTCGGATTATCCCTATATATGATACGGATTACACTGGCTGCCTCCCTGTCCTGGCTGGCTGTCCATGGCCTGTACGGCGACGAGTATTTATACTTCGCACCGCTGGCCGCCATTCTGATTACACAGGGCACAGTCAAAGCCTCACTGGAAAAGGGCTGCTACCGGCTGCTCGGCATTGTGCTTGGCGGAGCGGTGAGCCTGATCGTGGGCCGCTTCCTGGACATTGGCATCGTCTCGCTTCTGCTGATCCTGCTGCTCGGCATCGGTATTGCGACCGCCTGCCGGATTAATGTTCAGGCCGTTTCCCAGGTCGGGGTAACGTCAGTGCTCGCGCTTACCTTTTACCATGATCAGTATGTTGTATGGAGATTAGCCGAGACTCTGATCGGGGTATTAATTGCCCTGCTGATTAATATGATTATTGTTCCTCCCAAAGGCTTCGCCAAGGTAAAGGGCCTGGCCCTCGAAGGCAGCCTGCTGCTCGCTGATTCGCTCAGCGGACTCGCTGCAGGACGCAGAACCGGGGAACCGGCCGGTGACACGCTGAAGCGCTCTGCGGGACTGCTGGCAAAGAGCAGCAGCCTGCAGAAGGAGCTGCTGTACACTCTGTCGCATTATCCCTGCCGCAACGAGATGAACGGGCTGGCCAAGGCTACTGCACATCTGCAGAAGGTTCACTTTTATGTCCAGGAGATTGCCGAAGAGCTCTCCCTGCTGCCTGCACATTATGCCGCTGCCGACCGGATGAACGAGGTTATGGCAGCTACCGCCGACTGCATCGCCCTGTACGGGGCCAAGGTGCTGTCAGACGCTGAAGCCGGACGCCCGCTTCCGGAATGCCTGCAGGAGGCCCGGGAGCTTCAGCTGTCCTGGTTCTCGGAGCTGCAGGGGCACTGTCCACTTACAGCAATCCGCGATCTGGGCGCTGTATTCTCCCATTTGAACCGGGTACTGGATGTTATTGAACAAGCCGGTTATGTCGCTGTTTCTGCCAGCCCCCTGCCGGCGAGAAGCAAGGCTGCCAGCAGCCTCCCCCTTGTCAACAAAAAACTCTCCCACAAGCTGTAAGCCGGGGAGAGTTTTTTGTTGTGTCCCGGTATCTATTGGAGATAAAGCCCCACGGTCTGCTATTACACCCTACTCCGGCTGTGATTTTTAGACAAATTTACAGTTGATAACCCGCTGCACAAGTATTAGAATTAAGTTTATTTGCAGCAACCTCTAAAATTCAGTACTATAGTACCAGTAATAAATTCTTCTCTGTCGAGCGTGGTCGAATAAAGGACCTCATACTGAATGTTTATCATGGTCTCATGTATAAGGGCAAACTGTCCGAAAGGGCAGGACGCAAAGCAATGGGCCTAAGGATGCGTGCTCCGCATTTATGGCTGCCAGGCTGCCGGTTTCTGATAATCGAAAAAAGCGAGGTTATAACTATGCCGCACCACACTCTTGATCAGCCACGGCATGCGTTCAGCGCCGTACCTGCCTTCAGTGCCTCTGATCCTGCATCCTCCTCCTTCACCTCCAGGCAGCCAAGCGGAGCCGCCGGGCAAGAGGAGAAGAACGGGCGAATTATTGTGCAGAATGATCAGATATTTATCACTCCCCCTTTACCGGGCGGTAAAGCTGCCGTCATCTCTGCCATTCACCCTGTTGTCCTCAGAATTAACCGGATTAAAGCAACCGAGCCAGCCGCGGTTACTCCAGCTGACCAGCTGAGCTGGGAGATCAGCGAGAAGCCGCAGTATCAGATTACCGTATCCGAGGACGGGCTAAGCGCATATTTTACCCTTTACCGTGTAGAGAAATATGCCTGGAAGCTGGTCAATTGCCCCGCCTCGGCTGAGGTCTGTGTCCGGGCTGAACCGAACTATAACCTGCTGCTCTCGAAGCTGACCGTTAATCAGATTGTAGCCGACTTCTCCAAAAGCTATTTCATGCCGAATCTGAATATCCCTGCCTTATACGCAGAGCTGAATAACCCGACCTATCTGCCGGTCTGTATCGCTATGGGTAAAGCTCCGCTGCCGGGAAGAAACGGCCGGCTTGAGCCTGTGGCCCGGCTCTCTTTAAATGAGGCCTCCGGCACAAGCGGAGCAGACTGTCCGGAGCCTGATGCAGATTGTCCCGCAGCCGCAGTCTTCCAGGTCCGGACAGGCGAAATATTGGCCCGCAAGCTGCCTCCGCAGGAAGGAATGCCCGGCTACGATGTGTTCGGCGGTGTTCTCCCGCCCCTGCAGCCGGAGGATATCACCCTTCTCCCCTCCGATTGCTTCTCTCTGCTTCCGGGCGGGGATATTGTAGCGAACCGCGAGGGCCGCCCGCGGTTTACAGGCTGGGACACTCCGGCTATGCGGATTGATTTTCCGGACACTCACGTTATATCGGAAAGTACTACAACTGCTGACGGGACGCTTGTTTTTGCTGGAGATATCATTGCGCCGCAGGGAATCAGTGAGCATTCCACTATAGAAGCATTAGGAAACATATACATAACGGGCGACGTCCGCCATGCCGTCATTGCCGCCACCGGCAGCATAGTCATCCGCGGCAAGGTTACGGACAGCCATATTTACTGCGGTGACTGCGGGGCAAGACAGCACCGGCTGTACCAGTCCCCCGATCAGCTGATAGCAGAGCTTAATCTGCTCAGGAGTGCCGCACGGATGCTGGAGGAGAATCTCCGCTCCCGGCAGCAGCCGGTGAAATACGGTCTGGTTGTGCTGCTCCTCCTGGAGGGCAAATATGCCCATCTTCCAGGCATGATACGCGGGCTGCAGGGGCTTCTTGCCGGCGACAGGCCGGCTGCTCCTGTGGATACCGGCCAGCTGAAGCATATGCTGGAGATATTCCTGCACTCCCGGCAGTTCACCGAATTTATTAACGATGATATAATCGGAACTTTTCTGGATTTGCTGGAGGAGCTGCGGGATGGAGTATTCCATATGCATGAAGGAAATGTGCGGATTGATATTTCCGGGGCAGAGGACAGTCTGCTCCAGTCGGGAGGCAGCCTCTATATTCACGGGGAAAGCGCTGCAGGCAGCACCCTGCTGGCAGCGGGTAATGTCGGATTTCTCATGGCGCAGTCGGTATGCTGCGGCTCCAAGGTAGAGGCCGGCCAATCCATCACCCTGCAGCTGGCCGAGTCCTTCGGCGGGGAGAAAACGCAGCTGACAGCCGGGCTTAAGGTCACTGCCCGGCAAATCTCGGGCACCAGCATCCACATTGGCGGCTATACCGCAGAAATTGATGAACCGGCGGAGGCGGGCGTATTTACCGCCCAGAGCCTGCGGTTAAGAAATCAGAGCTAATAAGAGAGGAGCCTGCAGAATGCCCCGGAGGGCAGCCTGCAGGCTCCTTTGTTTATTAATAAGGACCGTGGTCCCGTAAGACCACACTTTGCTGAGTTATTTAGTTACGTTATCCTGCGGTTTGGTGCAGCTCTTCCCCGCCTGCCGGCCGCTTTCTCCTGCCGCGCCCCAGCTTCACATTCACCAGAAGGATACTGCTGACGATAAGCAGCATGCCTGCGATCAGGTTGAGCGTAACATGCTCATGCAGGATCAGCACGCTTGAGCCGATTGAAATCAGCGGAATCAGAAAGGTATACGAGCCTACCTTTCCCGCCTCTCCTTCATTAATGAGTTTAAAGTAAACCATCCAGCCGAGTGCGATAACGAATACGGCGATAAACAGCGTATTTACAATAAAGGCGCTGCTCCAGGTAATTGCCGACCAGCTCTCTGTAACCGATCCGGCAGCCAGCAGGATCAGTCCCCCGAGCATAATCTGCATGGCAGTCAGCCACAGCATATCCACCCGGGCAGCATTCCGTTTCATATACACGGTACCGAGGGCCCAGCACAGTGCGCTGGCCAGTGCCAGCAGCACCCCGGCTGCCGAGATGCTGCCGGTAAATCCGCCGATGCTAAGCGCTGCTACCCCGGAGAAGCCAAGCAGCAGGCCGAATATTTTCAGCCCATACATGCTCTCACCCAGCCAGATCCAGGCGAAGATGCCCAGCAGTACAGGCTGCAGAAAGACTATGGCCGAGAACAGGCCGGAGGGAACATATTGCAGGCCAATGGTCTGGAATCCGTAATAAAAGACAATGCTGAGCACAGCTGAAGCCAGATAGACGGGCCACAGCCGCCGGAACTCAAGCTGCCTCCATCTGGGCAGTGCGGCTATAATCAGGATGACCCCGGCAATTACGGTACGGATACCGGCGAACAGCAGCGGCGGCGCATAGGTTAAGGCGATTTTGGACAGCGGCCAGTTGATGCCCCAGACGATCACCAGAAAAGTAAGCAGTATAACTGTTTTATTGCGTTGCGGCATTGCGTTCACCTCTTGTTTCTTAGTCAATCCAAATGATACAATATCCGTATTCATAATTGAAATGCATTATAATCATGAGGGGCATACCATATTTGTTATGAACAATAACCAGATTCTTTTATTTGTCAAAATTGCCGAGACCGGCAGCTTCACCAAGGCCGGCCAGGAGCTGAACATGACCCAGCCGGCGGTCAGCCGGGCCATTTCCGCCCTGGAGACCGAGCTTGATGTCAAGCTGCTGCTGCGTGACCGCCGCAGCGGGCTGATGCTTACCGAGGTGGGCAAGCGTGTACTGATCATTTTCCGGGAAATTCTCGGCGGGTTCAACAAAGTGGAGCAGGAGGTCTCAGCAGAAAAGGGGCTGGAAAAGGGCCTCATCAGGATCGGCGCCTTTCCGGTTGCCGCTGCGTACTTTGTACCGAAGATCATCCGTTCCATTACGGACAGGTATCCCGGTATAGACATTTCTGTCCATGAGGGCTCGGTAGCTGAGGTGAAGGAGTGGCTGGAGACCCGCCAGATTGATGTCGGGCTGATTATTCCGCCGCTGGAGGAGTTCGAGACGATACCACTGTTCCGGGAGAAGCTCTATGCCGTGCTGCCTGAAGGCCATCCCCTGGGTCACAGCAGCATTGTCCATGTAAAGGATCTGGAGCAGGAGCCGATGATGATCTGCCGGGCCGGCTATGAGCCCCCTGTGATTGATTTGTTCAAACGGGCTGACAGCGAGCTTAATGTAAAATATGTGGTCAACAGCTACAGTACGGCACTGAACATGATCAAGGAGGGGCTGGCTGTCGGAGTGCTCTCAGAGCTTTCGCTGCTCGCACCGCCCGGCAATGTCATCGTCCGTGAGCTCTCACCGGATGCCCACCGCGATGTACATATTGCCGTCCATTCACTGGAGGAAGCCTCGATTGCCGTCAGGCTGCTGATTGATACTGCTTTGGAGCTGTTCGCGGAAGACGGCGGGCTGAACCCGTCACTAAACCATTCAAAGGAGTGACTGTCTTGAAATTCAACCGTTTAGGCAACAGCGGGCTGCAGGTATCCGCCCTGGGCCTTGGAACCAACGCGTTCGGCAAGCGTGCCGATGAAAAAACCTCGATTGGGATTATCCATACCGCCCTGGATCAGGGCATCAGCTTTATCGACACTGCCAATATTTATGCCGGTACCGAATCAGAACGGATTATCGGGCTGGCGCTGGAAGGCAGACGCCAGGACGCGGTGCTGGCTACCAAGGCAGGCTTGCCGCGGGCAGACGGCAGCAGCGGCTCCTCGCGCCGGCACCTGATGCTGGAGCTGGAAGGCAGCCTGCGCCGGCTTAAGACGGATTATGTGGATTTGTATCAGATCCACACCTTTGACCCCTACACCCCGCTTGAGGAAACACTGCGTACCCTTGATGATATGGTCTCCTCAGGCAAGGTCCGCTACATCGGCGCCTCCAATTATGCCGCCTGGGAGCTGATGAAGGCACTGGGCATCAGTGAAGCGCGGAACTATATGAGATACACTTCGATCCAGTGCAGCTACTCACTCGCTGACCGCACGCCCGAGAACGAGCTGCTTCCGCTCTGTCAGGACCAGGGACTGGGCATCATCCCTTATTTCCCGCTTGCCGGCGGGATTCTGACCGGCAAATACAGCGGCGGGGCTCCGGCCGGTTCGCGCGCAGAGACCGATCCGAACTTCAGCCGTTTTCTCAGCCCCGGACGGATTGAGCTGGGCAATGAGGTTAGCCGGATAGCTGACGAGCTCGGCACCACACCTACCGCCCTGTCACTGGCCTGGCTCATGCACCAGCCAGCCGTATCCACCGTCATTGTCGGTGCTACCCGGGCCGGTCAGGTCCAGCAGAACCTGTCCAGCACCGTCCTGGAGCTGGACAAGGAGACCCTGGAGCGGCTGGAGCAGGTGAGCCGTCCGTTCCGCAGCGGCGAGCCGTTTGCATTCTACCGTCTGCCGTAAGAGCAGACACCAAAAAGCCTATAGCTCCGCTCCGCCGGATTCCGGCCGGGGCTGCTATAGGCTTTTTACATAACTATGAATTATACAACGGCCATAAACCGCTCCATATCCTCCTGAACCGTTGTAATGCCGCCGATACCGAAGTTATCGACCAGCACTTTAACCACGTTAGGCGACAGGAAGGCCGGCAGTGTAGGTCCGAGATGGATGTTTTTTACGCCCAGATGCAGCAGGGCCAGCAGCACGATCACAGCCTTTTGCTCATACCAGGCAATGTTATAGGCAATCGGCAGGTCGTTGACATCGTCCAGGCCGAACACTTCCTTCAGCTTGAGGGCGATAACAACAAGGGAATAGGAGTCATTGCATTGGCCGGCGTCCAGCACACGCGGAATTCCGCCGATTGCGCCGAGATCCAGCTTGTTATATTTATACTTCGCACAGCCTGCGGTGAGGATAACAGTATCACCCGGCAGCTCGGAAGCAAAGTCGGTGTAGTAATTGCGGCTCTTCATCCGGCCGTCACAGCCCGCCATTACGAAGAACTGCTTGATTGCCCCGGTCTGCACCGCCTCAACCACCTGATCCGCCACATTCATAACCGCCGCATGTGCGAAGCCGCCGACAATTTCGCCGGTTTCGATTTCTGTCGGAGCAGCGCATTCCTTGGCCTGGGCGATAATCGCCGAGAAGTCCTTCTTGCCGTCCTCACCAGCCGGAATATGCTGCACTCCCGGGAAGCCGGTATTGCCTGTTGTATACAGACGGTCTTTATAACTGTCCTTAGGCGGCACGATGCAGTTCGTAGTCATCAGAATCGGACCGTTGAAGCTGGCGAACTCCTCGTTCTGCTTCCACCAGGCATTACCGTAGTTGCCGACAAAATGGCTGTACTTCTTAAAAGCAGGATAATAGTGCGCCGGCAGCATCTCGCTGTGCGTATACACATCGACCCCGGTACCTTCCGTCTGCTTCAGCAGCTCCTCCATATCCTTGAGGTCATGACCGCTGATCAGAATGCCCGGATTACGGCCTACGCCTATGTTAACCTTGGTAATTTCCGGGTTGCCGTAGGTGGTTGTATTAGCCTGATCAAGCAGAGCCATTACATCGACGCCGAATTTGCCGCATTCCAGAACCAGAGCGGTAAGCTCACCGGCACTCAGGCTGTCATCCAGCGTTGCAGCAAGGCCTTTTTCCATAAAAGCATGTGCGCCTGTATCACCGAAGCCCAGCACCGCCGCATGCTCCATATAAGCCGCCATCCCCTTCAGCCCGTAGGTCAGCAGCTCGCGCAGGGAACGCACATCCTCATGCTCTGTCGCCAGAACGCCTACGGTCTCTGACTTGGCAATCAGCTCTTCATCTGTCTCAGCCGTCCAGGTCGCCGCATCATGATCAGCAAGCTCTGCTGCCGCTCCGGCCAGCTTCAGCCGGCTGCTCCACTGTTCACGGAGCTGAAGCCCTCTGCGGACACTGGACGTGAAGGCTTCAGGTACAAAATTGGCGTTAGTTATTGTTGCAAACAGACTCTCTATAATAAATTTATCGGTAACGGAATCAGTCATGCCAAGCTCCCGGCCTTTGCGTGCAAAAATGGAGATTCCCTTGAGCGTGTAAATCAACAGGTCCTGAAGATTGGCTACCTCACTGGTCTTTCCGCATACTCCCTGAATGGTACAACCTGTTCCCTTCGCCGCTTCCTGACATTGAAAACAAAACATGCTGCTCACTTGGCGCTCACTCCCTCAATATTAGTATTGTCTCGCTGGCAGGGCACCGTTCGTCCCGCCTTTACAGTTACTGAATATTGTAGTAGACTTTCGCCATACAATCGGTAACGGATGTTACCGATTAAATTTAAATTTGGAGGAAGCCAATGATACCTGATCCTGCCGTCCTGCAGTCCTGTCTGCTGTTCCGGGGCAAGTCCGCGGAAGAATTGGAGCTCCTCCTGCACAAAATGATCTATACGGTAGCTTCCTACCAGAAAAATATGCTGATCTTCGCTGAAGGGGATACTGCAGACCGGATCGGCATCATCCTCTCGGGGAGGGTAGAGGTACAGAAAACCCATCCGACCGGCAGCGGTGTGACCATCGCTCATCTGAGTGCGGGACAGACCATTGGTGAAGCCGTGCTGTTCCGCAAGGAGAATCTCGTTCCGGCCACCGTCACGGCCACTGGCCCCTGCGCGATCATGTTCATCAGCAAGCAGGAGCTGCTGGGGCTGTTCTCTGCCGATACGGACATCCTGACCCGTTTTATTGAGAATCTGTCCGAGCGGCTGGTGCTCGTCAACCGCAAAATCGAGATGCTGTCCGCAGGCCCCCTGCGGCGGCGGATGATTTATTTCCTGCTGGAGCAGGCAGTGCAGCAGGCCTCAGACCATATCCGCCTGCCGTTCAGCCGCAAGGAATGGGCGGAGCATCTGAACACCGCACGTCCGTCACTCTCGCGTGAAATGGGCTATCTGCGCGACACGGGCTGGATCGAATTCAAGGGCAGCCGCATAACGCTGCTTAACCGGAAGGCGATGCATGACTTTATCCGTACCGACAGCCAGAACGCCGGCCCGGACAAATAACCATCCGGATACATATTATGGAGGGATACACAATGTCTGAAGCAACTGCATCAAGCATCGGCCGGATACTGGCTGAGCATAAGGAGTTTTTTGATAAAGGAACAACGAAAGACCCTGCCTTCCGGGTCACCCAGCTGCAGAAGCTGAAGGACGCTATCCGCAGGTATGAGCCACAAATTATAGAAGCGCTCCGCAAGGATCTCCACAAGAGCGAATTCGAGGCCTATGCTACGGAGATCGGCTTCACGCTGGAGAGCATCAGCTATATGATGAAGCATCTGCGCCGCTGGGCCAAGCCCGCCAGGGTCAAATCACCGCTGCATATGTTTCCCTCCAAAAGCCTGATCCTCAGCGAGCCTTACGGCACCGTGCTTATTATCGGCCCGTTCAATTATCCGTTCCAGCTGCTGATCGAGCCGCTGATTGGGGCACTCGCCGCCGGCAACTGTGCCGTCCTGAAGCCGTCAGAGAGCACACCGGCCGTCGCGGCAGTTATTGAAGACATGATCAGGGAAACCTTTGAGCCCGGTTATGTCCGGGTTATCCAGGGCGAGAAGGAAACGACCAATCTGCTGATTCACGCCAAATTCGACTATATTTTCTTCACAGGAAGCGTTCCGGTCGGCAAAATCGTTATGGAGGCTGCCGCCAAGCAGCTTGTACCCGTAACCCTGGAGCTGGGCGGCAAAAGTCCGGTCATTGTTGACCAAAGCGCCAATCTGGAAACAGCGGCAAAGCGGATTGTCTGGGGCAAGCTGATCAACGCCGGCCAGACCTGCATCGCGCCCGATTACCTGCTGGTTCACCGTTCGGTTGCGGCAAAGCTGATCAGTCTGATGAAGCAGCAGATTACTGCCTTTTACGGAGAGGATGCCTTGAAGAATCCGGACTACGGGCGGATCGTCAATGAACGGCAGCACCAGCGGATAGCCGGGATGATTGAGAAGGACCGCTCTAAGGTGATTATGGGCGGAGCAGCGGATGCCGGAGAATTATATATTGAACCGACTCTGATCTATCCGGCTGTCTGGAGCGATGCTTCCATGGAGGATGAAATTTTCGGGCCGGTGCTGCCGATTCTGGAATATGAATCGCTGGAGGAGGCAATCAGCGATATTAAGGAGCGGCCGAAGCCGCTTGCGCTGTATTTATTCACCGAAGACAAGCAGGCGGAGCAGAAGGTGCTGGACAATGTCTCCTTCGGAGGAGGCTGTGTGAACGATACGATCAGCCATGTCGCCAGCTCCCGTCTTCCGTTCGGCGGTGTGGGGAATTCCGGTATCGGCGGTTACCACGGCAAGCATAGCTTTGACCTGTTCTCACACCGCAAGAGTGTTGTGAAACGAAGCGCGAAGATTGATCCGGGCATCGTCTATCCGCCTTACGGCAACAAGGTCAGTCTGGTGCGCAGGCTTTTGAAGTAGCTGGATTATAACGCAATTGAACGGAAAGCGGGGAATGCAGGAATGGAACGCAAGCAGGTATTTACAGGCTCACCCTGGGAATCATCCGTGGGCTACTGCCGGGCTTTAAGAATCGGGGACCGGATAGAGGTAGCCGGTACAACCGCTATGCGGAATGGAGAAGTTGCCTTTGCCGGCAATCCCTATGAGCAGACCAAATTCATTCTGCAGACCATTGAGCAGGCGCTGGCTGATCTCGGGGCCGGCATGAACCATGTGGTCCGGACCAGAATGTATGTTACGGACATCTCGAAGTGGGAGGAATACGGCAGGGCACACGGCGAATTCTTCCGTGACATCCAGCCGGTTGCCACCATGGTTGAGGTCAAGGCGCTGATTGATCCCCAGCTGCTGATTGAGATCGAGGCCGAGGCGGTTGCACCTCAATCCCTCTAGAGCTGCTGCATAGCTATAGCATAGCTTCTAAAGTCACGCATGTATAAAAGGCTGCCGTCTCTTCCCGGAGACGGCAGCCTTTTCATTTAACCCGTGCCTAACCTACCCGCCGCTCCTTCACCCACTCAGCCACATCCTTCTGCGGGATCGGCTTGCTGATGAAGTAGCCCTGAATCTTGTCACAGCGGGTCCGCTCCAGGAAAGCGAGCTGCTCCGGTGTCTCGACTCCTTCAGCCGTGACGCCCAGCCCCATGTCATGCCCGATGGTGACAATTGAGCGGGCCAGCGACATATTGTTAGGTGTATCGATGCTGTCGATGAACGATTTGTCGATTTTGAGTGTTGTAATCGGCAGCTGCTTCAGGTAGCTGAGGGAGGAATAGCCTGTCCCGAAATCATCCAGCGCGATGCCGATTCCTCTTGTCTTCAGCGCCTCCAGCTTGGAGCTGATCTCCTCAAACGACTCCATGAAGATCGACTCTGTAATCTCCAGCTCCAGGCACTCCGGCGGCAGGCCCGTCTCCTGCAGAATGCCCAGCACCATATCCGTGAAATCCTCCAGCATCAGCTGGATAACGGAAATATTCACAGAGACATGGTAGCCTCCATGGCTTTTGCCGTTCAGTTCTTTTATGAAGCGGCAGGCTGTCCGGAGCACCCATTCCCCGATCGGGACAATCAGCCGGCAGTCCTCGGCAATTTTGATGAAGGACAGCGGTGAAACAAAGCCGAGCACCGGGCTGTTCCAGCGGATCAGCGCCTCAAACCCCCAGATTTCACCGGAAGCCGTATCCACCAGCGGCTGATAATGCAGCGACAGCTCCTGATTGGTGATCGCGCCGCGCAGATGCGTCTCTATAACCATCCGCTCGTCGAAATGCTGCTGCATATCCCGTCCGTAGACGACATAGGTTCCTTTGCCGGCTTCCTTTGCCTTATACATGGCTATATCTGCATTCTTCAGTAATTCCTCCGCATTTCCCCCGTTCTCCGGATATTGGGCGATGCCGATGCTGGCCGAAATATGCACAACGCTGGCATGCAGCTCGAACGGCTCCTTGAAGCCCTGCACCAGGGATTCTGCATAAGCAACAACTTCACTGAAGCCCCTGTTATCCTGGAACAGAATGACGAATTCATCTCCGCCGAACCGGAAATGCTTGCTGCGGCCATCCCCCAGCTTCAGCAGCCGCTCCCCTACTTTTACAAGCAGCTCATCGCCAAAGGTATGCCCCAGTGTATCATTTATATATTTAAAGTTATCTATATCGAGAAAAAACAGGGCAGCATGACCGCCGGTCTGCTCCTTGATGAACTGACCCAGCGCCTCCGTCAGCGACAGCCGGTTCGGGAGTCCGCTAAGCACATCGTTGTAGGCCAGCATCCGGTACCTCTCTTCACTCGTCTGCAGCAGCGACTGATTCTCCACAACCTTGTTGTACTGCTCCAGCAGCTCATCCTGCAGGGCGGTAAGCTCCTCATAGGTGGACTCCAGCTCCTGATAGCTCATCTGCAGCTTGCTCTCATAGCCCTTGCGGTCGGTCACATCAACCATGGAGCCGGCAAACCGGACGAAGCCGCCGCCGGAGTTGCGCAGCACCTTGCCCCTGGTCTGCAGCCACTTGTACTCTCCAGATTTGCTCCGTATCCTGAATTCACTGTAGTAATAGGAGCTGCGGCCTTCCAGATGATTGGCACGCTGCCGGCTTTCATCATCGGCATCCTCAGGGTGGACAAGCTCCATCCAGCCCTTCCGGGCCTCCTTTAGCTCATCCCGTTCGTAGCCGAGCAGCTCATACCAGCTGTCCGAGAAATAATAGGTCATACTCGACATATCGACATCCCAGATCACTGCATCCGAGCCGTAGGTCGCCACCGCGAAGCGCTCATTGCTTTTTTCCAGATTGCTGCGGATCTTCTTCACAAGCTGTACATAGAACAGCAGTATCAGAATAAAGGATAACAGCACGGCAAAGGCCGCAATAATACTCAGCACAAGCACCTTGTACGTTTCGTAAAAGGAAAACGGCTTGTTAATAATCTCGCTGCCCTCCGGAAGCTGTGCGGCAGAAACTCCGAACCGCTGCAGTTCATTGTAATCAAAAACATTACGGACACTGCTGTTATCCACCACAGGGATCGCATCAGCCCTTTCGCCCTCCAGAATCCGTACGGCCAGACCGGCTGCAGTCTCCCCCTGGATCATGCCGCTGATCAGGCTGCCGCCGAAGGCACCGTGATTCAGGCCAAAATCATAGATATGATATACCGGAACACTGCTGCTCTCACCCAGTTCGCCTGAAAAGCGGTCAAACTCTACTGTGCGCCCCGTCGAATCGCTATAATATGTAGTCATAAGCACGATACTGTCAGACGAAAGAGCCGATACCTGGTCGATAATCTCCTGTTTGGAGAAGCGGTTCATGGGATACAGCTGCAGCTCCGGGTCCAGCGCGGACAGCTGCTCCTTGACCATTGTGCCGGTGGACAGCCCGCTTTCTGTATTGTCATATAAAATGTATACCTTTTTAATATCAGGATTGATCTCCTGCGCCATTTCGATGGTCTTGACAGGGTTAATCTCTTCAATTACACCGGTAATGTTGCCGGGATCGCCCAGGCTCTCCACCCCCAGCTCATTAATACCGCTGAAGATGACCGGTGCATTGTCCAGAATTTCACCGCGGTACTTCAGTGCGAAGCTCAGCGCAGCATCATCCGTAACCATGATCGCATCGATATGGACAGACTGGTATTTCAGCTTGATGGTCTGATAGAAGTGCTCCAGATTGTCTTGGCCGGGGTAACGCTTCCAGTCCATATACTCACTGTAAATCAGCGGCTGTGCGGGCGCATTCTTAAGCGTCTGCTCAATGCCGGCTCCCTGCTCGTCCGTCCAGGCAAATCCTTTGTGATACGAGTGCAGCACCAGCACATTGGGAGGCGGCAGCTCTTCTGCCCTTGCCTGTTCAGGCTGACCGAACACTCCGCAGAGCAAAATAAGCAGCACGAGCCAGTTAAACACCTTGAGATTGATTTGTCTTACGTCCATGTTCACACTCCCATTCATCCATCTCAAAGTTAAAAAACGGAAGGCTTCGACAATAATTCATTCGGGCGGGCCCCTTCCCCATTCTCTTTCACTCGGGAAAATGTTAAATGCTGCTCAGTTCGGGACATGCTGCTTATGTATAGGCTTATGGGAGTAGATCAATTCTGCGGTAACCGGTGACTTTCTTATATTTAATTATAGGGTGAAACACTAATTTTTGAAATAAAGAATAGCGTAAATAGCTAGATATATAGAACTAGAAAATATACAAAAAACGGGAGAATCTGCGGACAATCTATATTATGTATCAACAGCGCTGGAAAGCGGCCCGTAAATAGACACCGGCACCGGCAGCACGATAAAATAAAGCTGCTAAGAACCGCTCAGGACAGGAGGCTTACCATGCCTACAATTAAGGACGTGGCGCTAAAAGCGGGCGTCTCGGTCACCACCGTTTCCCGGGTGCTGAACAACAGGGGATATTTAAGCGAGGAACTGAAAAAAAAGGTACTGCAGGCCATGGACGAGCTGAATTACCGCCCTAACGAGCTGGCCCGTTCGCTCAGCCGTTCAAGGTCGAATATTATCGGACTGATTATCCCCAGCGTTGCCCATCCTTTTTTCGGGGAGCTTACCGGCTATATTGAGGAGCACGCCTACCACAGCGGCTGCAAGCTCCTGCTCTGCAACTCACAGCAGGATAAGCAAAAGGAGCTGGAGTATATCGATATGCTGCGCGCCAGCCGGGTTGACGGGATCATTATGGGCAGCCACACGCTGGAGGTGGAGGCCTACCAGCAGATGAATCTGCCTCTGGTCACCTTTGACCGGCAGATTTCGCCCGCCATTCCTTACGTCTGCTCCGACAACTATCAGGGCGGCGTGCTGGCCACCCGTCTCCTGATTGACAAAGGCTGCCGGCAGCTTGCCCATATCGGCGGCCATCCCGGCCTGAATATCCTGTCCGGTCTGCGCTTTGAGGCGTTTGCCGCTACTGCGCAGGCGCAGCATATCCCGTATACGCTGCTGCATACGGATGACAACAGCTTCGATGTCGGGGCCTATGAGCGGCTGCTCGATCAGCTGTTCCGCGAGCAGCCCGGCACGGACGGCATCTTTGCCGGCAGTGATATCATCGCGGCGTATGCACTCAAGGCCTGCCGGGAGCATGGCCGGCGGGTGCCGGAGGATGTGCGTATTGTCGGCTATGACGGCATCGCCCTGCGCAGCATGCTCGGGCCTGCGCTCAGCACCATCCGCCAGCCCATCGAGGCCATGGGCAAGCTGGCCGTCGATCTGATTCTCCGCCAGGTGCACGGCGCACCGGTCTCCGCCAAGTACGTGCTGCCGGTTGAGTTAGAGGCAGGGGAGACGGCCTAAGGGATGATGCAGCCGGGTAACGGTTAGAGATGATGGCAGCGGGGCGTTGATGGCAGCAGAGCAGATCTGTCGCTTGTAATGCCTATTATTAATCGAATGCTATGCTTGAATACGCCGGATATCCGTCCCTGCAGCTCATGAGCGCTTTTGATCGGGAGTAACCGAGTATTTGACACCTTGCTGTTTATTTCGACAGCATACGATCTTTAGTCGTACACCGAGCAACCACTCCTAATTATTAGGAGTGGTTGCCTTAATATCCGTGTCTTTTAATTACTCCGAAATAGATCCGCCCGACTCCTGCATTTTAGTCAAATTGATAACCTCACGGGCAATTAAGCGGATTTCCGCAACCTAATTATTCAGACTACCCCTAGAATTAGAGATTAAGTGGAAAATAGCAAGCTAATACCTTACATCCCTTTATCAAAGGGAGATTAACTCCGAAATAGATGGCAAAAATCCAACTAAAACTGATATAGCCCGGAAATTCCGTTTTTAGGTGGCGTATTTCCACCTAAATGGACGGGGGCGTTGGCGGCAGCCACAGTATTCCAGCAGAGCATAAACCAGCTGTTCCCGTTAGAATTTCCAGTCAAATCAACTCCGGAAGAAAGCAAAGAATCCCTCTGCACCCCGTCTGGCGGGTAAAGAGGGACTCTTTGCTATACCTTCCTACCGAACAGCGCCAGCAGCTTTTCTACCGTCAGCTCCGCGGTAGAAGGCAGCAGCAGGTCGGCTGCGCCGAGCTGCTCCCGGCTGCCGATGCCGACGGCCAGCATGCCGGCGGCTTTGATGGAGGCGATGCCTGCCGCCGCAGCCTCAATGCCGATGCAGCCCTGCGGCGGGACTCCAAGCAGCTCCGCTGCGGTGAGGAAAATCTCCGCATCGGGTTTGCCCTTCTGCAGCGCCGCCGGATCGGCGATGGCCTGGAACCGGCTGCCGATACCGAGCCGCTGCAGAAGCAGCGGCGCATTCAGGCTGGCCGAGGCCAGCCCGCAGGCGATGCCCCGCTGAGCAAGGGAATCCAGCAGCTCCAGGATTCCCGGCAGGAGATCGGCTGGCGTCAGCTGCTCCAGCAGCTGCCTGCAGCCGGCATCTTTTTTATCGGACAGCACCTGCCAGGCCTGATCATGCAGTCCGGCGGTACCGGCGATTACGCCGTCCAGATCGAAGATCACAGCCTCCAGCTGCCGGGCCAGCAGCAGGCTTACCGGCTGCTGCGGCTGTAGCAGCACAGGCTGGCCGCGGTGCCTGATCTGCAGCCCGCTGCCTTCCAGCAGCGTATAAACCGCCGCTTCGCTGCCGATGCAGACGTCGAGCAGTTGGCCGCGGGCGGTAACCTTGAAGCGGAAGCTCTGCCACTGCTCCGGCAGTGCCGGATCAAAGCACAGCGTACCGTCAACCTGCCGCAGGCCGCCGAACCCGTTCACAATCGACATCCAGGAACCGGCCATTGCAGCCATATGCAGCCCGTCCTTTGCGTTGCGGTTAATGTCATCCAGGTCCATCCGTACCGTACGGTCGAAGTAGCCGTAAGCTGCAGCCAGGTCGCCGATCTCCGCCGAAATAATACTGTGTATGCAGGGCGACAGCGAAGAATCATGAGTCGTCAGCGGCTCATAGTACTGGTAGTTACGGATTTTATCGACCAGACGGAACTTGTCTCCGAGCAGGAACATGGCCATTACCAGATCCGCCTGCTTCAATACCTGATGGCGGTAGATGACCAGCGGATGAAAATGCAGCAGCAGCGGGTATTTATCTGCAGGCGTCTGCTCAAAATCCCATCTCCGCTTACTCAGGAACGTATCATCCTGAGCGTAAATGCCCAGCTGCTCATCAAACGGGATAAACATCCGGTCAGCGGCCTCCCTCCACATTTCCGCCTCCCCCTCAGTCAAGCCGATGGACTGGCGAAGCCGTGCGTAATCTGCCGGATACTCCTGCTGGAGCAGAAGGACTGTCTCATAAGCATAAATAAGCTGATCCTGGACCATCAGATTTGTATAGGCGTTGTTATTAACAATGGCTGTGTACTCATCCGGCCCGGTGATTCCGTTAATACAAAAGGCTCCGCCGCGCGCGGGATTAAAGTACCCCAGGTCTGTCCAGAAGCGCGAGGTTTCACACAGGATTTCCGCCCCCCGGCTGACCAGGAACTCCACATCCCCTGTTGCCTGCACATACTGCTTAATCCCGTAGGCAATATCGGCATTAATGTGCGCCTGGGCCGTCCCCGCCGGGAAATAAGCCGAGTTCTCGGTTCCGTCAATGGTGCGCCATGGATACAGCGCCCCTTTCTGAGACAGCACCGCTGCCCGCTCCCGGGCCTTATCCAGCGTGGCATAGCGGAATTCCAGCAGCTTCCGGGCAATCTCCGGCTGAGTGTAGGTGAAGAACGGCAGCATGTACATTTCCGTGTCCCAAAAATAATGCCCCTCGTATCCCTCGCCGGTAAGTCCCTTGGCTGCGATGTTGGTCACACCGTCCCGGCCGGTGGACTGCAGCAGCTGAAACAGATTGAAGCGGATGCCCTGCTGCAGCGCCGGATCACCCTTGATTTCCACATCGGTATGTGCCCAGAACTGATCAAGATACGCGCGCTGTTCATCCGCAAGTCCGTTAAACCCGCAGCCTTCCGCCATCTTCAGTACACCAGCACTCCGATCCTGCAGCTCCTCCTCCGGGTAATCCTTCGAGGTGTAATACGTTATATATTTGGTCAATATAACGGTTTCCCCGCACTGCACCCCGGCCGTATAGCCGGCCGAGATGCGCTGGCCGTCCAGCTGCGGCGCAAGCCCGCGGCCCGACGCCGCCTGCAGCCTGTGGCTTGCCGCCGTGTACAGCACAAAGCGCGTATGCCGCGTCCGCTGCCGCATCCATAATACCCCAGCGGCTTCCTCATAGCCGCTGTCCTCCAGCAGCAGGCTCGGCCGGGCACCGCCTGACCCGAGCCGCGGATCAGCGCTGGCCTCGGACCGGCGGATCTCCCCGTCCAGCGCGGAGACAAACTGCAGCGTGCCGGCGAAGTTCAGCGCCGTTACGGCGTAATCAATTGCGGCCAGATGCTTGTGCCGCAGCGAGACCATCCGCCGGATCGCGAGCTTCACCCGCTGCCCGCCGGGCGACTCCCACTCGACCTCGCGGTGCAGGAGGCCGGTCTGCATATCCAGCCAGCGCCGGCAGCTGTGTACCTTCCCGCTGTCCAGCCGGAAGGGATACCCCTCAATCTCCAGCTCTATGATCCGCGCCTCGGTCACATTCAGCATCGACTGGTTAACTTCAGGCAGCCCGTAAGCCCCCTCGGGATAGACGACCGGTTCGGTGTCGTAGAACCCGTTCAGGTAATTGCCGGCAACCGTAGTGCCGGCCGTTCCATGATAGCCCTCCTCGAAGTTCCCGCGCATCCCGATATAGCCGTTGCCGAGCGCGAACACGCTCTCGCTGCGCTGATTATACTCCTCCTCATAGGTATCCTCGCCCAGGCTCCATTCCCGGTACGGGTATAGTGCAGGCGGATGCTCATACGGCTTCATCTTCATGACAGTCCTTCTCCTCCATTCACGGTTAGCCTTTCACGGAGCCGCCCATCAGCCCTCGGACAAAATACTTCTGCAGCAGGAAGAAAATCGCCAGCGGCATCAGCATGGAGATAAAGGCGGCCGAAGTCAGCAGATGCCAGTCGTTGCCGCGCGAGCCGGCCAGATCGGCGATTTTCATCGACATGACCTGCACCGACGGCTGGTTGCCGATAAAGATCAGCGACACCAGATAATCGTTCCACACCCAGAGGAACTGGAAAATACCAATCGAAGCGAGTGCCGGCACGGACAGCGGCAGAATCAGCCTGCTGAAAATGGTAAAGTGGCTGGCACCGTCAATAAACGCCGACTCGAACAGATCCTTAGGAAGCTGGCTGATAAAGTTGTACATGAAATATGTAACCAGCGGCAGGCCGAAGGCGGTATGCGCCAGCCAGATCCCGAGATAGCTGCCGTTAAGCCCCAGCGCCGTGTAATCCTTCAGCACCGGAATCAGGGCAACCTGAATCGGAATAACCAGCATCGCAATAATGATGACGAACAGCGTTTTGCGGCCGGGAAACCGCAGCCAGGCAAAGGCATACGCGGCAAAAGAGGCAATCAGCACCGGAATAACGGTAGCCGGCACAGCAATCGTCAGTGTATTCCAGAAGGCCTGGGATAAGCCCGTACCCTTTTGCGTTGTCTCACTGCCGTCGGCTTCCTTGAGCTTATACTCCTTGCCGGACAGCACATTGTTGTAATTGTCGAGCGTCAGCTCAGGGGTTGTCTTCCAGCCCTGCTCCTGCACGTTAACTGTACGTGCTCTGCGGTTCTCCCAGATCAGGCGGCTGTCCTCTGCCTTCACGCCCGCTTTTAGCTCATCATCGCTGTAGGTCCTGCCGTTCACCTCAATCGGCTCGCGCAGATCCACCTCCTTGGACAGCTGCAGCGTCTCGCCTGCCGTCCATTCCTGATGGGGGAACACCTTCCACCAGCCGGTCTGCAGAATATCCGCCGCCGGGCGGAAGGAGGAAATAAACAGCCCCAGTGTCGGAAGCAGCCAGAGGAAGCAGATTACGCCGAGGACGATGTTAACGAGCGTTTTTCCGCCTTTTCTTTTCTTTTTCCCCACCATTTAGAATCCCCCCTGCTTACGGAACTGGCGCAAATTAATGAGAATAACAGGCAGTACGGCGATCAGGAGCACAATAGCCAGCGTCGAGCCGTACCCGAAATTGCGGTACATGAAAAACTGCCGGTAGAACTGTGTCGCAACAACCTCTGTATCGTATTGACCTCCCGTCATCACCATGACGACGTCAAATATTTTCAATGTAAACACAATAATGGTGGTGGTCACCGTCAGGATGGTGGTAGAAATGAACGGTATGATTATGCCGAAAAAAATCTTGATCTCACCGGCGCCGTCAACGCGTGCGGCCTCCAGAATATCGTCGGGAACCCCCTTGATCGCCGCCGAGAAAATAACCATCGCAAACCCTGTCTGCATCCAGATCAGAATGATGATGAGGAAAAAGTTGTTCCACGGCTGCAGCATACTCGTCCAGGCCTGCGGTTCACCGCCAAAAAAGGTGACCATTGCATTCAGCAGTCCAATCTGCTCATCGCCCGGCTGATAATAGTAGACAAATTTCCAGATAACCCCTGCGGCCACAAAAGAGATTGCCATGGGCATGAAGATAATGGATTTGGCAATTTTTTCGTAGCTGCTGCGGTCGGCCAGAATGGCAATAAGCAGCCCCAGGCACACACAGGCCAGCGTTCCGACAAATACCCACAGCAGGTTATTGCGCAGCGCGGTAGCCATCAGCCGGTCACTGAAGATCGCCGCGTAGTTGCCAAAGCCCACAAACTTTTCAGAGGAGGCATTGAAAAAGCTCAGGTACAGCGTCCGCAGTGCAGGCAGGATCAGCAGCCAGCCCAGAATCAACACCGCCGGCCCGACAAAAACAAACGGCAGCACCCTCCTGCGGATGTGATCCGGATATTGCTCAGCCGCCCAGGTCAGGGTGTAATAGATCAGATAAACGCCAAGCACGCCCCACAGCACAGCCAGCACAGCAGTAACCAGCGGGTTAAGCGTGGAATCACGGAAAAAGAGGAAGATCAGCCCGTTCACCACAATGTTCGCCAGCAGCACACCCAGTGATAAAAGAATAGCCCTGACACTGATTGTCTGCCTGGCCTGCGTACTTGTAACGCCTGGCTTTGCTTTTATTTGTGCATCCATATTAGCTCCTCCTAATAAGAAGAAAAAGAGAGGCAGGCTGCAATGCGCTGCTGTCTGCCCCTCTTCGTCATTAATAGCCTTTCTGCTGCACCTGACCTAGTTATTCCAGCCTGACTGGATTTGCTCCAGTGCCTGATCCAGTGTAGCTGTACCGCTCACATAATCCGTCATGCCTTTCCAGAACGTACCTGCACCCACCTTGCCCGGCATAAGGTCGGAGCCGTCAAACCGCAGGGTTGAGGCTTCCTGCACCAGCTGCGCCATCCGGCGGTCAGATTCTGACTGGTACCAGTCAAGCGGTGCATCATTCATCGGAGCAACCACCCCGCCCGACTGCACCCAGGACTTAATGGATTCACCGGTAGTGAAGAATTCCATAACCGCACGCACCTCCGGACGGTCGTTGAACATGGCGTAGATATCACCTGCTACGAGTACAGGCTTGCCGTACTGCTCATCAATCGGCGGCAGGTAGAACCAGTCATAATCTACATCTACCTTGGCCGTTTCCGGGAAAAAGCTGGTGATAAAGTTACCGATCAGGTTAAACCAGGCTTTTGGCGGATTATCAAACATAGGCTTCGGAGCATCACCGAATGCGGTGGTTACAATTGATTTAGTCCCGCCGTAGACATAGTCCTCGTTAAGCCAAATCTTCGACATCACCTCTATGGCATTTTTCACTTCAGGAGAGGTAAAAGGCAGCTCACCGCTAACCCATTTGTCATAATTCTCAGGCGATGTTGTACGCAGCATTATATTTTCTACCCAGTCCGTTGCCGGCCAGCCTGTTGCTGCACCGCTCTCAATACCGATAGCCCAGGCGGGATCTCCATCCTTGGCAATCTGCTCGGTAAGGGCCAGCAGCTCATCCCACGTCTGCGGGACAGTGTAGCCTGCATCGTCAAACTGCTTTTTCGGATACCAGACCAGACTCTTTACATTGCTGCGGTTCCAGATCCCGGCCATAATTTTGCCGTCCTTGCCGTCCATCGTGGACATATCCAGCCAGCTCTGATTGTAGTTGCCCTTCAGCTTCTCCTGATCCAGCACGCCTGTCAGGTCAACCACCTTGCCGGTCTTGGCAATGGAAGCAAGCAGTCCCGGCTGCGGGAAGTCGGCGATGTCCGGCGCATTGCCGCCGTCAACACGGATGTTTATGGTCGCTTCAAATTCCTTGGAGCCCTCATACTGGATATCGATTCCGGTTTTCTCTTCAAACTCTTTGATGCTGCTCTCAAATTTCACCTGGTCGGCATCCACGAACGGCCCAAACATTGTGACCTTGGTTCCTTTGTATTCGCCCTTCATCGCTAGCTCGAGCGGAGATCCAGTTGCTGCAGAATCTGCATTATTTGTCGTATCTTTGTTGTTATCAGCAGCTGGTGCTTCCGTTGCAGCCGGACTATTAGTCGGCGCCGCATTATTACTGTTATTTCCGCCGCAGCCGCTTAGCATCATGGTGAACGATAAACACAGCACCATTGCAAGCGGCAGCTTGCGTCCTGGAGTTCTTCTCATTGTACATACATCCCCTTATATTCATATTTAGAGATTGCATTATGCTCCAACTTCCCCGGAATCCGCGTTGTCCGGCTGCTGATCCACCTCCTTGCAAAGGTTTTCAGAATAAACTGAATGGTTTTAATGGATTCTTAAATTCACCTTTTCCGTGTATGCGTTTTCAATTGTGTAGGTAAGGATTAGCTCGCCTTGAAAAGCTTTTCATAATTGGATGGAGATAGCCGGAACTACGTATATACAGTAAGTGCATCGTTGTTATACCAATTTATGCAAGCCATGCTACCTTTCCCTTGAGGATTCCCTTACAATCAGCTTATGCTTCATTTTTTCTTTCATTACAGCAACATTGCCTGTAGTCAGCAGTTCATGCAGCTTCTCGGCAGCCCGGTAGCCCAGCTGGTAGATCGGCTGCGCAATTGTTGTCAGCTTCGGAATGAACATCCCGGACATCCGCAGATTATCGAATCCGACAACCGACACCTGCCCCGGTACAAGAATATTGCGGTCCTTCAGGTACGAGATCGTGCCCATTGCAAACTCATCTGCTACACAGAATACGGCGCTAAGCTCCGGATAATCGCTGAACAGCTCATGCGCAGCCTGATAGGCCTGCTCGAAGCGGTGATTGGCATACTTAATCTTTCCGGCATTCCGCTCCAGCCCGCATTCTGTCAGCGCTCTGACGAACCCGGCGGCACGCGGCGGTCCTGATACTGAGTTATCATGATTGAAGCCAATCATGCCGATCTCTTTATGCCCCAGCTCGATCAGGAATTTTACTGCGTCATAGGCAGCCAGCTCATCATCCACCTCGATGGAAGGCACCTCGAACTCATCGGAGTGAGAGGATACCAGCACAAACGGAATCCGGCAATCCGTAAGCTTCTCATAATACTCCGGATACAGCACATCACTTGCGAACACAATTCCGTCCACCTGCTTCTCATGCAACGTATCCATGTAAGACAGGGTACGCTCCAGCTCACGGTCTGTATTACAGATCATCAGACTGTACCCGAGCTTAATACAGGCATCCTGCATTCCGCGGATCAAACCGGCGAAGTACAGATTCTCAATATCCGGTATCAGCAGCCCTAATGTAAAGGACTTTTTGTAAATCAATCCGCGCGCAAACGCATTGGGCTGATACTTCAGCTCTTTGATAGCTTCAATAACCCTGTTGCGTTTACTTGGTACGACGGTCTCCGGCGCATTCATGACCCTGGATACTGTACTGATTGATACCTCTGCCATTCTGGCGACATCTCTTATCGTTGGTTTCATGGACTAACTTCCTTTTTTTAGAAAAGCTTTTCAAGGCGATTATAGCAGGGCTTCCGTAAATTGACAAGAGAATAAATTAAGCGCTTACATAAATATGGGGAAATAGTCTTTGTGGTACTGGAGTATGGCTGACGGACGAATACAGGGCTTATGAAAGGCTTACCCATGTTGGCTATTCTCCACGTGATTTCTGCGGATGATTCCAGCGGGCCGCCCTCTTTGGCAAATCAGTTGCCTGTTCTGTACGCCCTGCTTATTCTGATTTGCCCCATTCAAATCCCGGTTCGCCACCAATTCCCCGCTTTCCCGCCGCCACAAACTTACTTAAAGTGTGTAAATATTATTATTTCATGTTATACTTTTCGGGTAGATTTATTTACAGCTGCAAATACTGCTGAAAGCTTATAAATCGCTTAATTCTCATACTTGGAGGGATTATTGTGAAGCAACTGCGGGATATTCCGATTTCTGTGCTGGACCTTGCTCCGATTGTAGAGGGCGGAACAGCAGCGGATTCACTGCAAAATACACTAGATTTGGCCCGTCATGCCGAAGGGTGGGGTTATAAGCGCTACTGGCTGGCGGAGCATCATAATATGACCGGTATTGCCAGCTCAGCGACCTCTGTCGTTATCGGGCATGTAGCTGCCGGAACCAAGAGCATCCGCGTCGGCTCAGGCGGAATTATGCTCAGCAACCACGCGCCGCTGATGATCGCCGAGCAGTTCGGGACACTGGAGTCGCTGTTCCCCGGACGCATCGACCTCGGCCTCGGCAGAGCCCCCGGCTCTGACCAGGCAGCAGCGAGAGCGCTGCGGCGCGGCCTGGGCAGTGACGGCAGTGAATTCCCTGAGCAGCTCAGCGAGCTCAGGGCCTACTTCGATCCGGACGGTGCCGGATCACGCCCGCTCGGGGTACGCGCTACACCGGGCGAAGGACTGAACGTGCCGATCTGGCTGCTCGGCTCCAGCGGCTTCAGCGCGCAGCTGGCCGGACAGCTGGGCTTGCCGTTTGCTTTTGCCAGCCACTTTGCTCCGGATTACCTGCTGCCTGCGCTGCACTTATACCGCACCAGCTTCAAGCCGTCGGCTGTGCTCGACAAGCCGCATGTGATGGTCGGACTTGGGGTTACCGCCGCAGATACTACAGCCGCCGCACGCTGGCTTGCTACTTCACAGCAGCAGCAGTTCCTGAATATTATCCGCGGCCGCACAGGCAAGCTTCAGCCTCCGGTGGATGATATGGAGCCGCTGTGGTCGCCGCAGGAAAGAGCTCTTCTGCTGGATAAGCAGAAATACTCCATTGCCGGGGATAAGAATGCTATCAAGGAACGTCTTCTGCAAATTCTCGAAGAAACGGAGGCCGATGAATTTATCATCGCCTCCCAGATCTATGATCATACGGCACGCCTGCGTTCGTATGAGCTGGTGGCTGAGCTTATCAAAGAAAACTAAATCTGCAGATCTTTTCAATTAACCCGGCAAGACAGCTATACCGGGGCGGGTATTTTATCCGTCCGGATAACTGTCTTGTTTTTTTGTAATACAACCATTATCCGTTCTCAATAACACACACTGAAATTCATGATTTTTAAAGAAATATTTAATAATACATAGTAATTAGGCGATAACAATGTTTTATTAACGTTTTTATTCTGATTTTGCGGTTACAAGGCTTCAAAAGGTGTTTTTAATTGTTAACTTTATTGATTATACTGTAATTATTCGTTATAACGAACATACATAGATCATATTAGCCTCCCCTTACTCTTTTAACGAATCCGTATTCAGATACTTGCCAATATAGTAGTACTTCAAAATACCACTTCTTTCGACAAGCAGTGGGGAAATTACGAATTATGGGCGTTTTTTTGTCGAGCTGCGGCATGCAGCATGGTTTTCGAGAAGAAGGGGGCGTCGGCGGATGAAGAAAAAGGGGCATATCGCCCTGATTGGCGTGTATATCCTGCTGGTTATAACCGGAGTAGTCTGGCATGCCGGCGGAGTAAGCGCAGAGGATACCATCAAGCTCACAGTTAACTCGCATTCAACAAGCACAGCAGTGATGAACAATATGCAGCCTGGAGATGAAAGCTCGTCAGCGTACACGATGGTTAATGAGGGATCACAGGCCATTGATTATTTTGTAGACTTCAAATTTCTATCCGGAGATGCCGATTTGTACAATATTCTGGAGATGACGCTGCAAAAAGAGGGAGTAACGCTCTATTCGGGAGTAATGAGCAAGGCTGAGGGCAGAGTGGCAATCGGCTCATTAGCAGGAGAGGCTGAGGAATCCATACAGATGGATGTCATTTTCCCGATACAGGCGGGCAATGAATTTCAGGGGAAGTCCGTCAGTGTTACTTTTATTTTCACGGCTTCTGCTGTTCCGCAGCCTACTGCCGGACCTAGTCCGCAGCCTTCGGCATCACCTGCACCTTCCGCCGAAGCCAGTCCTACACCCGGTGCCTCCGCTTCTCCGGTACCGACTGACGGACCTGGCAGCACGCCTGAAGCTACAGCCACACCTGCTGTCACTGCTTATCCTGGCGGCATTCAGACTCCGGTGCCTTCAGCTTCACCATCGGCCTCCCCATCGGCTACGGCCGGAACCGTTGAGGTGACTGTAACAGATCCTCCTGTTCCGCTGGGCGGAGAGGATGGAAATAACGGTGAAGCCGTGCCGACTCCGGACACAGGCAACGCGGATAACGGCAGTACACCCGCCCCTTCGTCTGACGGGGAAACCGCAATCGATGATGAAGAGCTTCCGCTCTCCGGGCCAAATGGCGGTGATGAACTGCCTGACACGGCTGAGCCATGGTATAACCTCATTCTGATCAGCATGGCAGTTGCCATCCTAAGCATTATCCTGCTGCGCAGACTGAACTCAAAGAAATAACAAAGGCTGGAGGAGAGAGTATGAAGCAGCGCCCGGGGATTGTCATTGCCGCCGTCCGCCTGATCTTCGTGCTCTCTTTGTGTGTGCTGCTGTATTCGGTACTGCAGATCGTCAAAGCTCCTGCGGAAGCAAGCCAAGCGCTCGAGGATTGGGATAAAAAGAGGGAGGAAGCCCAAGCTCCTGCTATTCAAGCGGAGGATGAGACCCCCTTGCCTCCGGGGATGGTGACATTGCCGGTGCAAACAAAGAGTACCCCGGCAAAATATGCTGATGGTGAGCTTATCGGGGAGATTTATTTTCCTGCACTGGACCGGCGGGTTGCTATTCTTGAGGGCACAGAGCGGGCGCAGCTAAAAAAAGGCGCCGGGCATTATGCAGGAAGCGCAGCGATCGGTGCAGACGGCAACAGCGTACTTGCCGGGCACCGGGATACCGTGTTCCGCGGAATCGGCAGGCTCAAGGAGCATGACTTAATTGAGGTAGAGACGGTGAAGGGAACCTTCGTTTACGAGGTAACCGGCAGCATTATCGTAGACGGGGAGGAACGGGGAGCGATCAAGCCGAGCAGTACACCTGTGCTTACACTGATCACCTGTTATCCGTTCGGCTATGCCGGTCCGGCACCGGAACGCTATCTGCTGTCGGCCTCTCTAATCGGAAGCGGCTCACCGGGCGGGCAGGATTGAGCAGGAGAAATGTCCGTTCAGGCTATTCCCCTCCAAAAGGTGAGTCCCCGCCCTGAACATGATAATATAGTACTGCGAGTATTGCGGCAGGCTGAAGCGGCTGTACCGGCAAACTCCGGACAGCCTGTTTGTGCGGCAAATGACAGGCTTATGTATGGGGCACCCTGTACTTAATATGTTTTTATATGAAGAGGAGCTGACTTACCTGTGAAAGATGAACTGATTAAACGGTTTGTGTCGTATGCGCAGATGGATACCCAATCCAATGAGGATAGCGATACCTGCCCTTCCACCCCGGGGCAAATGGAGCTGGCCCGCAAGCTGGTGGACGAGCTGCAGGAGCTGGGATTAACGGAAGTTACCGTGGACGAGCATGCCTATGTAATGGCTACCCTGCCTGCGAACACTGACAAGGAAGTGCCGGTAATCGGATTCCTGGCCCATCTGGATACGGCTACGGATTTTACCGGAGCTAACGTGAAGCCCCAAATCGTCGAAAATTATGACGGCGGCGATATTGTGCTGAATAAGGAGCTGAATATCGTTCTGGGGACGGACAGCTTCCCGGAGCTGCCTGAATACAAGGGGCATACGTTGATTACAACTGACGGCACCACGCTGCTGGGCGCAGACAACAAGGCCGGTATAGCCGAAATCATGACCGCCATGGCCTACCTGATTGCCCACCCCGAAATCAAGCACGGCAAAATCCGCGTAGCCTTCACTCCCGATGAGGAGATTGGACGCGGACCGCACAAGTTTAATGTTGCCGCTTTTGGCGCCTCCTACGCTTATACTGTAGACGGCGGACCGCTCGGCGAGCTGGAATATGAAAGCTTCAACGCCGCCGCCGCCAAAATCACCTTCAAAGGCGTCAACGTCCATCCCGGAACCGCAAAGGGAAAAATGGTCCACTCCTCCAAAATCGCGATGGCCTTCCATCTCAGACTGCCAGCCGGCGAAGCACCCGAATTCACAGACGGCTATGAGGGCTTCTATCACCTGATCTCCATGCAGGGAACGGCGGAGCAGAGCAAGCTGGCCTACATCATCCGTGACTTTGACCGTGCAAGCTTTGAGAACCGTAAAGCGAATATTTCCGCCATTGTCGACGAGTTCAAATCCACCTACGGCGATGAAAATGTGCTGCTGGAAATGAACGACCAGTACTACAATATGCGCGAAAAAATCGAGCCTGTCCGCCATATCGTCGATATCGCCCACGAAGCGATGGAGAACCTCGGCATCACACCGGTAATCCGCCCGATCCGCGGCGGTACCGACGGCTCGCAGCTGTCCTATATGGGACTGCCTACGCCGAATATTTTTACAGGCGGGGAGAACTTCCACGGCAAATTCGAGTATGCTTCAGTCGATGTCATGCTCAAGGCTGTAAATGTAATCGTAGAAATCTCCAGGCTGTTTGAGGAAAAAGCCTAACCGCGGCTGGGATCGGCAGATTGCTGTGATGCCGCCTGCTGATGCGGGAATGTTGCCGTAATTGCATTAGTAGTTAGTTTCAGTCCAAGCGGGTGGAGGCTGTTTGGGCGGTTACAGCGGCTACAGCGGTTACGACGGCTTCGGCGGTTACGACGGTACGGCGATTACGACTGCTTCGGCGGTTGAGTGGACCAGAGTACTTGGGCTGTTGCTGCGAGCTGCACAAATTACAGCAGCTAGGGCAGGCAGGCCAAATCCCGGTTAGTTAAAGTAATCTGACAGTTGCTGTAGCAGATAC
Source organism: Paenibacillus sp. FSL R7-0273 (assembly GCF_000758625.1). Taxonomy (NCBI): domain Bacteria; kingdom Bacillati; phylum Bacillota; class Bacilli; order Caryophanales; family Paenibacillaceae; genus Paenibacillus; species Paenibacillus sp. FSL R7-0273. The sequence continues at coordinate 7,036,717 of NZ_CP009283.1, forward strand.
GCATGCGCGGTAACTGTGACAGGTATGGTAGCCGTGGTAGTCAGCAGTTTTGCAGGAATTCCAGATGTATAGCGCCTGTTAGCGATATAAAACAGCCCCCGGCAAAAGCGGACGCTTTCAGCCGGGGGCTGTTTTTATGCTTATTTACTTTCTGGAGGAGGGCTCCATCTCTTTCCGCCTGTTCTCGCTTAGACTAAGTCTGGCGGAAACTAGGAACCAGGGGAGAGTTATGCCGGGTCACCTGCACTGAGACTAGAGTAGCGTGCCATCCAGCGCCGGCGCCAGCTCCATTAAAGGGATTTTCCCCTTTCATTCAACACTTCCAGGCCGCCAATAGCGACATTAAAGGGATTTTTCCCTTTAATTCAACAGTTCCAGGCCGCCAATAGCGACATTAAAGGGATTTTTCCCTTTAATTCAACACTCCCGGGCCGCCAACAGCTCCATTAAAGGGATTTTTCCCTTTATTTCAACAGTTCCAGGCCGCCAACAACGACATTAAAGGGATTTTTCCCTTTAATTCAACACTCCCGGGCCGCCAACAGCTCCATTAAAGGGATTTTTCCCTTTAATTCAACAGTTCCGGGCCGCCAATAGCACCATTGAAGGGATTTTTCCCTTTAATTCAACACTCCCGGGCCGCCAACAGCGACATTAAAGGGATTTTTCCCTTTAACGGTGCACTTCCAGGCCGCCATCGTTGTCATAACACCCAAGCGGCCACGCTGCACGCACGCCTCTTGAGCGCTCTATCCCTTAAGCGGCAGCCAGCCCGTCGGACGGGAGATGGCCCCCCACAGCGGGTCAGGGATAACCAGCTCGGCCTGGGCTGTCGTATCCAGCTCGGTCGCAATGTCGGCGGCGCGGCCTTCGGCCAGCTTCTGCACATAGTCCGGGTCAATCAGCAGCGGGCGGCCGAGTGCCACCAGTTCAATGCCGGTGTCCAGGCTCTTCAGTGCATCCTCCGGCTTGTACAGCGAGCCGACACCGATGACCGGCACGGCACCGCCCACGCGGTCGACAATCTGCTCGATTCTCGGCCGCTCATCTTCTGTACCACGGCGCGGCAGCGACCACAGCTCCATCAGCGAGGCATGCAGGTAGTCGAGTCCCTCTTCTTTAAGCGCATCAATCAGCGCGAAGGTCTCAGCCATTGTAATTCCCGGTGTTTCCGGCTCTTCCGGAGAGAAACGGTAGCCGACAATGAACGGGGTGGATGCATATTCGTCCACCACACGCTTCACTTCACGCAGAACGGCGAGCGGGAAGCTCAGGCGCTTCTCCAGGCTTCCGCCCCAGCGGTCCTCGCGGCGGTTAGTATGCGGCGAGAAGAACTGCTGCAGCAGATAGCCGTTAGCGCCATGAATTTCAACGCCGTCGAAGCCGGCCTCAATGGCCCGGCGGGTCGCTGCACCGAAATCGGCGATAATCACTTGAATCTCCTCATCAGTCAGCGTGCGCGGCACAGGTCCGTGCCCGCCGCCCGGCAGCTCTGACGGAACATCGCTGGCGCTGACGGTCTGGCCGTCAGGCAGCAGCTCCGGCGGACACTGGCGTCCCCCGTGAAAAATCTGCAGCACGGCCTTGGCGCCCTCGCCCTTAATCGCCGCAGCCAGCTGGCGCAGGCTCGGGATCAGCTCGTCGCGGTCAGCGCCGAACTCCCCGGGGAAGCCCTTGCCGCCCCGGCTTACATAGACACATGCTGTAACAACCATACCGGCGCCTTTGGAGCGGCGGATATAATATTCAAGCTCAGGTCCGGAGACCGTGCCATCCTCATTGGAAGAGAAATTCGTCATAGGTGCCATAACCACGCGGTTACGCAGGGTAATTCCATTACTAAATGCATACGAGTCCAATAACGGACGATAATCAGTTTGCGGCATCTCGAACAATCCCTCCATTATTTATATCTATATCCTGTACACTAACGCGACAGCTTGCCCGTTCACCGGATAACAGCGCTATTCTCCAGCCTGGCTGTTATTCTTCCAGACCACATTGTTCCCGTAATCCTTACCCCAGTCGTACATCATCCGAAGCACCGGCAGCAGGCTTTGCCCGTAATCCGTCAAAGAGTATTCTACTCTCGGCGGGACCTCGGCATACACCTTTCTCAGCACAAGCTGATCCTCCTCCAGCTCACGGAGCTGGTTGGTCAGCATTTTTTGCGTAATATGGGGGATGAGCTTCTTCAGCTCACTGAAGCGCTTGGTGCCCTCAAGGCCCAGATGCCACAGGATAATCAGCTTCCATTTGCCCCCGATAACGGCAAGCGTAAGCTCCTTCTCGCAGTTAATTTCCTGCAGATTAATACGGTCTTTAATTTCCGTTGCCAAGGCAGGCGGCCCCCTTTCCTTCTTACCTATCATACTACAAAACACCCGGCCCCCGCACATCACCGCCATCCATACGGATATCCGCACAGACATCCGGCCCGCCGCTGCCAGACACCAATCGCCATACACACTCACCAAACACAAAGACCGCAGGCTCAAGGCCTGCGGTCTAATAAACTGATTTTACTCGATAACCAGGCTTCCCTGCAGATTAGCTGCATTAAAGTCCGGCTGTGCTTCAACTGTAGTGTCTCCTGCAGCGACTGCTTTTTCCAGCGCCGCGTTGTAGCGGGTGTTCAGATCCTGAATTTCCTTATCCAGGTCTCCGCCGGTAAAGATGTATCTGTTGAACACGTCCATCTTCTTGGTTCCTTCCAGACGTCCTTCAGTAGCACCGAATGGAGTGGCCGGATAGATTCCGTCAAACTTGGTTGGCAGGAAGTACTCGATGCCCGGGATATCCGGAGCTTTGGCAGCAGCAGCGACAGAAGGGATAACAGATACGCCGTATCCGCCTTCCTGGTAAGCAGTCTGCACATCATCACTGTACATCCATTCAATGAACTTCCAGGCTGCTTCCTTGTTGGCCGAATCCTTGCTCATTGCCAGGTAGCTGCCGGAAATAACCTGGCTTGCGCCGTTCTGCTGGCCGTCAATAGTCGGCGGCAGTGCTGCAGCCCAGCGGATTTCGGTCGGGAATTGGGTTTTGTATACGCTTGGTTCTACAGAGTGGTTAAAGTACATACCGATTTTACCCTGGGCGAATTGTGCGCGCAGCGGGTCAATATCAAGCGATTCCGAGCCCGGCATCATGCTGCCGTCCTCAACGATCTGGCGCAGTGCCTCAAGGGTTTCCTTGTACATGCCGAAGTCGAATTGTCCGGTCTGGAAGTTGAAGCCCTCCTGCCCTTCTGCCTTGCTTAGAGTCGTAATCGGATGAGCGATACGCTCAAAGCCGCTGCCGCTCTTGAAGTTACCGGCAAGTCCATATGCGCCGCTCGCTTTACCAACCTCGGTAATCTTCTTGGCATCTTCAACCATCTCAGCCAGTGTAGTCGGAGGCTCGGTAATGCCGGCCTGCTCGAACAGATCAACGTTGTAGATCAGGCGCCAGAACTGGCCGATATTCGGCAGAGTGTAGATTTTACCGTCAACGGTGTTCTTTTCATTAATCAGAATGCTCTCGAACCGGCTCTTCATCTCCGGCGTAATGTAATCGTCGAAGGATTCCAGATAGCCCTTCTTCACCCAAGTCGGCACGTTGCCTGTATCCACGCGCAGGATGTCCGGCGCCTGTTTACTGGAGAAGGCAATATCCACGGACTGTGCATAGTTATCAGCCATCACCTTGAACTCGATATCTACATCGGGGTTAAGCCCCTCGTATTCACTGATTTTCTGCTCAATAAAATCGGAATCATGACGGTCGATCGACCAGTAGACCAGCTTGGTTTGCCCGGCAGCGGCATTACCCTCTTCCGCCTCGGCGTTTGTATTATTGGAAGATGCACAACCGGCCAGTGAACCCGCCAGCAGCAGTGAAGCACCAGCCAGCATCCATTGATTTCTTTTCATCTAAAAAACCTCCCTTTATGTTTGTAATCGCATTCATTTCATATAAAAAGTATAAAATGACTGCCCTGTTGTGAGTGAAGGGGAAAACAACTATTCAGGGGAGACGAAATCACTGTTTCCTCGCTGTACGGCTGAACTGTACTTCGAACGGAAGTCGGTGGGGGTCATCCCGGTATATTTTTTAAACAGCTCAGTAAAATAAGGCCGGTCCTCATAACCGAGCGAAACAGCGATATCCTGCACCTGCATGCCTTCAAGCACCAGCTCCTTGGCCTTCTCCATTCTGCGGCTGATAATATACTGGGCCAGCGTCATGCCCATTTCCTTCTTGAACAGGTTGGAAAAATAGCTTGGGCTGAGATGCACCTCGCGTGCACAATCAGCAACTGACAGGTTGCGGTGCAGATTGCCGTTGATGTGGGCGATCGCCCGCTCCACCAGCACACGGGCATCGCTCGTCTGGCGGATCTGCACATAGGCACAGCCCTGGCTGCAAAAATCGCGGATCTGCCTGCGCAGCTCCTCAAAGGAAGCCGCTCCGTTCATCTCGGCCAGCTTCTTCTCCAGCGTCTTAACCTCAGCGTCCGAGGCCTTGTCGGAAAAGACACGGTGAATAGAATGGGCCAGCTCCAGGCACATGGTTTTGACGATAGCCGGATCAGGGAGGACAGGAGAGCTGACCCATTCGCTCCAGATCCCGTCCAGCTGCTCCTCCGCCTTGGCCAGATTAGCCGAGCGCAGACAGTAGAGCAGCTCCTTCTCTTTATCATAGGAGTATCTGGGAAGGGCGGCATCTGCCTCCGGCGATTCCACATAGCGGTAGACGCTGTTGCCCCCGGTCAAAAAGGTATTCGTCAGCGCAGACATGGCCTGGGCATAGGATACCGACAGCTGTCCGGCCTCCTCAACGCCGCCGCCCAGTCCAATCGACACCGTCTGGTAGGTATGCCTGCAGACATTCTCGCGGCATTTCTCAGCAAGCTGCTCCGCATCAAGCGCAGTCGGCGGATTCATGACAATTACGAACTGATTCACATGCTCGCGGAACACAATGCCCTCCGTGTAGGCGGCAATCGTCTCCTGCAGAATGTTCTGCACCGCAAAGCGGATCAGCTCCACCTCGGATACAGGCATTGAAGCCGTCCGGTCGGCAAAAAAGTCAATCTCCGCTACCATCACGCAAAAGCCGCTGCGCTTCATCTGAATCGCATAGAAATCCCACTGCTGGCTCAGATGCTGCTGCCGGCTGCCGTAACGGATCAGGAGCCGCATGTATTCCTGGCGCAGATAAGGCATGCTCTCCCGCAGCTTCTGCTCCATCCCCCGCATTTGCTCGGCCTGCGAGCGTTCCCGCTCCAGCACCTCCTTGGCCTTCAGGACGGATTCGAGCACCTGCGGCCGGGTAAACGGCTTGACGATCAGGTCGAACGCCCCGAGCTTTACCGCCTCCTGGGCATATGAGAAATCGGAATAGCCCGTCAGGAAAATCAGCTTAATCTCCGGCTGCTCAGCCAGAATCGTCCGCATCATCGCCAGCCCGTCGGTGAAGGGCATACGGATATCGGTCAGGACAATATCAGGCCGGTGCTTGCGGATCTCCACCAGGCCCTCCTCACCGTTGGCCGCTGTGGCGGCCACTGTAATACCGTGCTCCTCCCACGGAATCCGCTGCGACAGGCCCCGGACAACAGCCGGAATATCATCAACTATGCATAACTTAACAGGTTCAGCGTGCTTCAGGATAAACTCCACCTTCCAATGGGAATGAGAGAACCGCTTCGGTCTCGGTATTCGGGCTGCTGCGGAACAAGAGTCCGCCCTCCTTGCCGTAATAGATCTGCAGACGGCTGCAGATATTGGTCAGCGCATAACCCCCGCTGCTCACAGGCTCCTTCAGTCTTGCGTTCAGCTTGTCCGCGTCCATGCCTGCCCCGTTGTCGGTGACCCGGATTACAAGCTGTCCATCCTCTCTGGTCACAGCGACTGTTATCAGCCCTCCGCCCCGCAGCTCCTTCAGGCCGTGCAGAATGGAGTTTTCCACCAGCGGCTGGATAATGATCTTGAGCACAGGCAGGTCGAGCAGCTCCGGAGCGGCGGTTATTGTATAATCAAACAGCCCCTCGTAGCATTGCTGCTGGAGGTTCAGGTACTGGCGCACATGCTCCAGCTCCCGGCCCAGCGTGGTGATCTCCTGCCCGTTGTTCAGGCCCAGCCGGAACAGGGCGGACAGCGAAATCACCATCTGTTTCACATCCTCATATTCATCCATTTCACATTTCCAGAAGATTGTATTGAGTGTGTTATATAAAAAGTGAGGCTCTATCTGCGCCTGCAGCGTCTTGATCTCCGCCTTGCGCTTTTCCTTCTCCGTATCCTTGACCTCAACGATCAGCTCGCCGATCCGGTCCAGCATCTGGTTAAACTTGCGCCCGGCGTCGCCGATCTCATCCTGGAACGGGCTTTCGAAGCGGGCACCCAAATCCTCCTGCTCTACCCGCGACATGGTCTTCTGAAGCTTCAACAGGGGCCCGAGCAAAAGGGCGGACAGGGTTCTGGACAGCAACAGGGCTATCACGATGCAGCCGGCCATAATCATTACTACCAGCCACTGGATGCTGCGGACAGGCGCCAGCAGCTCCTTCTTGGACAGGTAGCTGACCAGCAGCCAGTCATCGGCATAACCCGACTCGGCATAGCTGACCAGCATGGTGCCGCCTGCCGCCGGGTACTCGAAGTTGCCGCTGTCTGCTTCCAGCAGGCGGTCCATAAAATCAGCCGAGCGCGACCATTCCGGCCGTTCGCTATCCCCGAAGACACTGTCTCCCGTTCTGTTCAACAGCATGAATTTGGCATTGCCGAGGCTGGCGCCTCCGCTGACGGTATCCTCGAGAATATCCTCCTTCACATTGACCGCAAGGAATACATCGGGCACATAATTCTCCGTCAGCGGCTGCAGCAGCAGAGAGATCACCTGATGCTTGCCGGCAAACAGCTCGTCGGGATGGCTCTCCACCCAGTTCGACTCCGGGTTCTCCCTTATCCGCTGATACAGCAAAGACTCCATAAATGGAGTCGCTGTTCTACGCAGATTACCGGCGGAATAGAAATCTCCGCCGGGCGTACTGATCAGGATCGATTCAATGGAATTCTCCGTCAGCTCCGCCTGGGTAAAGGGGTTCTGCAGCACGGAGAAATTCGCAAAGTACCGGTCTGTATTATTCGCTTGTATATCTCTTATGGTCTGCTTGTAGGCATCGCTCAGCATAATGGTCGAGGAGGCCACAATAATCTGCTTCAGCTTCTGGTCAAGCACATTGACCGACTGGTTGAGCACATTGCGGTTCAGGTCGGTGGAGTTGCGCTCCATCGCCCTCGAAGCAATCGAGTAGGCCCCCAGTCCGGTTATTGAGATGCAAAAGACGGTCAGCAGGGTGAATGACAGCCATATTCTTTTTTTGAGTGAGGTCCGGTACAGCCAGGCCTTCAGCATGATTCCACATCCTTCACCGGCTGGCTGCCCGGACAATCGCCGTATCAGCCTTAGCCCTTAACAGAGCCAGCCGTCATCTGCATAAATGATTTGTTGGCAAAAATATAAACGATAATCATCGGAAGCATGGACAAGCATGCACCGGCAAGCATTAGCTGCGGCTGGGCCGCATCCCCGACGCCGTATTTCAGTCCGGCCAGACCTACAGTCAGTGTCTGGAGCGCAGGCTGGGTCATCGTGAAGACCAGCGGCAGGATGTATTCGTTCCATGCGCCGCGGAAGGTCCAGAGTGCGGTTACACCCAGGGCCGGCGTCAGAAGCGGCAGGATAACCCGAAAGTATACGCTATAGAAGTTACAGCCGTCAATAAACGCAGCTTCGTCAAGCTCCTTCGGGATGGCCCGTACAAAGCCGATCAGCATGAAGAAGGCCGTCGCATGGGCGCTGATCAGGATGATGATGACGCCCCAGAGCGATTTTTGCAGATTAAGCGCAACCATGAGATCGAACTGCGGGCGGAGCACAACAGCACCGATCGAAATGAACAGGGTGCAGGACTGAATAACCACATACACCCGTTTTCCGTAGAAATCCACTCTCGCTACCGCATAGGCTGCCATTGTTCCGATTAGCAAAGTGCCTATTGTAGTAAAGGTACTGATGAACATGCTGTTCCAGGTGAACCTTGCAAAATTAGCCGAGGTCCAGGCCTGGGTGAAGTTTTCAAATTTCCACTCCTTCGGCAGCAGCGTCGTGCCTGTGGTCAGCTCCAGATTGGATTTCAGCGACCCGAAGAAGGCAAGGATGATCGGAAAAAGGGCGAAGCCCGCAACCAGCAGCAGGAAAATCCACAGCAGTACCCGCGACAACAGCGCTTTTGACTTGATTGTACTGGCAGGAGATGAAGTTATTTTTGTATCCGCTTGTAATGTGCTCACTGTTCATTCTCCTCTCTTTTAATAGATATCATTCAGTTTCTTGGAAACGTAGAAGTAGATCAGGGTAATCAGCCCGACGATAACCGCAGTTGTGAAGCCGACCGCACTACCGTAGCCGAACTGCTGGATGCTTGAGCCTCCGCTCGAAACCGGGAAGAACAGCTTATACAGATAGAGGTACATGACTTCCGTCTTGCCGTAAGGTCCGCCCTCGGTCAGTACCATAATGCTCTCGTAGCCCTTCAGCGATACGGTGATCGCCAGCATGATAATCATCTGCAGCACGGGTCCCAGCATAGGTACGGTGATGCTCCACATTTTGCGCAGCGGGCCCGCCCCGTCGATGGAAGCCGCTTCATAAAGATCCTCGGGAATATTCTGCAGGCCTGCGATAAAGAGCAGCATATAGTTCCCGATCGCTCCCCAGATGGCAATGATGATTGCAGTCAGTAAGGCATATTTGGCACCCAGCCAGTCAATTGGAGAGGATATAATGCCGGCGCCCAGCAGCAGCTGGTTCACCATACCGTTATAGGAGTTGAAAATAACATAGAATACAATCGCCATTACCGAAGCACTGATTACGGTAGGCATGAAATAAATCGCCCGCAGCAGCTGCCGGCCCTTCAGAGCCCGGTTAAGAATCACTGCCAGGATGAACGAAAGCGGGATCGTAATGATCAGCTTGCCGCCTGCGTAGATAAAGGTATTGACTACCGAATGCCAGAAATCCTTATCGCGGAACAGACGTTCAAAATTGTCCAGACCGATGAAGAGCGGCGTGCCGAAGCCCTGATAATCATAGAACATGTACTTTAAAGCCCAGAAAACGGGATATACCCCAAAAATCAGTGTCAGTATCAGGCTGGGCGCAACAAAGGTCCAGGCGTTTATTTGACGTTTCGTTCCATTCATTGATTGTTCCTCCTGTCTATTCGGCTTGCGCTTATATCCTAATGATACGTCCCTGCGCAGAAAGACCGTTAGGGAGAAAGCGACTGCGGTAAGGGGGAGAAATTCACTTTTCTTATGTTGTAAAATAAGTCGGATTGTCCCCTCCCCTGTGCCTGTTTGTCCATCCCTGATGAACCCGCAGTACAGCTATACTTATGGAAGAAAGCAGATTGCGAATACAATCGGATGAACAAGGGAGGCTTACATTTAACGATGAGCTCAGCATATAAAAGCACAGCTGCAGCCCGCCCCTTCGGCTGCTATAACCACGATCAGCTGGACGGAATCCGCAGCAGAATAGACCAGCTGCCGGCAGCGGCGCAGGAATTCGCCAGACAACGGGAGCTGTCGGGACAGTTTGCCGCGCGCGAGGCAGCGGCCCCGCTTCACCGGCTCGGCGTGTTCCGGGTCGAGCCGTTCGTCTTCAGGGCCCCGGCAGGGGCAGCCATGCTGAAGCTGTCCGTGCATATCCGGGGCCGGGGCGTTGCCCGGATCGGCGGCGTACGGCTGACGCATTCCCAGCTCGGCCTGCCGGTCACGCTTCAGAACGGCAGCCTCCGGCAGGGGCTTGACGGCTGGACGCAGGAGCCGGGAATCGGCAGTAATATCCGGCTGGAGCAGCTGCCCGGCGGCGGGAGCGGCCTGCAGCCCTCCGGCGTAACGCCGGCGGACGGCGCAGCGGAGGAAGAGGTCCGGTGCGTACGCATCCGGAACGAAGCGGAGGACAGCCTGGCGGTGCTGCGCTATGAGGAGCTGCTGCCGGTATCGGCCGGCGACTATTACGGCATCCAGACCGAGCTGAGTCTGGAAGCGCCAATGGTTAACGGCGGGATTGCTGCCGGCGTTGTGTTTATAGATGCTGCAGGGCAGCCGCTGGACGCAGAGCTGCTCTCGCCGCTCTTTAACCGGCACACGCTGACCAACTGGGCCTATCTGCTTGAGGCGGCCGGTGCAGATGCCAACCTCTATATGGCAACAGGCGAAGACCGGTATGCCGGGCTGGCCAAGCGTAAGCTGCAGTATATGCTGGCTGATATGCGGCAGGGCATGGATATTTTCCGCAGGGACGGCTGGCATGACGATGACACCTACGGTGCGGTTCATATCGGCCGGGGCTTGGCTGCCGTATCGGTTATCTATGACCAGATTGCCGCAAGTGCAGCAGTCTCGGCCGAGGAGTCGGAATCACTGCTGGCCAATCTCCGCTACATCGCAGCGATGATGATGGATACCGCCTACTACCGGTTCGATCTCCCTACCTTTCCGGATGAGAAGGGCGGCATGCGCAGCAACTGGAATGCCGACCGGGCAACCGGGCTCGGCGTCTACGCCCTACTCTTCCCGCAGGAGCCGGAGAGTGCCGCTTATCTGGAGCATGCCTGCTCCGTAGTGGACTGGCAGCTGGCGGAGGTGGTTGACGGGGACGGGGCATGGCCGGAGAATGTCCGGTACCACGGCGCGGTGCTGCACCGTTATTTCCTGTTCTTCGTGCTGCTTAAGCGGCTGAAGGGCACTGATTATTTCGCCCGCGGCAAGGTCAAGGCGATGTACCGCTTCCTGCTCGGCATCGTGACGGCAGAGGACGTGATCCAGGGCGGTGCGGACGGCGCACCCGTTCTGCTGACCCCGGCCGTCGGTGATGCCAACGTGCAGGAGAAGTGGTTCCGCCTGCTCGGCTACGCCGCCCCGTTCTACACGGAGGAGGACCCGCAGCTCGCGGCGGAGATGGTCTGGACCTGGAAGCGCGGAGGCGCACCGGTCCAGGACACCGGCGCGTTCCCGCTGCCGCTGGTCGCGCTGCTCTATCCGCAGCCGGAGCTGCCGGAGCAGATGCCGGAGCTCGGCTCCGTGCATTACCCGGGCATCGGCTATGTCATCTTCCGCAGCGGGGAGCAGAACCTGCAGTATTATGCCATCTACGAGGCATCCCCGCTGACCTATCACGCCCATCATGATGAGGGCCATTTCTCCATCTGGGCGAACGGGGTTCCGCTGACCCTCGATGCCGGAACCGGCGGCTATTACAACGGGGACCGGCACTGGTATGTATCCGGTGCGGCGCATAATATTGTCCAGTTCGCTGACGGCTCCGGCGGCTACGCAGACGGCCCGCTGAAAAGCGTCTGCCGGGAGGTCAGCTTCACGGAGGAGCTGGATTATGCAAGAAGCCTCATCCCCGATGTACACGCCGGCGAGTATGAGCGGCATTTCCTGTACATCAAGGCAGGCTTCGATGCCTACCTGGTCTGGGACCGGATTGAGTCGGCCGCCGCGAGCGTCTGGAATCTGCATACGCTGAGCAGCGGTGCAGAGATTACGGAGCAGGCCATTGACGCCGCCGGCCTCGGCGGCATGCGGCTCCATGCACAGATCGCCGAGCCGCTGCGCCCGGCCGTCACTGCCGGCGAGGGCGCTGTCGGCGGTGCTTACCCGCTGGCTGCGCAGCAGCACTTCCGCGTGCACGGCCGCGCCGGCGAGGACTTCGTCGTGCTGCTGCAGCCGCACGACGAAGGGACACCAGCGCTCCGGCTGGAGCCGCTGGCGCTGGAGCCAGCGGACGCCGCTGACGGTGTGCGGCTGTATAAGCTCAGCCGCGCGGACGGCGGCTGGTGCGTCGCCGCCCTCAACGGCTCCGGCGGGACCCGCCGGGTCCGCGTTCCGGGCGGCGCGGCGCTCCGCGTGCTTGGCGCGGCGGCAGGCGGCGAAGACGCGGCAGCTCAAGCGTTTGAGCATGCACAAGAAGCTGCTGCCGGAATCCTTATTCTTGAACCGGGGGCAATCCGGATGGCTGTTCCGCAATAAAGCTGACCAGCGCTCATTTGAACACTATTTCTCAATTCTGCTGTATGAAATACAATAGAATTGAATATGGACGTAGAATACCGCCAAGCTATTGAACTGAATACAATCATTCCGACCTTAAACCTTAAAGGAGGCAATTTATTATGAGTAACCTTGGAGTATGGGAACCGGCGGAGCCGGGAGTTAAACGCTGCATCCTGAACGCGGCGGCGAGCCTGATGATGATGGAGGTTCATTTCGAGAAGGGTGCCGAGGGCTACGAGCACAGCCATCCGCATGAGCAGATGAGCTACTGCCTGCGCGGAAGCTTCATCTTCCGCATCGACGGAGTAGAGCATACCGTATCAGCCGGCCAGAGTATCGCTATCCCGTCAGGCGCCAAGCACGGCGTTACTGCGCTTGAGGCTGACTCAGCGCTGCTGGATGCATTCACACCGATCCGCGAGGATCTGCTGAAGCGTTAAGCTGAGGTGAAGAAAGAAGTAAAGTGAGAAATGGGTGGCGGAACGAGCGGATTTAAAGCGCTGTCCTGCACAGACTCCGGGGAGTGATTATTTAGTTGGATTATCGTTAGATTATCGTTAGCCTGCGTTGGCAAACCTCCACTCAGGTTGCTCAGCAAGCTCCCGTAGAGAGATCCGGTAACGCGGCTGTCACCATAGCTCTACTTAGCTATACTTAACTACATTTAGCTACTCGTACTGCTCTTGCTACACTCAGCTGCATTTAACTGCACTTTGTACATCTATTCCTAGCTCATTTACCCGCACCAGCCGCATAACTGCATTCCGTACAACTAAATCTGCCTAAAATGCTCAAAATCAGCTTTCAACGCCATTTTAGCTGCACAAAGTGCAGCTAAAGTGGCAAAGGGCCAAAAAACAGGCGTTTTAGTTGCACAAAGTGCAATTAAGTTAAAAAGTACGGCATCCGCCCTAAACACCCGGCGTCTGCCAAACAAAGCAAATAACGCCTGTCCGGATACCGGACAGGCGTTATTTCTATTCCAGGTTCGCGTGGTTGCCGAACATCTGGGTGGTGGTCTGGCCGGTCCATTCCATCAGGCGCAGAATGACGGAATCATAGAACACCAGCAGCGTCTGCTCAAAGAGCGAAGCCATCGGCTGGATGGTGGCCCGCTCCCCGCTGGCCTCCTTCGTTGCACCCGGCAGCTGCACGGTGTAATCGGCCAGCCTGCCAAGTGTGGACTCCGGCGCGATTGTGACCAGCGCGACTGCCGCACCGATAGCCTTGGCCTTCTCGGCCATGGCGACCAGGCCCTTCGTCTCGCCGGAGCCGGAGCCGAGCACCAGCACATCGCCGGCTTCGATTCCCGGAGTCACGGTCTCGCCGACGACATACGCCGCCCGGCCGGCATGCATCAGCCGCATGGCAAAGGCCCGGCCCATCAGGCCCGAGCGGCCGGCTCCGGCCACAAAAATCTTGCCCGACCGCTGCAGCAGCTCAGCGAACTGCTCCGCTCCGCTTGCATCCAGCTCCGCCGCCGAACGCTGCAGCTCTCCTACAATCTCCTGTGCGTAGCCCGCAGTATCCATAGCGATTAGCCCTGGCTAACGAGGCGCTTCATTTCAGCTGCTGCTGCTTTCTGGTCGCTCTCCCCGGTAATTCCGCCGCCTACAATGACAAGATCAGGTCCGGCTGCGATTACTTCCGGCAGAGTGCTCAGCTTGATGCCGCCGGCAATGGCTGTTTTGGCCTGCTTAACCACACCTTTGATCGCCTGCAGGTCAGCAAAGGAGTTTTTACCTTCAGCCTGATGGTCATAACCGGAGTGAACGCAGACATAGTCAACGCCAAGCGCATCTACTTCGGCAGCACGGCCGGCAATATCCTTAACGTTGATCAGGTCAACCAGGATCTCGCGTCCGGTTTTCTTAGCTTCCTCTACAGCGCCTTTAATGGTGGAGTCGTCAGATACGCCAAGCACCGTTACGATATCAGCACCTGCTTCTGCCGCCTTCATCACCTCGTAACCGCCGGCATCCATAATTTTCAGGTCAGCCAGCACCGTCAGCGCAGGAAAAGCATCCTTGATCGCTTTTACCGCATGCAGCCCTTCGTTAATAACGATCGGAGTACCGATCTCTACCACATCAATAAACTCAGCAACCTCCGAGACGATTTCCTTGGCTCCGGCGATATCAACAAGATCAAGCGCTAATTGCAATTTCATATATAGTAGCTCCTTTTTCGGTATAGTTTTGTAAGTTCTGGACTTAGTGTAAGTTCATACAGTCAAAAAAGGAAGTAGGCACTTTCGCGTGATGTAGTTACCCGGAGGATACTATTGGATGCCTAGCGGCCCCGCACACTGGCAGCATTGAAAGAAATTACACCAATTCTTTCATTATTTTCGTGAAAAATACTGCAATTTCATAAAAGCTGTGCTAACATACATTAGGTTTGGAAATAAACTTGTGCGACAGCAATGATCCGAAGAGGTGTATAGATGAAAACGAAAGACCAACAGTTCAATCTTATTAAGCTAACCTGGCCGATTTTCCTGGAATTATTCCTGTTCATGCTTATGGGCAGTGTGGATACCTTTATGATCAGCTCCGTGTCGGATGATGCGGTATCAGGGGTCGGAGCAGCCAATCAGATCATCACCATGGCTATTTTGATCCTTAGTGTTATCGGTAACGGGGCGGCCATCGTCGTCTCCCAGTACCTGGGCTCCAAGAAGCCCCTGGAGGCTGCAAATGTAACCGGCAATGCCGTCACACTTAACCTGCTCGTAGGTATTGTTCTCAGTGCAGTGCTGCTTTTATTCGGCGGCCATCTGCTGACTGCCCTGAATGTGCAGGGTGATATTCTTGCGCATGCCAAGGTGTATATGAATATTGTCGGCGGCGGGATTTTTCTGCAGGCTCTGCTGAATGCGCTGGCCACCACTATCCGTACCTACGGCTTCACTAAGCAGACGATGATGGTTTCGCTGCTGATGAATGTGATCCACGTGATAGGTAACTATATTCTCATTTACGGGCATTTCGGCTTACCCGCACTCGGTGTGCAGGGCGCTGCCATCTCTACGGTAGTCAGCCGGCTGATCTGCCTTGTCCTGTTCTTCCTGCTGCTCTATCAGATCATGGAAGTAAAGGTCAAGTGGAGCTACTATATCTCCCTGTCCAAAAAATACGTAATGCAAATCCTCAAAATCGGTATACCGGCCGCTTTTGAATCGATCACTTATCAGTCCTGCCAGCTCGTGTTCACGCTCTACATCACTTATCTTGGTGCCGAGGCCATGGCTACCCGCCAGTACGCGCTGAATATCTCCAACTACATCTATCTTTTCAGTGTAGCTGTGTCAATGGGAACCTCCATTATTGTCGGCCACCTGGTAGGAGCCAGGCAGACGAAGGCCGCTTACAGCCGGGTATTCACCAGTGTAAAATGGGCCCTGCTCGTCACCGTCGTAATCGATGTAATTGTCATTGCATTCCGCGTTCCGCTGTTTGGGCTGTTCACTGATAATGAGACCATCATAATGATGGGTGCGCAGGTCATCCTGCTCAGCTTCTTCCTGGAGACGGGCCGCACCTGCAATCTGGTTATTATTAACTCCCTGCGCGCCTCCGGCGACGCCAAGTTCCCGGTGTACATGGGCCTGATCTCCATGGTCTGCATGAGCCTGCCGCTCGGCTACGTGCTGGTGTTCCAGATGAATATGGGACTGGCCGGGGTCTGGATTGCCACTGCCTTTGACGAGTGGGTCAGAGCCGTTATTATGTACTTCCGCTGGAAGAGCAGAGCCTGGGAAAAGCACGGCCTGATCCAGCATGATGCTGACGCGCAGCCGGTGAGTCCTTCACCTGCCGCAGCTCACTGATTTATAAACACAAGGCGGCCCGCCAAGGTGTATGTACCTGACGGGCCGCTTTTTTGCGTATATAATAAATTCCATATTTACATATATCAAACGGTAAGGACGGATGATAACCATGAACTCCCCCGAAGAAACCGCAGCTGGACAGTTCGATTCACTCGCAGCAGACTGGAGCAACTCTGACCGGGATATTGCTCTGGCACAAAAGGTAGTACGGATGCTTGGCCTGGAGTCCGGTAACAGCCTGCTCGATGTAGCCTCCGGCACCGGCGTTGTCCCCGCAGCCCTGCAATCGCTTGGTATCCTCCCAGCCCGTTATATGGCTGTCGATATCTCCTCTGCTATGCTTGCAGTATTACACCATAACTATCCGGAAGCAGAGCTGAGGGTTGTCGATTTCGAGAAGCCTTTTGATGGGGGGCAGCCTTTTGATTACGTTCTGCTTTATAACAGCATCCCCCATTTTACGAAACTGGATATGCTGTTTGCCAACGCAGCTTCCTGCCTGAAATCCGGCGGAGCCTTTATGATTGCCCATTCACGCACAAGGCAAGGCCTGAAGGAGCATCATGCGCGGATTGGCTATCTTCCTGCCCATGACCCGATTCCCGCAGATTCCAGACTTGAAGAGCTGGCCGTCCGGTACGGTTTTCAGCAGATTATTATACAGGATGAGGAAATGTTCCGTTTCTCATGCTCTCCTCCCAGCCCTTTAATTAAAGACATATCGGAGAACTTATATAAAAGTAAGCGCCGTAATCCAGCCCTGGTCCATCGCCACATACAATACAGCTAAGAGGACAGCCCCCGCCATGTACGTGATTAGCTTCTTCCGGGTAAACTCCTGGTAGAGGTCCAGACAGATAATAATCCCGCCCAGCGCCAAAGAGCTACCGAGCAGCAGCGGATTGTGGAATCTGACCATCACCACATTTAATACGATCATCATTCCCAGCAGTACTCTGACTGCAACCTTTATAAACATCAGCTTCTCCCCCTTCCTTAGCTAACTTAAGAGAGCACGCAGGTTCACCTTCGAGATTTGTATTTATTGCTATTAATATCATATATATTCCATATTCCAATCATGGTCCAGTACGCCACTAATGTCAATAATCATCACAAAAAGCCTGCTCCTCAGAAGGAACAGGCCTGCCGGTTTGCGGCTTATTTGATTGAAATGCCCTTTTTGATTGCCTTCATTTCGTGATTGTTGTTCACAAGCATAGGCAGGATTTTCATACTGCGGGACATCGGCGAATTACATTGCCAGCAGGTCGGGACATATTGAAACGCAAAATTGTCACGCATCCAGCCTGTGCAGCCCTCTTTCGTACATGACCAGATAGCTGTAGACTCCTGCGGTAAATCTTCCTGAGCTTTTTTGCGAAAATACATGAATAAACCCTCCCCAAGTATAATACCATCCTATCCTTCAAAAAAAAGCTGCCCTCAACAGATGTTAAGGACAGCTTCTTCGCTTGTCAGCGTATTACAGTTTTACAACGTTTTCGGCTTGTGGTCCACGAGCGCCTTGAGTTACGTTGAACTCAACGCGTTGGCCTTCGTCCAAAGACTTGAAGCCTTCGCCAGTGATTGCGGAGAAGTGTACGAATACGTCGCTTCCGCCTTCAACCTCGATAAAACCGAAACCTTTGTCTGCGTTGAACCATTTAACTGTACCTGTTTGCATTTGTATTACCTCCAATAGATTATTTAACACATGTCCTTTTATTCTTACGTATTGTACGAACAAATAAAAATTCACACATTGGAAAAGGTTCATACGCACAAATGATAACCTTTTACAATATGTGAATTAAGGGTTAAATTTATGATTAACAACATCATATCACATAACGTTTCCAAAAGCAAAATAAACTTTATAATTAATTCCAAAGAGCTAAATACACCATACAAAACGGCCCAGGAAAGCTGCAGTAACTCCAGAATTTACGGCTCTGCAGCAGCCCCCTGGCCCGGTGGTGCGTTCCTAGTCAATATAGCCGGCAAGACCTTTGTCCATCAGATAATCCATTTCGGCATCAAGGATGGTTTCAACGGTCAGCTCGTCCAGCTTTACATCGCGCTGGGCAGTCACATAATCGACCAGATCATCATTATCAATATCAACCTCGCCCTTGCTGTCGGCCTTGGCATTATTGATAAAGGTCTGCTCATGCTTCAGCACCAGCTTAATCAGCTTGGGGTCCACCTTGGTTTTGGCGGCCAGTACCTCCAGCAGCTCTTGTTCGTTTACTTTGTCGCTCATTATGTTCATTCACTCCTTAGCATTGCATCATCTGAAATGGCGCGGGGATGCGCCATGAGTATCTATTGTAGCATACCGCTGTCCCCGAAGCTTCTGCCTCATCTCCACCAGGGAATAGAAGGGTAGATTTCAGTGCCTACTTGAACCGGCTCGCCAATTCTCGGCGTAGCCAGCCGCAGCCCCTGCTGCTGCGCAGCGCGCAGCACCCGTTCTACAGGATCAGTCCAGTCATGCATGGCAAGGGTGAAGGCGCCCCAGTGAATCGGGATCATCAGCCTGCCCCGCAGGTCGAGCTGCGCCTGGACGGTCTGCTCCGGCATCATATGGATATCCGCCCATCGCTGGTCATACTGCCCGCATTCCATCAGCGTAAGATCAAACGGGCCGTACCGCTGCCCGATCTCCGCAAAATGCGGCCCGTAGCCGCTGTCCCCGCTGAAAAACACCTTGTCCTGCCCGCCCTGTATAACCCAGGAGCACCACAGTGTAGAATTGCGGTCCAGCAGGCTGCGCCCCGAGAAATGCCTTGCCGGTGTGCTGGTAAGCGTCAGCCCGGCCACGGAGGCCTCCTCCCACCAGTCCAGTTCACGGATACGCTCCGCGCTTATTCCCCATCGTCTTAGATGGGCACCTACACCAAGCGGCACGATGAACAATGCCGTTTTCTGCTGCAGCGCGCGGATTGTCCCGTAATCCAGATGGTCATAATGATCATGGGACAGCACAACGGCATCCAGCTGCGGCAGCTCGTTCAGCTCAACCGGCAGCCGGCTGCTGTAGCGCTTGCCGCCGATGAACGGAAACGGGGAGGGGGCCCGGCCCAGCATCGGGTCAAGGAAAACAGCTGCCCCCTCCATCTCCAGCAGCACAGCCGAATGGCCGAACCAGGTGGCCCGGGTATCTCGGACCTGCCGGATCGAGCCGGTCAGCAGCGGCTGGGGCTGAAGCGGCTGCTTCGGCCTGGAATTGGGATTGCCCTTGATGAAGTCCCTCAGGATGGAGAGACCGCCCTCCGTCTTGCTCTCGGGTGCGGCCGTTTCAAAGGGATACACGAATCTGCCCTGCCGGTACTGGAGCGAACGGCTCCGCTGCTCCTGCTCGGCCTTGGAGGCCCGGCCGCCAAAGGGCGGATACAGGCTCATGACGGCATAAGCAGCGGCAATCAGCGCAAGAATTATCGCTGCAATTATAATAATAACGGTCATACGGCTGTCCTTCTCTCCTGCTGAAATAAGATTATGGACATATTATACGGCGCTGCAGCCGGCCCGGGCAAATGTACCGCTGCTGCAGGCGCTACCCGTTCCAGCCGGGAATCTGCCGCAGGTCACCGCTTAGAATTTCTGTCGTGCTGTTAGCCGGGATGCCGCGCGGAGAGGAAGCTGTTTCTATATAGCAGGAATCAATGTCGATAGCGTTCGCTCCGGCCATATCGGTCCGCGGGTCATTACCGATCATGATTGCCGAGCTCAGATCAGCACCGTAATGATCCGCCAGGTAACGGTAGAACAGCGGGTCGGGCTTGCTTACGCCCGCCTCAGAGGAAATGGCAATCCCGTCGAACAGATGCAGGATGCCCAGCATCGTCAGCTCCGCTTCAATAAAGGTTTTCTGGCCGTTGGAGAGCAGAAACACCTTTTTGCCGCGGCTTCTCAGCTGCCCCAGTATTTCTGCCACGCCGTCATACAGGGAGATATGAATCATGGATAGGGTCCGCATCCAGCGCACGGTTTCATGAAGCCAGGCCTGTCCGGGCTCCCCGCCCAGGTCACGGGCTAACGCCCGGAACACCTCCTCCATCACAAAATCCGGATGCTCGCAATGCTCTGCTGCTGCGGCCAGCTGGCTGTCACGCTCCTGTAAATACCGCTCCTTCAGCTCTGCACCGGTAATATTCATACCCTGATAGCTGAAATGCAGGGACAGCCGCTCCCACACCTCCGCGTTCTCCTCATCCGTCTCAATATCAATCAGGGTGCCATACAAATCGAAAATATACGTATCATACATATCTGTCTTCCCCTTTCTGCATCCGGTTTTCTTAATCCCTCTTGAATTCTCCCCCACTTAGCTAACGCTTGAAGTGGCGGATTCTTGCGAACAGAAGAGTAACCTCTTCTTATTTAGCAAGCGATTCCTGCGTTCCCGCAGTTCTATCATTTGGATAGGTGGCGGTTAAACCGCTACTTGTGCAATATTATGAGCGGCGTTTTCATCACGGTCATGAAGCGTACCGCAAACGGTACACGTCCATTCCCGAACCGCAAGATTCTTTACTTCCGGGTGAATCGTGCCACACACGTGACACCGCTGACTGGTCGGTTCGAACGTATCAGCGATCCGAAGGGTTCGTCCATACCAAAGGGCTTTGTACGTCAGTTGCCGTACCCACTCCCCCCAAGACGCATCCGCGATGGATTTTGAAAGCTTGGGATTCTGAATCATATTCGCGACACGCAGATGTTCGATACTAATCGTTTGGTTTTCACGGATCAGTTTCGTTGTCAGTTGGTGGAGAAAATCATTTCGTTTATTCGCAATACGTTCGTGAATGCGAGCGACATGCTGCTTCGCTTTCTTCCAGTTGGAGCCGCCCGGAGTACGCCGAGCCATCCGCCGCTGCCAAAGCGCCAGCATTTTCTCATATTGGCGGTAAAAGCGGGGGTTGGCATACCGTTCACCATTTGAGCTTACAGCATACTCTTTCAAACCCAGATCGATTCCGATATGTGCGTCCACTTGCGGCAGTGGGTTCTTTTCAACTTCGCAACTAAGCGAAACAAAAAATTTCCCACTGGCGTTTTGACGCACGGTAGCAGACAATATCCGGCCTTCCAGCTTCCGGGAGTTTGCAAAACGCATCCAGCCGAGTTTTGGGAGCTTCAAGCGACTCCCCTCAATGGCGATATTCCCGTTCGTGAATTTGGTCGTGTAACTTTGAACCGGATGCTTCCGGCTCTTAAAGCGTGGCGCTTGATTTTGCTTTTTGAAAAAGCTATCAAAGCTATCCGCCACATGACGGGCAACCGACTGCAAAGCGATGCTATCGACTTCTTTCAGCCAGTCGTATTGCGCTTTTAATACAGGGAGTTTTGTCGCACAAGCGTGATAGGACAAGCCTTTTCCCGTTTCCGCATAGCTTTGATTCCAAGTGTCCAAAAAGTAATTGAACACAAAGCGGCAGCAGCCGAACATACGCCTTATGAGTTGCTGTTGTTCCGGTGTGGGGTAGATCCGGTATTTATAGGCTTGATGTATCAGCATGTGCAACACCTCATTTTTGGTAATATTATTCATATTATAGCACATACGTTCGGGTTTAGGTCAAATACCGCAGATTCATCCCCACCCTATCGAGGGTGGAGTATTCTCAGCTTTTTTAGATAAATATAAACACCCCAAGTGTACTACAAAAGAACAGACAAACTGAATAAAGATGCAACAAAATCGGATTCGCTCCCGTTTAGTACATGACAGCAACCATCTGACAAACTCAACTAAAGGAGCTTACAACTATGAAAACACCCCTGAAAACCAGTGCAGTTCTACTAACTCTATCCCTGGCCCTGTCTGCCGGAGCCGTTTCTGCCGCTCCTGTAGCTTCATCCCCGACAAGCAAAACGCCGCAGGCAACGACCATCGCTGCCGTTAAGACATTTGCCATCGAGCTGAACGGCTCCGTTATCAGAGATCAGGGCTTCCAGCCTTCCGGCGTTAAAGAGCCGCTGGTGCCGCTGCGTGCAGTTGCAGAAGCCCTGGGCTTCACCCTTACCTGGAACCAGTCCAGCAAAACTGCCGAATTGACCAAAGGCAACATCTTTACAACGGTGAAGAGCGGCGAGGACCGTTATTCCGTTAATAAAATGTCCACTACGCTGGGAGCAGCACCCCGGACGTTAGAGAATAAGCTGTTTGTGCCTGCTTCCTTTGTGAGCGAGGTGCTGCAGCAGACCATTTCTGTGGAGGGGCAAAAAATTGTGATCGCTTCAGCGGTAGAGCATATGACGGAGAATGGTGTTATCACTGCGGTTAATGCGGACGGAAAATATCAGTCCATTCATATTAAAGGCACAGGAACCTCCGGGCTGGTACTTAATATAGGCGAGGACACTGTCTTCCGGAAGGCTGACGGCACCAAGCTGACTCTGGCCGACCTGCAGATCGGCATGACAATTGAAGCCGAGCATGCACTATTCTCAACAAGAAGCCTGCCGCCGCAGACACCGGCCTATCAGATCACCGTTCTTGATTCCGCACAGCCGGCGGATCTGCTGGGTACAGAAGGTACTGTAGAGGAAATAAAGACCTCACAGGACGGAACGTCCATGATCCGGATTAACGGCAGCGGCCTGACTGAAACGTCCCAGAGTGAAATTATCCTCAACCTGTCCAAAGACACTGTATATGTCAATGAAAGCGGCGAGCCTGTAGAGGCTGGAGCTGTGGTACAGGGTGCAAAAGTCATCGGCTTCTATGGTCCGGTGCTGACCAGAAGCCTTCCGGCTATCGGGACAGCCTGGAAGATTGTCGTGGTAACCGCACAGCAGCAATAGTACGTACACCAAGAACCGCCGGCCGCGTCATGATGACGGGGCCGGCGGCTCTTGTTCATTTCAGGCACTTGCCGAACTCTTCCGCAAGCTACAGCCTGCCTGCTTCCAGCGGGGCTGGCTGCCGCCCGAGCGTAACCCTGTTTTTACCGCCGGTCTTGGACAGGTACAGCGCCTCGTCCGCTTCGCGGTACAACGCCTCAAAGGTCGCGCCGCTGTCCCCGGTAAAGGCAATGCCGGCACTGACCGTCAGCCTGATCCGGTGTCCGCCGTCCAGCCTTACGGTGTGCCGGGACATTTCACTGCGGAACCTCTCCGCCTCCTTCAGTGCGGCCTCCTCATTGTCTGCAAAGAAGCAGACAGCAAATTCCTCGCCGCCGACACGTCCGGCAATGCCTTTGTTCTGGTACAGCCGGAGTATTTTATCCGAGAAATCAATCAGTGCCTGGTCTCCGGCTATATGCCCGTATGTATCATTAATCAGCTTGAAATCATCGATATCGAACAGCAGCAGGGCGATTCCTGCTTCATCCTGCAAAGCGTAGTTCTCAATCAGCCGCATGAAATGCCTGCGGTTATACAATCCGGTCAGATCATCCACTGTAGCCTGGTAGAGGAGCTCACGCTCATACCGCTTCTTCTCGCTCAGGTCACTGAACACGATTAGCATGCCTGCAGCCGCACCGTGCCCGGCCTCCGTATCGATCAGAGACAGCCCGTAGCAGGCCCCGTCTGTGCCGGGAACATCCACTTCGAACTGGCCCTCCGTACGCCGGTAATAACTAACCGCGACTTCTCCGTACCGTTCCAGCAGCACAAATATATTTTTGCCCAGCCACGATTTCTCCGTCCGTTCCGCCAGTGCCGACAGCATCCGTTCTCCGGCTTCATTGATGTCTATTATGTTGTTGTGGCGGTCGGTCAGCACAATGCCGTCCTTCATGTTCTCGATAATCTGTTTCTTCGCCCGGGGATACAGGGATAGCTCCGAATTGCGGAAGATGGAGAAGTAACCGACGATTACAGGAGGAAGATAGGTAAATGCGATAAAGCCGGGAAGCGTAATTTTGAGCAGCGGGAGCAGAAAAATAGATCCGATGGGGACCAGCAGACTGAGCAGCATCAGTAAATTCCACTTAAAATAATATTTGGGCGCACTTTGCAGGGAAACAGCCAGCAGAAAAACAGCGTAGACGCCGAACAGCTGGTCATACGCAATCAGCGCCATATTCAGCACGGTCGGATGCACCTCAATTCCGCTCACGCCCGCCAAGGTAGTCATGCCGACTCCGGTACGCATCAGATGATGCCAGGAATCTGTAAAGATCAGCAGCACATAAAGGGCTACCGGAATGCAAAAAAGAGCCAGCCGTCTGTTCAGCCCGTCCGAGGATCGTGTTATGTATTCTTTAACAAAAGCATAGGTAAAGATGGTGCTCAAAAAGAGCGGCGGCTGCTGGAGGTTTCTCCACCACAGCTTGGCCTGAAACGACTCCGAGAGGATTTCTCCGGCCGTAGCCGCAAAAATCACGCTGACCAGCAGCATCAAGATCCATAAATAGCGCCTTCCTGGTGTGTTGCGGTGCCGGCAAGAGCTGACGCCCATGTAGAGACTTAGAACACTGCCCATAATTAAATAATAGGGATAACCCTGCATCCACGGCATGTCATATTTCTCCTATTTTTGTTATAGCTTTGCCTTATTATATCCTACTCCTCTGTACAATTGAACCTTCCCTGCAAAAATACACAAAGACCCTGCGGGCTGCCCGCAGGGTCCTATTAAAGGTGAGAAGCGAATATTTAGTTATGCCGTTATCCAGTTGCTAGGGTACTCTTCCTGAAAACAACCGAAGAAATCTCGATTTGGTTTTCCGTTTCCCTTTCAGATAGTACATGGGTAATCAACTACCTTTCGGAATACACATTACATGCCGTTCCAATCCGTTAATTGATGCCTTCCACTTCCCACCTGCTCATTATTACCCGCATAGGCCGCCAGTCAAACAGCAGCCGTCAAAGTGATTTCATTGCGCCTCCGTCAATCAGCAGCGCCTGCCCGGTAATATAGGTATTGGCAAAGGAACCGAGGAAGACCGCCGCCTTCCCGAACTCCTCCGGCGTCCCTGCCCGGCCAAGCGGAATGTTCTTCACTGAAGCACGCTGAACCTCTTCAAGCGCCAGCCCTTGCGCCTCCGCCCTCCGGCTGTCCAGCTCGGTCAGCCGGTCTGTGCCGATCCGCCCCGGGGCAAGCGTATTAATCAGAATACCGTCTGGCGCAAGCTCCGCCGCCAGGCTCTTGTTCAATGCCTGGACACCGGCCCGGAACACACTGGAAAGAATCAGCCCGTCAATCGGCTGTTTAATGGATGAGGAGCTGATGGTAACAATCCGTCCGCCGCCGGCTGCACGCAGGAAGGGCAGCGCCTCACGGATCAGCCTCACGCTGCTCATCAGCGTCAGCTCGAAGCCGCCGGCCCAGTCGCTGTCCGCCATATCGGCAAAGCCGCCGCCCGGAGGGCCGCCTGCATTGGTAACGAGCACATCAAGGCCTCCGGCCCAGCCGGCTGCTGCCGCAATGGCCTCCCGTACCGCGTCCGGGTCGGTTACATCCATCTCCACCAGCGCAACCTCCGCACCGGTCTCCGCTTCAATTCTCTTCGCGGCTGCTTCCAGCTGCGCCTGGCTGCGGCTGGCGATTGTTACCTTCGCGCCTTCCCTTGCGAATTCAAGCGCAGTCGCCAGTCCCAGCCCCTTGCTCGCAGCCGCTACAAATACTGATTTTCCTTTAAGACCCAGATCCATTCTCTCTCTGCCTCCTTGTTCAAGGTAGCCCCTGCCTCCGCCGGCGGGATAGATCAATTGTAAAACGGGGCCTCCGGGATATCCAGTCAGGCTTTACACATCGTACTCCAGCTGCTTCTTGGCCTGGACAATAAAGTCCAGCGGATTCTCAATCGCAGCAGCCTCGTACTGCACAGCACCGATTTTGAGTCCAAGGCTCACTTTATATTTGCTGGAGAATTCATTTTCGTTCAATTGCTGAAGCTTGAGCTTGATCCGTTCAATGACAATTTTGGCCCCGTCACGGTCTGTAAAGAGCAGCAGCCCCCAGGTTGCATCGTCCTTGTCCAGCAGATACAGCGCATCATTCGTGCGGATGCTGGACTGGCTGAGCTGGGAGACATCATAGATCGCCTCGGACAGCTGCTCCTCCGGAATCAGCCGGCGGATCTCGCTCCAGTATTTCACCTTAACGACCAGCAGGGTAAGCGGAATGCCGTAGCGGGTGGATATCCCCGTAAACAGGCTGGCATCCTTCTGAAAGGCAATGCTGTTGCGCAGATCGGTATTCTCATCCACCGTAGCCAGATTGGCCGTTGTCTTCTTCAGCCGCTCATTCTCCGCCTGCAGCTCCCGTGAGCTTGAGGTGAAAATCCACATCGTCACCGTAATCAGCGGCACCATAATCAGCCAGAAATAGGTGTTGACCCCGATCGTCTCCCCCCGGGACACCGTCTGGTATACCACGAAGAGACCATAGCTGAAGATGAAGGCGAGGTTCAGTGTCAGTCCCGCTGTCACCGTAGTGAAATACGTGACCAGAGCGAGCAGGAAGGCAATATTCAGAATAATAATATTCTGCAGGTAGCCGCTGCCTGAACCGGCGATAAACACAACACAGATGAACATCAGGACCAAAAATCCAAGAAACCCAAGGTCTGAAGCCAGACTGCTGCGGTTACGTCTCACGTCTATCACCACGTTTCTTCATATGTTTGCGGATCAGCAGAAGAAGCGCTACAAGCACCAGGGCAATGGTAAGGACTACCGCGACAACGAAGCCCAGCACATCGCTGCGCTCTACAATCTGCTCCAGCGCCGAATCCTGCTTCGCCCCTGTATCCGTCTTGAACCGGTAGGCGCTGACGTTCCCGTCCTTGTCGACAGCAACGCCGTCACCGAACACCTTCCACTTATCCTTTTCGCTGGCAATCAGCCTTGAAGCCAGATAATAATTCTCCGCATTCACCGCTGTAACCGCCATAAATCCTCGTCCGCTTCCATACGGCGATTCCACCAGCTGCAGCGTTCCAAGCTCTGCGCCGTACTGCTCTTCAATGCTTATTTTTTCATTGGATAGGAGGGTTGTGCCGTCCTTGCTGTACCGGAAATACAGCTTGTTGTTGTTGTCCCGGATAATCTTATTGTTCTTATAGGAGCCAACGGCCAGAATATTGTTGTTCTTCAGGTTATCCGCGCTGACATCGTCAGTGTAAAAGTGAATATCCCCGGTATTGCCGTCCGTATACTGTCCCAGCAGATTGAACACATTCCCCAGACTCAGGTAGGCATAGTCATCCATCTCCTGCGGCAGCACTACAGCCACATGATTATAGATCCCGTCCCGCAGGAACGGATACGGATAGTTGTTGAACAGCAGGTCAGTCCGGTCCTTCGTATTCAGCTGCAGCAGTGATTCCTTATCGATATAGGCCCAAGGCATCTGCTCCGTATTCGGCGTGCAGACTGCGCTTTCCATCTCCAGATCAAAGGCTACGGTTACTGAAAAATTCCCCGAGATATTAAGATTCTTGGGCACCGTCAGGGTAAGCGTGTCGCCGTTAGCCAGCTCCCTGGTCAGCTTCTTGCTGCCGATCGGTGTGCCGTTAATGCTGACAGTAACCAGTGAGCGGGTAAAATCCAGATTTCCGGCATAGCGGAAATCCAGGCTGATTTTGCCGGAATCGGCGATGGAGCGGTTCGAAGGCAGGGCGATGAAATAGGATTGCTCCCGGTGATTCGGACCGGTTAAGGTATCGCCGGATTCCGTCAGCGTCACCTCCGAGCTGATGCTGCCTGCCGGCTCATCTGCCTGCGTAGCGTCGTCGACCACCTTCAGATCACTTGAAATCTGGCTCATCAGCTCCGTGCTTGCCGCAAGCCTGCCCGCCTTGATCAGCAGGCTCTCATCCTGCGAGGTAATCACCAGCGTCGGCCGGGTATCCTTATTCAGCAGCTGGATCAGGGCGTGTGTCCCCAGATCCTCTGCTGTGCTGAGCCGGGATTTCAGCTCTGCCGGAACGCGGTCGTACATGGCCACGAGCACTACCGCACTTCTGTCTTTGATGCTGTCCTCCCGGTAAGGGAGCATTGCGATGGTTTTGTCCGTCAGGGCATTCTCTTTGGCAAAGCCTGACAAGGCGTAGGCAGCGGATTCCAGCTCAGCGCCGGTAGCCTGCTCCGGCACTGTAATCAGGCTTTTTCCGTTCTTCACGGTATCAATACCGGAGAACCGCCCGCTGAAATCGCTGATTCCGCCGGTGAGCTCCTTGCTGCTGTAAGTAACCGCAATACTGGAGGTATTGAAGAAGTGCAGCCAGTTGTCCGGCGAGTTGTCCACATAGCAGACCTGGTTATTGTCAACAGCTGTCTTCAGGTCCCCCTGCAGTGTCAGCGTGTTGCTGTCCTTCTTCAGGAAGCCCTTCGGCGCAGTGATGCTTATAATCTGTTCCCCGTTATTCTGAAGGGACGGCCGGAACGAGTGGAACGGAATGCCGTTCAGCGACAGCGTGATGCTCGACACCTGATCCTTTGTAATCTGTGAAACCTGGAAGTGCAGGTTGATCTTCACGCTGTCGACATTCCAGTAATCCATTATGGTAAAAAGCTGCTGCGATGCTGCTCCGCCGGACAATGCAGTATCACTGCCGGTAAAGGCGGTCTCATACGTCAGCCTGCCGGCTCCCGGAAGCACTGCCGCGGCAGAGGCTGCCGGAAGCAGAGACAGGAAAAGGGAGAGGCAGAGCGCCCACAACAACAACTGTTTTTTTATCATCTTTGTATCTCCTGTTCACCTTAATTCTCTTCCTCCGGCGCCTAATAACGCTCGGTCTTGTACCATTTGGCTTCACGCTTGAAAATGACATCCTTGAGGTAGTTATACATCCCGTAAGCGGCAACAGCCATCCAGAGCTGGCAGTAAGAAACATACATCAGCATAATGATGCCCAGATTCGACAGGCTCATTTCGCCCTTCTCTGTCGTCAGGGTAACGAATATCCCGACTACGAACAATATGATGGCCAGGATCCACAGAAAGCTGCTGAGTCCGGCTATGGTGGTATGCACATAACCCATTGCGTGCAGCACCAGCAGCAGATCAGAGGTAATCAGCGAGATCAGCAGCAGGAAGTAGATCGACACATAATACAGGATATCGAAGCGGATCCGGGCCGCCGAGCGGTCGAAGAGCAAGGGCAGATTTTTGACAATAACATAGACATTGCCCTTGGCCCAGCGCGTCCGCTGCTTGAACCAGACCTTCACCGTCTGCGGCTCCTGCTCCCAGGTGACCGATTTAGGCTGGAACTTGATCCGGTAGCCCATCATATAGATGCGGAAGCTGATCTCCGTATCCTCGGCAATCGCTTTGACATCCCACCCGCCGATCGCTTCAACAATGGACCTGCGCATAATAAAGTTGGTTCCGGGAATCGTGCACAGCTTGAACAGCTTCCACCGCCCGGCCTGGGCCATCCATTGAAAAGAGAGCGTCTCTATATTAATAAACCTTGTAAGCAGACTGGCATCACGGTTGCGGGTTCTGAACTTGCCGATGACAGCGCCAAGACTAGGATCAGCATTAATCTCGGCAACCAGATACCGCAGCGCTGTCCGCTCAGGTGTATTGTCGGCATCATAGATTGCAATCAGCTCCCCCTTGCTGCGGGTAAAGCCGATATTAAGGGCATTGGACTTCCCTTTCCCCCCGGTGACCGTATCCGTATTGATAATCAGCAGATTGCGCGCCGGATATCTCTCCTGTATATTCCCCAGCAGCACAGCACTGTTATCCGAGGAATTGTCATTAATGACAATAATCTCATAACGGTCATGCGGATAATCCAGCGCCAGCAGCGACTCCACGGTCTTACTGATAACCACACCCTCATTATGTGCGGGAACCATGATGGTCACAAAGGGATATTCGCCCTTGATTTCCGGAATCTCCTCCCGCTCGGTTTGAATGTAATATAAATATCCGGCAATAATCAGTGCAACATTGACCAGCAGCAGCGACCAGATACAGATCACCGCAATTACCATCAACACGTCCGAGACCGTCATGTTATCCTCCTAACCCGCAGGCCTTATTTCAAATATTTCTTCCGGTACAGTCTGTAGCCGACCAGTAGCAGCACCCCGAAAAAGAGCAGCGCGACGGCAATCACAACTATAAAAAATTGATTCTGCACGCTGAACAGCGCCTTAAAGCTCTGATACTGCTCTTCCTGGTATTGAAAATCGCTGCTTACTGCCTCCGGCGCATAGCCGAGGTTAAGCGGACTGCCGTTTACTCTGATTACCCCGTCAGCGGAATCCACCGTGTAAGCATCAGTAACCACCTTATGGACAGTCTGTTTATAGTCGGCAAAAGCGATCCAGTAGCCGGTTACTGTCTGCAGCAGGGCCTCCAGCCCGGCTTCATCCTCCGGCAGATCCACTGTAACAGCTGTATCGGCGGGCAGCTGCGGTATGGCCTTGCCCTCATGCTTAAGCCCCGACAGGAATTCGGGCGTTACGCTGTACAGTGAAGAGGCAAAGGAAACGGAAACATTGGTTTTCTCCATATGAATCACATTTTCATCCGGGAACAGCACCACCGAGTCAAAAAACGCCATACCGGCAGAGGAATATTCCTTATCGTAGGTCCAGTAGAGATCTGCCCCCATCCCGAGCGGGGCAATGCCGTTCTCAACCAGCAGATTGATAAAGCTGTTCATCTTGGCGTTCAGCGTGCGGTCATTGCTGTTAATCGACGGCATGACCACAGGCGCATTGACCAGGATGCTTCCGTTCTTCGACTGGACTGACTTGAGGGCTTCCAGATACCGCTGCATCGCCGGAAAACCGGTATTGCTGAATACCGGACGCACACTGGCGATGAACGGGATACCGGCCTCATACAGACGGTCGGCCAGCTTCTCCAGCAGTGTCAGATCGGAGAACGGGTAGATTTCTTTAATCACCAGATACGTCTGCGCCGAAGCGCCGGCCCCGAGCCAATCCTTCAGCACTTCTGCCATCGCCAGCCTGCCGGCATTGCCTGCTTCCAGGTAGGGCACATAGGTTAAGCTCCCGGAGCTGGCTGCGTAAGGCATTTTCCGGCCGCTGCCCGTAAGCGACAGGCTGCCGTAGAGCCGCTCCGCACTGCTTGCGGCAATGTAAGGAACCTGGCGCAGCATAAGGCCAGCTTCCCGGAACGGTCCGAAGGCCAGCTCTGCACTTTCTTCGGCGACCATACCGGTCGACAGCTTCATTGCCTGTTGGAGCCTGTCAGGCGGATTATAGCCGATATGCAGGTACTGTCCCTGATAGCCGGAAATATCGGCCTCAATCCCCTTACTAGGAGGCAGCTCCC
The DNA here is from genome assembly GCF_000758625.1 of Paenibacillus sp. FSL R7-0273. Lineage (NCBI taxonomy): Bacteria > Bacillati > Bacillota > Bacilli > Caryophanales > Paenibacillaceae > Paenibacillus > Paenibacillus sp. FSL R7-0273. The sequence goes on from NZ_CP009283.1 coordinate 7,067,915, forward strand.
GTTCATTGATGACAGCAATGACCCTGGAGAACTCCTTCATCGCACCCTGCTCATAATCATTAAGGGACAGCAGGGTAACCTGCACATGATAGGCGGCCAGCTGATGCTGCAGCTCACGGATATTGCCCTCGCGCGGAGTGCCTGAGGCCAGGCTGTCATAGAGCAACAGAACCTCCGGCTGCCGTCCGGCATCCTCCGCTGCTCCAGCCGGAGCCGCAGGCAGCAGCAGGGCAGCTATAAGCAGCAGCGGCAGCAGTAAGTTCAGCCTGCGTCTGCTCATGCGCTGACACCCTCCTGCACCTTCTGCATGCCGGGCTCCCTACCGGCTGCCGGTTCACGGCTGCCGGACACTCTGCGGCCGATTACACCGGATAAAGCCAGCACGGATACAAGATCGAAGGCCAGAGTGAACAGGAATTCATGCTTGGATATATCCGCATCACCTGCCCCGATAATGGAGACCATAATGCCTGACAGGCCTACTGCCATACTGGCTATAATCAGCGTCATCCGCTGCATCCCCCGGAAGTCGCGTGCCTTGAGCGCCTGGATGAACGAGGGCATATACAGCCCGATGACCAGCACCATCCAGAGCAGAATAAATCCGAAGGTTTTGGGCGCCATAATACCCTTAAGCAGACTGTAGAGTGCAAAGAAGTGGCTCTGCGCCCGGAACTCCTTGCCCGCCGACTGCTCGTAATTGCCCATTGCCGCAGGCTTGATCGAAAAGGCGCTTTGTGCCGCTACATCAAGGATGGAGCTGAACTGGTCCGGATGGGCAAGATAGTATTTCAGAATCGAGACAAAGCCGTATTTGCTGTAGAAATCCTTTTCCAGAATCGGAGAGTTCACATCAACCGTCCCGTACTGCTCATAGTAGATATTATTTTTGAGAATGGCATACTGCTCATCGATCCCGAACGATTTCAGCGACGTCTCCGGGTTGGCTGAATCCTTCAGCACTCCGCGGGTCATCGCATGGTACTGGTTAATGTTCACAAACTCTTTGGAAATATTGAGATAGGTAAATAATCCGGAAGCCATCAGAAGCATCAGCGAGAACAAGGTCAGTCCGCGGAATATACGGTCCCTTCTTACCCAGAGCAGCATGATGCCCAGCACTGCCAGAATGATGCCGACAGGAGCGTTCTGCTGCTTGGAGGTGGTCAGGAGCAGGCCGCTGATCAGAAACAGGGCCAGCAGGAAATAATCATTGTACCGTTTGCGGAACAGCAGCAGCCATGCGGCAAATACATACAGCATCATAATCAGCACAATGCTCTCACTATAGAAAGAATTGAAATAAGCGGTATATCCGGTATCGCCAAAAACAAAAATGGCCAGCACCGCGCACAGCATCCCCTGTTTCCGGGTCATTCGGCACGTAATGGCTTCCACCAGCAGGTAAACGGCAGCCACATAGAGCAGGGTATAAATGGCGGCCTGAAACCGGATGTCGAACACGGTACTGCTGAACAGCAGCTTGTTCAGGCCGATAGCCAGCTTGATAAACATGGACTGGGACGAATCCAGCGTTGCCCCGTTCTCATTAAAGTATTGATAAATTCCAAAATGCTTCACAAAGTAACCAAAGTACTGGCTGTCATAATCCGGCTGGCTGAAGTAGAGTCCGTTGCTGTAGATGCTGCGGAAAAAGTCGCCGTTATCGGCCATTCCGATATATGGAGCCGTAAACAGGGCAATCACCGTAATCAGCAGCACCCCGAAGGCCGCAATAAAGGCAGGGGAGGTACGGAAGCCGGCAAGGATAACACTCTGCCGCAGGGTTGTTTTTACAGTGCTGTTGATCATGCGGATTCACCTTCGTTATTGTTCGTTTTTGGGGAAATAGGAATAAGCGAGCAGAGCCATCAGATTGTCAAAGGAGTACGCCTGCCCGGTATTCGTGTCTCCAAACCCGCCGTACAGCGGACTTTCCGGATCAGTAATCCTGAATTCGTTCATCCGTTCTATGCCTGCTGCATAGAGCGCCTCATCACCGACTGCAGCACCGATCATCGCTGTCAGCGCATAGATGGCTGTAGAGCGTATATCATTCGCCGGCGCTCCTTCGCGGGTATATTGCCCGTACAATGTGCCTGCTTCGACCTTTTCCCTGATAAAGCGTAGGCTCTCCGGATTCTCCCGGCCGACCTCGGTCAGGTTCAATATACTCAGCAGCGATTCTACCGTATTGATATTCTCCGACCTGTACGTTCCGGAAGGATAATCAAACCTCGTCTCATAGAAGGGAAAAGCGTCTGACAAATATCCGTCCTCAAGAATTTCACTCATATTATGCATCAAAATACCTTTAGATTCGCTATCAATCGACAAATTTTGCAAAACACTTAGCCTAATATAACATAAAGTTATAAACTCGTTGTTGTTATGGTAATAATTGTCGTAGATGTCAAGCATATAGCCATCTCTAACGTTATTGTTGTAGAATTGTCTGGAATAAAGCTCCATCTCTTCCTTGTATGCAGGCTCTGCAAACAGCTCCCCGGCCTCATATAACGCTTCAATGATCCGCAGATCGTCCACGGCTGCATTAACCGTATACTGCCTGTCCAGCTTTGGGCTATACCGGTAGCCGAACCCGCCCTCCATGCCAAAAACCTGCTTTCCGAGCTCCCATTGCTCCGCGAACGCTCCTGCATCCCCATCGCGGACAGCACTCAGCATCATCAGAGAAGCCGATTCACTCAGGACCTCATGGCCGGTGGCAGCCTCTGCCGACTGGTCAGTGTCTATCAGATTAGTATAAATCCCATAAGGGCCTGTAAGCTTGCTGGCTATAAAGGCCTTTAACTGCTGTTCCTCTCCGGAAATCCCCTCCGGCGGCCATCCTGGAGTCGGCGAGGGCTTAGATGTGACCTCTGCAGTTGCCGGCGGCACAGGCTCTGCCTTATTGCTGCAGCCGGTTAGAAGAGCCACAACTGTCAATGTAGCTAGTAATATGCTGCGTCTTCTATTCAAATCGCCACTCCTCCACAAAAGGGATTTTTTGCCGATAAGTATATTACGGTAACTTTGGTCACAAAGTTAAATCATTTTCACTTCATTTTGTGCCAAAATAATAAATTGATCCCTTTTTCCTAATCTCCTATGGTGGTTTATTAATTTTTTACAATGCAAAAAGGGCTGCCCGGTTTTTTTACCCGGACAGCCCTTCTTTTGGAGGCCGATTATTTTGCTGTAATTTTGCGGTAGGTCAGTTCATCTGACACAACATACAATCTGGCATTTGCCGGAATCGGCTGGTCCAGCCTTCGGTTTATGCTGAGATCGCCGTGGTCAGACAGCAGGGTGGCTCCCTGAAGCAGAAGCGCCTGAAAGGCATCGCCGTACGTCTTCCAGCTTGTGTCCACCGGCACCTCATAAATATCGTCCCCGTGCTGGCGGCTGAGCAGCTGGCTGATGACCTCGGAATTCCCTTCCTGCAGCGCTGATCTTACAGCCAGCCTGGAGACGGCATCGTGAGACACCACGAACTCGTTCACCTGGACATGCCGGAAATTCTGGATATTCTTTTCCTGCATAATCTCTACTGTAGTATGTACCTGCGGAGCTATCCGCTCTATGCTGGAGACAATCAGCAGCGACTTGCCGTCAATCAGGGAAGACTCGTCAATGCGGATGTCACCGAACACAATGGCTGCCCTGGCACTTCCGATCGAAGCCTTCATTAGAATCTCATCGCTTGAGGCATCGCCGCTGATAAAATGAACCTGCTCCATCTGCTCCAGCGGATGCCGGCCGGCCTCGTCTATGATCACAATCCGGCATTTCGGCGCATAGCACAGAATCTCATCTACAGCCGCCTGTGTTTTCCGGCTCCAGTTGATCAGCACCACATGATCCGCCCCATGAAAGCTCAAGGTTCCAGCCCCTCTCCTTCTCTGCATCTCGCCCATAGCCTCGACAACCTTGCCGATGACGAGACTCAAGAGACCAATGCCGAAAATATATAAGAAAATCGTAAATACCTTTCCCGGGAGCGATGCCGCATAAAAATCACCGTAGCCGACAGTGGACATCGTTGTCATTACCCAATAGAAGGCGTTAAACCAGCTGCTGAAGGTGTCCGGTTCAAGCGTATACGCAATGGTCGCACTCAGCACAACGAAACAAAGGATCATGATAGCTATGGTCTTTTTTTTCAGTGCGATCAGCTTGCCGGATAATTTGAGGAGAAAATGCACCTGCCTCCCCTACTTCCTTAAGTTAATGGGACTGGGGCTGCCGCCGCGCAACCGGCGGGCGGACAGCCGCAGAGATGCTTAGAAGTTAAATAATCAGACTGCTTACTGCAAACGAGGTTCCGATGAATACGAGACAGAGCATGGTGCCTACAGCAGTATTGCCTTTTTCAAGCTCCTTGGAGATTCTGAAGCCCGGAGTAAACAGCTCAAATATCCAGTACGCCGCGATCAGGCACACATACCCTACCGCGAACCACAGCATCATGTGCCAGATCGACGTATTGGTGTATGCCGCTACGCCAAGGATAATCGCCGTAGCCAGAAACTTGCCGCCGAGCGCCAGCGCCACAGCGGTATTTCCTTTTTTGATTTCATCCATGTCCTTAAACGGAGTCATCAGGGTAAAGACGACCATGCCCAGCACCTGCAGCAGAATAATGGTCAAGACACTGACTATCAAATTTATAACTATCGTCAATTCGCCCACCCCCGAAATTTCGCATAAGCCGAATCATAATCGGCAAAATCATGCACTTCCTCCAGCACGACCGATGCTGTTTTTGCCTTTTCAAGCGCCTTGTAGCGCTCATCATCTATCGGCTGCTTGATGCGGTTGCCCGACGGCAGCTCAAGCACAGCGAAGTTTCTCGTCTTCTCCTGGTACTTGGTCTTGTAGACCCCGACAAGGTCAACATCCGTTGTAATCGACACCTTCAGATTCTTAAGATCCTCGGCAGCGGTATTCTGGTCCGGATAGGATTTAAGCGTTGTCCATTCGGACAGCCGGACCTCATTCTTCTGGTCGGCAGAGGTAATCATCTCGGCATCCATATACTGCAGGGTCCAGATTTTGTCGCCTGTAGCATAGTTCCCGTCATTGGGAAGCAGCTCGTTGTCCGGCAGCACAGTCATATCACTGCCGATCAGATCGCCCACTGTACTCTCCACCACCCGGTAATCCCAGGGGACGCGTGACACGCTATCCGTTGTCTCCGAGGTTCCGGTGTGGAACACGCTGTCCTCATTGCTGGAGCAGGCGCCCAGCAGCAGCACTGCAAACAGCAGCATGCCAAGCATTGCAGCCAGCCGGACTTTTGCCGCCCTTGCAATCCGTGCTGAATTCCTTTTATTCCTGTTCAAGCTCCCTCACTCCTAACGCAATAAAATGACTGGCATTGCCTGTAATCGGTCCGCCTGCCCGCCCCAGAAGCCCGCAGGGCTTCCCGTTAATGACAAACATGCCGGTGAGCAGATGAAGCTCCCCCTCCGCAGCCTGAATGCGGGCGAGCTCGGCCCGCTTCTGGTATACGGTCGGGAACAGCACACTGCTGTCAAAGCCCTCTTCATCTTCCAGCTCCAGCTCACCGCTGTCGTCGAACAGGCGCACCGAACCGCCTTCGCGGCCGAATACGGATTTGGACACAAAGCTTCCGGAGAATACCGGCTTGTTGTAGGTAGGCAGAATATATCTGGAGATCGCTTCACGCTCCTCCTCATTGTATAGCAGCCCCAGTTCATACATCCCCCATACCGCAGCAATCAGTCCCTTGGACTGCAGCAGAATGCTGTGCGGTCCGTTGAACAGCTGGAGGCTCCCTGTCTCTACAGCATAAGCCAGCGCATCACCGGCTTCATCAACCGCCATCCATTCCTTCGGATACAGGGCAAACATCCGCTCAATTCTGCGGTTCTGCCCGTCGTATACCCGGCCCTGATCAATCCACAAATCCAGACAGTCCACACACTTAATGTCCAGACCGCTGTGCCGTACCAGCGCCTCGATGGTGCCTGAATCCTCCTGATGGGAGCCGTAAGCTACACAGGCAGCAGTATCGGGACGCTCAATTCCCCATGCTGCAGCCAGCAGCTCCTTCATCGCCCCGTTCGGGCTGCCGATTCCGGCCTGCTTACAGATCCACGGTGTAGCAATAGAGGCTTCCACATAGCCTGTGGGCGTATCCGCATTCAGCTCCAGAAGCTTAATGGCCCCCTCATCCGACACGGCAAAATCAAACCGGGCGTATCGGCTGATCAGCCCCGGCTCAGGCAGCGGCGTATCATCCAGCATCTGCCACAGGACAGGCGGAATACCCAGCAGCTCATACAGATCCTGCCGGTGGTGGACATAACGCACTGCTTTGTCAAGGATACTCCACAGCTTCTCCGAGGCGGCAGCCAATTCCCTGTATGTCCCGGCTGACATTACCGCAATCGCGTCCAGCCAGTATTCCTCCTCCTCCAGATCAGCCCAGGTAAAGCCAAGCTCACGAAGCTGCTCTACGCGGGGCGCGCGTTCCAGCCCCGACTGGTCAAGCAGCTCAAAGACGCTCTTCTGCGGGCTCATCCGCCGAAACCGCTGCTTCTGCCTGAGCTCTTGGAGGAAGAGCTCTTGGAGCTTCCGGATTTGACAGAGGAGCTTGACTTGCTGCCAGAGCTTGAGCCTGATGAGGAGCCCAGTCCGCTTGAGGTTCCTCCGACCCCGCCGGCCGAGGAAGAGCCCCTGCGGGTAATCGAGCCTGTTGAAGATGTTGAAGTTTTGGGCTTAACCACTGATCCTGTAACCTGCTTGTTCTGAAAGCTTCCGCTGTTATACGTAGGCGGCTTATAGGTATTACGCGTACCTCCGTAATAGGTCGGCCGGTCATTGTACCAGCCTCTGGAGGAGTAGTTAGACCCGCTGTTGAACAGCATGTGATAGAGCAGCATGTCATCCCAGCCGAAGCCGTTGCTGTAGCCGCCGTAATTATTGATTACCGTTGTGCCGCCGGAGGTTACGACTCCGCTGCCTTCCTGTACAGTCTCCTCCGCACTCTCCTCCGGATAAGGAATATTCCAGTCTACATTAGCATCGAAATAGGCCTTGACCTCTTCGGTCGACCAGGATACCAGCTGCGGCTCCCCGCCGGAGCTGCCTGCCGCCTGGGCGCCTCCCGGAATGAACATGGCATTAGCCAGCAGGGCGATGCCAAGGGACGTTGACAGCACACGCAGCGGCTTGCCCTCCGCACTCAGCAGTCTTGGCCCTCCGCTGTCTTTGGCGGGCTCTTCAGCCTTTTTGTCCTCATTCTCCACAATATTTCCCTCCTTTCCTACCTTTCTCTTACTCTGCGGTGCGCATCGGGACCAGCAGGAGCTCAAGCTTCCCCTGATCCACATTCAGCCTGCCTTCAACCGCCTCATATTCCCTGCTGCCCACAACAATATAATTGACATGCTCCAGGGCGGTAATCATATTCATACTCCACATCCGCTCCTCGATCACCCGCAGGTCACCTTCGGGCAGCTTTTCAAACAAAATGACACTCAATCCATTATCCACTAAATTACACTTCCTTCCTGTTAACTATTACGCTTTTGATACGCAAATATCCTCTTTTCGTTTCATCTTCCCGGGGCCCTCCGGCCCTTGCCTCCGGTATGAAAAAAATAGCCGAACGGCAGCGCATACGACCATGCGGGCAACTCAGCTATGTAAAGCTCTGACCATGAAATTGTGCTAAAAAGCGTTTTGCACCCAGCTGTCCATTATACTGCCCGGACCGATGCCCAAATCATTCTGCAAAAGGGCTTTATACCCCTCATAATGCTTACGGAACCCGGGAAAATCGCTCAAAGCCGCGTAGCTGCGCAGAACCAGCCGGCAGATATCCTCCGAGTAGGGATCAATTTCCTGCAGCGCAGCCAGACGGACAAACGCCTGCCGCGGCCGGTCTGTATCCAGCTCAAACTCAGCTGACCGCAATGACATCTGAAGATAGCCCACCTGCAGCTCCTTGCGCTTTGTCTCTGCCCAGTCATAATGATGCTCTCCCAGATAATCGCCGCGGTACAGTGACAGGACAGCCTCCCGCCGCTGCCAGTCCGGCTCATCCGCTACGGCACCGCCCTGCCAGCCCTGCATGAACCGCTCGACATCAAGCGCTACATTCCCGGTAACCAGACGGTAACGTTCCTGCGAGAACTCTACAGTTACATCCATCCCCCATGTCTTGAGCAGCTTGCGGATATGATACACGGTGGTATGCAGATTGGTTACCGCCTTCTCCGGCTTGAAATCCGGCCAGACGAGGTCTACAATCATATCCTTCATTACCCACTGCCCGCGGTGGTGCAGCATCAGTGCGAACACCTCCTGCGCCTTGCTTGTCCTCCACTGCGTTTTTCGGCCGGCATCGCCGCGGTCCAGAAATTCCAGCCGTTTAAAGCAGAGAATCCATGGATTGTCCTGGGCTGCTGCGTCCGCCGGCTGCTCTTTAGGCAGAACCGCTGCCGGCTCCTCACGGACCACCAGCCGTTCCAGCGTCTTGTTCAGCCGCTGTGCGGTAACCGGCTTCAGCAGATAATCGGCAGCATTCAGCTCAAAGGCATCAATAGCATAATCACTGTATGCCGTAATATAGACAATGCGGATACCGCTGTCTGCCTGCATAATATGCTCAGCTGCCTCCAGGCCGTTCATTTCCGGCATCCCGATATCCAGGAAGACGATATCGGCCCGCTCCTGCTGCAGGTGCTGCAGCCCAAGTCTGGCCGAGGTATATTTACCTGTAATCTGCAGCCGCCCGTCTTTGAGGAGCAGGCGTTCGAGATGCTGCAGCGCAGGTTTTTCGTCATCTATTAATATAGCCTTCATAAGCCAGGTTCACCTCTTGTCAGGTCATTCTGATACCGGATGCGTCCGCGGAATAGCGTAGGAGATCCTCGTTCCAGCTCCAGGCACGCTTTCGATAATCAGGCCCGTTCCGTAAATTTTAAGCAGCCGCCGCTGGATATTTCTCAGTCCGATTCCGCCCTCGGTGCGTTCTTCAGACAGAACCTCCCCGATCCGATCCTGCGTCATGCCTATTCCATCGTCCGACACGGCTACAACCAGCTGGCGGTCCAGCAGACGGATGGACAGCGTAACGGTTCCGCCGGCTTCCTTCTGCATCAGCCCGTGATTCACTGCATTCTCTACAATCGGCTGAATGCTGAGCGGGGGAATCAGCTCCCGGATACGCTCAGGCAGGTCAAATTCAATATTCAGCCGGTCATCAAACCTGGCCTTCTCCAGCGCAAGATAAGACCGTACCAGCTCCAGCTCCTTCTCGACAGGCACTGTCTGTCCGCGGTTCTGGAAATCAAAGCTGCTGCGCAGATACATGCTGAGATCCAGCAGCAGGTCTGTCGCTTTATCCGGATCATCCGGACATACCGAGATAATGGCATTAAGCGCGTTGTACAAAAAATGCGGTTTGATCTGTGCCTGCAGAAAGGCAATTTCCGTCTCGACAGACTTCCGGATCAGCTTGCGCATATCGAGCAGCGTCTGTACACGGGCCCGGAATTCACGAAGCTCCACCGGCTGGATTAAATAGTCGTTAGCCCCGGCCTCAAAGATGGCCTGTATATCCTCAGGCCGGTTACCGGCCGTCAGGACAAGGATCGGCAGCTCTGATAAAACGAACCGCTCGCGGATGGCCTGGCACAGCACCAGTCCGGGCATCTCGGGTATGGCCCAGTCCATAATAACAAGGTCGATATCCGGCTGCTCCTGCATAATCAGAAGCGCTTCCGGACCGCTGGCCGCCGTTATAACCAAATGCCGCTCCAGCTTGAGGATATTCGAGAGCACCTGCTGGTTGACCGGATCATTCTCAACAACCAGAATCTTGCAGCACTCCGCGTCCAGCAGCAGCCCCAGCTCATTATATGCGGTCTCGGAGGAGGCTGCAGTTTCCCAGCCGGTAACCTCCATATAGCTCTGATCAAGAAAGGCCGCCGGGTCCTTAAGCACCGGCAGGGTGAAGCGGAACCTTGTTCCCTGGCCAAGGATGGACTGCCCCTCAATCTCTCCCCCGTTAAGCTCTACCAGCTTCTGGGTAATGCTGAGGCCCAGCCCGTTCTCACGGTACAGCTTCTGGGCGGATGCACCCTGCGGATCATAGGCGTCAAATATCGTCCGGAGCCGCTCGGGCGGCATTCCCGATCCGGTATCAGCCACCTGGATGACCACATAATCTTCTTTAACCTCCGCTGACACCGTAATCACACCCTGCTGGGTGTAATTTACAGCGTTAGCCAAAAGATTGAACAAAATCTGGCCCAGCCGCTGTTCATCCGTTTCCAGCAGCGGCAGCGTATCCGGCAGCTCCAGCCGGAAGCTCAGCTTCGGATTGCCTGTAACATGACGGGTAACCTCAATGACAGAGGAGGCAACACTGTGCAGATCAACAGCCTGTCTCTGCAGGAAAAGGCCGCCGTGGTTCAGCTTGGCAAAGTCGGCCATATCGTTGATCAGGGCGGACAGCCTTTTTCCGGTTGATACAATCATGGACAGCTGTCCGCTCTGCTGGGCATTCAGCCGTCCTGCCGCCCCCTCCGTCAGTGTCTGGGCAATATTTACAATCCCCTGTAGAGGCATGCGCAGTTCACTTGAGGTAGCGGCCATGAAGTCATCCTTCAGCCCGTCCAGTGTAAGCAGCCTGCGGGACAGCTGCTCCACTTCCAGAAAGGATGCCGCGTACTGGCGGGTCATCAGAATCGCCTGGACGAAACCGAACAATATTATTTCATAGGACAATACATAATAATGGAACGGCGCACTGCTGAAGCTGACCAGATAGAAGATGATAACTACACTTAGACTCTCTATGCTGACCATCATCAGAAACCTGTTTTTACGGTTCTGCAGTGTGCCTGCAATCATGGAGTAGAGCACGAAGCTTATAGCAACTACGCCCCAGGTTAACAGCATTCCTTCCAGATAGCTGAAATACTGTGCCGGAATAAATACCGCAATCATCAGCAGTACTGCCGTAATAGCCCTGGAGGCTTTCATTACTGCCTGCGGCATCGGATAGTTAACCGAATTCGCCACATATCGGAGCAGATAATAATAGACCAGTGTAGAAGAAGCGAGCTGAAGCTTCAGCACGATCTCGTAGGGGAGGCCGGGCAATGCGGCAGCAATCAGCTTTTCACCGTGGGTCAGGATATATATGAGGGCTCCTATACTGAACAACCCCAGATAGAGCGTGATTCCCCTGCTTGCCTTGACCTTGGAAAACATAAGCAGGAACAGGGCCAGGGCAAAAAATCCCAAGATGGTTGCCCCGTCCACAAACAAGGCGAATTCCCGGTGCTTCATAATCGACTTCTGGTCCCCGATGATAATCGGCTGGATGATACCGCCGGAAGAATAATTGTAATTAGCCACCTGCACGATAATCTCCAGCCTGCCTCCGTCAACAGCGGCAAATCCCATGTAAGGAATATTGTTGGCTTTGCTCTCGGAGGGCTCGGATGCCGGATAGCCGCTGTTGCCGATCATCTGCCCGTTCAGGTAAATTTTGCTTGCCATCCGGATGTTAAGTGCCCGTAGGCCGTATACGACTGCATCGCCTTCAGGAATAATGGCCTGCAGACGGTACGTCGCATAGCCCTTGGCCTGGCTCGTACCATCATCCGACAGGTATGTATTCCATTTCTCAGGCACGTTGATTATATTCGGTACTGGCGGAGCGTTCTGGTCTGCAGCAGGCAGACGGAAATCGGCAGGCGTAAGCAGCCTGTCACGGTAAAACTCCCATTCCCCGTCCAGCTCCAGCTCCCCGTCCCGGTGAAAATCCCATTGCCGCAGATCAATTATGCCTTGCCTGGAGACCGGCTTATCCTGTGTAACCATCACATTCTGAAGGATGGAGAACAACGGGACGCTGCAGACCAGCAGCAGGCTGGCCAGCACACTAAGCCAATATTTCCTCATATCTCCGGCTCCCCTCTGGTTGCGTATCGATTCCTATTTTAAAATTATACCTTGAAATTATTACCGTAATAAAGAAAAAACCGATCCCCTATATTTCGGAATCGGCTGCCTTACTTGTTATACTTTAAAAATGGTAAGTTTTATTTCATTTCCGGTGCAGGCGCCGGAGCAGCCTGGTCCTGTGATCTGGAGAGGAAAATGTTCAGGACAATTGCCGTCAGGGAGCCGGAGACAATACCGTTCTGCAGCAGCATTCTGGCGAATTCCGGAAGCTGGTCAAACATGGCAGGCAGGACTGCCGAGCCAAGGCCAACCGCAATACTGCAGGCGGCAATCAGCAGATTTCCGTCCTTGCGCAGATCCACCTCGGACAAAATAGACATACCGGAAGCGGCAACGGAACCGAACATTACAATCATTGCACCGCCCAGCACCGCATTCGGAACGACGGTTGTCAGCGCAGCCAGCTTAGGCAGGAGACCCAGCACCACCATGATTCCGCCTGCTGCAAAGATGACATTGCGTGTTTTAACTCGGGTTAGCGACAGCAGCCCTACATTCTGGGAAAATGCCGTATAAGGGAACGCATTAAATATTCCGCCCAGCATGATTGCCAGTCCCTCAGAACGCAGCCCGTTTACAACCTGCCGGTTCTCAACCTTCTGGTCTGTAGCCTTGCCTACTGCAAAATAAACCCCGGTAGACTCTACCATTGAGACTATGTTTACAATGATCATAGTAAATATTGCAGTCATGCTGAATTCCGGCCAGCCGAAGTAGAAGGGCTGGGCAATACTAACATAAGACGCGGTGCCTACAGCTGAGAAATCAACGATTCCCATGAAATAGCCGATTCCCGTCCCCACCACTAAACCTACCAGAACCGAAACGGAGCGCAGGAAGCCGGTCGCCAGGCGGTTCACCGCAAGGATTACGAGCAGGGTAATCAGCGCCAGCAGCAGATTGCGCGGCTGGCCGAAATCAGGGCTGCCCTGCCCGCCGGCCACATTGTTCATGGCGACCGGAATCAGCGACAGGCCGATAATGGTTACTACCGATCCGGTAACTACAGTAGGGAAGAACTTAAGCAGCCTGCCGTACAAGGGGGCTGCCAGCACGACGAACAAGCCGGAAATAATGATCGCCCCGTACGCGGTCGCCAGATTTGAGCCCGAAGCGATGGCAATAATCGGGCTGACGGCAGTAAACGTACAGCCCAGCACGACCGGCAGCCCGCTGCCGAAATATTTGCTGCCCATAACCTGAAGCAGTGTGGCCAGCCCGCAGGTGAACAGATCTGCCGCGATCAGATAGGCCATCTGTGTCGCGTTTAAATTAAGCGCCCCCCCGACAACCAGCGGTACAATGACTGCTCCCGCGTACATGGCCAGCACGTGCTGCAGTCCCAGAGCGAAAATCTTTTGCTTGCTTAACATCCTGCACTCTCCCTCATTTTCTCTTCATTTGCAATAAAATGAACTTCTCCCGGAGCCATGGATGAGATTCTCGCCAATGCATGTACATTGATTCCTCTCTTCTCCAGCAGGCTCCGGCCTTCCTGAAAGCTCTTTTCAATTACACAGCCTACACCAAGCAGCTGTGCGCCGGACTGCCCGACGATATCCGCCAGCCCGACGAGGGCTGCGCCGGTGGCCAGAAAGTCATCGACAATCAGCACCCGGTCCTCAGGACCTAAATATTTTTGCGAAATACTGATTTGATAGCTCTCCTGGCGGGTAAAGGAATACACAGGGGCCGAATAGACATCTTCGGATAAAGTTACGGCCTTCTTTTTCTTTGCGTAAATAAATGGAACCGAGAATGCAATGCCTGCAGCCATAGCGAATTGAATACCGCTGGCCTCAACAGTCAGGATCTTGGTAACCGGCAGATGGCCGAACACTTCCTTGAACTCCCGGCCGATCTGCAGGGCAAGTCCGGTATCCACCTGATGATTCAGGAAGGAATCCACCTTCAGCACGGACTCTGACAGAATCAGGCCTTCTTGTCTAATACGCTCCTCCAATACTTTCATAACAGCAGCCTCTCTCCTTCTACAATTGTTGCAGCTGTGTGATCGGCTGAAACAAAAAAAGGACAGCTTCACTTGATTGTTTCTCTCAAGTGAAGCTGTCCTTCTGGGTTTTTGTCCCTAAGCGGTGTAACACATCAGCAGTGTCCGCATCGCTCGGACCAGCCTTCTCACAGCCTTGCAGCTGCTGAAGCGGAACCCTAGATGCGCTATTTCACTCATAGTCGGATATTTACAGTGGTTATCCGGTAGAAACTTATGGGCCATATTCCCAAGATTATATGAGTTGTTATATGATTTTTCGTTATTAAACCTTCGTATATCTTACACGCTCTGTATGATCCTTACAAGCCCTTTTGCTGAAAAACACAGAGGAATTTTGACAACTTTTCATGTAATTCAACCATTTTCATCCATAGCAGTAGGCAGCCGCTCGTTTGCTGCTCAGCACCGCCCTTATTGCTCACGCTTTTCCGCTCAATACCAGCGGCAGGGAAATCGTCATTGTCGTTAAAAACCAGACTGTAAAGCTGCCTAAAGGCAGCCGGAGCTCCGCTGCCACCCAGGTCGGCAGCGGCGGCGGAACCTACAGCACCGGAGGAACGAACTCCGCTATTGAGAGCCCTTATACCCGGCAGCAGCATGCGGTAGGCGGCGGTGCAGGCGGCCACGCTGTAAACAGCAGCCGGCTTAAGCGCAAACCGGCACCGGGACGGAAACGGTAAGCACACAGGCCACAGACAAGAAGCTGTCATAAATACACCAGGTAATCAGGCTAATTTATGGTTAAACTGGTGTTTTGCCTGTGTTTCCACTATCATCGCCCCTCTATTAAAAGTATAATTAATTAAACTATCTAGATAAAGGCGGGCGAGCATGAAAATAAAGCAACAGATTGGGTTGGCAACTATAACTTCTATACTGCTTCTCAGCAGTATGATCACTATAGCAATAGTCTCTCTCGAAGGATTACCTCTATACCTGTCTCTTGGCGCAGGCGCGGCAGGCGTTCTGCTCTGCTTCATCATGATGACACTGATCCACCGCAACGTAACACGGGGCATTGGACAGATCAGAGCCATTTCAGAGAATATTGCCGGCGGCACGCTGGATGCTTCAGGAATGACCACGCGCAGCGATGAATTCGGGCAGCTGGCACAGTCCTTTTACAGCCTGGGTGTCGATCTGCATCATAAGACAGCTGAAGAGCGCGTTCTGCGCCTGAAGGCAGAGGAGCAGGCCTGGATTAATACCGAGGTTTCAGAGATGGCGCTGCGCCTGCAGGGCTCGGTGCATCTGCAGACAGCAGCACGCATCTTCATCTCAAGGCTGGCCACCGCTGTCGGCGGAAGCTACGGCGCCATGTACATGCTGCAGCATAACCGGCTGCAGTTCACGGCTGGCTATGCTTTTGACGAAGCCGCCGTAAACCGCGAACCGTTTGCGCTCGGCAACGGGCTGGTAGGCCAATGTGCAGTTGACAAGCAGACGATTATTTTACATGATCTGCCGGAGAATTATATAAGAGTTCATTCCGGACTGGGGCATGCGCTCCCCTCCACGCTTATTGTATTTCCGCTTGTATATGAGGCCGAGGTTGTCGCTGTAATCGAGCTGGCCACCCTGCAGCAGCTGGGCGACAAAGAACGGCAGTTAATTGAGCGGACCGGCCAGAACATGGGCGTGCTGATTAATACGCTGGCCGATGTCACCCGGATTGAGGAGCTGCTGAATCATACACAGCTGCAGAAGGAAGAGCTTGAAGCGCAGACGGAAGAGCTGCTGGCGCAGACACAGGAGCTGGAGGCCCAGACTGAGGAGCTGCGGGCGCAGACAGATGAATTGGCTTCGTCCAACAGCAATCTGCAGCATCAGATGGAGCTGACGGCACAACAGAAGGCTGAAATCGAGGCGCAGGCCGATGAGCTCCTCGCACAGACGGAGGAGCTGGCAGCCTCCAATCAGGATCTGCTGGTACAAATGAAGCTTACTGCACAGCAGAAAGAGGAAATCCAGGAGCAGGCTGATGAGCTCCTCGCTCAGACAGAAGAGCTGCAGGACCAGAAGGAACAGCTGCAGGCTCAGGCTCAGGAGCTGCTTGCCCAGACCGAGGAGCTTTCGGCCTCTAATGATAATCTGCAGCTCCAGATGGAGCTGACCGCGCGGCAGAAAGACGAGATTCAGGAGCAGGCGGACGAGCTCTACGCCCAGACAGAGGAGCTCGCCACCTCTAACAGTAATCTGCAGGACCAGATGAAGCTTACAGCAAGACAGAAAGAGGAAATTCAAGAGCAGGCGGATGAACTTCTGGCCCAGACCGAGACACTTATGGAACAGAAGGAGCAGCTGCAGCTGCAGGCCGGCGAGTTGGAGGAGCAGACAGAAGAACTCCGCGCTCAGACGGAAGAGCTGCGCGAGCAGATGGAAATTACAGCGCGGCAGAAAGAAGAAATTCAGGTGCAGGCGGACGAGCTGCTTGCCCAGACCGAAGAGCTCGCCACCTCCAACAGCAACCTGCAGGATCAGATGAAGCTTACCTCTCAACAAAAAGAGGAAATCCAGAACCAGGCGGACGAGCTGCTGGCACAGACAAATGAGCTGCAGGACCAGAAGGAGCAGCTGGAGGCCCAGGCCCAGGAGCTGTTTGCACAGACCGAGGAGCTGGCAGTGTCTAACAAGAGCCTGCTCGCTCAAATGGAGCTGACAGAGCAGCAGAAGGAAGAAATCAAGGTGCAGGCGGAAGAGATCTTTATGGCTGCCCAGTACAAATCGGAATTCCTGGCCAATGTATCCCACGAGCTGCGGACGCCGCTGAACAGCCTGCTGATTCTGTCACAGATTCTGGCCGAGAACAAAGAAGGTAATCTTGGTGCCAAGCAGCTGGAATATGTCCACACTATTTTCTCAGCAGGTAAGGACCTGCTTCAGCTGATTGATGAAATTCTTGACCTGGCCAAGCTTGAGGTCGGTAAAATGACGGCTGTTCTGGAGCCGGTGCCGCTGCACGATATCAGCAGTCATCTGTACCGCCGGTTTGAGCAGCAGGCGAAGACCAGGCAACTGCGCTTTGACGTACACTGCGACAGCAGGCTTCCTGAGCATCTGCTGACCGACGGGCACAGGCTTCAGCAGATTCTGAACAATCTGCTCTCCAATGCCCTGAAGTTTACGCCTGAACACGGCTCGATCTCCCTGTCGATCCGGACAAGCGGCAAAGAGATCATCTTTGCCGTCAGTGATACAGGAATCGGTATTGCCGCCTCCAAGCTGGAGAGCATCTTTGAGGCCTTCCAGCAAGCCGACGGCACAACCAGCCGCAAGTACGGGGGTACAGGCCTCGGCTTGACCATCTGCCGTGAGCTGGCCGGAATGCTGGGCGGAAGAATAGAGGTCGATTCGGTTGAAGGCCAAGGAAGCACGTTCTCCCTGATTCTGCCGGCTGAGCTCCCGGATGAGCTTGCCTTATCTCAGGCTGCTTCCGTCTTTGCGGCAGCGGCAAACCAGGATTATGCGCCGGTTACGGATACTGAAGTCAAAGAGCATCCTTTCTTCCGCGAATCCTTTGTTCCCGATATTTCAATTTCCAATCCGAAGCTGCTGCAGTTTGCTGAGATGGATGATGACCGGAATAACCTTGAGAACGGTGATACACTGCTCCTGATTATTGAGGAGGACGCCGAGTTCGCGACTATTCTGCTTGAGCTTGCCCGCAGCAGAGGCTTCAAAGCCATTGTAGCCTTCCAGGGCGATCAGGGCCTGGCACTCGCCCATGCCTACAAGCCGGATGCCATCCTGCTTGACCTGCATCTGCCTGTGCTTGACGGCTGGGCTATTATCAGCCGGCTGAAGAGCCGGCCGGAGCTGCGCCATATTCCGGTCCATGTTATTTCCACTGCCGAAGAGAACCAGCAGAGTCTGGCCATGGGCGCCCTCTCCTTCTGGAAGAAGCCGAGCGACGAGGCAGAGCTGGAAACAGCCTTCCTGCAGATTGAGACCTATATCCGCCGCCCGGTGAAGAGCCTGCTGATTGTGGAAGACAATCAGCTGCTGCGCAGCAGCCTGGTCGAATTCATCGCCCATCCGGATGTACGGGTTGTGGCCGTCGGCACCGGGCGCGAGGCGCTCGAGCAGCTAAGCAGCCATCATTTTGACTGCATGGTGCTTGACCTCGGGTTGTCCGATATCAGCGGCTTCGATTTAATGGAGCAGATCAAAACCAACCGCAAGCTGCAGACGCTGCCGGTTATTATCTACACAGGCAAGGACCTGAGCAAAACCGACGAGCAGCGCTTGAAGCATTACGCCGAGAGCATCGTCATCAAGAATGTGCGCTCCATGGAGCGGCTCTATGATGAAACGGCACTGTACCTGCACCGCAGGCATGCCGACCTGCCGCCGGACAAGCAGCAGCTGATCGAGAAGCTGCATAATCCTGAGGCGGCCTTTGCCGGTAAGCAGATCCTGCTGGTCGATGATGATATGCGTAATATTTTTGCTTTATCAAGTGTGCTTGAGGGTTATAATATGGATATCAGCTTTGCCCAGAACGGGCTTGAAGCCCTTGCACATCTGGAGAAGCATCCGGAGACGCAGCTTGTATTCATGGATATCATGATGCCGGAGATGGACGGCTACGAGACGATGAAGCGGATCCGGGAGAATCCGGCCTATGATCATATCGTCATCATAGCCCTTACCGCCCGCGCGCTGGAAGAGGACCGTACCAAATGCCTCCAGGCAGGGGCATCAGATTATATCTCCAAACCGATTAATACAACGCAGCTTGTCACCGTCCTGAAGGTATGGTTAATCCAATAGCTTTTCATTATCACCAGTTGTCATTTTTTATTTTATTGTGCCCCGGGAGGAACTATGGATTATCCTGTTAATATTTTGATTGTAGACGATCGTCCTGATGAATTCCTCTCCGTGCAAGCCCTGCTTGCGGATAAACCATACCAGCTGGTTCATGCCACCTCAGGAATGGATGCCTTGAAGTACCTGCTGGAGCAAGAGTTTGCCCTGATTATTATGGATGTCCTGATGCCTGATATGAATGGCTTTGAAACGGCCAAGCGGATCAAGATGCGCAAAAAGTCCAAGGATATTCCGATTATTTTTCTGACCTCGCTCACGTCGGAGCTGGAGAATTACATGATGGCTTATACAGCCGGGGCGATTGATTATTTGACCAAGCCCTTTCACCCCCTGGTGCTTAAGAGCAAAATTGACGGATTTGTCCGCATGTTTCAGACCCGCAAGGAGCTGCAGCTCAAAACACAGGAGCTGGAGTCAGCCAATGCCGTGCTTACCGAGCTGAAGGATACCGCCGAAGTCGCACTCCGGATCAAAAGCGGCTTCCTCGCCATGATGAGCCACGAAATACGGACGCCGCTGAACGGGATTATTGCCATGTCAGATGTGCTGCGAACCTCGGAGCTGTCGTCCGGCGATCTGGAAATGGCTGATATCATCCATACCAGCGGTCATGCGCTGCTGTCGGTGATCAATCATATTCTGGACTTCACCAAAATTGAATCCGGCAAAATGGAGCTCGACTATGAGCTGTTCAATCTGCATTCCTGCCTTAAGGAAACGCTCGACCTGTTCAGGGCGCTGGCCATGGAACGCAGCCTGAAGCTGGAACTGATCATTGATCCCAATATCCCCGCCCTGCTGGTCGGGGATTCTAACCGCCTGAGACAGGTGCTTAACAACCTGATCGGCAATGCCATCAAATTCACCGCCAGCGGCAGTGTAAAGGTGAATGCCCGGCTCAGGCAGGCGATTGACGGCGTGCTGCAGCTGGAGTTCATAGTTGAGGATACCGGTATCGGCATTCCGGAGGATAAAATGAAATATCTGTTCCAGCCGTTCACCCAGGTTGATGCAACCATTAACCGCAAATTCGGCGGCACCGGCCTCGGCCTGTCCATATGCAAAATGCTCGTGGAGCTGATGGGCGGCACCATCTATGCCAGAACAGGCATAGAGCAGGGGGCAGCCTTTATCTTTACCATTCAGGTCACGGAGGGCCGTCCGGACTAGCATTCTTTTCAAAAAAAACCGCAAGTCTCCGTGAAGAGAGCTTGCGGTTTTTTTTGCCCTAATTCAGGCTTATTCAACAGGCTGAGCGTCCATTTTTTTATGATTCAGGACGTTGTCCTCCAGTACGGAAAATTTATCCCCGTACTCCCTGATGATGTGCTGCTCCCCCCAGGCACACAGCGAATCCAGAATGGCACGCAGCGACTGCCCGTATTCACTCAGCTCATATTCCACCTTGGGCGGTACCTGATTGTAGCTGATCCGGTTGACGATCCCGTCCTCCTCCAGCTCGCGGAGCTGCTGGGTTAACATCTTTTGCGTGATATTCGGCATATGCCGCTTCAAATCGCTGGTCCGCAGCTTGCCATGGGTCAGATGGCAGAGAATGACGCATTTCCACTTGCCTCCAATCACCTCAAGCGTTGCCTCAACAGAAATATTATATTTTTTGGACATGGGGTTCCTCCTGAAAGTTTGGTATCACAGCTTCCTTGGATAATCTTCGCTTGGCTCGGAAGCATATGCTCAGTTTATCCTATGGGTACTTTTTAGTACCTATAGTACTTTAAAGTACGTACTATTCACTTCTGCCTGCGTGGTTCATAATAGCATTTACCGGCCGGTGATTACCATACTACAGGAGTGGAAAACATGTCCTTTAATCAAAAAAGAAGCACACTCGCGCTGCTGGCGCTGGCAATCAGCGCTTTTGCAATCGGAACAACCGAGTTTATCAGTGTCGGGCTGCTGCCGCTGATTGCTGATGACCTGCATATATCCGTAACAGCGGCCGGACTTACGGTCACCCTTTACGCTCTTGGCGTTACCTTCGGCGCGCCTGTACTGACTTCGCTGACAACAGCGGTCTCACGTAAAACACTGCTGCTGGCACTGATGGTGCTATTCATCATCGGCAACAGTCTTGCCGCCGCTGCCGGCGGTATTGCCCTGCTGCTGACGGCCCGGGTCATCTCCGCCTTGTCCCACGGCCTGTTCATGTCGATCGCTTCGACAATCGCCGCAGATCTGGTGCCGGAGGACCGCAAGGCCAGTGCCATCTCCATTATGTTCACCGGCCTTACCGTCGCCACCGTAACCGGCGTGCCGCTCGGCACCCTGCTGGGCCAGCACCTGGGCTGGCGGGCAGCCTTTATCGCTATCGCAGCCGTAGGCGTTGCCGCTTTGGCCGCCAACCTCCTGCTTATCCCTTCGGGACTGCGCAAGGGTCAGCGTACACCTCTTAACGAGCAGATTAAGCTGGTGACCAACGGACGGCTACTGCTGGCTTTTGCCATAACAGCTCTCGGATACGGCGGCACCTTCGCCGTCTTCACCTATCTGTCCCCGCTGCTGCATGAGATCAGCGGCTTTAAGGAGCAGACCGTTGCCGTTATTCTGCTTGTCTACGGTCTGGCCATTGCTGCCGGCAATGTGATCGGCGGCAAAGCAGCAAACCACAGGCCGATGAATGCCCTGTTCTATATGTTCGCCCTGCAGGCAGCCGTGCTGCTGATTCTGGCCTTCACTGCGCCGTTCAAAACAGCCGCGCTCATCACCATTATCTTCATGGGCCTGCTCGCTTTCATGAATGTACCCGGACTGCAATCCTATGTCGTCATGCTCGCTGACCGGTACGCTCCGGGGGCCAGAGACATTGCCTCTGCGGTAAATATCGCCGCTTTCAATGCCGGCATTGCCATCGGTGCCTATCTCGGGGGATATGTCACCGAGCATCTGGGTTTGATTCATACAGCCTGGGTCGGTTCGGTTATGGTGCTGGGAGCGGTGGTGCTTACCGCGCGCAGCCGTTCGCTTGAGCGCAGCGATGAGCAGGCTCCCCGGCGGCAAACCGCCTGATTCAGAAGCATCTACACTAATTCATTACATTACGGAGGTTATTTATAATGACACAGCATACAGCACAGCATTTACAGGATACAACCGAACTACAGGGAGGCGTAAAGATGCCTTGGCTCGGCCTGGGCGTATTCCAGGTGGCCGATGGCGAGGAGCTCGTGCAGGCGGTAAAGTCGGCCATTGCCCACGGCTACCGGAGCATTGATACTGCAGCTATCTATCAAAATGAGCGGGGAGTAGGACAGGCTATTGCAGAGGCGCTGGCGGAGAACGGACTGCGGCGCGAAGACCTCTTTATCACTTCAAAAGTGTGGAATGCCGATCTCGGCTATGAAGAGACGCTGGCTGCCTATGAGGCCAGCCTGGAAAGACTCGGCCTGGACTATCTGGATCTGTACCTGATCCACTGGCCGGTGAAGGACAAATATAAAGAAGCCTGGAGAGCACTCGAAACGCTCTACAAGGCAGGCCGGGTCAAGGCAGTCGGGGTCAGCAATTTTCAAATTCATCACCTGGAGGAGCTGCTGAAGGATGCGGAGATCCGCCCGGCGGTTAACCAGGTCGAGCTCCATCCCTACCTGTCCCAGCAGGCGCTGAGAAGCTACTGCCGTGAGCAGGGCATCCAGATTGAGGCCTGGTCCCCGCTGATGCAGGGCGGGCTATTTGATCAGCCTGACCTCAAGAGCATCGCGGCCAGAGCGGGCAAATCCGTGGCCCAGGTCATTCTCCGCTGGGACCTGCAGCACGGCATTATAACCATTCCGAAGTCAACGAAGGAGCTGCGGATTACGGAGAACGCCGCGCTGTTTGATTTCGAGCTGAGTGCTGAGGATATGGCCGTTATTGACGGCCTGAACCGCGGCCAGCGGGTTGGCCCGGACCCGGACAACTTTGATTTCTAAGGCTGGGCACTGCCCACCGCCGTAATCAGCACCGGCAGCACCAGGAAGGAGGCCAGCGTAGTCCAGACGATGCAGCGTGACACCAGTGAGGGGGAGCTGCCGAACCGCTCAGCCAGCACAACCGAGTTGACGGCGACCGGCATGGAGGCCAGAACGAGCAGCACCGAGAACAAGGTGCCGGAAATATTCAACAGCAGCAAAACCAGCAGAGCAATCAGCGGTGACAGCAGCAGGCGGACAGACAGGCCAGTCCAGAAGGCCAGCTGCACATTGCGTTCGGTGTGGCCGGCCTGCACCCTGACCATCTGGGCACCCAGAATTGCCAGCACCACCGGTGAATATGCTCCTGCTACCATCGATACCCCGGAGGCCAGCTCCTGCGGCAGCTGCAGGCCGAGCGCCCGCAGCAGCAGGGCAAGCAGCGCCGCATAGACAGCCGGCAGGGCAAAGACCGACTTCACTGCGCTTTTCACATTGAACTGTGAACGGGCTGCAAAGTAAACGCCGATGGTATTCACAATAACCATCTGGACGATAACATAGACTGAAGCCTTATCAAGCCCGAGCTGGCCGAAGGCCAGGAGAACAAGCGGCAGCCCGTAGTTGACGCTATTCGTAAAGGTGGAGATCAGGGTCAGCCCGGCCGCCTCAGGCGGAGCCAGCTTCAGCAGCCTGCCGAGCACAACCGATACAAGCCACAGGAATAACAGATTCAAAAGGGCAAAAGCAATCGTCTGATACACATCACCGAAGGAAATCTCGGCATTAGCCAGCGTATCAAGGATGATTGCGGGGGTCAGAAAGTACAAATATAGCGTCAGAAGCGGCTTGGTATCCAGATTTTTGTAGCGGGCCAGCAGCGCCCCTGCCGTAACGGGGATGGCGAGCGGTACGATAACCTCCACTAAGGTTGATAACACCTGCTGTATCACGGGACAGGACTCCTCTATTCGATAGTTAATTCCTACTATAACCCCGGAGGCAGACAGCGTCTAAGATTTGGAAGCAATATGCTTAATAGATGCTGCCTATGGAGAGACTAGATGTTATAAGCGGATGCGCACAAAAAAATCCCTGTCCCCGGAAGCCGGGAAACAGGGATTTCTGCTATTAATCCGCTTTGATCTCCAGGAGCTCATATTTAATGACGCCCATTGGAGCATTTACACTGATGATGTCGCCTACCTTTTTACCGATCAGTTCCTTGCCCAGCGGGCTTTCGTACGAAATCTTGTTGTCCAGCACATCAGCCTCTGCCGGGCCTACTACTCTGTATTCAATCTTCTCAGCGAATTCCACATCATTAAGAATAACAACGGTTCCCACGCTCACCTTGCCGAGATCCATGCTGCTGGCATCGACAACCTGTGCTTTAATCAGCATTTTCTCCAGGATCATAATGCGGGTTTCCATGAAGGACTGGTCTTCCTTGGCCGAGTGATACTCACTATTCTCCTTAAGGTCGCCGTAGCTGATCGCCAGCTTAAGACGGGCTGCAAGCTCCTTGCGCCCTGCGCCCTTGAGCTCTCTAAGCTCTTCCTCTAGCTTGGCCAAACCTTCCTTGGTCAAGAATACTTCTTCATTAGACATGATCACAACTCCTATTTTTACCTGCTTTATTGTATTCTACCCTATATTTGAGTTCTGTAAAAGGATTGACGAAAAGCAGCACAGCTGGTAGATTAGATTAAATTAATCATACAAATTGACTCGGAATTACATTTTAGCCAAAGGGGCTGGTCACCATTAACTTTATTTTCTTCTCCCCTCATTTCCCTAAAAACAGTGCTGATTTCTGTATTCAGCTGCAGCGCCGTGGGGTGTTCGTGCTCGGGATCGGCGATGCCGAATATGATCATCTGGAGGATAGGCTGCAGCTTGCTCTCACAGAGTATTACAAGGTAGAGGATCTCGAGAATTACGGGGAAATTCTGCGGGCCGTCGGCTATTTCACCCACAAATACGGCAAGATCGACCGGTTTGAGTCGCTGAATGAATACTGGCTGGAGCAGGATGCCGCGATCCGGACTGATTTTAACATCTACGGCACCAAAAATGATTTCGTCCAGAACCTGAAGCACAAATCCAAAATGAAGGAATTTTTCCGCAAAAGCGGGGTAAGCACCGTCCAGTTCTCGACTGGCACCACCCGGGAAAGCGTGGATGATTTCATCCGGAGCGCCGGATTCCCGCTGGTGGTCAAGCCTGACCTCGGCTCCGGGGCCAGCAATACCTATAAGATCAATAATGAAGCTGAGCTGCAGCACTTTTTTGATAACAAGCCGGCTGATGTCTCATTTATTATTGAGGAATTTATCGACGGGGTGATTTTCACCTATGACGGTCTGGTTGATCGAAACGGAGAAGTCCGGTTTGCCGTCAGCCATCTGTTTGAGAACAGCGTGATGGAGGTCGTCAACACGGACAACCACCTGTATTATTTCTGCCTGAAGGACATCAGTCCTGAGGTTGAGGAGGCCGGGCGGAGCATTCTGCAGGCTTTTGACATCAGGGAACGGTTCTTCCATATCGAGCTGTTCAAATCGAACAAGGATGGACGGATTATTGCGCTCGAAGTGAATATGCGGCCGCCCGGTGCGTGGATGACGGATGCCATTAACTACTCCTATGATGTTGACGTGTATAAGGAATGGGCAGGAATGGTAGCTAATAATGAGGTCAGCGGACCGTATGAAGGCAAATACTACACCGGCTATGCCAGCCGCAAGCGCCATAAGCATTACAGCCATAGCCATGAAGACATTTACCGTACCTATGGGGACAAAATCGTAAATTACGCGGAGATTGAGGAAGTGTTCAGCAGAGCGATGGGTAACAGCGCTTATCAGTTCCGCTCCCCGGACCTTGAGACTGTCAGAGAAATCGTGAAATATATACAACAAGAAGAAGGATAGGATGTGTTAACGGATGAGGACAAGCTACCGCAAGGAATACAGCCGTCACCTGAACAGGGACATGGAGTATAAAGTATACGGCCACGCCGGCAAACCGATGCTTGTCTTCCCCACCTCGCTCGGCCGGTTCTACCAGTATGAGGACTCCGGGATGATCGCGACACTCTCCAGCTTCATTGAAGCCGGCAAGCTGCAGATCTGGGCCTGCGACAGTATCGATGAGGAGACGTTTTTCTCCTCCCACTGGAATCATGAGGATAAGGCGATCCGGCATGAGCAGTACGACAAATACATCACGCAGGAGCTCATACCCGGCATTCTTCATGAGAGCAAATGGAATAACGGCGGGGATGACCAGAAAATCCTGATTTCCGGCTGCTCGATGGGGGCCTATTACAGCGGCAGCTTCTTTTTCCGTTATCCGCACTACTTCGATACCCTGATTGCCCTGAGCGGCGTCTATTCCACTTATTATTTCTTCGGCGATTATATGAGTGAAAATGTCTATTACAACTCTCCGCTCCATTACCTGCCGAACCTTGCGGATGAGGACTACCTGAACGAGTACCGCAGCAGCAGGATCATCCTCTGTGTCGGCCAGGGCGCTTATGAAGATGAGATGCTGCACGAAACCCGGCAGATTCAGGAGCTGCTGCAGAATAAAGGCATTCCGGCGCAGGTCGATTACTGGGGGCATGATGTGAATCATGACTGGGACTGGTGGAATAAGCAGATTTATCATTATGTAAGTGGTGTTTTGTAAAAGTGAAAAGCCCCGGGGCGCTTAGCTCCGGGGCTTTATGAATTTCTGCGGTATGCGGTTACTCCGGCAGATGCTCTTTGCAGAACTGTGCCAGCTCCGCTTCCTCTTCATCCTCCAGGTCAAACTCAAGCAGCCTGCCGGTGGTTGTCTCCAGCAGATCATAAGTGACCAGTACCGCTTCACCCGCTTCTGCCTTGACTACAGCCCGGACCGATACTCCGTTCTCCTCATACAGCTCATCCTCTTCCGGAATCTCCAGATTAATCATGAACTCATACCGCTTGCCGCTCAGAATGCCGAATGGATCTCTAACATCCTCCACCGTATAACTTGTAAATGTCAGCACAAACGAACCTTCTTTCTTTAAATAGCTTCTTGGGTTTTCTTGATCTGCTTGCTGCGCAGCTGCCCGCAGGCGGCATCGATATCGACTCCATGCTCCAGCCGGGTGCTGACGCTGACTCCCTGCTTCTTAAGGGTGTCAAAGAAGGCCCGGACCACTTCCCGGTCAGTCCGCTGGTACTGGCTGTGCTCATCGACCGGATTGTAAGGAATCAGGTTGACATTAACCAACTGCCGGCGGTGTTCGCCAATCAGCTCGGCCAGCTCCAGTGCATGCTCATGCTGGTCATTGATATCCTTCAGCAGAATATATTCCAGCGTAATCCGCCGGTTTGTCTTCTCCAGATAATAATCGATAGCAGGCATCAATTTCTCGAGCGGAATAGCGCGGTTGATCTTCATGATCGAGGTCCGCAGCTCGTTATTCGGCGCATGAAGCGAAATGGCCAGGTTTACCTGGGTGTTGGCATCAGCGAATTCTCTTATTTTGCCGGCCAGGCCGCTTGTTGATACCGTGATGCCTTTGCCGGCGATCGCCAGCCCCTTATGGTCCTTGACCGTAGTCAAAAAGTTCAGCAGATGCGTAAAGTTATCAAACGGCTCGCCGATCCCCATTACTACAACATGGCTGACCCTCTGGCCCAGGCCGGCCTGATCCAGGTGCAGCTGCACCTTCATAATCTGCTCGACAATCTCTCCGCTCGACAGGTCCCGGCTCTTCGCCAGCAGTCCGCTTGCACAGAAGCTGCAGCCGATATTGCAGCCGACCTGTGTAGTTACACATACAGACAGGCCGTATTTCTGCCGCATCAGTACGGTCTCAATCAGGTTGCCGTCACTCAGGCGGAACAGAAACTTAATGGTCCCGTCAGCCGACTCCTGCTTCACATGCTCCTCCATCGTCTGAAACACAAAATGCTCAGACAACAGCCGGACGCATTCCTTGTTCGCCTCAGTCATATCTGCAAAATCAGTAACCCGCTTGCGGTACACATATTCCCAGACCTTGGCAGCGCGGGATTTCTTATGCCCGTGCTCCAGCAGCCATGACGATAACTGTTCTAAAGTTAATCCATAAATGGATGATTTGCTCATGTTTACCTCTTTTCAAAACATTAAAGTGAAATCTGTACTAACTTTCTATTGTAGCTTTCACAGACCATTCTGCCAACAACAATATCTTCTCATTCTCTCAAATTTTACTTATTAAAACAAGAGTAATCCGCGCTCCGGCGGCCGCAATTGCAATATTACACAAAGCTTTCACAGGAGCGCCGACACAGCGCGCGGCTATGCGCCAAAAAAAACAGCATCTCTGCTTCTTCGGCAGGTATGCTGCTTATATAAACTGATTATTTAAAAACAGCAAACTTCAGTCCCTGCCCCTTCAGATAGGCAATGATCTTAGGAAGCGCCTGCACGGTCATCTGCTTCTCGTGCAGCAGATAGATACCGCCCGACGGATTGGTCCTGCGGAAATAATCGAGTATGGCCTCCGCACTTCCGGACTTCCAGTCCTCAGGGTCCCGGTTCCAGAGCAGGATTCTTAGCTGCTGTCTGTCCGCCTCTGCGGCGAGCCGGCTGTCCACCGCCCCATATGGCGGCCTGAAAATGGTAACAGGCTCAGCAGTAAGCTGCTCCAGCAGCCGGCTGGCCCGTTCCAGGTTAGCCCGGTTCTCCTCCTCCGGGTTAGCTGTCATATCGCTGTGATCCCAGGAATGGTTCCCTACCGCCATTCCCTGCCCGGCGGCATAGCGGACCGCTCCGGGATTCCGGCTGGCATTCACGCCGATGAACAGAAAATTCGCCGCAACCCCCTCCTTCACCAGAATATCTACCAGCTGTTCTGTATAGGGGGAAGGACCATCATCAAAGGTGAGGGCAACATAGCCCTCCGGCAGACTGTACTCATAGCTGTCTCCGGACAGCTCAACCGTCTCATAAAGCAGCCGCGGCTGTGCGGGCAGCCCTGCTAGTGATGCAGCGTTTTCGGCGGCTGGCCTGTTCTGAAGCGGAGGCTGCTGTAATTCCTCTGAGTCTGTTTTATCAGAAGCTTCCGCTGCGTTATGTACGGAAGCTGGAGCAGCTGCGGCACTGCTTGCAGCCTCTGTCCTCTCTGAGTCCGCCGCCGGTACACCGGCTGAAGCCCTGGCTTCCATAGTGTTATCCTGTTTGGCTTCCGCACTGTTTGCAAACAGCCACGTCTCCCCTCCGTCCATACGAAGCAGGAGCAGCGCCAGCAGAAAACCGAATAACAGGCCGCGCAGCAGTACAGTCCGTTTATATTTCAGTCCCGTTAATGCTGCCCGCTTATGCTCCGATTGTACAGGTATGCTGCGGACATCCTCAGCAGCCTCCTGCCGGTCTGCCTGCAGGGAGAGGGCATATTCCTGTTCCTTCAATTTAAGCAGCTGCTCCCCATAGCTCTCCGAGCAGCTAAAATACAGGGTTTCGCTAAAGGTATCCCTTATCCGGATCAGGCTGCTGAAGTATGTACGGCGGAAAGGGTCCCATTTCATGTACAGCGACAGCCGCACTTTATGTCCGCCCAGCGGGCCAAGCGCAGCAATTTGCAGATATGTATGTTCATCAATGCTGAGAATATGTCTCCTGCAGCCGTCCCGGGTGGTTATCCCCACCTCCAGGTGACAGCCGCCGTCCCGGCTGCCGAGCGCCAGAAGTTCAACTAACAGACCGGTGTTATCCTGTGCAGACATAATTGTTATGTATCCCCGTATTCTTCATTGCGCTCTGATGGAGGGCTTCCGGCACTGAAGGGGACGGTCATCCGGCTTGTAAAATCACTGATCATCCCGGAGAGGTAGGCCTTCTCCTGCCGGACCGTATCGTATTTCTGCCGCAGATGGCCGTTTTCTGTCTCCAGCCGGCTGATCCGGTCCTCCAGCTCAATAATCCGCTTATGCTTGTCCACATGGGCTTCATGATGCTTCTGCATCAGCTTGGCGTACTTCTGCTGCTCCAGCTCAATCGTACTTTTTAGCTCGTCAGCCTTGGCCGACATGGTGTCCCGGAGCTCACGGTGATCCTCAAGCACCTGATCCATCTTCAGATTCTTCTCGGCGAGGCGCTGCTCCAGCTCCAGGATATCCTTCTCCCGTTCTTCAATAACCTTGTTCAGATTCTTTAAATCCTTGCCTATCCGCTCAATATGGCTGCCGGAGTGGTTCAGGCGGTCCTGGAGCTCATAATTGCTTGCTTCTGCATGCGCCCTGGCCTGTATCATCTGTTCTACTGCAAAAATCAGATCCAGTGATTTCTTATCCAGCTGGGTCTTACCTGCAGAGATCAGGCCGGCTGAGTGTTCATTTGGCCTGCTGCCATCCGGCTCTGCTGCAGGTGCCTCCTCCGCCTGCGGCACCGCTGCAGCCCCGGAGTTTACCGCCCGTTCTGCCGCATCCTTTTTCCTGAAAAAAGAACCTGCCATCTATCCATCACCTCGAGATGAAATGTCAAAAAATGTCGAGCATTCACGAGATTATTATAGATGATTTGTCCGGTCCGGAAGTGAGCCGAATTGTCTAACTTTCAGACGTATATCTAAAGGACCATTTTAACTACGAAGGGATAATTATCCAAGTCTTTAGAATCATACCCCTATAGCGGAACAGCAAAAAGCGCAGCCCGAAAGGACTACGCTTATCTGTACCGGAGCAGCCTGTCTATAGAGCTGCTTATTTATAGAGTACCTTCTCCACATTGTATTTCGCTCTGAGCTTGTTCACAATGTACGTTTCGTAAATCTCCCGGTCCACCGGATCTTCCACAATGCAGACCTCGATCTTCGCCACTTCATCCCGGTGGGCCTTCATGACCGAGACGGTATCCTCGAAATGCTTTTTGATCCGCGGTCTGAGCTTTCTGGCCTTGCCCACAAACAGCAGCTCGTCCTTATCGTTGTAGAACATAAAGATGCCGCCCGCTTCCCGCGTAATCAGGTGAAAATCGGTAAATCCGTAAATATGGCTCAGCACCGGGTTCTCTTGCTTAAATATAGTGACTTCCGGCGCAGGAATGGTAATACTGATCATTTGAGCTCACTTCCCTCTGACATAGACTAAGATTAAATAGTATCACAGATCAAACAGCCTGACTATCGATGAAAAGGGCATTTCATGGAGGTCTCGTCAGGGGGCGGGCTGCTGTTCCGGCCGGAAAAAGCCGGCTTCTGATAAATCAGACGCGGACTGAAATTGAGCTCCCTCAGCTTGTTGTCCTCCCAGATTGGTGTGGAGGAAGGTGACATCGGCGGAATCAGCCAATGCCATTTGCCGGACACCTCCCGGCCCTTCTGCCTCTCCTGCTCCTGAAACCGGACAAACTGGTCGGCCGCTGTATGATGATCCACAATGCTGACCCCCGCCAGCTTAAAGGAATGCAGTACAGCGCGGTTCAGCTCCAGCAGGGCCCGGTCCTTCCAGAGCGAGGTATTGGTTGAACGGTCCAGCCCCAGCAGGTCAGCTACCGCCGGAAGGCGGTTATACCGTCCCGTATCCCCCAGATTGCGCGAGCCGATCTCCGTTTCCATATACCAGCCGTTAAAGGGTGCTGCCGGATAGCGGATACCGCCAATCCCCAGCAGCATATCAGACACGACCGGAACGGCATACCAGCGCAGCCCCAGCCCGCCGAATTGTTCTATCTCCGGATGGCTGAGCGGCACCTCCTGCACCAGCGCCTCCGGTATTGTGAACCAGCTCGGTGGCTCATCCCCGATGCTGATAACCAGCGGCAGCACGTCAAAATCACCGCCGCTGCCCTGCCAGCCAAGCTCCCGGCAGACTGCCGTGAAGGCATCCGAGGCCGGGTCGCCGCTGCGGGGTTGTTCATCCTGCCCGGGATAGCCGGCATACCGGATCAGCTGGTGGTTCCAGATCCGGATAGCCCTGCCCGGTTCCGTACCGCTGCGGAACACGGTCATTACCGGACGAATCCGGCCGCCGTTGCCGGCGCGCTCCAGATGCCGGAACAGCGCCTCCGCCACCTGAGGGGCCGTTTCGGCCTGTCGGGCATCGAGGACCTCCAGCGTATGCCAGAACAGCCTGCCGATGCAGCGGCTGTTATGCCGCCAGGCCATTCTGGAGCCGTGCGTAAGCTCTTCGGCTGTATGAATATAGGTTCCCGTTAAACTTAACTCTTTATGTACTGCTTCTATGCGCCGGTTCAGCTCAGCAGGTGACTTTTCTAATTCACTGTAGCACTGCCGGAGGAAGGATTCAGCCTGTTCCAGCTGTACTTCCAGGCTTACTTCTTCGCGGGTCTGTATTTCCATATAGTCCTCTTTCTTTGAATTGTCCCCCACTTAGCTAACGCTTGAAGTGGCGGATTCTTGCGAACAGAAGCGTAACCTCTTCTTATTTAGCAAGCGATTCCTGCGTTCCCGCAGTTCTATCATTTGGATAGGTGGCGGTTAAACCGCTACTTGTGCAATATTATGAGCGGCGTTTTCATCACGGTCATGAAGCGTACCGCAAGCGTTGCACGTCCATTCCCGAACCGCAAGATTCTTTACTTCCGGGTGGATCGTGCCACACACGTGACACTGCTGACTGGTCGGTTCGAACGTATCGGCGATCCGAAGGGTTCGTCCATACCAAAGGGCTTTGTACGTCAGTTGCCGTACCCATTCCCCCCAAGACGCATCCGCGATGGATTTTGAAAGCTTGGGATTCTGAATCATATTCGCGACACGCAGATGTTCGATACTAATCGTTTGGTTTTCACGGATCAGTTTCGTTGTCAGTTGGTGGAGAAAATCATTTCGTTTATTCGCAATACGTTCGTGAATGCGAGCGACATGCTGCTTCGCTTTCTTCCAGTTGGAGCCGCCCGGAGTACGCCGAGCCATCCGCCGCTGCCAAAGCGCCAGCTTTTTCTCATATTGGCGGTAAAAGCGGGGGTTGGCATACCGTTCACCATTTGAGCTTACAGCATACTCTTTCAAACCCAGATCGATTCCGATATGTGCGTCCACTTGCGGCAGTGGGTTCTTTTCAACTTCGCAACTAAGCGAAACAAAAAATTTCCCACTGGCGTTTTGACGCACGGTAGCGGACAATATCCGGCCTTCCAGCTTCCGGGAGTTTGCAAAACGCATCCAGCCGAGTTTTGGGAGCTTCAAGCGACTCCCCTCAATGGCGATATTCCCGTTCGTGAATTTGGTCGTGTAACTTTGAACCGGATGCTTCCGGCTCTTAAAGCGTGGCGCTTGATTTTGCTTTTTGAAAAAGCGATCAAAGCTATCCGCCACATGACGGGCAACCGACTGCAAAGCGATGCTATCGACTTCTTTCAGCCAGTCGTATTGCGCTTTTAGTACAGGGAGTTTTGTCGCACAAGCGTGATAGGACAAGCCTTTTCCCGTTTCCGCATAGCTTTGATTCCAAGTGTCCAAAAAGGTATTGAACACAAAGCGGCAGCAGCCGAACATACGCCTTATGAGTTGCTGTTGTTCCGGTGTGGGGTAGATCCGGTATTTATAGGCTTGATGTATCAGCATGTGCGACACCTCATTTTTGGTAATATTATTCATATTATAGCACATGCGTTCGGGTTTAGGTCAATTACCGCAGATTCATCCCCACCCTATCGAGGGTGGAGTATTCTCAGCTTTTTTAGATAAATAGTGTAAATCATTCCTGAATCCTATATGATAATTAAAAGGTAATGATTGGATATAAAGAATGGGAGGAGCAGAGATATGCTCGGGATCAAAATGAACCGTGAAGATGACAACCTTATCATCCGCTGGCAGCTGACAAAAATCGAGATACCCGTTACGGACATTACAGAGGTAACGCTGGATGATACCTATGGAGGCTCTGACAAGGATGCCATACGTATAGGAACACCCTATGGAACTACCGGCAGAGTCCTTATCCGGTCAAAACAGCGATCTTATCTATTATTTACCTCAGACGCAGAGGTTATCAAGGAAAAGGCAGAGCAGCTGTTGAAAACGGGCAGCTGACAATGAACAAAACTCAAAATATTGGAGGCTGACCCATGAGCAAATTCGGCATATACGCCAAATTTACCGCCAAGCCGGGTGAACGCGATACACTCGCAGCCATTCTGCTGGAAAGCGCCGCTGCAGCTGAAGCTGTGGCAGAGTGTGAGCTCTATATCATCAATCATTCTGAGACTGAGCCTGATGTCCTCTGGGTAACAGAGGTATGGTCCAGCCAGGAGGCTCATGCAGCCTCGCTTACTCTCGAAGCTACAAGAGCAGCGATCCAGCGGGCGATGCCGCTGATTGCAGGTGTGGAGCCAACAAGGCTCCGGCCGATCGGCGGAAAAGGGCTGAGCTTTAGCAATGGCGAATAAAGCATTAATCCTTCGCGGAGCCTGATCATTCCCGCACCCGGCTGACCGCTGCGACGGCTGCCCCCTGCACCAGAAGCAGCAGAGGGCGGCACTCCCTTATTCGTTATCCAGCTCCGCCAGCCTCGCTATAATTCTCCGTTTGCGGTACAGCATCTGCGCCGCCTCCGCCACATCCTCAAGCGCCTTGCGGTTGGTAAACGCGCCGAAGAACATTCCGGCAACCGGAACCGTCTGCAGCAGCTTCTTCCAGCCCCAGTTATCCCGGTACACCGTGATAACCTCCTTCCAGCCCTGGATTTTGGAGACCGCCTCATTGGTTCCTGCTGTAATGTCCCCGTTACCTCCGGCCTGCAGATTCAGCTCCTTAAGAATCGTCCGCTTGCCGACAATGTCGGATGAGGCGAATTGCATTACTTTTACGGTAAAGATCCGCTCTGCCTTATCGGTGGGATCATAGCCGTAGCATAAACCGATCTCCTGAATGACCTTGAGTGACAGCCCCATAATTGCCGGGATATCCGCCGCCAGTGTGAATACACCGCCGAAGCCTGTTGTCGCCCCCTGCACTGTGGCGACGTTCCGGCTGCTCCCGCTAAGCTTCTCTGCCGCCGCATCCATAACAGCCAGCGGATAAGGCCCTTGCTCAGGGGCGCCTGCCGACCGGCTGGCCGTCTCCATCAGCTGACCCACCTTGCGCCCGGCTACAAGGTAATTCCCCCCGTTCTGAATATAGCTGCCCAGCTCGTCCAGCAGCTTGCCTATTTTTTCATGGATTACCTTAGGGGTCACCTTGTCGAGCAGCTTGAACGGCAGACGGGTGATCCGGTCCCAGATCATCAGCTTGTTCTGCTCCTTCTCCCATGCGCTGATTCCGGCAAGGGCAGCCAGCAGCTCCTCCCGTGTCTCCATTGATGCTGTTTTCCCTGCGTTGTCCAACATATCTTCCCCTCCTTCATAGTAGTCCTGCGCCGCTTTTGAGGTTCTACGCACGGTCTGTATCTGCGGTTTCGCATCTCTTAGATGATTAACCGGAAACGGCAGGCTTGAATGCCGGAGCAGGGCAAATTGATACAGCTTCCCGGAGCTGTGCACAGAAAAAGGCACTCCCGGATCACACCGGGAATGCCGGAAGCCAATGTGTAAACAGCCTCTAATTCTCAAATTGTCCAAGCTGCTGCTTCAGTCCGGCCAGTCTTTCCTGTTCATCGGCCAGCCGATCTTCAGCGAGCTCTACGCCATGTCCGTCAACCGAGCCTTCCGGCGCATGCCGGACAGCCTCCTCAGCGTGCTCCAGACTGTTCTCCGCCTGGGCCAGCATCTGCTCATTCGGATGGCTCATCGCCTGGGACACTGCGTTATGCAGTCTGGTTACTGAATCCTGCGCCTGATCCACGGTGCTGTTGGTCCGCAGGCTGGACTCGTAATGTGGTTTCATCCTGGGTACTCCCCCTTTTCTCACACTGTCGTTCCTCTTTAGGATGGATAGGGGGAGGCGTTCTTATGCACCTGCTGTGCCGTGCAGCTTAGATCAGAAAGATGGCGGTGATCGTCATCGCCGCCAGACCCAGCAGGACCGGCTTCAGATTGCGCCGGGCCAGCTCGAACGGGCTGACGCCGCAGATGGCGGCAGCAGGGATGAGCGCCCACGGGATCAGGGTGCCGCCGCCGACCCAGATGGCGGCTACCTGCCCAAGGGCGGTCAGCGTGGCGGCGCCGGAATGGATCGCCGCCGCGAACATCTGGGCGATCGAGCCGGCCAGCGAGATGCCGGAGAAGCCGGAGCCGTCGAGACCGGTGATCGCGCCGATCACCGTCAGCGTTACGGCTCCTACTGCGCCGTTAAGCGGCACATGCTCCGCCAGGGCGACGCCGAGGTCGTTGACGATGCCGTGCGAGCCGTCCGGCAGCGCATTGCCGTACAGCGCGGTGAACGCTGAGTCGCCAAGATAGAAGAAGGCGGCGATCGGGATCACCGGGCCGAAGACCTTGAAGCCGAAGACGAAGCCTTCAATAAGATAAGAGGTCGTCTTCTCCAGTCCCTGATTGCGGTGCGCCAGCAGCGTGGTCACAATCAGAATGAGTACAGCCGTGCCGCCGACAAGCGCTGTCGCATCCCCTCCCTGCAGGTTCAGGACGAACATGCAGATGACATCGAGCAGGAACAGCAGCGGGATGGCGACAGCCAGCCCTTTGCGCAGCCCTGCGCTCATATAGACCGGAGCCGCTTCAGCCGGTCCGGAGGAAGCGAGGTCTGCGGGCCCTTTTCCCGTTACGAGCCCGTCTCTCCAGGTTCCGTTCTTCTGGTCCCTGCGCATCATCCAGAAGGCGGTGACCGTAGTCACCAGCCCCATCACAATGACCAGCGGCACGCTCGCCTGCATCACGCTGGATACCGGAAGGCCGGCCGCATCAGCGGTCAGCTTCGGCGCGCCCTGAATTATATAGTCCCCGGACAAGGCAATGCCATGCCCGAACAGGTTCATCGCCATCGCTGCCCCGAGTGCCGGCAGACCGACGCGGACCGCCACCGGCAGCAGCACAGCACCGACCAGCGCAACAGCAGGCGAAGGCCAGAAGAAAAAGGAGGTCACCATCATGATCAGCCCGATGCCCCAGTAAGCCATCGCCGGTGTCCGCAGAAAACGGGTGAGCGGGGCAACCATCGTTTCATTAATGCCCGTAATAATCAGAATCCGGCTCATCGCCACAATGATGGAGATGATCATAATGGTGCCCATCAGTTCCTTGGTTGCGTAAATGAACGAATTGAATATTCCCGATACAGAGCCTGTTACTGTCGTTGTAGCCAGCAGCCCTAAGGCGAAAATCCCGGCCACACAGATCATTGTCGTATCACGGCGCCGGATCAGCAGCGCCAGAATGAATACGATGAAAACCAGATATACATAGTGGATTGCACTTAAATGGATGCCCATTGTGAAGCGCGCCCCCTTTCTTCTATAGCAGAATGGTGCTATATGCTATGCAGAAGGATGGGCTTAGGTTCGCAGGCTCCGTGTCGATGCGACAAATTTCGAGGGCGTTTTCTTCTGTCCCGGTGTAAATACCGCAGGCCCGGGCGGTGCAGAATAAGACCGCCCCGGCGCGGGGCGGCCTGAAAGGCTCTATCTTTTGACGGCAGTAATCATAAAGCGGTGTTCCATGCTTTCGACATAGCCGTTCCGCTCAAGCTGCTGCTGCAGCAGGACAAGCCGGTCATAGCAACTCTCTACCGAGAAGCCGGGGAATTCCCATTCAATAATCTTCGCAAAATACACCAGCGCCCCGACATCCCTGAACCGCAGCAGCGGGAAATTCTCGGAGGCCTCTATGACCGTGAACCCGCAGCTCCGCAGCTCACTGCAGACCGGCTCCAGGCAAAAATCATCGTCCTCAGGCGCTGCACCGTCACCCAGCAGGAACGCGGACAAAGCGCGGTTATTCTTTCCTCCGACCTGCTGGGTTATGAATACGCCGCCCGGCTTCAAAATCCGGTGTACCTCCCGGACTGAAAAGGCCTCATGCCGGTTCATAACCAGCTCAAACGATTCATCCGCAAACGGCAGCTCCTCATCCGAGAATACCTGTCTCAGCTCAATTCCGTGAGGCGGAAGCAGCTTCCTGCACAGCTCCACATTAGGCGGATAGGCCTCAGTAGCATAAGTACGTCCCCCGGGCGGGGACAGGGAGAGCAGAAATTCTCCCCCGCCTGTGCCCATGTCCAGCAGGTTGCCTGTAGTGCCTCTTATATAGTCTCGGACTGCTGCTTCATAATCCCAAGGCAGCTCCTCCTCCTCCATCCTTCCGGACAGCGCAGAGAAATCCCACCCCTGGAAGGAGCTCCGTTCCTCCTGCAGCCAGCCCTGCTTCCAATTGCTCATATCCCGTTTGTCTGTTCCCATAATAATGCCCCTCTCGCAAGTGTGTATATTGTACGCTCTGCGGATTAGGTGCAGCGGGACCAGCCTGATAACATAGCTTATTCCTCTATAGCCCGGCGCTGTCCTGTTATCAGATCAGTCTGGCTGCACCGGGCAGTTACCTCGTTTAATCACCATCATTACAGCCTCACCTTCATGAGCAAGCTGATGTTGCACCTTCATAGTAGCATGAAGGCGCAGCAAGGGGGAAGCCTCCCGGCTCCCCCCAGCTATACAAGCTTATTGTCCCAGCGCAGCCGCAGCGGCATCCTCGCCGCCCAGACGTCCGGAGGTGAACGAGTAGCCCAGCCCGACACCGTTGCCGACGTAGGTATCATTGTACATTACGCCTTCGGATTCAAGACCTACTGCATACAGGCCCTTGACCGGCACCCGCTTGTCGTTCAGTACCTGGAACTTCGTGTTGACGATTAAGCCGCCTACAGAGCCGAGATTGTTGATCTCCGCAATTACTGCATAGTAAGGTCCGCTTTCGCCCATCGGCAGCAGATATTCCTTGGCTTTGCCAAATTCACTGTCCACACCGCTTTTCGCTGCCGCTTCATATTTCGTAAAAGCGTCCTTGAACACAGCCGCATCCATGCCGGCGTTAGCAGCCAGCTCTTCAATAGTGCTGCCTTTATATCCGTCCCCGTTTGCAGCCATGGAATCGAATACCTTCTCCGCATTCTGCCACGGATTCTCCAGGGTGAACTTGTCCGCGAAGGCTGCATAGAACTCCGGCGGCATTCCCGGCAGACCCGGTGCTTTTACCCCGTTCATCCCCTTGGCCGCAAGTGCATCCAGCTGTGATTTGGAGACGATAACCAGATGATAGGCTCCATTAAAAGCGCTCGTATTCGCCGCAGCCACAGCAGTAAGCGTCGCCGCTTCATCCCTGAATCTTGCCCCGGACGGGCCGACATTCATAAAGGTAGGCAGATAGGTCGTCATCAGCGGATAGCTGGCCTGGAACGGCTCATATTCCGCCTTCAGCTTCTCTGTTGCTCTGGCCAAGGTCTGGTGCAGCATTTGCCCGCCGAAATTATCAGGCACCTTGGCTCCGGCTTCCCAGGCCATCTGCAGGCCTTCGCCGATATTCTGGCCAAGCCCGCCGTTTACGCCTTCAAAGCCGAAGGCTTCCTTGACCATTTCCGCGTTGGCGGCATAACCGCCGGTTGCCATAACAATGCTTTTACCCGTAATTTCCAGGGTCGTGCCGTCAGCCTTCTCAGCTACTACTCCGGTTACCTCACCGCCTGCACCTGTAATCAGCTTCTTGGCTGTGGTCTCCGTAAGGATCTGGCCGCCGCCCTTTTCTACCGATTCAGCCAGCATAGCCCGCAGCAGCTCCTGGCGTGTCTCATAAGCCGGAAGCATATGCAGCTGTTCACCGCCGAAGTTAATAAAGGTTGTAGTATAGCCTTTTCCGGTCAGCCAGTCGTAGGTTTCCCCTGACTTAGTTACATATTGGCGGATCGCCGCCGCATCCACCCGCCAGTGATTATTGACAATCCAGTCGGAGATCTCCTTCTCCACGTTCACCTTAAGCCCGCTGCTGACTGCAGCTGAGGAATTGTAGAATTTCCCTGCCCATGACAGGTTACTCGCTCCGCCGATGGTCGCTGTTTTCTCGATAAGAATGACCTTGGCGCCTTTATCCGCAGCCGATACTGCCGCTGATACACCGGATGCGCCTGCGCCTACCACTACTACGTCTGCCGACAGCTGCTCTGTTTTGCCTGCACCTGCTTTGGCGACTTCTCTGGATTTGAAGGCTGCAACGTCACCGCCCGCCTGGTTAAGGGCATCTTCTACAGCTGCCAGAATGGCATTGCTGGACTCGGAAGCGCCGCTGACCGCATCCACCTTCAGCGTCTGGCCGGTAATAATCTGATCTTTGATTTTATCAATGGCCTCAACGCCAATCCCGGCCGTTTCAGTCTGGCTGAGAACCTTAATGTCCGTAATGGTCTGTTTGTCGTCCAGTGTGACTTCGACCCGGATTGTGCCGTCTTTGCCGTCGGCCTCCGCCTTGTAGGTACCCGCCTTAAAAGAAGCCGGAATTCCGCTGTTGTCTGCTGCCTGCTGCGTGGCCTCCGGCGATGCCGCCGGCTGCTCTGTTGCCTCCGGCTCTGCGGAATTTCCGCTGCACCCGCCGATGACGGCCAGGAGCATAATCAGACTAAGTGATACCATAAACCTTCTGGTTAATCCTCTCTTACGCACTTTCTTGTTCCCCCTGTCGTTAATGGCAGTCCGTTATCTCACTGCTGAGCCGCGGCTGCCTGATGCTGATGCCACTGAGTCTAAACCTTGGTGCAGCACCAAGGTCAATGAACTAGTTGTGAATTTTTTCTCAAACTATTGGAATGTTGATTTCCAGATACGTCTTGTTTTCGTCCCGCAGCCGTTCTGTAAATAATATCTTGCCGTATATATCGCCCTTCAAGGTATAGCCCTGCTCATCAGCGTGGTCCAGCATGAACTGGAATGCTTTGGGTTCGAGATAATCCTCATAGGAGGTCAGGATTACAGATGAGATGCATGTATAGGGCGGAATGTACTGCATGCTGCCGTCAATGTCTACGCCGAGCTTCTGCTGATCCTCCTCAAGCAGAGCCAGACCCCAGCTGTAATCAAGCTCTCCGCTCCAGCTGATGCTCTCCATATCTCCGGTCCGGAAGGAATAAAAGGTGAATGGCAGCAGGTCCATCCAGGCCTGGACCGTCTGTTTCAGATCCTCCTTTTGCAGCAGCTGGTTCTTGTCCGTCTGCTGAATCCGGTACATTCCCGGCATCCGCCGGATCCGGCAGGTGTAGAGTCCGGCCTCCAGCCCTGTAAGCTCGTTATGGATGGCATTGATTTTGTCCAGCAGCATCGTGCTCCGCCGGATTTCCTCCTCCAGCTGCAGCCGCGCGGCGTATATGGAATCCACCACCTGCTCCGCAGGCGCCTCATTAATCAGCTCAGCCACATGCTGCAGCGGAATCTGCATGCTCCGGTACCAGCGGCTCGACAGCAGATTGCGGGCATCCAGATCATTAAAGTAACGGTAGTTATTGCGGCAGTCCTTCTCAGGCCTGACTATATCGTGCTTTTCGTATAACCGCAGCGTATCCGCCGTTATGCCGAGCATGGATGCAAACTCTCCGATCGAATATTTCATATCAAGCCCCCCAGCTTTGGCGAAATTCTTCTATATTCATATCATTAATGATAAGTGGTCGGCCTGGAAGGTTTTATGGTATTTGTCACAATGCTGCAGCACAGCCTGCTGAACGCAAAGAAGCAGCCCTGCCCGGGCCGC
Source organism: Paenibacillus sp. FSL R7-0273 (assembly GCF_000758625.1). Taxonomy (NCBI): domain Bacteria; kingdom Bacillati; phylum Bacillota; class Bacilli; order Caryophanales; family Paenibacillaceae; genus Paenibacillus; species Paenibacillus sp. FSL R7-0273. The sequence goes on from NZ_CP009283.1 coordinate 7,109,303, forward strand.
TTCTTATTAATGATATATTGGTATGGTGATTCCTTTACTGGGCGCGTCCTTCACTTAGCATCTGGACAGCCTTAGTGATGCGCCGCTGCCGGGTTTCCGCAGTCTTGGCATCCTCAATGGACAGTACAAACCGCCGCTTGCCGCTGTAAGATAATCCGTCAAAAAAGCTGCGGGCCGCAGGCTCGAGGTCAAGCGCTTCAGCCAAATCGGGCGGTACATCCGCTTACAATTGCGAAGATTACTCCCATTGTAGAGTTGCGGCATGTACTTTTCCAGTCGCCTGATACTACAGCTCTCGTATATACTTAAAGCTACCAATCTATGCTATAAGCAGAGGTGACTCCTCTATGAATCTCACTGAAAAAGTACACAGCCTCCCCTTATCGCCCGGCGTCTACCTGATGAAGGACAGCCTCGGCAATATTATCTATGTAGGCAAGGCCAAACGGCTGCGCAAACGGGTGCAGTCCTATTTCTATAATAACAAAGGCCACTCCCCCAAGGTTGTTCAGCTTGTCCGCCAGATCAGGGACCTGGAGTACAGGCTGACCGATACAGAATTTGAGGCGTTTATGCTGGAATGCCAGCTCATTAAAGAAATGAAGCCAATGTACAACCGCAAAATGAAAAATCCGCTCGCCTACAGCTATATTTCCGTCCGTGAAGACAAGGGTCGCCGCCAGTTTGAAGTTAGCTACGACCCCGGACCTCCAGGCGCCAGCCTGCATTTCGGCCCTTACACAAGCAGAAGCACAGTAGAGCGTGCTCTGCAGGGTATTAAGGAGAGCCAGCGGATTCTCTGCAGCAGCCCGAATGCCCGGGGCTCGCTCTGCCTCAACCATTCGCTTGGGCTCTGCCTCGGCATGTGCGGCGGCGGTGCAGCGCTTGAAGCCTATGATGTCATTATGGACCGGATTATTGCCCTTTTAGACGGCAGGGACACCGGGATTCTCAGCGATCTGGAGCAGCGCATGGCAGAGGCGGCGGAGCGGTTCGACTTTGAGGCAGCAGTCAAATACCGCGATTATGCCGGAGCTGTCCAGGCGCTGCTGCAAAAGGAGAAGGTCTCACGGTTCACCGGCGAGAACAACAGCATTGCCGTGCTGGAGCCGATGGCCGGGGACCGCATCAAGCTGATTCTGATCAAGGGCGCACAGATTATATACCGTGCCACGCTGCATTCACAGCAAATGGACCGTGCGCAGCTGCAGGCCGCAGTGTATGCGGCTATTCTGGAGCAGTTCGCTGCTGCAGCGGCTGCAGGTTCAGCAGGCGACGGTGCAGGTACTATTAACCGCCACACGATTGACGAGGCGCAAATTATCTACAGCTACCTCAAAAGCAGCTCCGGCAGCTATCTGATTATCCCGCCGGAGTGGCTGGGGTCTCCGCCGGAGCCCTTACTGGAGGGCGCCGTGGACAAGCTTGTGGCCGGCTGCCTTGAGCAGCAGGAGGACGCCGAGTAGCCGGCTGCCTTGAGCGGCGGGAGGACGCGGAGTAGCTGGCTTTTTTCCCTGCCACAGCTGTTAGGGGATAGGCGGTAGATACAGTGCTGACCAGCTGTGTATTAGGTGGATTTTCGCCACTTAATTTCTTGTAAAGCCCCACAGCCAGAGGATTAGTTGGAAAATCGCCACCTAAATACTCCTTTTTGCCGCGCATGCAGGATATAGGCTGAATTAGGTGGCTAAAATCAACCTAATGCTTAAAAAACCATAAAAAAGCATGATTTAGGTGACGTTTTTATAACTAAATGTGCTGGAAGTCCGGATGAGCTAATTTGTGTAATTTCTTCCTCTAACCTCCGGTCAGCCTACGTCTGCAACTCCACTTTCCCCAAACTAAATACTACAAAAAGGCTGCCCCGGTTCATTCACCGGAAGGCAGCCTTTGGTCTATATAGCTTTATATCTCAAAACTCATTTACAGCACACTCGCTACACTTAGCCGGCGCGTGCTGCCGCAGGCAGCTTCCGGCTCTTTACGCCTGCGCACCCTTCAGCAATGCGCTGACGCCCTCGCTGAGCGGAGTCTGCGGACGCTGCAGCAGCTTCTCCAGGTCGCCGCCCGCAATATCAAGCGCGCCTTCACGGATCGCCGCCTGAATGGCTACCACAATCGGCAGCGCTGCTTCCGGAACACCTGCGCCCGCCATTACGCTTGAATAAGTGGCATCATCCACCTGCTGTACAGGGATATCTTTGCCAAGCACGCTGCCGACAACTGCGGCCAGCTCCGCCTGGGTAAGCGGCTTGCCTGACAGCTCATAGACGGCATTCTCGTGGCCTTCGCCGGTCAGGACAGCAGCAGCAGCCTCGGCATAATCACGGCGGGTTGCCCAGCCTACTTTACCTTCGCCGGCGGAAGTCAGCCATGGTGCTCCGGCTGCAGCAGCCTGAATGGAGCCGGCCTCATTCTCGAGATACCAGTTATTGCGCAGGAAGGCATACGGAATGCCGGATTCGCGGATGAATTCCTCAGTCGCCCGGTGCACCGGGGCAAGGAACAGGGAGCTGGTATCCGCATGTCCGACGCTTGTGTAAGCGATAAAGCTTACACCGGCCCGTACTGCTGCATCTACAGCCGCCTTATGCTGGCGGATACGCGTCTCATTGTCGCCGTCTGCCGAGACAATCAGCAGCCGGTCCACACCGGCAAATGCTGCATCAAGTGTCTCCGGCTGATCGAAATCTCCGTGGCGGACATCAACGCCGCGGGCCCGCAGGCTCTCCGCTTTCTCCGGGCTTCTTACACTTGCCACCAGGCTATCTGCCTGAACTGTCTTCAGCAAAGCCTCTGCTACAATAGAACCGAACTGTCCGGTTGCTCCAGTAAATCCGATCTTCATTTTACATTCCTCCATGATCTATTTTTTTATTTGAAAATACTGTATATATAGCTTTACTTACCACTTACTCTTCCGCTCTTGTAACCATTGTAGTTACAAGTTGAGCAATTGTCAAATCATTCGTTTCCGAAATACCAAATAACGGCCTGCCCGCATTCGGGCAGCCCGCCTGATTCCTTCTGATTGTTAGCCTTCCCGCAGGGTGCTATTCTTACAAGAAGTAAATATACCAAAAACAGAAAGGTCTCCTATTATGCCTAAACCTCAGACATCCATCTATGCACGCTATCTCCCGTCCGTTATCCCGGACCCGCAATATGCCGGCTCTGTGTACTGGCTCATTACCCATTCCGGCAAGCTGCTTGTAACGGAATCGCCTGAACAGACAGCCATTCCGCTGCTGGCTTCTCTTGAAGGCCTTGATGCTGCCCCTGTCCGGACCCTTTATCTCGGCTCCTTTGCCGGCATGCCCTGCTTCGCGGCCGAAGTGCCGGCTGATACGCCAGAGCCGGCAGGTATGGCCTTCCGCCCTCTGCGCACCTTGTACGATGTGCTGGACGAGGATGTATTCCACCTGGCAGGAAGAGCACTCCAGCTGCTGGCCTGGGATGAAACCCACCAGTTCTGCGGCAAGTGCGGAGCAGCTACCGTGCTCTCGGGAACAGAGCATGCGCGCAGCTGCTCTGCTTGCGGACAGCTGTGGTACCCGAGGCTGGCCCCGGCAGTCATTACTGCCATCCTGAAGGACGGCCAGATTCTGCTCGCTCACGCACCCCATTTCCAGAATAATATGTACGGGCTGATTGCCGGCTTCGTAGAGCCGGGCGAGACGCTGGAGGACTGTGTGGTGCGTGAAATCAGGGAAGAGGTCGGCATTACGGTCAAGAATATTACTTATTTCGGCAGCCAGCAGTGGCCTTTCCCGCATTCACTGATGGTCGGCTTCCTGGCTGAATACGAGAGCGGCGAAATTAGCGTGGACGGGATTGAGCTCGATCATGCCGCCTGGTTCTCCCCGGACAGCCTGCCGAACATCCCGCCGCGGGTCAGCATCGCCCGGAAAATCATCGACTGGTACGTGGAGCAGTACAGCTAAGCCTTCCGCAGCCATACTGCCGGACAAAGCGGGGCCGGGGGGATTACACTCCCGCCCGCAGCGCCGCATCTGCAGCCTGCGCTCCTACCGGACTGCTGTCTTGAAGTAGCGGTACACCCTATCGAGCTTGCGCGCATGCCCGCCGCGCGGGCTCTCCATGCTGCCGAACTCAAAGAACTTCACCTTACGGATACCGACAAAGTTGAACAGCGCCTTCCTCATCAGGATCTTGTGCGCATTGCCCAGCCACAGCAGCGGGTAATGCGCCGGTCCTTTCATCACCGAAACACAAACCACCGATTTCCCCTTCAGCAGGCCTTCCGGCAGCAGTCCTCCCTTGTCCCTGTAAGCGAAGCCCGAGGCGAACATCTGGTCAATATAACCCATAAGCATCGCCGGGGGCCGGCCCCACCAGATCGGATAGACCAGCACAATGCGGTCAGCCCAAAGCAGCTGCTCACGGTATACAGCCAGCTTCGGATCGGCATGCATATCCCGCCGGCGTTTATGCTCACCAAAGACCAGCACCGGATCGAAGCCCTCCTCATATAAATCGAGCACTTTAATGTCCTTCACCGCTGCATTGTCCCGGCTTCCCCGGAGTACCTCCTGCAAAAAAGCATAGCTCAAGCTCTGATGATTGGGATGTGTATAGATAACCAGCGTATTCATTCCAGCACCTCTTTACTTATCATTTGATAACGAAATCCTAGCACACCGGCAAATTAGTTGTCAAATGATAATTGTTTTATGATAAGGTTTTTGCTATGGTCATCTAGAGGTGATCCCATGGGAATGAACAACAGCAGCAACAGCCCCCTATTCGGGCAAATCGTGACTTTTACAGCTGCCGTGCATCAGGTCGCGAGCGATATTACCAAAGACGTGAAATCCGGGGCGCTTACCCCTGTCCAATATAAAATCCTTGAATATATAGCTGTCAGCCAGCCGGTGACACTGAGCGAGATCAGTGAATGCATGCATATGTCCATGCCCAATACCAGCCGTGAGCTTAAAAAGCTGACCGAAAAGCAGCTCTGCGCCAAAGTTACCGATCCCGCCGACCGCCGCAGGCAGGGCATTACCCTCTCCCCCGCCGGTGAACAGATGATGGGCGAGGCTTTCCAGACGATCGGCCGGCGGTTTGAAGAGCGCATCGGTCAGCTTTCAGATGAAGAACGCAGGGAAATCGGGCTTGCGCTGGAGCTTTTGCAGCAGAAGGTTTTTTACTGATTTATCCTCTGCCAGCAGCGGGCGCAGCCCACTATTTACCACAAAACCATTCTCCGCCGCCCGCGTCCAACTATAGACCAAAAATCTATAGGCAAGGTGATACACATATGATCAAACGCAATACCGCTCTCCTCTCCCTGCTAATCCTGTCGCTATGCGGAGGGGGTGCCGCCTATGCAGATGCCCGGCCGCTGAAGCAGCCTGTCTCCCAGGCCAAGCTTGCCGTCCAGCCCGCTGTCATCTATGAAACGGAGATCCTCAGAGATGTCACACTGCGCAGCAAGCCGGATAGCGCAAGTGAACCGGTTAAGGAGAAGATGCTTACTGAAGGAGCCAGGGTGCATGTAATCAGCGTAACGGATGCGCTCTGGCTGAAGGTGCAGACTGAGGATAACCTGACCGGCTATCTCTCAGCCAAGCCGAAATTCACGGACTACAGCAGTGCCTCCCTTGTCCAAAAGCAGGCTGCAGCCCTGCTCGCCTACGGCAGGACCTTTAACGGCACCCCTTATGAGTTCGGCGCCTCCACCGGCCAGACCAGTACCTTTGACTGCTCGTCCTTCGTAAAACGCTTGTTTGAGGATATTCTATCCATTGAGCTGCCGCGCGTATCCTATAACCAGGCTAAGCAGGGCACCGAGGTCGGGCTGGATGAGCTGCGTCCGGGCGATCTGCTGTTCTTTACGTCGCGCGGCCTTCCTATCGGACATGTCGGTATTTACGCGGGTAACAATAAGATGCTGCACACCTACTCCCCCAAGGAGGGCGTTCACACAGAGGTTATAGTCGGCCAGTGGAAAAAGCGCTTTGTAACCGCACGAAGAATGTTCTAACAGCGCCACGGAGCCAAAAAAGCCCCCGGCAGATACGGCCGTAAGACGGCTGCTCTGTCGGAGGCTTTTTAATTGCTGATAGTTAGTGAAGCTGCATTACCGGACCTCCGGGATACAATCCAAACTGTGTGTGACCCGGTTTCTTCCGCCTTCTTTTGAAGCATAGAGTGCCTTATCGGCCTTGTGTAGCAGGGTCTGCCCCGTATCTCCGTCTGCACAGGTCGCAATCCCGGCGCTGACCGTAAGACTTCCGGTCTCCCAGACGGCAAGCTGTGTTTCCAGCCGCAGGTTCTCCGCTACCAGCCTGGCTTCATCAGCAGCCAGATCAGGCAGGATCAGAACAAACTCCTCACCGCCGTATCTGGCAGCCGTATCCTTTTCACGGGAATGAAATCTCAGCAGGCTCCCCAGCTTCTCCAGCACATAATCGCCGGTCTGATGCCCGAAGGTATCGTTGATGCGCTTGAAATGGTCAATATCGATAATCAGCAGGGAAAACGGCTCCCCGGTCTCCCGGAACAGCTCCAGCTGCCTGCTCAGCATATCCTCAAAATAACGCCTGTTCTTTAGCCCAGTAAGCTTATCGGTCGTAGACAGCTCTACCAGCACGGCATTCAGCTCCATCAGCTCCTGCTGCTTCTGCTGAATTTCAGCATGAATCTGGTTCAGCCCGGCCAGCGCCTGATCTTTAGCCCAGTACGCCTCTTCAATCTGCTTCTTGGCCGAACGCAGCTCCTGCTCGTAATCGATGCGCTTGCTCATCTGCACCAGTACACAGTCAATGACGGCTACCCCGTCCACGATAAGGCTCCGGCCGTTCATGATGTATGGAACCGACCCGCCGCTCCCGTCCTTCAGGCTGATAAACAGCTCCTCCACATGGCCGTGCAGATTGATATTGGGGTAAAAATAAGAATGGAACACCAGCTGGTTAGCCTTCGACATAATGGATTCGATATGCTTATGCAGCAGCGCTTCCCGTGTGTATCCCATCAGATAAAGGAAGGTATGATTCATATCCGTAATGATGCCCTGATGTGTAATTGACAGATATCCGCACGGGGCGAACTCCAGCCGTTCATCCATTTTTAAATAACCTCACAATACTGCAAAATATTCTTGGCGGCTTACAGAAAGCCGCTGATCAGCGCTATTGTCTCTTCCGGGTGGCTGATATGCGGATAATGGCCCTTGGCCTGCATCAGGCGCAGCTCGCTGTTCTTCAAATGCTTGTGCAGATATTCACCTACCGCAATAGGCACAATACTGTCATCCGAGCACTGCAGAATCAGCGTGGGCACTGCGGCATCAGCGAGTGAACCGCGGTGGTCCGACAGGAAGGTAACCTCGGCGAACTCCCGGGTAATGACCGGGTCAGCCGAAATAAAGCTGCGCTCCAAATTCTGTGTAAGCTCAGGCAGATGCGGATTGTTCATGGCAAGAGGCGCCATAAAGCTGGCCCAGCCGCTGAAATTCATCTCCATCATTTCCAGGAGCTCGGTAATATCGCTTTTCTCGAATCCGCCGAAATAGCCGTCAGCATCATTGAGATACCGCGGGGAAGGCCCGATCATGACCATTTTGGCGAACAGCTCCGGCCGTTCAATAGAAGCCAGCATACCTATCATGGAGCTGACAGAATGTCCTATAAAAATAATATCGGTCAGCTGCAGCAGTTCGATAACATCCAGTAAATCCTGTACATACCCGCGGAAGTTACCGTAACGCTCCGTGCTGTACGCGCTTAAGTCGGAGTTCCCCGAGCCTACATAATCAAACAGCACCAGCCGGTACTCCCGCTCAAAGGCCGGTGTAATAAACTGCCACATGCTCTGATCGCATCCGAAGCCGTGGGCCAGCACGATGGTCTGCGCGCCCTCTCCGATTACTTTAACTTTATTCCGTACCCAAACCTCTTTCATCTACCATTGCTCCTCATCCTGATTCTATCCACTTATTGTGGAGGCGGACGTGCGAATTGACAAGTAAATCGTTATGCCAATCTTCCTGATCATTCCAGCTAAAATGTGGCATTCAGGCAAATATTTGTTTCGCTCAGCTCAAGCCCACCCCTGTCCGAAGCGGCAGTATCCGGGTATCTGCCTAGGTGGAGCCGGTCCGCTGCTTACAGCTTCCGGGCAAACTCATTCAGCTTCTCGGACATCTGCTGAATTTCTTCGATAAAGGACGCAATTTGCTCCGAGGTTGCAGCCTGCTCCTCAACAATGGAAGCGATCCGCTCAATGGAGACACCCATCTGTGACGTTGCTGCCTTGAAGGCCCCGAGTGTATCCTGAATGGTCCGGGTTGAGCTGACAGTCTCATTGGACAGCTTGCGGATCTCCTGGGCCACTATCCCGAAGCCTCTGCCCTTATCTCCGGCATGGGCCGCCTCTATAGCCGCATTAATGCCCAGCAGCTGAGTCTGGCTGGCAACATTGTTTATAAGCGCTACCACCTTATCCGTCTCGTTCACCTGCTCGCCGCTTCTCTGTGCAAGCACAAGCAGCTGCTGGGTGAAGGCCGCAAGCTCGCTTGCTCCGTCAGCTACCTGCAGCAGCCGGCTGCTTGCCTGGGCGAGCGAGCCGGACATCTGATCCGCTATCGTCCGCAGCTCGCGCTGGCGGCGCAGCTGCACCGCAATTCCGCCGATTATCCGGCCTTCCCGGTCATGGACAGGCGTAGCCGTTCCGGTGAACTCGAACCCGTAGAATTCGGCCGGTACCTCCGCCCTAAGCGGTGTATTGCTGCGGATTGCCGCCGTCAGCGGCTCCTCGGCATGGAGGGGCTGCCCCTCCCGGATATGCAGATCTATATTTTCTCCCGGCCAGTAGGCGAGGAACTTCTCCAGGTCACAGACGGCGATGGATAAATCGGCGGGAACCGCCGCCTTGATTACAGGGATTGCTGCCATGAGCTGCTCAAGCGAATCAACGTTATACATTGTGTGGCCACCTTTTTCAGTAAATCTGATTTAGCTGATATTTATATTAATGGGTTATAGAGCTGGTACAATCCCTCAAATAACGATTGTATAAATTTTATATAATCATGATTTATATCGGCTGGCGGCGGATTATATTCAAGCGCTGCACGGTGTTTTTTGCTGCTGGTTGTGACGTAGCTTTACTACCGGGAATACGGGGAGTTAAAGGCGGTCCGGCTTCGCGGAGGGAAAGCAAAGGCATTTTTGCCTTTGCTTTGGCGGGTTTGGCCTCGCAGGGCGATATCAAGGGCACTTTTGCCCTTGATTTGAGCACTTTGGCCTCGCCGAGCGAATTCAAGGGCACTTTTGCCTTTGATTTAGCGGGTTTGGCCTCGCGGAGCGAGATCAAAGGCACTTTTGCCCTTGATTCGGGCGCTTTGGCCTCACCGAGCAAAATCAAGGGCACTTTTGCCTTTGATTCGGCGGGTTTGGCCTCGCGGAGCGAATTCAAAGGCACTTTTGCCTTTGATTCGGCCGGTTTGGCCTTACGGAGCGAATTCAAAGGCACTTTTGCCTTTGATTCGGCCGGTTTGGCCTAGCCGAGCAAAATCAAGGGCACTTTTGCCTTTGATTCGGCCGGTTTGGCCTCGCCGAGCGAAATCAAGGGCATTTTTGCCCTTGATTTGGGCGCTTTGGCCTTGCGGAGCGAATTCAAAGGCACTTTTGCCCTTGATTCGGGCGCTTTGGCCTCACCGAGCAAAATCAAGGGCATTTTTGCCTTTGATTCGGCCGGGTTGGCCTCGCCGAGCGAAATCAAGGGCACTTTTGCCTTTGATTCGGCGGGTTTGGCCTCGCCGAGTGATATCAAAGGCACTTTTGCCTTTGATTCGGCCGGTTTGGCCTTGCGGGGCGAGATCAAAGGCACTTTTGCCTTTGATTCGGCCGCCTTGGCCTCGCCGAGTGATATCAAAGGCACTTTTGCCCTTGATTCGGCCGCTTTGGCCTCTCCGAGCGAATTCAAAGGCATTTTTGCCTTTAAATTCTGACGTCCGGCTGTAGATGCGACAGCGCTACAGGTAAGCCGTCGACCAGCGGGCCATAAAAAAAGCGCCCCACAAAAGGCGCTGAGATAAGGACGAGTGCACTTATACTTTGATTGTTCCTCAACTGTTCTCCATTTACTCTTCATTTACTCTTCATTTACTCTTCATTTACTCTTCATTTACTCTTCATTTACTCTTCATTTACTCTTCATTTAACCTTCATTTAACCTTCATTTACTACTCACTTACTCTTCATTTTACTTCTTCATCCATCCTTTAATTGTTCCTCACTTACTCTTCACTTGCCCCTCACTTACTCCCCCGCAACTAAAAGGAATACCCCGCATACTTCTCTGCATTGCGGATACTCGTCCAGATATCCGGGCTCTCCCCGCCGATATGCCAGTAGGCGATGCCGGCCAGCTTCTGCTCTGCGGCCAGATTATATTTGGCGGTCAGGGAACGGCCATCCTCCAGCCAAATAGTATGCTTCAGTGACTGCCGGGTATAGCTGGCTACATACTGCCCGAGCGTGCTGTTCCAGACCGGACGAAGGCCATAGCTGCTGACAAGCTGGTTTTGTGCGGTAAGCGAGAGCTCGACCGAGGAGGGCTTCACCGGGCCCTGCTTCAGCGTCCAGTCCCGGGTATACAGCGGCATGGCCAGAATGGCCTTTGAAGCCGGTACCGCCTGCAGCAGCCCGGTCACCGCCTGCCGGACATAAGGCAGCGAAGCATTTGAGCCGGGATTCATGCTGCCGCTGTAGTGCTCATCATAGCCCATCATCACCATATAATCAGCCTGCTTGCCGAGCGCCGCATAATCAAAGGCCTCAGTCCAGTCTGTTCCGAGGTCCGGCGACACATCCACCGACAATACAGCACCCAGCGCATGCAGCTTAGCGGCCAGCTGTGTAACAAAGGCGGTCAATGCTGCCTTGTCAGCCGCTGCCACATTCTCAAAATCCAGATTCAGCCCGTCAAGCCCATGCTTGCTGACAAGCGCCCCCAGCTGATTAACAGCTGATGTTCTGGCTGCCGGACTGGACAGCAGCTGGTGGGTTGCAGCCTGGTCAAAGCGGTTGCCGACCAGCGGCCATATGCGCTTGCCGTTGTTCTTGGCCCAGGTAACCATTGAGGCTGCTGTCGAATCTGATACCGTTCCATTGCCCCCTACAAAGTACCAGCGGGGAGACAACACATTCACATTGGACTGCACAACACTCGCCTGATACTCCGCCGCCGTCTGGCCATACTGCCAGCCCATTACAATTCGCTCATCCGTTTGCCCCTCAAGCTCAGCGGCCCACTTCTGCTGCTGCAGCACCCGGTAGATCAGCACTGCGGTCTCCTGCCTCGTGATGGGCGACAAAGGCCGGAACGCGCCGGTGTCATCTCCCTTCATCAGGCCCAGGCGGTTTACAGCCGCCGCTGCACTTCCTGCCCAGGCAGCAATAGCCCCGCTATCCCTGAAGGCAGTCTGCAGTCCGGCAGTGCTGCCCGTCTGCTTAAATGCCCGGGCCAGCCAGACGGCAGCCTCCTGGCGGGTAACCGGCTGCGCCGGGGCGAAGGTTGCAGCCGAGGTGCCGCCCGCCAGCTCCAGCTGAACTGCCGCCTGTATCCAGCCATAGTACCAGGCGTTCCGGGCTACATCCTTAAATGGCGTAATGGTACTCCCTACCGGCTCAAGCTTCAGCAGGCGGCCCAGCATCGTAATGAGCTCAGCACGGGTTACTGTCCCCTGCGGGGAGAAGCTGTTCCCGGAAGTGCCGGTTACTATTTTCCGGTTATATAAGTCTATGATTTCTTCTCTCGCATAGCTGGCTCCTATATCGTCAAAAGGCTGCTTCGCCCCGGCCGGTACAGCTGCTGCCGACGAGTGAGGTATGTATACAACAGCTGCACACAAGACGGCTACAGCTCCTGCCGCCGCTCTTCTCCATATTCTATTCACGCTATCAAGGACGCCTCCCTCTGTTATCATTTTGCCGAGAGTATACCAGAGATAGAGTCTGTTATCACCGCTTAAATACTGGCAGAAGTTTAATTGGAAACGCGCGTGGTTATGAATGGAATAGAGCTTGTAGAGACCGTAAATGATGCACTCAGGAGGGAAGCAAATATATGAAGGAATCTGACTCACCGGAAAATATCCCTGCAGCAGCCGGTTCCGGGCTGGCCGCAGAGGCGGTTGACGCCATTGAAGGCTTGTCCGGCGTCCATCCCGGCTACCGGAGGGCCCATGCCGGAGGCATCTGCTGCCGGGCCGTATTCCGGCCGAACGGGCTCGCCGCTGCCTTTACAACTGCACCGCACCTGCAGCAGCAGGAGACAGCTGCGGTTGTCCGCTTCTCCGGCAGCTCCACTGATCCGGCGCTGGCCGATCTTCTATCTCCGGCCAAAGGCATGGCAGTCCGGTTCAGCCTGCCCGGCGGCGGCACCACCTGTCTTGTAGGGGCTACGCTGCCGGTCTTTTTTGCACGGACACCCGAATCATTTGTCGATATCGTCCGCACCGCACACAAGGCACGCGAAGGCAATCTGGGTCCGCTTGAGCTTATAAAAGAGATCACAGCGCATTTCAGCGAGAGCAAGGAAAGCCTTCTCAGCCTTAACAGGCTGAAGCCGCCCGCCAGCTATGCCGAGTCCCGCTACTACTGCATTCACGCCTATCATTTTATAGATCCCGAGGGGATTCGGCGGCCGGTTAAATTCGAATGGGCCCCGGACGCCGGTGTCCGTACCCTGCCTCTCTCTGATGCCCGGCAGCAGCCGGACCGCTATCTGGAGGATGAGCTGGAGCTGCGCCTGAAGGCGGAGCCGGCGGTATTCCAGCTCCATGTTATTTTTGGCGAAAAAGATGATCCCACCGATGACCCTACCACAGCGTGGCCCGGGGACCGGCGGCGGATCGAAATCGGCCGCTTGCATCTGACAGAGATTATACCTGAGCCGGCAGGCCTGCTAATGGACCCGGCGGCCGTTTCAGAGGGCATAGCCCTGTCGGATGACCCTATTCTACAATTCCGCCACACCGCCTATGGGGAGTCTTTTCGCAGGCGCAGCACAGAATAATAAACCACGCACGGAAGGACGAGGCTACGATGGAGCAGGCTATGATTATAGTGAATCCCACCTCAGGTAAGGAGGAGGGGCCGGGCTATGTACGGATGGCTGTGGAGATACTCACAGAACAGGGGTATGCCATTACGGTGAAGGAGACACAGCAGGAAGGCGATGCCACCCTCTTCAGCAGAGCGGCATGCCAGGAAGGCTACGGGCTGGTTGTGTCGATTGGCGGGGACGGCACACTGCATGAGGTGATCAACGGGCTGAGCGGAGACACGGGGTGTCCCAAGCTCGGAGTTATTCCACTGGGAACCGTCAATGATTTTGCCCGGGCCATCGGGCTTTCACTGAATCCGGAAGAGGCGATCCGCACTCTCGCTTCCCCCGGCACCCGTGCGGTCGATGTCGGAAGGCTAAACGGGCGGCTGTTCATCAATGTGGTTGCGGCCGGAGCCATCGCTGAATCGGTATCAGCGGTGACCTCAGAGGATAAATCACGGCTCGGTTCGTTTGCTTATTTCAAGGAGGGGCTGAAGGAGCTGACCGGCAACACGCCTAACCATCTGATCATTACTCATGACGGCCAGGTGTGGGAGGGCGACTCGCCGCTGTTTGTTGCCGCCCTGACGAATTCGGTCGGCGGGTTTGAGCGGCTGGCTCCCGGAGCAGCAGTGGACGACGGCCTGATCCACTGCTTTGTCATTAAGGATCTTACAATTCTGAGCACCCTTACCGCCAGCATCTCCCTGCTGCTCGGCAATCTGAAGAACCATAAAGGGGTCGAGTACTTTGCCGCCCGCAGCATAACGGTCGAATCCGCCGCCCCGATGCACACGAATGTGGATGGCGAGGAGGGGCCCGCTCTGCCAGTACAGCTCAGCGTGCTGCCGCGCCATATCCGGGTCGTTGTACCTGAGGTGGAGAGCGGCTGACAGCTGGTGTTTATGGCTTCCGTTAATGCTCAGCATCCGCAATCCTGCTATCGTCTACGCCCGCCGCTGCAGCTTGCGGGCATAGACGATCTGGCCGATATGGTAGGCATTATGCGTTGCGGCATTACTGATGACTTCCCACCACAGCGCGGGTTCCGGGAAGCCGGCGACCTGCGCCTCCAGTCTCTCTTCGGCAAGCAGGGTCTGCCAGCCCAGCAGGACATCAAGCAGACCGCTCTTCAGCTCAGCGAAGGAGACATTCTCCGGCAGGATAAAGCTGTTGTTGTTGTCGCCTACAGGCGGCACGGCAGCTGCCGTTCCCGCCTGATAGCGGGTCTGCCAGGTTCTGTTCCAGTAGAGCAGATGCTGCGTAAGCTCGGCGATACTGTTCAGGCCGGCCCCCGGCTTCCAGAACGCCTCTTCCTCGGTCACGTCCTCCACTGCCTGCATGAACGGCAGATGCCAGCTTGGATCATTGGCGCCTGCCAGCAATTGATTGGCTAATACTTCTCTCGCATGAACCATTCTATTCACTCCCCTGCTTATACTGGTTTAATTTACCCTGATAAATTAACTCCAGCCGTTCACTCTGCCTGAAATCATCCGGCGTAACGAGCGCCGGCAGCTTATTCCACAGCTTGATGCCGGAACGGTCGAGAATCTCCGCAACGAACTGGGAGCAGAAATAGGAATTGCTGAATTCAACCGGCTCCTTAAGGGCAATGCCGATCACACCCAGAATGTTATACAGGTACTTCTGCCGGCTGCGGATAAAAATATGCAGCACGCGCTGCATCTTCTCCACTTCCCGCTCTGTAACCTTAAGCTCATAGATAACGCAAGTTGTATTCGGATATTTACTGAACGTCCCCGTGTGCAGATCCTCCTTCACAAAGCCCCCGTTCAGAGGGTTGCTGGGATGCTTTCTGCCGAAGCTGTACATCTCCGAAAGATCACGGGTAAACGAGATGGAGGCATGGTTATACGGAGCCTTGGTATAGCCCTGAATAAGTCTGGTAAACAGCGTTCCGGTATTCGTAAGCAAAATAAAGACCGATTGGTTACCTGTCATTACAAATTTTCCCCTTATCAATTTCGGACGTTTCCTTCATAATAACATATGATTCCTTTATTGGAATCCAATCCTGGGACAGGCTGGTGATCGGCGCTTGGACAGCTCTTTATTCACACTACTGCTAATTTTCGCCGGCCTTTCGGCGATTCATCTGATCTACCTTGCCGTCAGCAGGCTTCAGAAGGACAAGGACTATACCGGTATCGGCTTCCGCATCAAAACCTGGTGGGGCATGCTGTTTATCTTTTGCCTGGCGACCCTGTTTAATGCTGTGGTGTCCCTGCTGTCGCTGATGGTGCTATGCTTCTTTTCACTCAAGGAATACTTCTCCATGATCCGCACACGCAAGGCGGACCGCAGGCTGTTCCTGTGGGCTTATCTGGCGATTCCGCTGCAATTCTACTGGATCTATATCGAGTGGTACGGGATGTTCATCGTCTTTATTCCGGTCTACGTCTTTCTGCTGCTGCCGCTCCCGCGGCTGCTGAACAAGGGAACGCTCGGTTTCCTGCGGAGTGTCAGCTCCACCCAATGGGGAATGATGCTGATGGTGTTCGGGCTTAGCCATCTGGCCTACTTCCAGTTTGCCACCCCGGAATACGGCGCAGGGCTGGTGCTGTTCCTGGTCGTGCTGACGCAGCTTAATGATGTGGCGCATTATCTGGCCTCGCTCTATTTCGGCAGGCATAAGGTCGTGCCGACCGCCAACCCGCATCTGACCTGGGAAGGCTTTGTCTGCGGATTTGTGGTGACGACCGCCGTGTCTTACCTCATCTACCCCTACCTGACGCCGCTTACCCCGCTGTTCGGCCTGCTGTCCGGGGTACTGATTAGCTTGAGCGGATATTTCGGCAGCCTGACTGTCTCCGTACTGAAGCGCGACCTGCTGATCGGAGACGATGACAAATTCGCCGCCCTGCAAAAAAGCTATATGAGCCGGGTTGACAGTCTGGCGTATACCTCGCCGATCTTTTTCCATGTCATCCGGTATTTCTTTGATTTTATGTAGGCCGGAACGTACGATAGGCATCTCTTACAAAGGGGGATGTCTATTTTTTATAAAATAAATGATTTACCGCAGGGTTTGCCCTGAGGCCTTCGTCTATTACGGTTGGGAAGGAGGAGAGGACCCATTGATGACGAGCGCTTGATCAAGCAAATTTTAAAAGGGGACCATACCCTGTTCCGCAGCATTATCGACCGCTATGGAAGCTATGTATACCAGGTAGCCTATTCTGTGCTTCATCAGGCTCAGGATGCGGAGGATGCTGCACAGGAGGCTTTTATTCAAATTTATAAATCTCTCCCCCAATACCGCTCAGAAGGCTTCAAAACATGGATTACCCGGATTGCCCTGCACAAAGCCATAGATATCAGGCGGAAGCTGGACCGCAGAAAAGCAGAGGTTAGCGGCCGCGATGACGATGCAGTGCTCCATATCGCCGATTACCGTTCAGATATTGTGCATCAGCTGCTCCGTAAAGAGCAGAAGGAGGATCTCCGGCACAAAATATCCTCGCTCCCGCCCCTGCACCGCGATATTATCGTTGATTTCTATATTAAAGAGGAGAACTACGAGCAGATTGCAGAGAAAACGCAGGTATCGGTCAGAACCGTCGAATCCAGACTGTACAGGGCGCGGCAGTGGATCAGAACACACTGGAAGGAGGAACCTTCTCATGAATAAACCGGATCAGCAGCAATGGAAGAGGTATGTACAAGGAGAAATAACAGGTCCGGAGCGGGTATACATGGACCGGTTGCTCCTTGAGGATTTTGAAGCACTGGACTCTTATATGACAGCTCTTGAGCTTCACTCTTTGCCGCAGCTGCCGGATCGTGACGGCTTTGCAGACCAGATCATGGAGCAGCTGGCTCCCCTCTCGCCTGCAGCCGGACAGAAGCAGGCAAGCAGCGGCACGCTCCGGCTTCAGGGGCTTCTGCGGAATCAGTGGCTGCATTATATTACAGCAGCCTGCATCACGATGCTGTTCATCTCTGCCGGTGTATTCGACAGAATGGCTCCCGGCAATATCGGCATCAGTGCCCAGACCAAACAGCCTTACAGTGAGAAGATGGTCGAAAAAGCAACCGGCTGGCTTAAGGAAATAAAGCCGGCCCCCTATACCATAACAAACGAAAGGACTGAACAATAATGCAGCAGCACCGCAGCAAGATGCTGGCTTTTCTGCTTAATATGATTCCTGGCCTGGGGCACTATTATTACGGCAGCCGGCTGAAGGGGTTCATTTACGGCTTTATCTTTTTTGGCAGCCTGGGCTTTGCCTTTCTTGCACTCGTCGCAGGGAATGATGAGGGGTTTGCCGCCTTATGTCTTTTAGCGGCAGCCGTTCTCTGGTTCATCAGCATGTTCGGTATGATAATCAGGCTGATCCGGGAACCGGATTATCCGCCAAGCTATGCGAACTATCCGCATTATTCCCACCCCCAGGGCCAGATGTCTTACGGACCGGAGATACCGGTTGAGCAGCAGCCGTACGGATTCCAGCCGCCGCCCGAGGGCTACGGCCATCCGGATCAGGGAAGGGAGCCGCGCCGGGAAAGCGAGCGGTTCTACACGATTCTCCTTTCCTTTGTTCCCGGGCTCGGACATCTGCATTTAGGCCTGCTGCAGCGCGGGCTGTCGTTCCTGATCGGGTTCTTCGGCCTCGGCATCATGCTGGTATTTGTGGCCGGCATAACCGGACAGGAGACGTTTCTGATCTTTCTGCTCCTGCTGCCGGTACTGTGGCTGTACTGCATGTTCGATGCAGCCCAGCATGTGAACCGCAAGCAGGCCGGCGAGCTGCTCGAGGACAGGACGATCTTTGAGCAGCTTGAGCACGGCAGCAGTGCAGGCAAAAAAAGCAAGGTCATCGCCACCCTGCTGGCTGCCTTTCCGGGGGCCGGACATATGTACCTTGGACTGCAAAAAAGAGGCCTCCAGCTGATGCTCATTTTCCTCGGAAGCATCTATATTCTGGATCTGCTGAATCTTTCGCTGTTCCTGTTCTTTATTCCGATTGCCTGGTTTTACAGCTTTTTTGACGGGATGCAGCAGGCCAGCAAATACGGCCGGGAGCCCCTGTATGACAAGCCGGTCATTGAGAGCTGGACCCGGTATCAGGGCTGGATCGGCGGCGCGCTCCTGTTCCTGGGTGTGTATTATCTGTTCATCCGGATTGTTGTTCCGGAGCTGGACTTTAACTACGGCTTTTATATCGCCCGGATTCAATCGTATATGAATACTGTCGTTGTTGCTCTGCTGATGATCGGCGGGGGCATCCGGCTGCTCTCCACCTCGCGGAAAAAGAACACTGAAGCGGAGAAGTTCCTCAGAGCGCTGGAGCGCGAGCCCAAGTAAAAACAGTAAACAGCAAAACAGCACGTTCCCCGGTTAAGGAGAACGTGCTGTTTGCTATTCAATGATGCTTAACCGGCTTTAAATTCCCGGCCTTACATTTGAGACTCACTGCCGGTTCCAGATTGTGTTGTCCCGCCGGTTCCAGCAGACGGAGCGCCAGTTGGCGGTGTGCCAGTCGGCGGTGTGCCTCCAGCTGTGCCGCGGTCAGGTCTTGTACCGCCGCCGAAGCCGCCTTGGCCGCGTCCGCCGCCCATGCCGCCCATACCCTGGGCTGCTTCGGTCACACCGGATTCATTCAGCCAGGTTACGCTGCTGGAGAGGTCAAAGCTTACAACCTCTGTGCCGCCGCTGTAAGTGCCGTCAGTGTATACGCCGTCCACTGCGGTGCCTGTCGAGCTGCCGCCGGTGGAGAGGGTGTACGTGCCGCCTTCCTTCAGGTCCGGCGAGCTGATAACTACTGCACGGTAGCTCTTCGCTGGTGCAAAGGTTGCAATGGTGTTGCCGTCCTTATCCTTCAGGTTTACCAGCTGCCCGGCTTCCTGTGAATCGGTGAAGGTCATGGCGATGGAGTACTGGCTGGAAGCATCGCCGGGTGCCTGCAGCATACCCGCACTTCCTGCCGCGATCAGATATCCGCCGGTCATTTCAAAAGTTCCGTCAAAGTCCAGGGCGCCGTTGCCGTCATTAGTCGGACCGTATACAGTAACGGTACCGCCGCTCATTGTGATTGAGCCGTTGGAATCCAGACCGTCGCCTGAGGCATCCACGGTCAGCGTACCGCCAGTAATTGTAAGCATATTGCTGCCTGCACTTGCGAACTGGTCCTGCCCGCCTGCGGTTTGTCCGGCATTAGTGTCATTGCCGCCCGCTACGTTGACGCCGTCATCGGAGGCCGCTACATCAATGTCACCGCCGGAGATGGTGATATTGGCGCCTTCAATCCCTTCATAGCTCTTGGTAATGTTAATGGTGCCGCCGGAGATGGCTGTCAGGCTGTCGGCATGGATGCCGTCATCGCCTGTTTCGATCTGAAACTCCCCGCCCGTGACTGAGATGCTGCTGTTGCTGTGCACCGCATCATCTGCGGAGTCGATCGTGAAGCTGCCGCCGTTAACGGTTAGGTCACCGCCCGATTTCAGGCCCTTCATACTGACCGATTCTGTTTCAGTAGCGGTTGCTGTATCCGTGGAGGCCGCTGCATCATCTGCCGGCATTTCTGGCGGCGTCCCCTGGCCGGCTGCTGCATCACCCGCCGGCATTTCCGGCGGTGCTGCCTGCGTACCGTCCGCTGACGGAGCCTGGCCGCGCATTCCGCCGCCGCCCATACCGCCCCCGCCGAAGCCACCGCCCCCAAAGCCGCCTTCATCGCCTGTCTTCACTTCCGCGCTCTCGCTACCGCCGCCGGTCACCAGATTGTAGGTGCCGCCATCGATGACAAGAGAGGTTTCACCCTGAATGCCATCGTTTGCTGCGGTAATATCAAAGCTTCCTCCGAAGATCGCAATGAAGCCCTTCTCTGTGTCTTCGTCATTGGTCGACTTGATGCCGTCGCCCTCTGCTGTAATGGTAATGCTGCCGTCCTGCACAGCCACCAGGTCTTTACCGACCAGGCCGTCATCCGCAGCCTTTACCTCAATGGTGCCGGAGACGATTTTCAGATCATCTTTGCTTGTAATGCCGTCGTTGTAGTTGCCGTTAACCTTCAGCGTCCCGGTTCCGTTAATGGTCAGATCGGCCTTGCTAAAAATCGCTGCACTAGGCTCATCTGTAGCTGCATCCGGGTACACATAATTTGCCCCATCGGTTACGGTATTTACCGTCCCGTCTTCCAGCGTCATGATTACCTTGCCGGCTTCCTTAATGTAGACCGGTGCGCTGCTGCTGTTCGTGAGCGTGGCCCCGTTCAGCACGAGATGCACGCTGCTGTCATCCTGCACATCGATAATAATCTGGCCGTCACTCAGGGTACCGCTCAGTACATAGGTTCCGCCGGCCGAGATTGTTACCGTGCTGCCGGAAGCGACTGCCCCCGAGCCTGTTACAGTGCTACTTGTACCGCTCAGCGCAATCATTGTGGCGCTATCAGCGCTCCAGTCTGCCGCCACATCTTCTTCATCAAAGCTGACGAGATCAGCCGCCTTCACACTTGCCAATTGTACATCTGATGCAGTCCCGCCAGTAACTGCTGTAGCCACGGCTGCTGTGGCCGCCGGTGACGGGGTCGATGCACTGCTGGCCGTCCCGCAGGCTGACATTACTGCCGCTAACAGCAGAATCAGCCCCGCTTTGCTTGCCATTATAAATTTACTCATATCGGATCCATCCTTTCAGTCTGTGTTAATATTCCGCAGTTGTTGTAGGGCACATTGTCAGCGACAAATCCAGGTTGCCGTTCCGGGTGCGGATGGCATCCAGGAATTCCTTCTGGCTTGTATGCTCATCAAGGGTAACGTTATACACCAGCTCATACAGGCTGCCGAGCTCGGTGGTTCTGATCTTTTTCAGCTCATAAGCGACATTGAATTTGTTAAATACTTCGGCAAAGGCTTCTTCATAGCCCAGATTCTCAGGGATGGTAACCTTCAGTGTTTTTTGTGCTGATTTTCTTACGCCAAAACCGGTGCGGTTCAGGATAACCATGATGATGCAGAGAATAATGGTGAACAGGACTGCGTAGCCGTAAGCGCCGACGCCGCAGGCCAGGCCCGATGCCATGGTGAACAGGACAAAGGTGATGTCTTTAGGATCGCCGGGCGCGCTTCTGAAGCGGATGATGGAGAATGCTCCGGCCAGACTGAACGCTCTGGCTACGTTGCTGCCGATTAAAAGAATGATGATAGCTACAATGACCGGCAGCAGCACCATAGTGAGCGTGAAGCTCTGCGAATAGCCGGCCGGGCTAGTTTTCATATAAGTGAAGCTGATCAGCGCACCCAGCGCCAGGGAGATCAGGATGGTCAGAACCGCATTGCCAAAGGTTAAAGCCGTGCTGTCGGAGACGGCGGCGAAGATCGAATCAAGCATACAGGACACTCTCGCTTTCTACTTTGCTGTTTCTCAGCATTTTTTTATATTCATTGCCGTATTTGGAGAAGCTGGTGCGGTACATCTGGTGCTCGGAGAGCATTTTGGACAGCCAGACCGGAATGGTCTTCTCGGCCTTAACCTCCATCAGCCACTGGCCCGGCTCCATCAGCAGCTCGCCGTGGGTGCCGTGCTCCATCGCCAGGTCGTACCGCCGGCTTCTGATATTCGTATCAAAGGTGATGCGCAGATCGCGGTTATTTTTGCAGAACAGCGCCTTGCGGTCATAGGACAGGTACACCATCGGCTTCAGATCGTAGCAGCTCAGGAAGTATTTGATTTCCTCAACCACCTGCTTGTTCATGTAGTCCTTGTATTCAGGTGCGATACCTGTGCGGACAAAATCGTAAGCTTCGTCCAGCATGAGCGAGGTTCTTCTTTTGTTGACGAGACCGAAGACCTTCTTCTTGATCTCCAGGTAGACCCTGGAATCGCCATCCGGAACACCGTATGCCCGGAGGCGCAGCTTCTCTTTGTATTTCGGCTTGGACAGGCTGTTGCGGATCAGCGTATTGCTCGGTGTGTCGTAGTACAGATTCGTAATGGAATAAAACTCATGCTGTTTGTTGTAGTCATCCGGTTCCATATATTCGAGCAGTTCGTTATAGAGCTTCAGGTAGGCTGCATGATTGAACAGGTATTTGTTTTCATAGCGGTTAAAAACCTCGATAGCCATTGGGATCAGATCCTTTCTTAAATAGAGTGCTTCGTGTGTCTCGCTTGTCTATGAATGTATCTTAGCTGGCGAACCTTTAATGAAGCTTAAATAGATTTTACACTGCGTTAATTTTTTTACACCCGCTTTACACAAGCCTTCTGCAGCAAAAGAAAACCTCCGCTATATAGTAGAAGTCTTAGATTCTGCCCGCGTGGTTAAGGTTGATTAAAGGTAATCTTGCTATAATGACGTAAGTTACAGGACAGACATTAAGCTAAACTGGGGATGATGACTGGGTGAGAATTTTAATCGTGGAGGATGAGGTGCATCTGGCCGAGGCCGTGACCCAAATTCTGAAAAAGCATAACTATTCGGCAGACGCTGTGCATGACGGCAGAACGGGGCTTGATTACGCGCTGAGCGGGATTTATGATCTGCTGCTGCTCGACATCATGATGCCGGAGATGGATGGAATCAGCCTGCTGCGGGCCTTGCGCAAAAAGAGTATCCCGACCCCCGTCATTTTCCTGACGGCCAAAGGGGATACCACCGATATGGTGACCGGGCTTGATTACGGCGCCGACGACTATATCGCCAAGCCCTTCTCCTCGGAGGAGCTGCTTGCAAGAATCCGCGCCGTGCTGCGCCGCAAAGGCGAGGTGCTGCCAGACGATGCGCTGAAATACGGGGACCTGGAGCTGAATACGACGAACCTGAAGCTGATGGTGGGCGGCAAGGAAATGAAGCTGAATCTGAAGGAAAGCGAGCTGCTGGAGCTGCTGATGGTCCGCAAGCAGTCCGTTACCTCGAAGGAGCAGATTATTGAGAAGCTGTGGGGCTTTGACTCTGAGGCCGAGCATAACAATGTGGAGGTCTATATTTCTTTTCTGCGCAAAAAGCTTACGTTCCTCGGTGCTTCTACGCGGATCAGTACGCTCCGGGGCGTAGGGTATGTACTTGAGGTGAACGCCTGATGTTCAAAAAGCTCAGAAACCGTTTCCTGATCGTCAACCTGGTGACCATCTCTGTAATGATGCTGGCCGCCTTCGCTACCATCTACATTATCAACTACTTGAACGTCCAGAATGACATCCGTATGGATCTGCAGCGGATTACGGAGGCCTTTCAAAAGCCGGGCAGCGGCGAGCACCGCGGCGGCGGGATGGACGGCGGCCTTGGCAGCGGTCCGGCCGGCGCTCCGGATAGCGCCATAGACAATGGAGCCCAGCGTCTGGAGGGCGGCGGCACCTTTGGAAGAATGGGGGATAATCCGCCGCCGGAGCGGTTCATTTCCTTCATGATCGAGACCGATAACGACTGGAAGCAGACCGGGACACCCATTTCACAGCTCAGCATGGATGATGAATTCTATGCCCAGGCGCTGCAGACCGCTGTGGATATGAATACAACAACCGGAAGATTCGGGCTGGACGGCAGTCTCTGGACCTTTGAAGTCAGGCAGACCGCTGACGGGCACATGCTTGTGTTCCTGGACATTACCTCCCAGCAGAAGATTCTCACGAACATGGTCTATATTTTTACCATCGTCGGTATCGTGATGCTAATCATCCTGTACTTTACCAGCCGTTACTTCGCGAACCGCTCCATCAAGCCGGTGCAGGAAGCCTTCGATAAGCAAAAGCAGTTCATCGCCGACGCCTCGCATGAGCTGAAGACGCCGCTGGCCATTATTAATACGAATACCGAGGTGCTGCTGTCTAACCCGGACGATACGATTCAGGAGCAGTCCAAATGGCTGCATTATATCAAATCGGAGACCGAGCGGATGGCCAAGCTGACGAGTGACCTGCTCTATCTGACTGAAATGGATGATTCCCGCACCGGTATGATCCATGCCCCCTTCAACATCAGCGAAGCGGTGGAAAATATCATCCTGACGATGGAGGCCGTCATCTTCGAGAAGAATGTCGTGCTGGAGTATGATATCGAGCCTAATCTGAGTGTGAACGGCAACAGCGAGCAGATTAAGCAGGTCGTCATGATCCTGCTGGACAATGCTGTGAAGTATACCGGGCCGAAGGGTGAGGTCACCCTGTCTCTGCGCAAGCAGCATAACGACGTGCTGCTCTCCGTCACTAATACCGGCGAAGGCATCGCCGCTGAGCATCTGACCCGGATCTTTGACCGGTTCTACCGCACCGATACCTCCCGCGCCCGCAAGCAGGGCGGCTACGGCCTTGGCCTCGCGATCGCGAGGTCCATTGTCGAGCAGCAGCATAAGGGCAAGCTGTATGCCAGAAGCACAATCGGGGAGTCGGCTACGTTTTATGTGCAGCTCTCTTAATTAATTGAAATTTTAGATAAACGGCTGAAACCAGGCAGAGGATACCTCCGTATCAGAGTTATTACCGATAAGGAGGAGATTCACAGCATGTCCATGTTCAAAAGAATGCTCGCAAGCGCCGGGATTGGCGCCGCTGAAGTCAACCTCATGCTTCATCAGGATGTAGTAAAAGCCGGGGATACACTTAGCGGAGTTGTCCGCATCCAGGGCGGCCGTGTGGATCAGAAGGTGGACGATGTGTATGCCTTCGTCAAGACCCGTTACGTGAAGGAGCATAACGATTCCAAGAGCCATGTAGAGGCAACCATTGCCAAGTTCCTGCTGGCTTCCGGGTTCACCGTGGAAGCGGAACAGGTGTATGAGTTCCCGGTATCCTTCCAGCTTCCGTCCGTTACCCCGGTGACCATGGGCAAAACCCCCGTCTGGATTCATACCGGGCTTGATATCAAGGAAGCCCTTGATCCTAAGGATGAGGACTATCTGCAGGTGCTACCTCATCCGCATTCAGCGGTTGTTCTGGACGCTGCAGCCCAGCTTGGCTTCCGGCTCCGCGAGGTCAGCTGTGAATATGCCCCTCATTTCGGCAAAAGAAACGGCCTTCCTTTCGTCCAGGAATTTGAATTCCAGCCTTCCAGCCAGTTCCGCGGCCGTCTGGATGAGCTGGAAATGATGTTCTATCCAGATGACCAGGGCGTTGAGCTGCTGCTGCAGATTGACCGCAAGGCACGCGGCTTATCCGGGCTGCTGGCTGAAGCGCTCGATGCCGATGAGAAGTTCGTGAGGCTGCGCCTGGACCGCGCTCACCTGGCAGCAGGCACCGGCCATGTTGCCGACCAGCTGCTTGCAACGATCAGCAAATACGCATAACGGCTTCTATACAAGAAACCGGCTGGACGGATAGTGATCCGTCCAGCCGGTTTTTGTGTTCAGGGCAGCCGTTCTATGCATAGCTTCTTCTAAGAGGCGGCGGACATTTTATTGCAGCAATTTCAATAAATAGCCGCTTAACGCCTGAGCCGCCTGCTCATGGGCCAATCTCCCCGGGTGGCTTCGTGCGCCGGCGCTTTCCGGTGTCATATCAGGCAGCTGGAAGACCGACACCCTGTTATCACCGGTTGCGCTTATGTAGCTGTCCACCGCACGGCGGATCGCCGGCAGCATGGGGATTCCCAGCATTCCGTAGGCCCAAACCAGGTGAGCCTGCGGATTGCATTGCCGCAGCTTCACCAGGAACGACTCGGCAGCCTTCTCAAAAGCCTCCAGATCATGCTCATTAAAGGAGCCGTCTTCGTTAAGCCGCTGCTTACGGGCTATGCCGCTGGCCGGATCGGTCCATTCCGGAGAATAAAAGGCGCCGCCGTCGTTGGTGCCCAGATTAATGATAACGGCATCCGGCTGCCAGGCTTCAAAATCATTCTCCTGCAGTGCGCCAAGCGCCTCATTGCGTTCTCCGCCAAGCAGACCGCACACCTGGCTGTAATACCGGGGGATATTACAGCTGGGATTGTTATCCCAGCTGGTCAGCACGCCCCAGCCGCTCTGTGAAATAACGCGATAATCCGCCTCCAGCAACTCAGCTGTCAATGCTGTATAGCTGTCAGTTGCGCTGAACCATACCGGAATCCAGTCTTCCTCCGTCTTGGAGCCCATTACCCCTTCACCGGAGGTGATGCTGTCACCGATGAATTCAAGCTTCAGTGCTTTATCTGCGACCGGCAGGAATTCCCCGTCCGACCTTACAGCATGCAGCTGCAGCAGACAGCCCGGATCATCGCTCATGGCCTGCAGCTCCCTGACGATCCGGACATTTTTCACGGTATTTCCGTTCATTCCCCGGAATACACAAATCCAGCGTCTGCCAGCTGTTAGCATCTGTCTGCTGACAGCAAAACCGTTAATGACAATGCCAATCCACGGCTCGTGCTGGTCATAATCAGCCTCGGCTTCAATCCACAGCTCTGATCCCCTGATGTTAAATTCCACTGCGCTGCCAGTCCAGAACAGCGTCAGGGGAGCCAGGCTGCCATTTGATCTTCCGTGAACCTTAAGATGTGAAACCTCAGACAACGCTGCGGCCTGCAGCTTCCCGTTCTCTTTCATTCTTACGTTCCTCCCGGCTTTCTCCCAAGTTCAACTACCCCTGCTTGATTGGTGCCACCAGTACAATCTGTCCTCTCGGCGCTTCTCCGCCTGCGTCCGGCTCTAGTGTGATAGCAACAGTATCGTACTCCTGAGGCTCAAAGGTATAATACAGCGCGCCGTTGCCGCCCTGTGCTACGAAGGTGCCCGCATTCTGCGGAACATCCCCTTTGATCAGCCACACCTGGTATACCTCGGTCCCGGTAAGCTCCGGCAGACCCTCGGCCTGTACGACAAGATGTGTACCGCCGGTATCAGAAATGATGGTTGCCAGCCCCTTGGCTGCAGCTTCCACAGCTGACGGACTGAGCACAACCGACTCATTCACTTTGATTTGCTGAAGCGGCCCTGAGCTGGCATCCACCTGGCTCTGCAGCTGCCCGACATCCTGGCGAAGCTGGCCTGTATAGATGAGCAGTCCGACAACCGCTGCTGCAAGCCCTGCACTCACATAACGCAGGAGCGGCTTCTTTCCGGGCACAGGCACAGTCTTCACTGCGGGCTTCTGCTCCACCCGGACCGGCTCCGGCACCTCGCTTACAGGCTTTTGAGTCTTCTGCACCGGAGCCTCCGCTTCCATTACCCGGGAGAGAATGCGTTTCTTCATGCCTGACGGCGGCTCAGCAGGCTCGGAGGCAAGAGGGAGCAGCTCAATTACCTGGCGGTATTCTTTTACCAGTTTCTCACATTCCGGGCAATCCTGTAAATGAACCTCAAACCGCTCCATTTCATCGTCCTGAAGTGCGCCCAGCGCATACAACTCAGCCCATTCACACAACTCTGTATTCTCTTCACTCATGAGCCTGATCCCTCCTTCCCCAATGGATTAACCGCTTCTGCAGCTGCCTCATGGCCAGCCTTACCCTGCTCTTAACCGTCCCCAGCGGAACAGCCACATGATAAGCCGCCTCTTGCTGCGTAAGGCCCTGATAATAGATCAGATCCATCACCTGCTGCTGGTCCCTGCTCAGCTCCTGCAGGGCTTCTCTTACCTGTTCCCCCGCCAGCAGCATTTCGACCATATCCTCAGTCATGGTTCCGGTATCGCGAAGCTGTTGTATTTCCTCAGAGTCTGCGTACTGCTGCGGAGGCCGTGTATTTGTCTTGCGGAGCTGGTCAATCGCAATATTGCGTGTAACCGTAAACATCCAGGTCGACAGCTTGCCCTTGGAGGAGTCATACTGCTCCGCATGTTTCCATATCCGCATAAATAATTCCTGCATGACTTCCTCGGCTGCCATTGAGTCCTTCACAATCCGGTATGCAAAGCTGTAAATCATCTGCTCGTACCGGTCATATAGCTTTTCGAGGGCATCCGGGTCCTTTTGCCTGATCAGCTGCATTAATTGTACGTCGTCAGCGACTTCGTTCAATTGTTACCCCCCATTTCCCCAGCGTAGTTGGATGAATAATATTTTAAAATTTATATTCTAAAAAGTGATCCAACTTCAGAATACTTACGTTCCACTGAGTATAACCGCTTTTGATTAGCGGCTCAACTTTGAATGAAGGAGTGAACAGAAATGAAAAAGCTGCACAGTAAGCTGGCCATCCTGATGCTTTGCCTGAGTCTATTTGTACCCGCACTTGCAAACGCCCACGAAGTGGATACGAATGGGGCTGCACCGGATTTGCAGGCGGCACTTGGCGAGCTGCTCGGTGAGCATGCCCTGCTGGCCGTAATTGCGATGCAAAAGGGCTACGACGGTGCTCCAGATTTCAATGAGGCTGCTGCCGCACTCGGCAAGAACACAGATGACCTGTCCGCCGCGATTGCCTCGGTATACGGAAATGCCGCCGGCGGGGCCTTCAAGCCCATCTGGTCCTCCCATATCGGATATTTTGTAGACTATGTGAAAGCGGCCGCTGCCAAAGATGAGGCCGGACGGCAGAAGGCCGTCGCTGATCTGGATGGCTACCGGATGAAGCAGGCGGAATTTTTCCACAATGCCAATCCTGCATATTTTGAATCGGCTGCCCTTGCAGAAGGGCTGAAAATGCACATTAATCATCTGCTGGACGCCTTCAACAGCTATGTGAATAAAGACTATATAGCGGCCTACGAGGATACACGGACTGCTTACGCTCATATGTTCATGACTGCAGGCGAGCTAGCTGGCGGCATTCAGGCCCAGTTCCCTGATAAATTCCCTGCCGTTACCACAGCATCTCCGGGAATTGACCTGCGCGCAGGTCTTGGACAATTGCTGGGTGAGCATGCCACACTGGCCGCACTCGCCATGCAAAAAGGCATCGACGGTGCCCCGGACTTCACCGCAGCAGCGGCTGCCCTGAACAGCAACACGGATGACCTGTCCGCAGCCATTGCCTCCGTATACGGCACAGCAGCCGGCGATGCCTTTAAGCCGATCTGGTCGTCCCATATCGGATATTTTGTAGACTATGTAAAAGCCACAGCCGCTAAAGACGAAGCCGGACGCGGACAGGCTGTTGCCTCGCTCGAAGATTACCGTATGAAGCAAGCCGAGTTTTTCCACAGTGCGAATCCGGCTTATTTTGAAACGGCAGCTATTGCAGAAGGCCTGAAAATGCACATCGGCCATCTGCTGGATACCTTTAACAGCTATGTAAATAAAGATTATGCCACAGCTTATAGCCTTGAACGTACCGCCTATTCTCATATGTTCATGACAGCAAGCGAGCTGACCGGCGGCATTGTCGCCCAATTCCCGGACAAGTTCCACGGGATGAAGGCCGGCGCCGCTGAAATGACAACCATCTCAATGACAAAAGGCAGCACAGCCGTAACCGTTAACGGTACGACCAGCCAGATGGATGTTACCCCGGTAATGAAGAACGGCAGTCTCTTCATTCCGCTCCGTTACCTTGGTGAGGCTATCGGCGTGGATGTTACCTGGGATAATACCAAGAAAACACTCTGGATCATGGACAGTGACAATACCGCTGTGTTCTGGGCCGGGCAATCCTACATGGAGCTGAACGGGGAGCGTAAGAACATCGGAGCCCCGGTCTTCCTGGACAGCGGACGTGTGCAGGTTCCGGTCCGTTTCATCGCCGAGCTGCTCGGCTGGAAGGTGAATTATGCCCCTGCTGACGGAACGGTTACGCTGACGAAAGCGATGGCAGCGGCAGCCGGAGCGGTGGAGCATAGCCACTAATGTATTAGTTTTAGTAAAAAGAAGGGCCATCCCGTGTTGGGATGGCCTTTTACTGCTTCTATATAGAACGTTATTAAGAGACTAACAAACCGTCTCCCGTTCCTGCCTTAGGTAAAGCGTTGAGCAGCGGATGGATCTCCCTTGCCAAAGCGCTAACCTTAGTCAGTCGGTTCGGAGTCAAATGAGTTTAAGTGTAGTTTGTGCAATTAAAACAGGGGAATTCAGTCATTTTAAGGAGATAACTGTATTCTATACATCTATTTTTCGCGAAATAGCCGGTTCGGGGCGTTTTCGGCAAATATAAATGTATAGAGTGCAGTTAAACCCTGCAGCGAAGCTATTTAGCCTAGTTTAGTTGCAGAAAGTACAGTTATTTCAACCCGGCTCATTCATGATGCCGTGCAATTACCTACGAAACAGGGCAAGTGCATCACCGAAGAGAAGGAGAGGCGGACGCTGCCGCCTTTATTTGGTTTTACAGGATCTTCTCTCTGCTTCCCCCAGCAGAGAAATAGCTTTGATGTATTTTAGCTGTGGAAGCGATAGATTGTCTCCATGTGAGGTTATAAATGTAATTGCGGTTTATATTTGCTTCCTTACTCCACCGAGTATTCAATCAGATTGCCCGACACACCGAGCATTTTCTCACTCGACAGATGCAGACGCTCAATCACCTGGGTAAAAGCCTCAACCAGGGAAGCCTGCTCTGCCGCCGAAGCGGAAATCTGGCTGATTTCGTACTCCATTTTGCCGATAGACTCCTGGACTTCCTTCAAAGCAGCCTCGATGCCAGATGTCGCCTCTCTGGAATGAACAGAAAGCTTACGCACCTCAGTCGCTACTACTCCAAAGCCGGCTCCCGCCTCCCCTACACGCGCCGCTTCAATTGCGGCATTCAGACCCAGCAGATTGGTCTGCTCGGAGATTTCACGGATCAGGCCGGATACCCTGGTGACCTTACCCGCATTTTCAACCGCAAGCCTGCTGTTCTGCAGAATCTGCTCGCTGGTCGCCTGAAGCTCCTCGGCATGTGCTGCTACGTGCTGTACCATATCGATAAGCTCGTTCGAGATATGCTGATTATCGTCTACAACTGCGTTAAGCTGGTGCTGGTTACTCTGGTCATAGGTAGCACAGAGCACCGCCACCACTTCGTTGCTGTCATCGACAATCGGAATGTTGATGACATCTATAGGAAAGCCATATAATTCAGCGCTAATATGTACGAGGCTCGGCTCCCGCCCGTTCGTCAAGGCTCCAAAATTCTGGAACTGCGGAATCAGCGGATCACCAACCTTTTGCTCCAGCTCAAAGCCCCGGGTCTGTACAAAATAAAGAACCTTGGTCCGGTCATACACGACAAGGTTCACTTTTTCACGTAAGGTCTGGGTAAAAAACGGCAATGCCTTCAATACGCTTTCTAAGATGTTCATGCTTGCAGCTCCCTATCCATTTGAGGTCTGTATTTGATGTAAGGATAGTTATATCGGCAAAAGAATCACCATTCATTATATATTTTAAATATTAATATTATAATTTAAAGGGAGTATATAAAAGTAAGTACTTCAACTTCATTTACTAGGAAATTAAGGATTTTTAATAGTTCTCCCCGCGGTAATAACGCTCCAGCTTATGCTCCAGATGAACGAGCTGCGCCTTCTTTTTCTCAATGTCATCCAGCAGCACCTGCTTCTGCTCCTCAATCATCCGGGTTCTCTCCGGCAGGGTTGATGTCCCGGTCTTAACCATATCGTAATACCGCTTAATCTCCTCCACACTCATTCCCGTTTCCCTCAGACATTTCAGAAACACCAGCCAGCCGATATCCTCTTCACTGTACAGCCGGTTATTCTGCTCATTGCGTACCGCCGGCTCCAGAAGCCCCTTACGCTCATAAAAGCGGATCGCCCCGATGTTCAGTCCTACCCTCTTAGCAATCTGTCCTATCGTAAACATTCTGCCTGCCTCCCGAAAATTCATTGTTGACCTACACTTAGTGTAGCATATTATGCTTCAAATTATAGATAGATACCCCTTAACAGAAAGAAGGATCATAATGATGAAAACAGCTTTGGTAACAGGTGCGAACAAAGGAATCGGACTCGAAACAGCGAGACAGCTGGGCGCAGCCGGATGGAAGGTAGTGCTCGGATCACGCAGCACGGAACGGGGAGAGGCGGCAGTTGCCGAATTAACCGGACAGGGGCTGGATGTGGAGCTGTTGCAGCTGGATATGACGAATCCGGAAAGTGTCGGACAGGCTGCCGCTACAATTCAATCGCGTTACGCTAATCTGACGCTGCTGATCAACAATGCCGGGATGCCTGGGGCCTTCTCCAGCTCCTTTAGCAATACCCGTGAGGAGGATCTGCGGCAGGCTTTTGAGGTGAACTTCTTCGGTACATTCCGGTTAAACCAGCTGCTGCTCCCGCTAATTAAAAAGAATGAGGGAGCGATCATTAACGTCTCGACCGACATGGCTTCCTTGCAGTTCATGCAGCATACGGAGCATCCGCTGAACTGCTTCGACTATAATGCCTCGAAAACAGCCAGCAACGCGATGACCACCGCAATAGCTATTGAGCTAAGAGACAGCAGCGCTCAGGTCTTTGCTGTTACCCCTGGATTTACGAAAACAGACCTGAACCACAACGCCGAGGGCGGCCAGTCCAAGGAAGCGGGAGCAGCCATTATTGTCGGCTACGCCACCGACGGCAAGCGGCATAACGGGGAGTTTCTGGATGTGAACGGAATTTATGCCTGGTAAAATCATATAAACAGCGGAAAGACCGGGGAAGCTTTTTGTTTTCCGGTCTTTGTGTTCCTCCCGATTATGTAATATCTATTTGGGTTATATGAAATTTCTCGGCGATTACATAGGCGGAATTATTAAACAGCAGAATCCTTTCAGTTCCGTTATCGCTATATATCTGCGAATCCGGCCAGAGAGTAATCTCTAACCCCCGGCTCGCCAGCACGCTGCTGTACACATCAGCGATTTCCTGAGGACCAATGGTGAAAATTACAAGGCCTTCTGTGGTTCCACTTGAGCACATGAATTCACTGATTCTATCCCTCGCATTATAACTTCCCAAATATTCCTCCAGTTCCCTGAACACCCGGCCGTAAATTTCATCATCCCCCCAAAGCTGAATAGGACCCAAAATCATAAAGGAAGGCTTGTTATATTTAAATAAGACAGGATGATCCTTCAATATTCTCAGATAGGTAAATCCGCTTGCAAATTTGATATTACTTTCCCGTACATTTTCAACATATAATCTCCCAGGAGCGCAATTTACCTACAATGGTTCCGCCCTCACATTCGTACATAGAGATAATAAGCTGTAAATTGTCCCCTGCCATTTCTCCCTTGTCAACGCAGAAGACATCAAACCAGTTTCCTTCCATTACTTTGTTAATATCACGGATGTTAAGCAAATGCGGCAGTCCTCCCTTATATGAAAACGGTTAATCTGTGCCGAAACAAACATATCATTTCATTTGTGTCTGCTAAAATGATAAGTATCGCTTTTCTGATTATCCGCGCATTCAATCTAATAAAGGAGTCACCACATTATGTCTATTAAAGCAGTACTATTTGATTTTGACGGAACACTGGCTGATACGCTGCCCTTGTCCTTCACGGCTTTTCGCACGGTGTTTAAGCAATACGAGAACAGAGATGTAACGAACGAAGAGCTGGTAGCTATGTTCGGCCCGACCGAAGAGGAGATTATTGAAACTAACTTCACTAATAAAGCCGCTGCTC
The DNA here is from genome assembly GCF_000758625.1 of Paenibacillus sp. FSL R7-0273. NCBI lineage: Bacteria > Bacillati > Bacillota > Bacilli > Caryophanales > Paenibacillaceae > Paenibacillus > Paenibacillus sp. FSL R7-0273. Next base: position 7,142,819 of record NZ_CP009283.1, read on the forward strand.
CACAGGCGGTTCAGGATTATTTCTCAATCTATGAAACGGGCCATAGTGGTGAGTCTGTCAAGAACGCCGGAATTACCGGGCTGCTGCAGCTGCTGAAAGAGCGCGGGATCAGGATCGCTGTTATCACCGGCAAAGGACAGCGGGCATACCGGATCTCCTCCAAGGCACTGCAGATGGAGAACTTCTGTGAGTTTGCCATTACAGGGGATGATGTGGTGCAGCCGAAGCCACACCCGGAAGGCATCCATCGTGCCCTGGAGCTTCTCGGAGTCAGCCCCGCCGAGGCTGTATTTGTAGGTGACAGCAATGCCGATATTCTGGCAGGCAAAGCTGCCGGACTGCGTACTTATGCGGTGCGCTGGCTGTCGGCTTTTCAGAGTCAAACCTATGACGTGGAGCCGGATGACGTTTTCAGCAGTGTGGCTGAATTGGTGGAGCTGCTGGAGCAGGATCGCCTGTAATGTTCGTGGTGAAGCTCACGGCTGTTTAATTGAGAAAAAAGCAAAATCCGGCCGCTTTATGTAGAATCATAAGGCGCTGCTAATCTCGGCTTTGCTCGCAATACCACTTTGTTTAGCGAACCGGCACCACCTTTGTCACCCGTGCAGGGAGTCGCTCCTGAGGAGCGAATAGGTATATCACCAAATACCGAAGCGGAGGAATGGAAAATGGAAATGTTTAAAACAAAGGAAGCTGCAGAGCAATTGTCCGTCAGCCAGACCACGATCAAACGCTGGGCCGCGATGTTCCCTGCCAGCTTTCCCAAGGACCGGTTCGGTCATTATATTTTTACCACGCAGGAAGTCAGCCTGCTTAAATCTATTAAAGAACGGCTTGAGCAGGGGGAATCACTGGACAGCATCACGCTAGCTGAGAATCAACCGCAGGCAGAGCCGATGCCTATTATTCAGAAGCCTCCTGTTACGGAGCCCCCTATGCAGGAGGTCTGGTCCAGGCTCGTCCGTATCGAGCGTTCGCTTGACCAGAAGGCCGACGAGGTCGTCTCCGTGCAGCTGCTTCAGCAGCGCCAGGAGCTTGAGGATCTGCGCCGGATGATCCAGCAGCTCGCTGTATCGATTGAAAGCATTCAGCAGCCGCGGCTTCAGGCAGCCGCGGCCTATGAGGAGCTGCATCCCCTCGCCGCTATGAAGCTCAAAACCCCGCCCAAGAAGCGCGGGCTGCTGCGCACTTTTTTCTCGCTATAGGCTGTAAGTACAGGTCTGGGTCCGGTACGGCTTTGCCGGGCTCAGGCTTTTATTTTGCTCCAGCAGTACGTTTCCCCCACCGTGGCTGATCTGCCACATATCAGAGCCCGCGCCGCAGACGTTCCTGCCAATCCAGCCACCGCCGTTCTTCCCAGCCCGGCCAAATCTTTTTTATCTCTTCTAACAGCCACTCACCCGCTATCGTAATCGAATTCTCATGCGAAGCGTAGATGACCCAGTCCATATCGGCAGCAAACCAGTAGCCCTCGCCGTTGATTGTGTAAGCCGGGTTAAATCCTTCTATATCAAGCTGATACTCCGGTGAATGATCGAACTCCCGCAGCTCGAAAATCCGCTCTATTCCGCGGGCCCGTAATATTGCCTTTAGTGCCTCAATCCCCACCTCTGCCGCGAAATAGTCATCCATAAAAGCTTCTGTATCCGCCGGCTTGGCATCAGTCAGCGGGTACCAGAAATCACCGATGCCCCACTTTTCCCTCAGGTCCTCCCACAGTAAGGTCCGCTCTACCTCTGACAAGGTGCGCCGGTAAGGCAGCGGAGATACGCGCACTTTTCCTTCCGCAGCCTTTTTATCCAAATAGTCCGCTAACGCTTGCCGCTCAGCCGCCGCAGTCTGCTGAAATATCCCCTCTTTATTCTCGGTAAACAGGCTCTGGGCATTCCAGACAGCCGATAAAATCTTCTTATGCGCTTCTTCCACAGCCGCAAATTCTGTTCCGTCAGACTGTTCGAGCTGAGCAAGGATTGCATCCAGCACTAAATATCGGGGAAACAGCTTTTCTGCCTCTGCCGTGTAGCCCCCGTCTTCCGTTCTGTCCCTGCCGGCATTCATCAGCCGTGAATAGGTTCTCCCCCAATACCGGGACATAATCATGCAGTAACGTCTTGCGAGGGTATGAAGCTGCTCTGCCTGATTCATCGTGCACATCCTTTTTATATGAATTTGGTTGTATTGAATGTAAAAAAGAGCCTGAACCCCATTATTAGGGCCCAGGCTTTCATTATATTACTTCTGCACTAAACTCTCAGCTGCCTCAATCAGCTGCTCTTTCGTAACCGCCGCAGAATCGGTCTGTACATGGTAGGCAACCGCCGTATCACCGGCTTCGCTAACCCAGGTCACATCCTGGTGGATACTGCTCTGCCCGAACAGCGACTGGTCGTTCTTGAGATAATGTGCGGTCAGTCCGCCGATCGTTGCATCTTCAGCGGTTATCCCGGGCGGGCTTAGCTGGAGAATCGCAGGGTTTACATCTTCCCCGGCGATTTGCCAGGTAACGTAGATCGTATCATTGGCTGCATTCCGGTAGAGTGAAGTATAGGTATCTATAAAACCATTGGCTGTGTCAGTGAGGCGCCACAGCATCTCACTTCCTGATGCTGTACCTTCAGTCTTCAGCTCATCGAAAATGGAATCGGCGCCGGTCCCCAAAGCGACTTGAAAAGGGGAGGCCTCCATGCCCTCTTCCAGGCTGTAGGCTCCAAGCAGGGTCTCAGGCAGCTTTTCCTGGACTCCCTGCTGCTGAAGCAGCATTCTCCATTCCTCTGCCGGTACCTTCACCGGGTTATTGATACCATAAATAATTGGTGACTCGCCGATAGTACGATCAAAATCACGAAGATATACGACCGCTGATTCCCCGGGTACCAGCTGTGCTTTTACCTTTTCCAGCTCACCGCGGATTTTCACCACATCCTCCTGCTTGAACTGCAGCTGCTGCTCCGTCCGGTTGCTGACGGACAATCTGCCTTCATCCGAATACAATAGCCTGCTGCCGGCATAGCCGAAGCCGCACAGCATAACAACGATAAGAGCGGTTAACAGGTAGACGGACGTTTTTCTTTTTCTGAACATAATTGAAACTCCCCTTTGCTGCATCACCTGCTGCCTGTATTCCGCCGTAATCCGGTTATTAAGGCCCTCAGGGCTTCTCCGGGAATCGTGCTTGAACTCTTTTGTCAGCTGCTGCTCAATAGACAAAGCCATCACCCTCCTTTTCCATACCCTGCTCAGCGAACCGGCGGCGTAACTGCTTAAGCGCATGATGATGCCTCGATTTTACGGTGCCTAACGGAACCTCCAGCAGCACGGCAATTTCCGTCAGCGGACAATCCTGATAATAGCGGAGCACGATAACCTCCTTAAGCTTAAGCGGCAGCGTCTGGAGCAGCGGAAGCAGTTCCAGCTGGTCATCCAGAGCAGTGAACGGCCGTTCAGCCGCCGGATCTGCAGATCTGCCCGTGCTGAGCTTCAGCTTTTCCGTAATCCGGAACAAGCGCCACTCTCTCCGTTTCCAGTTCCGCACCTGCCTGATCATCAGGCCGCTGAACCATGCGCCAAAGTTCTGCTGCGGATCATACGTATGCACGCTTCTGTACAGCTCAAGATATACCTCGCTCATAATATCTCCCGCGTCCTGCTGGCGGGGCGCAAGGTAGCTGATGAAGCGGTACGCGTGATCCCGTGTAGCTTCATACACAACCTGGAACGCTTCTTCCTCACCCTGGCTCATCCGGATAAGCCACGGGTGTAAATCTAAATCCTTCATAGGACCGGCCTCCATTCAGGCGTTACAACGGATATTGGCCCGCTGGGGGTAAAAAGGTTCAAAGGGGGAGGACATTTATTGCAGCTCATGCAGACTCAGCGAACTGGACGCCGGGTATTCACCTCGGCATAAGTTATCTTATAATGGAGTAAGTTCTAAACGGCTGAACGTTCATCCCCGAAAGGAGTCCCTATGCCTTTTATTGAAATCATTCCCTGGATAATCACATTTGTCCTCCTGTTATCCGTACTTTGGATTGTCCTCATAAGCTGGAAGAACGGGATTTCGCCGATGCCCGCCTCCGGGCTTGTCCGGCTGGCAGTGATTGCAGAGGTGCAGCGGATTCGGGGCTACAGCAATATTGTTGAAGCCGGTTCCGGCTGGGGCACGCTTGGGCTGGAGGTTATCCGCCATTGTCCCGGGAAGCGGCTGACCGGAATCGAAAATTCCGGCATTCCCCTGGGGTTCTCAAGGCTGTTCACCTTACTCTATGCCCGCATGCTGCCGGAAAAGGGTGCCGGGGAGGGATTGCGCAAACGGGTTATTTTTAAGCGCGGGGATATCTATAGCTACTCTTACAGGGACGCCGACATTGTGCTCTGTTATCTGTTCCCGGGAGCAATGGCGCTTTTGGCAGAGAAGTTCAGACAGCAGCTGCCGCAAGGCGCGACGGTGATCAGCATCTGTTTTGCCTTGCCGGACAGGCAGCCTGTGCGCGTTATTACCTGTAAGGATCGTCTGCGGACTAAAGTGTATGTATACCGGTATTAGGGTCGGGTTACAAATCGAATGACATCTGCCGCAAACCGGTCAGGCGCTTCAAAATGCGGCAGATGCCCGCATTCCTCATATATTTTCAAAGTTCCATTCCGTGTATTTTCAACAAAAGTCCGGGTCTGCTCTTCACAGGTAATCGGATCATGCCTGCCTTTAATCAGAAGAACGGCAACCGTGAGCTCTTTAAGCACGGGAAGCACCGGGTCGAACATCCGCCCCTCTTTCATTAGCTTGGACAAATGTATATAACTGCGCCTTCCAAACTCCTCTGTCTCACTGTCTGAATACGACATCTCTGTATAATTGTTGCCTTCATTCGGCGTGTATACCTTCATTCTGAGTTCACCCAAACCTTCGCCTAATTCAAAAAAGGAGTGTAACAGCTCAAACGGCGGCCGATTATCTCCTGCTGCTGCAAGACAGGCTTGTGCCTGCTCTGATTTTTCGAGTGACTCGTACAAGCCTGCTGCCTTGCGCAGCCAGCTCTGAAGTGATTTTGGCAAATCCAAAGAAGGCCCCTCCAGAATCAGGCTCTTTACCGAGTCTGGATACTTGCCGGCATACCGGACTCCCAATAATCCGCCAAAAGAATGGCCTAGAACAGACCATTTTGCAATCCCCAGCTCTTTACGCAGCTGCTCACAGTCCTCTACCAAATCCTCCAGCGCTAACGGCTCACTCTCTCCGATTTCCTCAGAACGCCATACTCCCCGCTGGTCAATGCCAATTAGGCGGAGTTGGTCTGATAGGCGCCGAGACTGATGCAGCATGAATTCATAGCAGCCCTCTCCCGGGCCCCCATGCAGATACAACAATGGCGGAGCCGCTGCGTCGCCGTGAATCTCTACATACAGCTGCTTATCGCAGACTTTAATAAATGTAGCTTCCATTCAGACCGTCCCTTCGTGTACCTTTAAGACAAAGTTTGTTATCCCATATATTACAAAATCAACTAATTTCATTCTAATCGCTAACCTCCCTCGCAGCCAATACCTCCTAACAGACTCAGCAGACCTTATTCTTGCCATTTCAGTCTACCGGCAGGTTTAACGGACTCCAGCGGCGTTATTTGCTCCGTATTCACCCGCATGAGCGCATTTTTGGCTAAACAGCGTCATCTGAGTCCGTTAGGAAGTCCAAACGCCAGAAAATAGGCAAATAACGCCTCCTGGGTCCGTTAGAGCACCCCGTGCACTGCAGTTACTTGAATGCTCCGTTAGAGCGCCCCATGTGCTGCAGCTGCTACAAATGCCCCTTTTGCGCAAGTTCGCCGCTTGCCACCTGCCCCATCCCGCCACCCGCACAAAAAAGCAGAGCAGCGCCCCCCCAATAACGGGAGAACGCTGCCCTGCTCTTGTATAAACACTCTATTACTTGTTCGCCAGGAACGCATCAATCTGTGCCTGCAGCTCAGTCTGGATTTTCTCAAGACCGGCGGATTGTAGCTGCTTGTTCAGCTCGGCCAGGCCTTTGTCGATGTCTTCGATTACGCCGTATTCCAGCGGAATAGCGTAGCGCAGCATCACGTTGCCGACGTTGGCGATTTCTGTCTTCACTTTGCTGTTGTCGAACACGAAGGTTTCCAGGTCATAGTGGTACACACTAGCTTCCCAGCTGTTAACCAGATCGGAAGCTTCCTGCGGGAACGCTTCATTGGTGCGGTTCAGCGGCGAGTTGAAGTTCCAGTTGGAGAAGCCGGTATAGTTCGGGTTCTTCTCAAGCGCTTTGAATTTGTCTTCGCCTACCGGTTCATAGTGTACGCCGTTGATTCCGTACATCATCAGGTCATGCAGCTGTTTGTCATTTTGCATCAGGTCAATCATCATCAGGGAGCGCTCCACATTTTTGGAGGTCGCATGGATGGATGTACCGTTCTGCGTGGAGATGGCGATCGATTTCTTCTTGCCCTGGTTGATGTCGGCCAGCGCTACTTCGTAAGGTGAATTCTCCTGGCGCATAAGAGCCATCAGGGAACCCAGCGTACCATTGTTGTGCGTAATGGATGCAGTTTTACCTGCCTTGAAGTCAGCCTGATGATCGTTTTTGCTGTTCAGCACGTTCTTGGACCAGGCGTTGTTGTCGGCAAGATCCTTGTAGTACACCAGCAGATCCTTGAATTCCTGTGTTTCATAGACGTTGAATACTTTACCGGCAGCGTCATCCAGCTTGAAGGCGAACGGAAGGTCGAGATCGAACATGTTCCATTCATTCTGCTGCTTCAGCAGGACACGGTCCAGGTTATGATATTTCCAGTCTCCGGTTTCCGGAGTAAACGGGGTAACGCCCTTCTCGTTCTGGCCAATGGTTTTCAGGTAAGTCGAGTAGGATTCTGGGCTGTTGATCTCCGGCAGATTGTACTTTTTGCGCAGGTCTTCGCGGTAGAGAATCAGTTTTTCAACAGACTCCCCGCTGTTTTGCGGAACCATGTACAGCTTGCCGTTCACCTTGGCCTGGTCCCAGCTTACCTGCGGCATAGCCTTCACCGTTTCCGGCATGTACTTGTTCAGCAGCTCATCGGTCAGCTCCAGGAAGCCGCCCTTCAGAGACTGGTCATTGTAGCCGGCCCAGTTCGCCGAATAGATCAGGTCGAAATCCTCGTTAGCCGCCAGCTTCAGCGGATATTTCTGTGCCCAGTCGGACCAGTCCAGGAACTCGCCTTCGACGGTGGCATTAATTTTTTCCTTCAGCACTTTATTGATTTCAGCAAATACGCTGTCGTAATCGACCGGCTTAGGTCCGACAAAAATCATTTTCAGCTTCACTTCTTTAGAAGTATCGATAGCTCCCGAAGCTGCAGGATCTGTTGCAGTGCTGTTGCCGCCTGCCTCTGATGCATTATTAGTAGGCTCAGCCGGTGCATTGGCATTGTTATTGCCTCCGCCGCACGCACTTAGAATCGTAACGAAGGTTAAAACGAGCGCCAGCAGCATCATTCTATTTCTTTTCAGCATCTCAAGCCTTCCCCCTTGTAGTTGAATATGAAATCTATTGATAAACCGGATGACTCCGGGTTCACCCTTTAACAGCACCGATCGTTAAGCCTTGGACAAAATAACGCTGCACGAACGGATAAGCCAGCAGGATCGGGCCAGTAGCCACAACCGTCATCGCCATTTTGAGGCTCTCGGTAGGAATGGCTGTAGTCACGACAGCACCCGCTCCCATCATTGCCTTGCGCATACCGTCCATGTTGCCCAGCATTTTGTACAAATAATACTGCAGCGGCATCAGATTCTCGTCGGAGATGAACAGCAGCGCATTATACCAGTCATTCCAGTAAGCCAGAGCCAGGAACAATCCGATTGTAGCCAGGGCCGGCTTGGACAGCGGCAGAATCAGGCGGACATAAATCCGGAAGTCGCCGGCGCCGTCGATTTTGGCCGATTCGACAATGGCTTCCGGGATGCTACTCATAAAAGACTTCATGACGATAATGTAGAACACATTCAGCATCATCGGCACAATCAGGGCCATCGGCGTATCCTTCATATCGAGATAGTTAACGATCAGCAGATACCACGGAACGAGTCCGCCGCTGAACAGGGTAGTGAAGAAGAAGAAGAACGAGAACTTGTTGCGCCATTTGAAATCCTTGCGGGACAGCGCGTAAGCGGTCATCGAAGTCAGGAACAATCCCAGCAGGGTGCCGGTCGCCGTAACCCCGATAGTCACCAGATAAGCGTTGATCATTTCCTGCGGGTATTTGAAAAGAATGCTGTAAGCCTCGGTCGAGAAGGCAGTCGGTATAAACTGATAGCCGTCCGTTATGATTTTGCTCTCTTCGGTCAGGGATGAGGAGACGACCAGAATGAACGGGAAGATACATAGCACGGCGAGCAAGATCAGTGAAACATAGCCTATGGCTGAGAAAATTTTACGGTCAAGCTGCTTCATATCGTTACCTCCATTTCCTGTTTGTCCCTAGAACAGGGCGCGGTCTTTGTCGTATTTGCGGACAGCGTAGTTCACCGTCATGATGGTTGCGAATCCAAGCACCGACTGGAACACGCCTGCTGCAGCCGACATTCCGATATCATTGGAAGTAATCAGTGACCGGAAGACAAAGGTATCGATAACGTCCGTCGCGGAGAACAGCAGCCCGTTGTTGCCGACCATGTTATAGAACATCCCGAAATCTCCCCGGAAAATGTTCCCGACCGCCAGCAGCACCAGAATAATGACTGTAGGATAAAGGTTCGGCAGAGTCACCTTCATAATCCGCTGGAAGATGTTAGCGCCGTCAATTTCAGCCGCCTCGTACATTTCTGTATCGATACCCGAAATCGCCGCCAGATACATTACCGTTCCGTACCCGAGACTCTTCCAGGCAGCTACAATAACCAGGATATAAGGCCAGTAGGCCGGTGTATTATAAATATCGACAGGCTCAAGGCCAAGGCCTCTAAGCAGCGCATTTACTGTACCGATGTCATAATTGAGCAGGTTATAGGCAATCGCCCCGACTACGACCCAGGAGATAAAATAGGGCAGGAACAGCGCCGATTGTGTAATTTTGCGGAACCATTTGCCTCCGACCTCAAACAGCATGATGGCAGCGAAGATCTGCAGGGCGTTGTTTACCGTTATAAAAGCAATGTTATAAAGTGCTGTATTCCGTGTAACCCGCCAGGCATCGCCGGATTCGAAGAAAAAGCGGAAGTTGTCCAGCCCGTTCCAGGCGCTGCCGAAGATGCCGCCGGCGTAATCGTATTTTTTAAAAGCAATGACGATACCCGCCATCGGGATGTACGCGAACAGGAGGAAGAAGGCAACCGCCGGTAACAGCATCAGCAGGATAACCTTATAGTTTTTCAAATCATTCCAGAATGTATGCCCTTTCATTTCTGCACCCCTCTCTCTTCTATATCTCACATTATAAGCAGGGCAGGCCCCCGGCATAATTCAGCGAAACAACTAAACTTAATACTAATTCAACGATTTAGTATAAAAAAAGCCCCCGTTCCACCCGGAACAGAGGCCGCAATCCTATATTTTATTCTGCTTCCGGTATTCGCCCGGGGACATGCCCATGTATTGCTTGAACTGCCGGTTGAAGTAGATGATATTCTTGTAGCCGGCCTGCTCGGCAATTTCATAGACCTTCTTGGTCGGGTCCTCCAGCAGCTCGCAGACCCGCTTCATCCGCAGCTCGCCGACATAGTCGCTGAACAGGCTGTTCGTCTCCACCTTGAACAGGTGGCCCAGGTAGTTGGGCGAGAAATCGAAATGGGCTGCTACCTCGTTCAGTGTAATCTTCTGGTCCAGTCTTGCCTTCACATAGTCTGTAATTTCATCGATCAGCTTGCGCTTCTGCCGCTGGCGCTTCAGATACAGCCGCTCCGACAGCTCGAAGAACCGCCGCCGCAGCCAGGAGAGGATATCATGCACCGTCTCGAACTGGAACAGCACAAACGGCTGATGGGCATCCCAGTTCAGAATCTCGTACAGATGCTCATTCATCTGGCGCAGGTCGGCGTGCAGCTTGGAGGTGATCCGGATGATGATATCGTAGATATCATTTTTCTGTGAGATCGGGCTGTCCCCGGCAAACAGCTGCAGCAGGCAGTCATCGACGGTCGTAAGATCATATTCAAGCATCGCCTTCAGCATCCGGTCCACAATCTCCTCCAGATCGGAGGCGATTTTCTCCTTCGGATGCCACTCCGAGGCGTCCTGAATGAGCCTGTTCTTGCCGACAATCCATTTAATGCTCAGCGCAGCCTGGGCCTGCCGGTAGGAGTCATGCAGCTTGTCCGGCTCAGCAGCGTACATCCCTTTGCCTATGGTAACAGAGCTGGAGAATTTCTGATAAAAGGAACGGATCAGCTCCTCCAGCAGGACAGTGAAATGCTGCTCCTGAACCGCAGCCAGAATGATAAAGTGATAGTCATAGCCGGTGATTACCATGCCCAGATTATGCTCCCGGGCAAACTCCCGGATAAAATCTCCGGCGCTGGCGCTCCAGGCACACCGCTCTTCCTCGCTCCAGCCGCGTATCTTCCAGGCGATATCATCCAGCTCAACAATAGCCACAGCCGACAGTGCCTGCAGATAAGGCGTGAGCACACCGAGAATATGGGCCTGCGCCGGACCCGGGGCAGCTTCACTGAACCAGCGCAGCAGCAGCTCCTGATTGACCAGCGACAGTGTCTCCGTCAGGGAGGTATGCTGCTTGCGCTCCTGCTCAATCTTGGCACAGAGCCGGACCAGCATGCCGTTCAGCTCCTCGTCATCTACAGGCTTCAGCAGATAGTCGGAGGCATTTAACTGAATGGCCTCCTTGGCATAGCTGAAATCCTGATGCCCGCTGATGAACACAATCTCGACCTCCGGGTTCAGCGCCTTAGCCTTGCGGGCAAATTCCACCCCTGTCATAATCGGCATCCGGATGTCAGAGAGAATAATATCGATCGGGTGCTGCTCCATCACTTTGAGAGCGGCAAAGCCGCTGGCAGCCGTCAGGACGCTATGCAGCGGCAGATGGCTGCTTCCGGCCACGCGCCGTCTCAGCCACTCCAGATCAACAGCCTCATCATCTACCAGCAAAACATTTATCTCCACTGCCATATCCCTCTACTCCCTCACTTCACGGATTTCTTCATTTTCTACCGGCAGAACAATCTGTACAGCCGTTCCGGCCCCGTAATAGCTGCCGATCTGAATTCCGTAATCATTGCCGTATCTCAGCTTGATCCGTTCCTCCACATTCTTCAGGCCGTAGCTGCCCGGCTGGAAGGAGCCTGAGCGCATATTCCGCAGCGTATCGGGCCGCATCCCGATCCCGTTATCAATAACCTTCAGCTCGATACGGTCGCCCAGCTTCCTGCCGGTAATCCGGATGGCGATGCTCTCGCCGAACCAGGCATGCTTGAAGATATTTTCCACGAACGGCTGCAGAATCAGCTTGATGACCGGAACCTGCAGAATCTCAGGATCCACATCATAATAGACCTCAAAAGCATCGGCATACTTTACCCGCTGGATTTCCAGATACATCCGTACCTGCTCGAGCTCCTTTTCAATTGAAATATAGACCTGTCCTTCATTTAAGGTCAGCCGGTAAAACTTGGACAGCCCCTGCACCATCCGCGTCACCTTCTCGACCTCCCCGAGATTGGCCAGACTGACAATGGTAGACAGGGTGTTGTACAGGAAATGCGGACTGATCTGGGCCTGCAGCACATCCAGCTCGGCCTGCTTTTTCTGGAGGCCCTGAACATAGACGTTCCTGATCAGCTCCTGAATGCTCGCTGCCATCTGATTAAAGCTGTTGGCAATATACACGAATTCATCGTTCCCGGGGAAGCCGATCCGTTTATAGAAGTTGCCCTCTTGAAATGAGCGGGCCAGATAGACGATGCGCTTGATCTTTTTACCGGATATACGGGCCACAAGGAAACCAATTGCCGCCATGACCACGAAGCTGATCGTGCAGACTGCACCGATGGCTCTCTGCATTCTGCTTGCATCCTTATTGAGATAGCTGTGCGGCACCCGCGCTTCTATCACATAACCGGGTATCGGGATATCCTCGCTGATTATCAGATACTCGTCCGGCTTAGCCGGCTTGTCCGGAGCTCCCTGCTCATAAATGGTCTGCCCCCGGGCCCTGTCAACAAGCCGCAGCTCCAGTCCCTGATCCACGGGAAAGGTGTCAAAGTTGCCGAACAGCTCATCTATTCTCGCCGTAACCCGGATATAGCCGATAACCGACGGGGCCGCGTTGGAAGCAACGAGCTTGCGGAAATACGAAATGTTGCCAAGCCCGCTGTCACTGTCGGCCTGCAGCCACAGGCTGTCCCGGTTGCTCATCAGAATGGAACGGAACCATTCCTTATTCTCAATGACCCGCTGAGACATCACGTAATAATCGCTTCTGCCGATAGGCTCCGACATATCATCTCCGGTAATCTCCAGCATAGTCTCATTAGCTGTATACAGCACAAGCCGCAGCTTGTTCCCGTACAGTTGCAGAGGCGCCTTCATGTAAGGCACAATATCATCGCGCATCTTGAGCATATTCTCCAGCAGATTGCCCCTGAACTGCAGCGCATTCTGAAAGTTCGTATTAAGAAACAGCGAATTGCTCATCCGCTTAATCTCATCGGTCTGATATTCTATATTGCTTCTCGTCTGCTTCAAGGCTGTCCGCACATTCGTCTCCGCCATCTCGGTCCTTGACTCAACGAGCATCGTATAGGCAATATAGCCGACCAGCAGATCGGTCAGGAGAACGAGAATCAGATAAGGAATCATCATTTTGTAGGTGAAAGGAATGTATTTTTTATCCGGCCAAAATCTTTCCATACCTGAGGCTCCCTTACAAAGGTGTAACAGCAGCTGGCCGCTGTTTGCATCCATTCTACAACGAAGTGAAAACGGTTACTACTGTTTTGTGCGCAAAAAAAGAGGCAGAACGCTGCCTCTGGCCGATACCACATTAGAAGAAAGTTGTATATATCCTTTTCTGGAGTGCCGCTTTGCCTCACTATCTGATAGAATTATTATTGATGGCCTGTTTCGTTTATTTTTTCCGGATGATAACGCTTCAGCGCTTACGGCTGCATCCCGTCCTCAATCCGTTTCATGAATTCCTCAACCGCGCTGTAGCCGAGCTGCTTCAGATACCAGTTGTTGGCGGCCGCCTCGATCAAGCCGGCCACATCGCGCCCCGGCTGAAGCTGAACCTCGATGTGCGGGATCTTTACGCCGAGGTACTCCGTGAACTGGGGCACCAGCTCCAGCTCATTGTTAAGTGCGTTCTCGCGCCAAGGGCACAGCTCAATATCCAGCACAATCCGGGTCTCGTCCTGGAAGGCCTTTCGCCCGTACTGGCGGACCACATTGATCAGACCGATGCTGCGCAGCGCCAGGAACTCGCGCGTGGTTTCGTTATGGGTGCCAAGCAGTGTAGCCGGACCGAGCTTTTTGAGCACGACAATATCGTCGGCTACGAACCGGTGGCCTCTGCGGATCAGGGTGTGTGCCGTTTCGCTTTTGCCGATGCCCGATTTGCCCCGCAGCAGAATGCCGATACCGGAGACGTTCACACAGACACCGTGTATGGACAGCTCGGGTGCCAGCGCCTTGACCAAAAAGCTGTCCAGCTTGGCGATGAACTCATTGGTTGTTTCTGCCGTCCGCAGCAGGGGAATCCCCTCCTGGTTGCAGAAATGCGTAAGATAAGGAATTTCCTGCTGTCCTGTCGTGACAATGAAGCACGGGGGATGATATTTGACGATATTGCCGATATGATGCACACGGTCCTCTACGCTCAGCGTAAGCAGATAATTAATCTCCTTGCGGCCGAGCACCTGCACCCGCTCCATCGGAAAGAAATCAAAATACCCGACAAATTCCAGACCTGGCCGGTGCGTCCGCGGCCGCGTAACCAGGCGGTCCATCCGGCTCGCTCCGGCAAGCACCTCCAGGTGGAATTTATCAGTTAGGCTCTGAACGGTGATTGACTTCATAGGGTTCTCCTCCTGCAGCTAGGGCGTATCCCGGATACGCCTGACATTTTCATTATGTTAGTTTAGTTGTCGGTAATATTCAACGGCCGGGGTGACTCTACCTTCTCTTTATTATAGATTCCCCTAAAAATCTTGTAATCTTCATAGCCTGATTATATATTAAAAATATTACCTAAGTCTTAAGACCCACAGAAATTGATAATATACCAATAAATGCAAGAAGGTGCGGCGTATTGGATTTGGGATCGTGGATTGATCTGATCATGTGCTTTATTCTGTTCCTGCTGTTCATATACATATTTGCCTCTGTCACGATAACCAGACTGCACAAGGTATACCTGGGCTTTCATTTCTCGATGATGCTCTGGCCGTACTGCCAGTTCGCCATTAAAACGGTCGATGATCCGGTATATCAGCTGTTCTATGTGAAGCTTGCCTTTGTGGATGCGTCCATGCTGGTTGCCGGCTGGATCTTTTTCACCATCCTGATCTCAGGCCAGACACAGTTCCTTAAGCGCAAAATATTAATCCTGCTGTTCCTGCCCGCCGTCTTCTCCTCAATCGGGGTAATACTGAATCCGTACGGCTGGTTCGTTACTCCGGTTAACGGGGGGTACGTCGAACGGATTTACGGACCTATTTTCTGGATAAATATCGTCATTCTCATTATTCACGCCTTTGTTTCCCTGTACATTATTTATGTTGCGCTTGTCTCCGACCAGGCTTCCCGGATTAAGAACCAGATTATGTATATGCTCAGAGGCATACTTGCAGTAACGGTATTTCTGCTCCTGGATATCCTGCTGAATGTTGTGCTCGACGACTATCTGCCCGTCATTCCCGGATTTACTTCGCTGGGCATTGTGATCTCGGCTATTTTCTTTGTCATTACTATTCATCAGGACAAGGTATTCGATATTGTGACCATTGCCCACCAGGATATTATTGATACGATGGAATACGGCATTCTCGTGCTGGATGATCAGGAGCGGGTGATGGAAATGAATCAGGCTCTGCTCCCTTACTCCCGGCTCAAGGCCGGGGAGCGCTTTAACATGGAGGCTTTTCTGCAGGATAAGACAGATACCATTTCACATTTTCTGAAAAAATACCGGGAACACCCCGATGAGATCGCCGAAATTGAATGCCTGCTTCCGGACGGCCAGCTGCACATCAACATTCACGCTGCGCCTATCCTGGTAAGCTCAGTCCGGGTAGGGCGGACCATCACCTTCCAGGATATCACCGAGCTCCGCCGGCTTGTTGATGAAACGAATCATCAGAATGCCATTCTGCAGGAAAGAAATGAATCTCTGATCAGAGTTCAGGAGGAGCTGTTCCAGACTAACCGCAAGCTCACCAAAATGGCTATCACCGACAGCCTCACCGCCTGCTATAACCGGCATTATCTGACACAGCAACTGGAGCACGAAGTGAACGGAAGGCGCGGGCAGCATTTTCCGGCAGCTATTATCCTGATCGACATCGACTTTTTTAAGGCGGTGAACGACCGTTACGGCCATCTGGCCGGTGACCTGGTCATCTGCAGTACTGTTGAGGTGCTGCAGCGCACACTGCGTGAGCATGATATTCTCGCCCGCTACGGCGGTGAGGAGTTCATTATTTATTTGCCTGATACCGGAGAAGCGGAGGCGCTTGCCATTGCCAAGCAGCTGAAGGCCGCCGTCGCCTCCAATAAAATAGGCATCGATAATGTCGCCCATCCGGTATGGGTAACCATCAGCATGGGCGTGCTCAGCATCAGTGATTTCAGCTCCGGACAGCCGAAGGATGCTTCCGCCTATCTGAACGACCTGCTCAAAACCGTAGACAAAGCGCTTTATGCCGCCAAGCACCAGGGTCGCAACCGGATCGTCTCCGTACGTCGGTGAGCGGGGCTGCACAGCAAAAGACCGTTACCGGACAAGCATTCCCGGTAACGGTCTTTTTTATTGCATTCTTCTTATTGCATGGCTTCCGACAGCCCGGTAAAAATAACCCCCAGCGCATAAGCGCCTGCGTCGGGATAACCGAGGCTACGCTCGCCGACAGTACCGGCTCTGCCCATCCGGGCTACGATATCGCCGGTCTGCCGTGCTCCCTCAACCGCAGCCGCTGCCGCCTTCGCTGAGGCGGTGCCAAAGTCATCGCCCTGCGCGGCGCTGTCCTTCCATGACTGCGTATACGGAACCAGCGCGTCGATCAGCGTCTTATCGCCGACAACCGCGCCCCTGCCGAAGGCTCGCTCGCCTGTATCCTGGATGCCCTTAACTACGGCCTCCAGCATTCCGGCCAGCTCCTGCATCGACAGTTCCGTCCGGTCTCCGGCATATTTGCCGGCCGCCCGGAACGCAGAGCCCCAGATCGGGCCGGATGCGCCGCCGCAGTGCTCCATAATGATCAGGGAGCAGGCATCGAGGAAGCTGCCTGTATCAGCAGCATGATTCTGTGTAATATCCTTCCATTCGGTTTTGAGCTGCTTGAACCCTTTGGCCACGCTCATGCCGAAGTCACCGTCACCGGCATGGGCATCCAGCTCGCAGAACGGAACCTCATTCTCAATGATGATCTCGCTCATTTTATCGATGGCATAGATGAGATTATTCAGAGTAAAGGTATCTCCTGTAACCTTGGCATACGCAGCATCTGTATCGCACTTAAACGAAACCTCCTGCTCAGCCTGCGGCTGCCGGACAGCCTCGGTATATTGCACCGGCTCGAACGGCCCCCGCAGCACAAGCGCAGGCGTATGGCATTCATCAGCCAGCAATTCCTTAAGCTGATCATCCAGCTTCATGAGCGACAGGGAAGCTCCGGCCATATCAATGCTCGTCATGAAGTTTCCGACCAGCACGTTATGCACGGTAACCTGTTTCGCATTCAGCTCACGGATAACCGAGTTGCCGAGCAGATACAGCTCCTGCAGCGGAGTTGCCCCGAAGCCGTTGACCAGCACCGTTACCTCGCGTGCAGCATCGCCTTCTGCGCCCAGGCTTTCCAGCAAAGCGGCTGTCATTCTCGCTGCCAGCTCATCGGCGGTTACAACCGGCTCCCTGCGGATACCGGGCTCACCGTGAATCCCTACTCCGTACTCCATCTCGTTATCCTCAAGCTGGAAGGTCGGCGTTCCCTTAGCGGGCACTGTACATGAGGTGAAGGCGAACCCGATGCTGCGGATATTCGCGATGGCCTTTTCGGCTGCTTTCTTCACCTCGGCCAGAGGCAGACCACGCTCGGCCGCCGCGCCGGCAATCTTGTGCACCAGCACTGTGCCGGCAACCCCTCTTTTCCCTACGGTATAGAGGCTGTCTTCAACGGCGATGTCATCGTCCTCCTTAACGTAATCGACCTCAATGCCGTCTTCTCCGGCAAGGAATGCCGCATTCTTGAAGTTCATCATATCGCCGCTGTAGTTCTTGATGATCAGCAGCGTTCCCTTTTGACCGGCCGTTGAGCGGATTGCCTGGTACACCTGAATCTGCGATGGCGAAGCAAAAATATCCCCGCAGACCGCTGCATCCAGCATCCCTTTGCCGACAAATCCTGCATGGGCAGGCTCATGTCCGCTGCCGCCGCCGCTGATCAAAGTTACCTTATCAGGGTTCAGCCGCTTTTTCTGAATTACCTTATGCTTGCTGTTGAAAACAAGGGACGGATGGGCCAGCACCAGCCCGCTGCACATTTCCCTTACCAGAGTCTCCGGTGCATTAATAATCTTCTTCATCTTATGCCCCCTTGCTCTGCTTGTAGTTGCGTCCGAGCTGATCCGCTACCCGGATTGCCGCTGCTACAGCTTCTGCCGTAATAGGGAAAGGCATGGAATGGATCGACTCTTCTGCAATACAGGCCTTCTGCGCAACTTCCAGCAGCTCTTCCTGCGAAATGCTGTCTACTCCGATATCCTCAAGGCAGACCGGCAGGCCGATAGACAGGCAGAAGCCGAATACCTCATTCAGCTCGCTGGACGGCGCATTTTCAAGCACAAGCTGGGCAATCGTGCTGAAAGCTACCTTTTCACCGTGATAGTAGTGATGCGTGCCTTCCAGGGAAGTCAGACCGTTATGAATCGCATGGGCCGCAGCCAGACCGCCGCTCTCAAAGCCGAGTCCGGACAGCAGAATGTTGGCCTCGATGATATTTTCCAGCGCAGGCGTCACCTGATTGCAGTCGCTGGCCACCTTCGCGTTCAATCCGTCCTTAAGCAGCGTTTCGTAGCAGAATTTCGCCATCATCAGGGCCGTATTTGTTCCCTTGGCCGGTCCGCATACACCTTCGCGTACACCGCTCGGCAGGCCGGCGTTGACATTGGAGTAGGAATTGGACGTCGCTCTCGCTTCAAAATAAGTGGAAAGCGCATCCCCCATCCCGGATACCAGAAACCGGGTCGGTGCATTGGCAATTACTGTTGTATCAATCATAACCACACTAGGGCTTTGTTTAAAATAAGCATAATCATCAAACTGTCCGTCCGGAGTGTAGAGAACCGCCGAGTGGCTGGTCGGTGCGTCAGTAGCAGCAATCGTCGGCACAATAATCAGTGCTTCGCCCTCGGCTACACATTTAGCTGTATCGATCGCTTTGCCTCCGCCGAGACCGATGGTACAGGAGCAGGAATGCTCACGGGCCAGCTCCTTCAGGCGGGCAACCTCCTCACGCGAGCATTCGCCGCGGAAGTTGCTTTCGACGAGTGTAATTTTAAACTTTTCAATGGTGGAATCCAGCTTGGCCTGCACACGCTTTACATCATCCGGGTGGGCAATAAGCAGCGCAGACTGGCCGAAGGTCTGTACAAAGTAACCCAGATTGAGCAGTTCGTCTTCACCCTGCACGTATTTGGTCGGGCTGATAAAGGCTTTTCTCATCTTAATTCCTCCTAAAAGTGTCGTGAGCTTCTTACGTCAAGTATAGTCTGCCCATTCTTTTTAAGCATTGTACTCTGCCTGCTACATTAAGCGTTTTCAGATTGTGTTTTCTTGTTGTATACTTATTTAATAGTATTATCTTGCACTTTATTGCCCGGATAGGAGGATCTTACACCCATGAGTAATCCGCTGTTTAAGCTGGAGAACATTATAGACCTCGAGAAGTGGGATAAGCTCCAGGACTCTCTCGCACTGGTCACGAAGATGGCGATTATCACCGTCAACTACAAAGGGGTCCCCGTCAGCAAACACAGCTACTGCCAGCCTTTCTGCCAGGGCGTGAGGAAGGACGAAATGCTGTCCCCGTTCTGCCAGAAATGTGATGCCCGGGGCGGTCTTGAGGCCGTACGTCTGAATGCGCCCTATATCTACAAATGCCACTTCAATATTATTGATATTGCGGTTCCGATCATTATAGACAATCAATACATAGGTGCGGTCATGGCCGGGCAGATCCGGCTCCGCGACTCCGACCAGCAGCAGCTGGAGCAGCTCGTCTCCCGGCCGCCCAATGCCGATACCGAGCTTAAATTCCAGGCTCTTGAAGCCGAATATGCCTCGCTGCCGACGCTGTCCTATGACGAGGTTTCAACCATTGCTGATATGCTGTATCATCTCTGCAACTATATAGTGGAAGAAGCTATCACCAAGAATGCCACCATCCAGCTGTACAAAAAAACACTGCTCCCCGAAACGCCGCAGGGCCCGGCTGATGATTATGCTGCCTCTCCCGTGCCGGCTGTCGGCAGCCTCCAGGCCATTCAGAACGAGCTGTCCAACGCGCTGGTCGAGCATTCCATCAAAGAGCTGAGCTCCATGCAGTACCGCGCCGCTAATCCGCTGCTGCAGCCTGCCTTTGATTACCTCTACCGGCATAAAAACAAAAATTTCACCCTGGCTGACCTGGCCAGACAATGTCACATCAGCCCCAGCTATTTCAGCCGGATCTTCACCAGGGAGACCGGGGAGAACTTCTCCACCTTCGCTCCGCGCCTGAAGATTGAATGGGCCAAACAGCTCCTTGAGGCCACGGACCAGCCTGTCAACCTGATCAGCGATGTGCTGGGCTTCTGCGATGCCGGCTATTTCATCAAGACCTTTAAGAAGTTTGAGCATCTTACCCCTGCCGTATACAGAAGCAGGCTGCGGGAGGCGCATTAGCGCGCTTCTTGCAGAGGGCTGAGGGTGTTTGGGGGAATCGCGCAGGTACCTGCGGTTGTTGTTAAATCAACAGCAGGCACTGGTGGTCAGCTGTAGCTACTCTTAGGCACTCGCTGTCACTCGCGGTCACTCCTAGTCACTTGCAGTCACTCGTAGTTACTCGCAGTCACTCGTGGTCACTCAGTTACTCGCATTACACATATTAGCTTGTGGTTTCAGCCAGCGGGACTCACGCCCATTAGATTAAGTGGAAATACGTCACCTAATTTACTCCAAAGCCACGAATTGAAAGCATTAGTGGTAAAAAGTTCATCTAATTTCACTGATTTGGCCGCTAAGAGGAAAATCACCCGAATTAGGTGACGTTTTTCCAACTAAATCCCTCATATGCCTGATTACTCGAGAATTAAGTAATCAAAATCAAACTGATTTTCCAATCTCCCTTTGCATATCAGCTCCAGCTGAGTTTATGGCTCTGACGTTGCGCCCTTCCGCCGAAATCAAAGGCATTTTTGCCCTTCATACTGCCTGTTCGCCTACTTCCGCTCGAGTCAAAGGCCTTTTTGCCCTTCATTCTGCCTGTTCGCCTACTTCCGCTTGAATCAAAGGCACTTTTGCCCTTCATTCCACTCTTCCGCCTACTTTCGACGAAATCAAAGGCACTTTTGCCCTTCATTTCGCTCGTTCGACCAATTCCGCTCAAACCAAAAGCACTTTTGCTCTTCATTCCGCACATCCGCCCGCCTCCGCTCAAACCAAAGGCACTTTTGCCCTTCATTTCGCTCCTCCGCCCACTTCCGCTCGAATCAAAGGCACTTTTGCCCTTCATTCCGCTCGTCCACCCAATTCCGTTCGAATCAAAGGCACTTTTGCCCTTCATTCCACTCTTCCGCCTACTTTCGCCGAAATCAAAGGCCTTTTTGCCCTTCATTCCGCCCGTTCACCTAATTCCTCAAATCAAAGGCCTTTTTGCCCTTCATTCCGCACATCCGCCCACTTCCGCTCGAATCAAAAGGCACTTTTGCCCTTCATTCCGCTCGTCCACCCAATTCCGTTCGAATCAAAGGCCTTTTTGCCCTTCATTCTGCCTGTTCGCCTACTTCCGATCTAATCAAAGGCCTTTTTGCCCTTCATTCCGTGTTCGCCTGTTTCCCCCTGTTCGCCGGGAAACCACGGTAAAGGGGAATCCTGACTTTCCCGGACTTTTACCAACTCCCAGAACTCCCGGAACTCCAGAACATTCCCCAACTTCCTGAAAAGTCCCCAGACTTCCCCTGTCATTTCCCGCATCCCACATTCCCTGCATCCTGCATCCCGCATCCCGCATCCCGCACTCCGCATCACCTTTATCACCTTTCCCCCTAACAAACAACAAAAGCAGGCCCCCACGGGGACCTGCCTCTAATGTGTTAACGGATATGAGCCTGCTTCTGCGGCTTTTCTTCACTAAGTCCCAGCGTCTTGGTATCCGATGCCAGCACCTCCTTCAGCAGCTCCGGCCGGGAAGCCAGCGGTGCGCCGTAGGAAGGGATCATTTCCTTGATCTTTGGCTCCCAGGCCTTGAAATGCTGCGGGAAGCATTTCTCCAGCACCTCCAGCATGACATGCACGGCCGTGGATGCGCCTGGTGATGCACCAAGCAGGGCAGCTACCGAGCCGTCGGAGGCGCTGACCACTTCGGTTCCGAACTGGAGCGTGCCTCTGCCGTCCGGCGTATCCTTGATTACCTGAACACGCTGACCGGCTACGACGATTTTCCAGTCAGCGGTTTTGGCGTTCGGAATGAACTCACGCAGCTCATTCATCCGCTGCTCGTTCGAGAGCATCAGCTGCTGGATCAGATATTTGGTCAAGGCCATTTCCTTGGCGCCCGCCGCCAGCATCGTGAACAGATTGTTCGGCTTCACCGAGCCGATCAGGTCAAGGTTCGAGCCGGTTTTGAGGAATTTCGGCGAGAAGCCGGCAAACGGCCCGAACAGCAGCGCCTTTTTGTTGTTGATATAACGGGTGTCCAGATGCGGAACGGACATCGGCGGGGCACCGAGCTTGGCTTTGCCGTATACCTTGGCATGATGCCGCTCGACAACCTCAGGGTTGTCGCAGACCATGAACAGCCCGCTCACCGGGAAGCCGCCGATATGCCTTGACTCGGGAATTCCAGTCTTCTGCAGCAGCGCCAGACTGCCTCCCCCCGCCCCAATAAACACGAATTTGGCAGAGTGTGATTCCGTTCGTCCGCTGTTCAGATTATGCACCTTAACGTTCCAGCCGCCGTCTGCCGCGCGCCGGATATCTTTTATCGCATGCCTGTAATGGACCTCCACCTTCCGGCTCTGCAGATGGTCGAACAGCAGCCGGGTCAGCGCGCCGAAGTTAACATCGGTCCCTGAAGTGATCCGGGTTGCGGCAACCGGCTCACTGGAGCTGCGGCCCTCCATCATAAGCGGAAGCCATTCCTTCAGCTTCTTGGGATCATCGGAGAATTCCATGCCCTGGAACAGCGGATTCTGTGAGAGCGCTTTAAATCGCTTATTCAGGAAAGCAACATTCTTCTCCCCCTCGACCCAGCTCATATGGGGAATCGGCATAATGAAATCCTGCGGACGGCGGATCAGCTGATGCCTGACCAGATAAGACCAGAACTGCCGGGACAGCTGGAACTGCTCATTGATTTTGACAGCCTTGCTGATGTCGACTGACCCGTCAGGCTTCTCCGACGTATAATTCAGCTCGCACAGTGCGGCATGGCCGGTGCCGGCATTATTCCACTCGTTGGAGCTCTCTTCTCCCGCGCCTGCAAGCTTCTCAAACACTTTAATGTTCCAGTCCGGCGCCAGCTCTTTCAGCAGGGCTCCCAAAGTCGCACTCATGACTCCTGCGCCAATCAAGATAACGTCTGTTTTTTTGTGTACGCTGCTCATAAAAAACCTTCCTTATCTCTTTGAATTTGCCAAAAGAGCCAGGCGCTGTACAAGCTGCAAGAAGCCGGGCTCTTCTATGGAATACTATTAAAATGTTAATCAGCTGTTATCAGATAATTATATACAATTTGAAGAAAATAAAAAATCAAAAGTTCACGCGGAATGAAGGGAATTTGGACAGCCTTTAATCCAGCTCTGCCCGTGAGAACAGCTCATGGATCAGCTGCTCCTGCTCACAGGCCTGCTTGAATCCGAGAATGAAGGCCTGCAGCGCCGCCCGGTCAGAGGAATAGGCACAGAACATATCTGCTTCCGGGTCAAAATGGATATGCTCCCGGAGCTCCGGCATCCGCTCTCCAAGAAAGACGGCCGCAAGCGAAGCCCAGTCATACCCGTTACCCTCGAAGCCCTCGTCAGCCCGGGCAGCAAACACCTCCTGCCTGTAGCTCCCGACAACCAGAATGACGGACATCCCGCCGTTAGCCTGCTCAACCAGCTTAAACGGTGCCACCTCTGCTTCCGTTACTACAGGCTTTGCAGTCTCTGCCTCAGTCTTAGCTCCCAACTTTGCCGACTCAGCCCCAATCTCAGTTCCCACCTCTGCTGCCCCTGCCCCAGTCCCAGCTGCCACCGCTTCTTCACCCGCTTCCGTCACCTTCACAGACCCCTCCGGCTCATCCTCCGCCAGGGATGCAGCAGCCTCCAGCTGCTGCAGTACCCGGCTAGCCGCCTCGGCTGTAAAAGCCAGCTTCCCGTGGGACTTCACAATCTGCCCCTCCTTAATCCGCCGGTCCAGCCAGTCGGTGATGAAGCCCGGAGCATAGCCGCCCTGCCCGAACGCTCCGCCGAAGGCGATCATCTTGGGATAAGCCTCAAGATACTCCTCCCGGCTTGGCTGCGGGTAGGCGTTAGTATACAGCGCGAACTGCACATCGTACATCAGCAGGGACAGCTCGTCGGCATGAAACGAGAAATAACCTTTCTCGCTTACAACACGGAGGCATACAGCCCTAATCTGCTCCGCCAGCTGCTCCGCACGGGGCATCCGGCTGCACAGCTCGGCAAGCAGCGGCGAGAATTCGCCCTCCTGCACCTTGCGCAAATCCTCCTCCCTGTCCTCTGCGGAGGTATCATATAACTCCTCATGCACAAGGCCGCGGATAAAGGTCTCAAAGTCCGGTGCCAGGTACGTGATTTCGTAATCTGCCTCCTGATCCACATGGATCACCTCAGGCTCCCCGTCCTTCCCGCAATGCCGGTAATCCAGCATGATGACATCATGACCGGCCGAGGGACAGTCGCAGATGACCACTCCGATATCAGGGTAGCCCCATTCCTCAATCATGAACGGGCTGCCGAGATCGCCGCACAGCGAATAGGATTTATCCCGCCCGATTCCCATGATCCCTGTAATCGCCGCATGATCATCCGCCCAGGAGGTCGGCACATTTGTAGGGAAGCAGGTGTTGTGCGGAACACCGCCGTTATGCTGCTTCATCAGCGTAATATAAGAAGCGGGCAGCTTGTAGCCAAGCTCCTGCTCAACAGATGCAATCAGCTCATCATCCGGCGGATCGCTGACATAGGACTCCAGGGCATAATCACTGTCATCCCAAAAGGCCTCAAGGTCCATACCTTCAAAAGGTACCCCTGTGCGCTTCTGTGTCCTGCTCTGCTCGCGGTTAGCCGCGATTATCCGCTCCTGCTCGAGCTTCCTACGGCTCCAGTCCAGCAGCAGCGCCGATTGCTCATCGCCCGGATCAAGGGCAAGCGCAGCGCGGAATGCCTGCACAGCCTCCTCGTGCCGGTCCAGATAATAATAGGAATACCCGGTGCGGAAATGCCATAGCGGATCCTTTTCCCCTTCTGCCGCAATCAGATGAAACTGCTCCAGACCTTCCTCATACAGTCCCAGATTGTTGAAGGCCCTGCCCAGGCTGCTAATCATCCCGTAATCGCGTTCAGACGCAGGAATTTCCAGTATTACATCCACAATCCTCTGATGCTCGTCATTCTCATGCCACTGTGCAAATTGTGAGGTTAGATTCATATTCATAGTCTGCGCACTTCCTCTCTGTGAATATAGGATTCTCTCATTTTACCAGAGAGGGGATAGTGAATGAAAACGGGAGGCTGCTCCGCCTAGAGGATATTGGGCTTTTTTGTCGAATAGATAGGCCTTGAACGAAGAATTGGCAATACGCACTACCTACACTGTTAACATGACGGGAGGAAGGACTCACTATGGCTTTTACCATTAATAATCTCAAAGATAACAGCAACGTTATTATCAAGGAACAGCTCGGCGGATTCACGGTAATTGAATACAAAGAGGATCTGAGCAGCACCACCATGATGGAGGCGCAATTAAACTACTTCATGAGCAGAAGCAATATGCGCAACAAGCAGCTGATGATCGAGCTGAATAACAGCGAGGTTGTGCTTAGCGCAGGCGCTATGCAGTATATGGTCGGGAATATTGAAATGACCTCAGGTGTTAAGGGTGTCGGCGGGCTGATGCGCAATATCATGTCCAGTGCGGTAACCGGAACTACAGCCATCAGGCCGCAGTACAAAGGAACCGGTACGATTCTGCTGGAGACCACTTACAAATATCTGTGGCTGATTGATGTCGACAACGATCATATTGTTATTGATGACGGCATGTTCCTGGCCTGTGAGAGCTCACTGGAGCTGTCTGTTTCTGCCCGTAAAAACCTGTCCTCTGCCGCACTCGGCGGAGAAGGCCTGTTCAACCTCAGCGCCCGCGGCAAGGGCATCCTTGCACTGGAGGCACCGATTCCTTCAGAGGAAGCGGTTGTGGTAGAGCTTAACAATGATGTGCTGAAGGTAGACGGCAATTTTGCGCTGATGTGGTCCAATACCCTTGATTTCACTGTAGAAAAATCCGGCAAAACCAAGCTTGGCTCCGCCGCCTCCGGCGAAGGCCTGGTCAACGTCTACCGCGGAACCGGCATGGTCTGGCTAGCGCCGCTGATGCAATACAAGAACAGCATATTCACACCTAACGCCTAAAGTACGCAGCCCCCTGCTTAGTCTGATAAGTATTTTATATAGGAGGGAGGTTACCTGAATGCCGCGGACCTATGAAGAGCTTGCGCAATATTTTGCTGCTACGCCTGTCCAGCTGTACGGTGTGTATCAGACCTGGCTGGAGGGCAGCCGGATTTATGGCGGGCATGTCCATAAGCCGACTACAAAATGTGCGGTGATCATTGCGCTTAAGGGAGAAGCCCGGTTTGCCTTCGATGGCGGGGAGCATTACCAGCTGAAGCCCGGACATATTCTGATCGGAGGAGCTCACAGGCATCTCGAAATCACTACGGGTACAGATGGCTTTCAGTATTTCCTGGCCCATTTCCTGCCTGATGAACCGGCTGATGCAGAGGGACAACGCCGCAGGGAGGATATCTCCTGTCTGGAGACGGCACTGAACCCGGAGCTGCTGCCTCTGATGGAGCAGCTGCTGGATTCAGCCTCTGCCCCTGATGTGCTCGGACGGCTGAATCAGCGGTCACTGTTCTACCAGCTGATTACGCGGGCCCTGCAAGCCGAGCGCCATCACCAGAATAAGGACAGCTATCTCCTAATTGAGGACGCGATGAAGTATATTCAGGCCCATTACACGGAGCCGCTGACGCTGTCCAAGCTTGCCGGGCTGTATCAGCTGAAGCCCAAATACTTCTCCTATTTATTTACCAAGTATACAGGCACCGGGCCGATTGACTATCTGATTCACTACCGGATGAACAAAGCGCATGAATGGCTGCTGACCAAGCAGTTCTCCGTAGCTGCAGTCGCCAAGAGCATCGGCTACTCTGACCCTTACTATTTCAGCCGGCTGTTCAAAAAATATAAAGGGATCGCGCCCAGCCAGGTCGACTTTGACAGCAAGGAAGGCTGAGGCGAAATTGTCCATCATTCGATCAGGAATCTCTTCATTCTCATTTGCGCAGGATGGTGGTACTATTGGAAATGAAATTGATAATCATTTTCAATAGAGGAGCCATCTAACCTATGCAAGCACAACGAGCCACATCGTGGTCTGCCCTTCTTGCAGCAATGTTCAGCCTGCTTCTGCTGCTGAGCGCCTGCTCAAGCAATGCCAATTCCGGTAATAGCGGGGCGGCTGCCAGCCCTTCACCGGCTGCGCCTCAGCAGGAAGCTGCTGCTACCGAAGCCCCCGCCTTCCCACGGACAATAGAAGCGGCTAACGGGAGCGTTACTATTGACGCGAAGCCGGAACGGGTTGCTGTAGTCCACTGGGGTTACGCCGATTCCCTTCTGCTGTTCGATCTGCCGTCTGCCGGTCTCGCGCTGCCGTTCACGGAAGACACCTCATCGCTCGGAACGGATACGTACAAGCCCTATGTAGACCGGATCGGCGAGCTGGTGATTGTCGGCGAGAACACCACCGTCAATATGGAGGCGCTGCTGGCTTACGGGCCGGATCTGATCATCGCGGGTAGCACCGTGAACGCAGAGGTAACGGAACAGCTGGAGAAAATTGCAGCTACTGTTGTGATTGATGAAGCAGCAACCGATGTATGGAGCAACTGGCCTGCCCTTGTTACAGCGTTCGGCCAAATCCTGGGCCAGGAAGAGACTGCAGAGCAGTTCATCAGCGGCTATCAGACCAAGGTGACGGAGGCCAAAGGGAAGCTGGCTGACGTAAAAGGCAATGTAGCCTTCCTGCAGGTGCGCAACAACGTTGCCTATCTGGGCGGCACCAAATATCTGACTCCTTACTATGATCAGGGAATCGGCCTGACTCCGCCGGATGATCCCGCCATGGCAGACGGAGCCGAGATGTCGCTGGAGACGCTGGCTGCACTCAATCCCGATCATCTGATTCTCGGCTACTTCAACTACGACAGCCCGGAAACAGCCTCCATTACTGATGAATGGGAGCAGACGGAGGTCTGGAAGAAGCTAAAAGCCGTAGAGAGCGGACAGACCTACGCGGTTAACGGTGCTCTCGCCATGGGTTACGGCCCGCTGGCCAACACTTACGGTGTAGAAGCGGTACTTGAAGCTTTGGATAAATAAGCGCATCAGATCAGGCGCATATACAAAGGGCAGCCCCGCAGGCCGGAAACGGCTTGACGGGGCTGCCCTCTTTTTAGTTAAAACCTGCTTCAAACATACTTGTCCTTCAACTGATCGCTTCCGACTCCGCCGCCTACCATCAGAACCAGCGGCAGAAAGTTGGTGACCGCCTTCGGCAGCCCCTCGAGAATCTGAATATCAGCATTTGTGAAATGGTTCAGGCCGATAATCACGATTTTGACAACGAGCAGAAATGCCCCCAGCAAAAACAAACTGTCAAACAGCGCCTTCCACTTCGGGTGTGCCAGCTGCCTGCTGTCCTGGATAACCTTCTCCTTCAACCCGTCATCTCCCCTCAACAGCTCATCTATCGTAATACCGAACAGATCGCTCAGATCTATAATGACCTCGATACTCGGATAGTTTTTGCCTGTCTCCCACTTGGATACGGACTGGCGGCTAACATGCAGCTTTTCAGCAAGCTCTGCCTGGGACCAGCCCAGCTTTTCCCGTTCGCGTTTTAATTGTTCACTGAAAATCACCGGTTGCACGCCCTCTCCTTACAGTTAGATTATTGGGGGTTCTGCAGATTGAAGTAAAGCTAGTTATAGGCGCATCAAGGGGCAACCTTAGGTTGCAGCCTCATTTCAGGCCTGATCTGGCGGCTGTCCAGTACGTGTTCAGAAAAGCAGTTCTGAATCCGGCCCGTTCCATATTGGCATGGCTGGCTGAACCGAATTCCACATCGGTGTATACTCTCTTGATGCCAAGTCCGGCGGCCTCAGCCAGCCGCTTGTTAATCAGTGAGGTCTGGCAGCCCCTGCCCCGGTATTCCGGGAAAGTATAGTCATTGGCCAGATAGCCCTCTTCCCCGCTCAGGAACATCGAGCCCATCGATGCAGGCCTTCCGTCGATACTTATCATATAATTCAGGAAATCCTCCCTGTAAAAATACTCCCTGGACCGCGCGATCATTTCCCCGGTAACCCTAAGCCCGCCCGCTGATTTCCTGATCCATTCGATGAACGCTTCAGCCGTCTGCTCCGTTACCCGCTCAATTTGAAAATCCGTTGCCGCTACCGCAGAATGCTCTTCCAAGTGCACATACAGAAAAGCGAGCTGTTCAGCAGGCAGGTAACCTCGGCTGCATAGCGCCCGGGCCACCTCTTCCGTCATATGATCCGGAGACAGATCAAAGCACGGGGCAACATCCGGATAATGGCTCAGCAAGGTATCGAGCAGGCTCAGATCATCCGGACCAAAGCCCTTGATCCGGTTATAGTAAGCCGATGCCGGCTCCGTATGGTCACGCAGCAGGGTAGTCCGGCCTGAGGATGTAATCTCCAGCCTCCGCGGGACATTAACCAGGGAGCGTGCAGCATTCAGCCGGGTAAGCTCTATTTCAATTTGTTCGATATGGTTCACATAATCTATAGGTTTCACAGGTTCAGCATCCCCTCTCTGCTACATTATATAGCCCATACTTGCAGATTTACATACAGAAAAGCAGCACCGCCCCTGTAAAAAGAGGAAGTGCTGCTCTCGGCCGCGCCGTGTTATTATCAGGCACTTTACCTGTTACAAATTATCAATCAGCGCCTTGACCGAGCTGTCTGTCTCCAGTGCACGGATGATCAGCGTCACGGCCTCGGCACGGGTCGCATTGTGGCCGGGCGCGAACGAGGAAGCAGATACACCTTGAACCAACCTGGCTGAGGCTGCCTGCTTAATTGCCGCCGCTGCCCAATAATTACTGCTTACATCTGTAAAATCAGCTGACCCGCCGCTTTCAAGCACGCCGAAATTCAGCACACGGGAGAGAATGGTTACCATTTCGGCGCGGGTAATGGTGGCACCCGGCTTAAAGCTGCCGTCCGCATAGCCGGTTACGATTCCTTTATCCGCCAAAGCGCCGATATAGCCGGCTGCCCAGCTTGAGCCGGTATCCGTGAAATCAGCTGCTGCCGGACTTGCAGCCAGCCCGAAGGCACGGGCAATCATAGCCGAGAACTCGGCTCTGGTAACCTGGGCATTCGGACGGAAGGAGCCGTTCTCATACCCGCTGATAATCTGCAGCTTCACTGCAGCTGTAATGGCACTGCTGCCCCAGTGTCCGTCGGTATCGCTGAATGACGTGTTCACATTCTTCGTAGCAGCGATGGCATCGCTCACCGTCTTCAGTACGGTCTCCTGGCTGATTACAGCTGACTGGAACGGATTCACAGCTGCTCCAGGGCTCTGTGTACCCGGCTGCTCACCCGGAGTTACCGGAGTCGTTCCGCCTACAGTTCCGCCCGTAGTGCCGCCTGTGTTATTGTTCGTGCCGCCGGAAGGAGTACCGCCGTTGCCCGGGTTGCTTACGGTTGTGTCGGTAACGACCAGAGCGATGCTGTTATTCTGGTAGATCAGTTGGGCGCTGCGTGTGCTTGGCAGCCCGTTAATCTCAACCGAGGCGAACTGGCCGGTCCGCTGGCTGTCTGCATACGTGATCAGCGGAAGCACTCCGGCTGCCGGCACATAGCTGTTCTCAAAATCCACCTGCAGCGTTCCGTTTGCCGCTACCTTTCCTTTAACCTCAAGCACATCGCCGGCTCCGGTAACATTGAGCTCCAGCTTGCCGTCGGCAGCCTGCGTGAAGTCTCCGCCTATGGTGATTTTACCGTACACATTCTCAACTACGGTACCGTGGCTGTTCACCACATCGCCGCTGCCGAAGGCTGCAGCTGTATTGCCTTCCAGCGTACCGCCGTTAATCTCCGTGCCGCCCGTATAAGAATTGCTGCCGGCCAGCGTCAATGTACCGCTGCCTTCCTTGGTCAGCCCGCCGGAGCCGGAAATGTCATTCCGCCAGCGGTCTGCTGCATGGAAGCCGCCCTTGCCGGCATCCAGGGACACCGTCACATCGGAGTTGAATGCGCCGTAGCCGTCAGCTGCGGCGAACAGGTTCAGACGGCCCCAGCCCTCGGGATCATCCAGCAGCGGATAGCCGGACTGAATCGCAGTTGTTGCCAATACCGCACGGCGCTGCTCTGCGCTCAGATAAGGCAGGCGGGTCTCCAGCAATACCTCTGCGCCTTTGGGAACCGCAGCTGGCTCAGTAACAGAGCCGATCTGCTGGAAGCTGTACGTCAGTCTCTGGTTGAACTCCGCTTTATTCTTGGCATAATCACTGAACCGGTCCTCTGCTGTTCCGGTTTGCTTCAGCAGCACCTCATGGGCCTGATCGTATGCCTTCTGCTTCAGCCCGGCGTTCTCAGGATCGGCAAGCGTTGCTGCTGCCAGCGCCGTCGCCATCACCCGGCCGCCCATCACATCAAACGGCGAGTGCATTCCGGCTACAATCCGGTTGTTGCCCATTTCCGAAGCGCGTGTCAGCAGCTCCTGGAACCGCTCCGGAACGGCATAGGCCAGTGACAGGGCAGCGAGATAGGAGGCATTGGTATGACCGCTCGGGAAGCCGCCGTCCGTAGCAGGCGTACTGCTCATCGCCGGAACCAGCGTCGGCACAATTACCGAGGTATCCAGCCAGCGGAACGGACGCATATAGTTATAGAACGCTTTTGACGGATTGCTTGAAGCATAATTACCGCGGAGCTTTCCGATCAGATCGACCATTGCGCCCAGCTCGGAATCGGAATTCCCGCCTTTATTCGATCCTTTTTCATCGTTGTATTTCACTTTGGTCGCGTCAGCCGGAATCTCATTAATCGAGGTGTAGGTTTCCGATATGGTGCGGTAGACTTCGGACAAAGAGCCAAGCCCGTCGACGGCACCGTAGGTCTGGCCTCTCCGGTCATCGAAGTAAGCCATATCCTCCTCTGCTTTGGTCCGCTTGGCTGCAACGTCTGCTACATATTGAATGTTGGCATCCAGCACGCTGCTGTTCAGCTTGGTGCCGTTATCCCAGGAGTTCCCCGGTGTCCACAGCTTCAGAAAGCCGGACAGAACACCGATAACGGGGTTGGAGTAAACCGCCATATTAACGGAAGTGCTGTTCTTGTAGTTGTCAACGAAATGTCCCCACTCCGGGGCGGCAGGGACCGGGACTGAAGAATCCGCGGGTGCAGCCGATGCAGGCGGCATGGCAACCGAAGTGGAGAGGATGGCGAAACCGGCGGCAACAGATAATAGCTTTTTGGCAGTCTTTGTGTTCAAGTGGGTAGCTCCTATCATCATTTGTAGTCGATTCGAATCGGTCTCAATGTAGCATCAGGGTGCGCAGACCGGCAATAAGACGATTTCTCCTTTCTATCACTTTAGGAGCATTACGGGCGATTTCGCTGATTTAATATTCTGTTAACACAAATCGTGAATAAGCTTGTCAGAGGGTAGTGTATAATCCGCCTGGGAGGAGAATACACCGTGAAAAAATGGAACTCAGCATTTACCGGCCTGGCCATTTCCTATCTGTCTGTCGTTCTGGTTATTGTCCTTTTGCTCTGTTCCGTGTTCTCGATTTATTTCTCGGGCCGCTATAAGGAGGAGCTGCGCAACAGCAGCCGGCTGATCCTGGAGAACACGGCAGGCACGGTTGAGGCCTCGGTGCTCCAGCGCGTGCAGCAGATCTACCTTGAGCTGTCCCTCGACCGGACCTCCGCCCTGCGCCTGTTCAGCGATGCTTCCTTTCAGCACAATCTCAGTAAAGTAAGCGAGCTGCAGAATCTGCTGAAGGCAGAGGTAGCCGGCAACTCGGATATTGTGCAGGCCGTGCATCTGTACGCACCGAAGCAGCAGGTTATGCTCTCATCGCTTCACGGTCTGAGATACGATGCAGACCAGGGGGAGAGCGCCGCTTATTTTGCCGGCTGGATCGGCGGAATGCGCAATAACCCGCACAGCAACCTGTGGACCCCGGCCCGCGAGGTGCCCGAGGACATCTACTCCAGCGTGCCGGGCGGCAAGCACAGCACTCTGATTACTTATGCCCGTAGCTACCCCTTCCAGTCTTCAGGCGCTGACAGCGATCTGATTCTGGCCATAGATATCAAACAAAGCGCGATCAGCGCTATTATCGAGAATATGATGCCTTTGCAATATGAAGATACCTATATCATCGACCCTTCCGGCGCCCTCGTTGCCGGAGAAGCCCTGGAACAGGCCGGCAGCGCCGGCTTCGGTACAGGCGGGCTGCCGGAGGCTGCAGAAGAGGCCGGAAGCTTCAGTAGCAGGATCGGGGATACCTCCTATGTTATCTCCCATCAGCCCCTGCCCTCTGCCGGCTGGACGATCGTCAGCGCTGTGCCTGCCAGCTTCTTCTATGCATCGTCTAATGTAATGCAGCAGCTGATCCTCGGCCTGTGCCTGCTCACTCTTCTGCTGGGCATTGGGTTGTCAGGCGTACTGGCCAAGGTCAACTACAAGCCGGTCAAGCGCCTCACCGCCAAGATCAGGGATCTATCCGGTCCTGTTCCGGAACCGGCCGCCAATGATTACAGGCTGATCGATACCGCCTTCACCCGGCTGAGCCAGCAGGTCAGCAGCCTGGAGGAGAGCCTGCAGGCCAGCGCTCCGGCCATCAAGCGCAATGCCGTTCTAAGCCTTTTGGACGGCGGCTTGACCCGCGGGGAAACCGCTGAAGCGCTGCAGCTCCTGGGCATTACCCCGCAGTACAGCCGGTTCTGCTGCCTGCTCGTCCGCCCGCGGGAAGCATGGATGTACATGAGCTCCGCTCATATTCAGTCCTTGGTGGGCGGAATCATTGAGCAGCTCGAAGACCTAAGACTGCCCGGCTGCCGTATTATTGCTGAGGAGCTGCCGGACAGGCAGGTTGCGGCTATTGTCTGTGCCGCCGGGCCGGCCGGCCCGCTGCAGGAGCAGCTCTCGCAGCTTTTGTCAGCTGAGGGAGGCCAGCAGGCCTGGGGCAGCTGGGCTGCGGAGATTCTGCAGCTTCACAGCAGCTTTTCTGAGGCGCAGACGCTCATGAAGTATGCTTATTTTCTGCCGGAGCAGCCGGTCCTTAATGCTCCCGGTCTGCTGGAGCGTGAGAACAGCCTGGATGAGATTCCGCAGGCGCTGCTTGTGAAATTCAAGGATAAGCTGCATTCACGGCAGCTGGATGAGCTTATCTCGACAGCCGGACAGCTGATTACTGCGATGCGGGAAGGCCCCTACCCGGCTGATTACTGCCACTTCATTCTGGGCAATACCGTATTCGTCTACTCCGATTATCTGAAGAGCGTCCGCTATAAGCCCGAAAACGGCGGGTATCCCGATCTGTACAGCCAATATATCGGAATGTCCAGCATTCTTGATTTTCAGGACTGGCTTACCCGTTCGCTGACCGCCTTCATCACAGAGACGGATAAACGCAACAGTGACCGGGCTGTATCAACCATTGAAGCCGCCAAGGAATATATTGCCGGGCATCTGTCCGGCGATCTGTCGCTGGATGCCGTGTCTTCCAGGGTATTTATCAGCCCCAAGTATTTAAGCAGGCTGTTCAAAGAAGAGCTCGGAATCAACTATACGGATTATGTCACTGCACAGCGGATGGAGCATGCCCGAACGCTGCTGGAGAGCAGCAGCATGACTGTCGAGCAGATTGCCGGCACTGTCGGCTACGGGACGGCGGCTTATTTTATCAAACGGTTCAAAGAGAGGTATGGCTGCACTCCGGGGAACTATTTGCGCACGGTCAAGGAAGGCCAGCCTTCAGCCTGAGGGTCTGCAGCTGATAAGGAGGATAATGGAATGAGTGTGAGTTACCGGCGGTATGCCGCCCTGATTGCAGCACCGGTCATTGCCGCAGGCCTGGCTCTGCTCAGCGGCTGCAGCCTGAAACCGGGCAATCCGTCCGCTGACGCGGCAGACCAGCCGCCGGCTCAGGCTTCTCCGGCTCCCGGCTACACCATCTCCTGGACGATGCACCAGAACCTCCCGGTTCCTGAGGATGCGGCAGTCGTCCGTGAAGTCGAGCAGAAATTCGGCGTCGATCTCGATGTCTGGAATCTGGAAAATAATAAATATGAACCGCTGCTTGATCTGAAGCTCGTTCAGGGGAGTATTCCCGATCTGTTCCGGATCAGGCAGACCCAGGATCTGCTGAAATACCGGCAGCAGGGCGTGCTGGCGGAAATTCCGCAGGAGCTGCTTAACACCTATGCGCCAAATATTATGAAATCAATCCGGGAGAACGCCGCTGCTTATCAGAATTCCGGCATCATTGACGGGGCTTACTACGGCATACCCGTTGTTAACCCTACCAATATCTATCGTATCCCGGTTGTCTACCGCCAGGACTGGCTGGATAGGCTCGGCCTGACTGTGCCTGATACGCTGGCTGATTTTGAGAAGGTCATCTATGCCTTCGCGAACGGCGACCCGGACGGCAACGGTATCAAGGACACCTACGGTCTGTCGCTCGAGGGGATGAATGTGGTCTTTGGTGCGTTCGGGCAGATTGTTTTTGCCGACCAGCTCTATTTCAGCAGGCAGGACCAGCAGCTGGTCATCGGTGCCCTGCAGCCGGAAATGAAGGAAGCGCTGCGTTATCTGCGCAAATGGTATGAGGATGGGGTCATTGATCCGGAGTTTGTTACCGGGGAGAATAAGGGCGGCTATAAGCACTTGTCCCATGCCTTTACAGGCAGCCGGATTGGCATGACCTCCATGGGCAATTATTACCACTGGATTCAGGACGGTGATTATTCCACATGGACGACAGATGAGCTGGGAAAAACCGTGGAGATGCCGGTTGCAGCCACCTTTAACGCAAAGGAGCTGACGGCCAAAAACCCGGACGCCCGGATCGTATTCGGGCGTCCGGTAAGCGGACCGGAGGGCAAGCGGGGCTCCAAAGCCTACGATATGCTTATGAGCTTCACCGCTATCGGGATAGATGCTGTAAAGGAGCCGGGCAAGCTGGAGACCATCCTGCAGATTCTTGATTACGTCAGCGCCAACCCCGACCGGCAGGAGGATACTGCGATGAAGTTCGGCATTCAGGGGGAGCACTGGGATTGGGCGGACAGCCTGAACAAGGAAGTGGTGGTGCTGCCGCCGTATGACCGGACCTTCAGCTACCAGAATACCATTGGTGCCAGCCTTGGCATGACGGTACCGGTGATGCCTGACGACCGCAGGGAGCAGTGGGCGGCTACACTTGGACTGGAGCAGGACGGCATCTATAATGCCCTGGAGGTCGCAACGCCCGCGCTGGTCAAGAGCGGGCCGGAGCTGATCCGGCTGCGCAACGAGGCTTATATCGCCTTCATCACCGGTGAAAGACCGCTTGAGGAGTTCGACAGCTTTGTTAAGGAATTTATGGCGGCGGGCGGAGCCGGGGTGCTGCGGGAGGCGAATGCGTCTGCGCTCACACCACATACTCAGCCATAATCTGCTCAATATCGAACGGAGTCAGCCCCTGCTCTACCGAAAATACAGTATCTGCATGGCGCGGCGATCCGGCAAGCTGCCCCCGGGCCTTGACATGGAGCATGAACAGGTCGTACAGATCCGGCTTTTTGAGCGAGGTCATCGCTTTGCCGATCAGCACCATTCCCTTACGGTTGCCCTCCACATTATTATAATAATTAGGGTCTCTCGTCAGCGACAGATCGGTCCAGATCACCGTCCGTTCCACCAGATCCAGTATGACTGGGATGGCAATCTGCGTATCGGCTGTGACATCCACTTTATTCGCAACGGTCGAAGGCTCAAAGACCTCCCCCGAACCGGGCTTCTTCCGCATCATCCAGCCGGTAAAGCATTCCGGCAGATTACAATAAGGCTGCTCTGTGAAGGAATTCAGCGACGCCACCACGTATCTTCCGCCATACTCGATAATAGAAGGAATATGCAGATCAATGAACTCGCAGGCCCCGTGAGGCGCAGACACGATGTCCCCGCTGTGTGCAGCCAGATACTTCGTCGAGCGCAGATTTGTGTAAGAGATATGCTCTACATAGTTCCAGTTAGAGTCATACATGACCGCAGACAGATCAATATCTACCCGTCCCGTAGACACCCCGCCGGCCTTTCCCTCCTTCCACCAGCTGAAAAAGCGGATCGTATCCCCCTCCCCCATCGGCAGCCGGCTTCCCCGGACCAGGGTATGCAGTGCTTTGCTGGCTGATCTCTGAGAGAACGGTACATGGTAGCTTTTAAGCCGCTCATCCACGTACGTATTGCCCAAAGGCGGCAGCTCTGCAAAACGTCTGATTAACGCCTGCTCACATATGCTTACGATATTCTGACAGACCCCGGCCTCAATCTCCGGCAGCGTATCAGGCACAGCAAAGGCTTTGGCTACATTTCCTTTCGGGAAAAAGACCCGCAGCTCCCGTTCCTCCAGACGATGGGCAAAATGGTTCTTCACCTGCAGCAGCACAGGAGTCGCTACCTGCTCCGCCGCTTCGCCAAAGGCCAGCACAACGTAATCCGTGTGTTCCGTTCCGCGCAGCAGATGGTCCAGTCTCCGTGCCAATTCACCCGGACGCTGGATCAGCAGATCCAGCGCATCCATACCTGCTTATATTTTAACGCCAGCTCCACACTGCTGTTAAAGGTTGTACACGGCTTATTGTTCCGCAGAATATCCCAGGCTTCCTCACAGCGCGCATACCGCTGCTTATATTCGGACGGGTGCAGAATCTCGCCCAGGCGGATCCAGCGGTCCTTATATCTCAGCATATCCTCT
The DNA here is from genome assembly GCF_000758625.1 of Paenibacillus sp. FSL R7-0273. Classification (NCBI taxonomy): domain Bacteria; kingdom Bacillati; phylum Bacillota; class Bacilli; order Caryophanales; family Paenibacillaceae; genus Paenibacillus; species Paenibacillus sp. FSL R7-0273. Next base: position 7,180,555 of record NZ_CP009283.1, read on the forward strand.
GTCAGCGGCTGGCATTGCTCCAGCAGGCCAAGCAGCAGACGGCGTTCGCTGCGCTTGAATTTGCGGAAACGCACCGGGGCCGCCAGGCTGACATCACCATCCGACCAGGCTGCGGCCAGGCGCAGCACATCGGTAGCCGTTTTGAAATACCGCCCCAGCCGCGCCAGGTTAGCCTTGTCATGCTTAAGGAGCGATGACGCCACGAACGCGGTATTTTCCTTGAACGGAATGTCTGCCGGCAGAATCTCCTCCAGCTCCTCTGGTTCAAGCGCCGCTATTACGGCATCAATATCCTCTTTATCGGCTGCGGAAATCGAGCCTTTAGCCTGAATAAGCCGGCGGAGCATCAGGGAGAAATCCTCTCTGTCCCCAAGCCCAACCGTCTTCAGCTTCACCTGCTCCTGCAGCGGCTCTCTCTCAGCAGACCCGTCGTATGCCGGAAGATCCCAAGTATAGTAATGGTACATCGCATTTAAATACAGAATAGCCTCATGCTCCAGCATGACCTGCTCCGGAAACCCGGGATACATCGGTTCATACTCTACATGCGCACCCAGCATCACTTTTAAATCCGCAGCCAGCTGATCATACAGCACCTCAAAATCTTCCTTCGGCAGCACGCTCACCGCACGGAACAGGTCAGGAGACAGGGCAAAGCCCAATGCTTCCAAATTACGGGCCGCCGCCGCCAAATATCCGTCTGCCAGCCGCCCGTTTCCGGTGTGCTTCTCCACAATGATCTTGCGCGCTCTACGTAAATAAATCGTGTTTATGTTCATTTTAAAGTGTCCAGGAAAGCCGTATCCCTATTTAGATCATCCTCTGGGTTTAGAAGGAAGGAAATACGATAGCCTGGACGCCTCCTCTCCGGATAAGCATCCTTCAGGAAAGCTGCGGCCCTAAATCATTTACAGTGAGTTAGAAGGAAGGACCGCAATAGCCTGAAGGCTCAAGCGTCCCGGATTCTGATGATCCCGGCCGTCTGATGTCCTTATCATCGCATACGGCGGTACGTACAAACAGGGCGGAAGTATTACGACAATGGAAAATTAGGGAAGCGTCTGCCCATAAAGTTCAAAGTTTTTTTTATTTTTAAATGAACTGAATAAAAAAAAGAAAGCTAAAGCAAAAGAAATTTTGTTGGACAAATTAAAGCGGTTTCACTGGAAAATAACCCTTTATTTTAAATTTAACTAAAAGCATATTTTTATTGTCACTTCTTTGTTTTAAAAAAGCATATATTTTCCACAGATTTATCAGCTTTCCCAACGATTTATATTCATTAAAGTATAAAATGGTTTAGTGTTATTCATTTACAACTGGTTTTTATTGTGTTAATTTAGCTTTGGAAACGGATTCAAATGGTTTTTTAAGGAAATGGTTTTAGATGTATTTAAAACAAGTGGTCTAATTGAACAGAGAGCCAGGGAGTAAAGGGGGAGCAACGCTGAAGAATAAAAAGCACATACCAGCCTTATCCTTGCTGGTTGTCCTGCTGCTTGCCAGCGGAGCGCTATATTACGCAAACAGCTCAGGTGCACCGCCGGCAGAGCAGTCCGCCGGACAGCAGGCTAAGCCGGATGAACGGGAGGCGCAGCAGCCGCAGGAAACGGACAGCCCGCCGGGCGGCGGTCCTGCCGCATACAGCTTGACCGTGGATACGGCGAACCCCGGGGCGGTTATCAGCCCGATGCTCTACGGGGCGTTTTTTGAAGAGATTAACCATGCCGGAGACGGCGGCCTGTATGCCGAGCTGATCTCCAACCGTTCCTTTGAGGATCATCCCGACACCCTGTTTAACTGGTGGGCAGAAGAACGCGGCGGGAGCCGGGGAAGCGTAACCCTAAGTGACACACAGCTGCTGAATGATGCACAGACCCGGGCGCTGGTATTGACCGTAGCGGCTGCGGCCGAAGGCGGCCAGGTATCAGCCGTAAATAACGGCTACTGGGGAATCGCTCTGCAGGAAGGGGCAGAATACCGCTTATCCTTTTATGCCCGGCCCGAGCCCGGGGCACAGCTGCCGCTCAATATCACACTGGAAAGTCCGGACGGTACAGAGGTCTACGCCGCTCAGCCGGTACCGGCACTTAAGGAAGGGTGGAACCAATACAGCTACACCCTGGTAGCCAAAGGCACTACGGCCAATGCGCGCATGCTCATCTCGGCATCGGAGCAAGGAACGGTGTATCTGGATATGGTCTCGCTGTTCCCTGCAACCTGGAAGGACCGGGAGAACGGCTTAAGAATCGATCTGGCGGAGAAGGTGGCGGCCATGCAGCCGTCGTTCGTCCGTTTTCCGGGGGGCTGCTTTGTAGAAGGCAAAACACCGGAGAGCGCCTACCGCTGGAAGACGACGATCGGCCCGCTTGAGACACGTCCCGGCCATCAGGGCTATTGGAATTACCGCTCCTCAGACGGGCTCGGCTTCCATGAGTATCTGCAGTGGGCTGAGGATTTAGAGGCAGAGCCTCTATACGTAGCTTATATCGGAATCTCCCATGACGGTGATCCGGTAGCCAAGGCCAATACCGTTCCGCTTGCCGAAATCCAGCCGTGGATACAGGATGTGCTTGATGCCATCGAATATGCCAACGGGCCGGTCAGCAGCGAATGGGGCGCCAAGCGGGCGGCGAACGGCCATCCGGAGCCTTTCGGCCTGAATTATGTGGAGATCGGCAACGAAAACAACTTCCAGCCTGCGGAATACAGACAACGGTACGGATTGTTCTATGATGCCATCAAAGCGAAATATCCTGAGATCCATATTATTGCCAATATGGCGGTGCAGGGTGAGCCGATAGAAATCATTGATGAGCATTATTATGAATCCTCGGAGTGGTTCATGAGCAATGCGAACCGTTATGACTCCTATGACCGCAGCGGTCCTGGCATATATGTCGGTGAGTATGCTGTGACCAAGGGTGCCGGCCAGGGAAATATGAATGCGGCACTTGGTGAAGCTGCCTTCATGCTGGGTATGGAGCGCAATTCCGATATTGTCCTGATGTCCTCCTATGCCCCGCTGTTTGTGCATGATAAAGACCGGACCTGGAATCCCGATGCCATTGTCTTTAATTCGGCAGCCAGCTACGGGACGCCTTCCTATCATGTGCAGCAGATGTTCGGCAGTAATAAAGGCGATGTTGTTCTGCCCTCCGCTCTGAAGACACACGGTCAGACGGAAGCTGAGCAGGCAGTCATTGAAGGTGCCATTGGCCTGGGGGCCTGGTCAACGCAGGTTGAGTATAACGACCTGCTCGTCTCACAGAACGGCGTGACGCTTCTTGAGGACAGCCTGGATCAGGAGACCGGCAGCTGGGAGATGCAGAGCGGAAGCTGGGAGCACAGTGACGGACTCCTGCGTCAGACCGGCAGCGCGATCGATGCCCGTGCAATGGCAGGCGAATCCTCCTGGAACAACTACACGCTTACAGTCAAGGCCAGGAAAGCCGACGGGGCCGAAGGCATGCTGATCATGTTCGGCGCGAAGGAGAATGACAACTTCTACTGGTGGAATATCGGCGGCTGGGGCAATACGGTAAGCGCTATTGAGAAATCGGTTGGCGGCACCCGGTCCGTAATCGGACAGAGCGTTCCGGTTAGCATCGCTTCCGGTAAATGGTACGATATCCGCATTGAGCTGTCCGGCACCACCATCCGCGCCTACCTCGACGGCAAGCTGGTGCATGAAATAAAGGATCAGCTCTCCACCGGACCGCTCTTCACGGCGGCGAGCCGCGAGCTGGCCAGCGGCGATATTATTGTCAAGGTAGTTAACAGCAGCGGGAACGCATTGACAGCAGCGCTTGCGTTAACAGGAGTGCCTACAGGTCAGCTCCAGGGGAGCGCCCTCGTCCTTGCCGCCAACCAGCCCGTTGACGAGAACAGCTTTTCGGAGCCTGGCCTCATAGCTCCCAAAACCAGTGAAGTAACCGTAACAGACGGCAGTCTGGAGTATGCATTCCCTAAATTCTCAGTAACGGTACTCAGATTCAAGGAAGGAGGGCAGTGACTTATCAGGGGAAGCAGCTCGTTTAATATAGACTTTGCAATGATTAGCACATTATAAGGGGAGGTTTGTTTGATGATTCAAAAAAGGGGAAATCTCGCTTTGCCGGTACTGCTGACGGGAATGATGCTTCTGTCAGCCTGCAGCAGCGCGCCTGCCACATCGTCAGTCAATAATTCATCTAACACCCAAAATAAAACAAATACTGTTGCGAGTGAAGCTACCGCAGCTCCGGCTGCCAGTGATAACACCGCCGCCGGAAACAGCGCCGCTGACGCCCTGCCAAGCAAGGATATCACCGGTGAAGTAACGGTCTGGGCCTTCAATGAGCAGGTCTTTGATGAGATCGGCCAGGCCTTTATGGCGGAATATCCCGGCATCAAGCTGAACACCGTGGTTATGCCTTTTGGAGATCTGCATGACAAGCTGCAGACCACCATTGCCGCAGGCAGCGGCGCACCGGATGTGGCGGAGGTGGAAATGTACCAGCTTCACCGCTATATGACCGGCCACGTTCTGGAGAATTTGCTGGAGGAGCCCTATAATGCCGGCCAGTACAAGGATCTCGTCCATCCCTTCAACTGGGAGCGCTGGATGACACCGGACAGCTCCGAGCTGCTTGGTATGCCTTGGGATATGACGCCTGGTGTGTATTATTACCGTGCTGATATTTTTGAAGAGCTGGGCCTGCCCAGCGAACCTGCCGAGCTTGGCGAATACATGCAGGATGAAGAGAACTTCCTGAACCTGGTGCAGATTCTCAAGGCAAACGGCAAGTACTTCATGGAATGGAGCGACGGCCCGATTGTCTGGGCCGGGGATGAGGTCGGCTACTTTGATAAGGATATGAACTGGCTGCGCAACACAGACAAAATGGTCAAGGTGCTCGATATTACCAAACGCGGGCAGCAGCTCGGATGGGCTCCGCATCTCGGCTACACCACCGATGAAGGCAAGCAGCTGGTGCTGAAGGGCGACATGGTCGGCATCGTATCCGGCTCGTTCGGTGCGCGCGGACTGCAGGAGACCTTCCCGGAACTGGCCGGCAAGTGGCGGGCAACCCGTCTGCCGGTAGGCATTAACGTCGGTATGGGCGGATCAAGCTTCGTCATTCCTGCGCAGAGCAAGAACAAGGAAGCTGCCTGGGCCTACATCCAGTGGTCCATGCGCAGCGAGAATGCCTGGAAAATCTGGACCAAGCATTCGATTCAGCCTGGCTACAAGGATATTTCCGGCCTGGACTGGTATGCCAACACCAAAAACGAATATTTAGGCGGCCAGGAGGAATTCAAGCTGTATGAGCAGCTCAGCAATGATATTCCTATCAAGCATTTGACTCCGGTAGACAATAAGAGCTGGGAGATCTTCATCACCGCCATCGGCGATGCACTCGCCAAAAATACGGATTCCAAAACCGTTATACAAAAGATCGGCGATGACGTAGCGGCACAGGCTGCCAAGGAAATCGCCGGCTTTAAGCAAGCCATGCAGCAATAAACAGGAGGATATCAGGGGGCAGCCTGCATTTGCCGGAGCTGTCCCCCTGCATTTGTCCGGGTGCTCCGGACAGCCTGTAACGATGGGAGGAGAAGGATGCGTGCTGCGCATACTGCGAAAATATAAAGTAAGTCTGTCGGTTCTGGTAGTTCTGGCACTCTCCCTGGTGTGGTGGAATGAGTCTCGCGGCTTTGATAATGCTGCAATGGCCGGCATTCCCGAGTATACCGGTGTAGACGAGAGCTCCGTTCTTGAGCTGGACAGTGTCAATTCCAAGCTGGAGCCGTCCTATTCAAGCTACTACACGGAACTTCAGAGCAGCGAAGCTGCCGATGCGGGAAATTTCGCCCTTGTACTGCCTGCAGCAGGCTACTCTGCTGTGAGCTCAGGCGGTACTGAGCTGATGGACGGACTGGGCGGAAAGACAGGACCCGTACTGGCGCTGCAGACAGAAGACAGCTGGGCAGAATATAAAGTTACCGTTCCGGCGGACGGCTTCTATCAGATGGGAATGGAATACTACGCGCTGCCGGGCAAGCGTTCCTCTATAATCCGCAGTCTGAAGGTAGACGGCGAGTATCTGTTCTCACAGGTTAAGAAAATGGAGTTCCAGCGCATGTGGGCGGAAGACGGCGAGCCCTGGCGCGATAACCAGGGAAATGAATTTAATCCGAAGCGTGTCGAGGTCAGCGGCTGGCAGTACCGCGAATTCCGTGATGCCGAGGCGCGTACGGGAGAGCCGTTCCGCTTCTATCTGACTAAGGGAGAGCACACGCTCAGGCTGGAAGCCATACGTGAGCCTGCCGCACTCAGCGAGCTGAGGATCTTCTCGCCTGCAGCCCTTCCGTCCTATGCAGAGGTCGAACAGGAATATCAGGCCAAGGGCTACAAATCTGCAGAGAACCAGGTCATAAAGGTGCAGGCGGAAACGTCCGTGCTGCGCTCCGACCCGACACTCAAACGGATTGAGGACCGTGAGCCGCTGACCGAGCCCTTCGACAAAAACGCAATTGTGCTCAACAGCTTCGGCGGCGTGGGCTGGCGCACGGGCGGGCAGTGGGCCGAATGGGAAATGGAGGTGCCGGAGAGCGGCTTATATAACATCGGCATCCGGTTCGGACAATGGTTCCTGAACGGAATTCCCGTTGAACGGCGGATTATGATTGACGGCCAGGTGCCGTTTCAGGAGATGAATGCCGTAAAGTTCCCTTACAAGGCGGAATGGCAGGTGAACCGGCTTGGCAATGATGACGGAGCCTATGCTTTCTACCTGGAGAAAGGCAAACACACGCTGCGCATGGAGGTCCAGGTGTCCAGCGTCGGCCCGATGATTGAGGATGTGCTGAGTACGACACAGAAGATGTCGCTTCTGTCACGGGAAATCACACAGGTGACCGGCACGAATCCGGACCCGAACGGAGACTGGAAGCTTGAACAGAATATACCCAATCTGGTGCCGCGCCTGCATCTGATGGCCCGGACACTGGATGAAGCTGTGCAGGCCATGTACGACTTCGGTGTTGAGCAGGGCAGCTCGGAGCTGAGCACACTGTATGAGGCACGCGACCGGTTTCTGGAGATGGCTGAGGAGCCCTCCTCCATTCCGGGCCGTCTGCAGCAATTTACTGATCTGCAGTCCTCGCTCGGCACATGGGTCAACGGCTTGATGAAGCAGAGCATCGTTATGGACTACATTGTTGTGAAGTCGGAAGACCAGCCATGGCCGAAGGATGCAGCTCCTTGGTATACACGGGTTGGAACGATGGCTTATGATTTCGCCAGCTCGTTCACCAAGGACTACAGCGGCATCGGCAATACCTACAAGGATGAAAAGGTGCTTGAGGTATGGGTCTCCCGCGGACGTGACTGGGCTGAGATTATCAAGCAGATGATTGATGAGGATTTCACCCCGAATTCCGGCATCAAGGTCAATGTGAATGTCATCCCTACTGTGGCCGCAGATCAGAAGCAGATCCTGCTGCTGGCGAGCACGGCAGGACTGGCGCCCGATGTGGCGCTTGGCGTAGAGGGCGAAGTGCCCATTGATTTTGCCGTCCGTAATTCACTCGTTAATCTGAATGATTTCGCGGATTATGATGAGGTTGCCTCCCGGTTCAGAGAAGGCGCACTTATTCCTTATAAGTATAGCGACGGCGATTATGCGCTGCCGGAGAATCAGAATTTCAGCATGCTCTTTTACCGCAAGGATATTATGGAGCAGCTTGGGATCACCGATGAGGATATTCCCGACACCTGGCAGGAGGTCATGGAGCTGATTCCGCTGCTTCAGCAGAACGGGATGGATTTCTATTATCCGCATGCTCCCAACAATCCTGCACTGGCGATCAATGAGTTTGCACCGTTCCTGTTCCAGTATGGCGGTGATTTCTATAAGAATAACGGCACTCAGTCGGCGCTGGATTCGCCGGAAGCACTGACGGCCATGAAGACCTGGACCGGCCTCTTTACCAACTATAAGCTGCAGAAGCAGGCGGATTTCTATAACCGCTTCCGTTCCGGCGAGATGCCGATCGGGGTGGCCGATTATTCCACCTACATCCTGCTCTCTACAGCGGCTCCGGAGCTAACCGGCTGGTGGGGCATGAAGCCGATGCCGGGCATTGAACAAGAGGACGGGCGGGTTAACCGTTCCACCGGCGGGCTGGCCCAGACAGCCATGATCTTCAGTGACTCCGAGATGCAGGAGGAATCCTGGGAGTTTCTGAAATGGTGGACCGGTGCGGATGCCCAGGAGAGCTTCGGCTCCGAGCTGGAATCGCTGCTGGGGGTTGAGGCCCGCTGGAACACCGCCAATATTGAAGCGCTAAAGCGGCTGCCGTGGCAGCAGCAGGATATCGATGCCATTCTGGAGCAATGGGAATGGTTCAAGGAGCGCGAGGTTGTGCTCGGCGGATATTATACGACCCGCTATATCGCTAATATCTGGAATGAAATTGTGCTTAACGGCAGATATCCGCGTGAAGCTGTGGAACAGGGCGTACGTGAGATCAATAAAGAGCTGAACAAAAAACGCGAGGAATTCGGGCTTGATGTAACCAAGCCTTCCGGCGACTCAGGAGGGGGAGAGCAGAAGTGAGCAGTGAAATTATTGTGCCTGCGGAGCACGGGGATGCGGGTCTGCAGCTTTCCCGGACGCCGGGAAAATGGGCCCGGCTATGGGGCGATATTAAGAAAAACAAGGTGTCCTACTATTTTCTCGCCCCTTTCCTGCTCCTGTTTACCATTTTTACCATTGTGCCGATCGTCATGTCTGTCATTCTCAGCTTCTCCTACTACAACATTATTGAAGCCCCCCACTTTATCGGCTTCTCCAATTACAAGCTGCTGTTCGTGGATGATGACATCTTCCTGAAGGCCGTCGGCATTACCTTGAAGTTCGCCTTCATCACCGGGCCTGTAGGTTACATCATGGCCTTTCTGCTGGCCTGGCTGATCAGCCAGATACCCCAGAAGTACAGGTTCTTCTATACCCTGTGCTTCTACCTGCCCTCCATTACGAGCGCGGTAGCGATGTCCGTTGTGTGGCTCTATTTCTTTGCCGGCGACCGCAAGGGGCTGCTTAATCACTGGCTGATCCAGCTCGGCATTCTGAATGAGCCGTACCTGTTCCTGCAAAATGTCGATTCCATCGTCCCGGTTATCATCATAGTTTCCTTATGGATGAACATGGGCGTAGGCTTCCTTGCCTTTCTTGCCGGACTGCAGAATGTCCCCGGCGATCTGTACGAAGCGGGCTCCATCGACGGGATTAAGTACCGCTGGCAGCAGCTGTGGTACATTACGGTTCCGTCGGTCAAGCCGCAGCTGCTGTTCGGGGCTGTTATGCAGGTGGTCAGCTCGCTTACCGTGTTTGATGTCAGCATGCGGCTGGTCGGGTTTCCCAGCCCGCTGTACGCAGGGCATACAATCATGGCCCATCTGTTCGATTATGCATTTACCCGCTTTGAAATGGGCTATGCTTCGGCCATTGCCGTGCTGCTGTTCTTCCTGATGTTCGGACTGAACCGCCTCATCTTCAGAGTGCTGGGGAGGGATTAGGATGTTCAAATTCAAAAGGCGGCGGATCGATTTCGGAGGCATTGCCCTCTATTTGTTCCTTACAATATTCGGTCTGCTGATGCTATTGCCGCTTATCTATATGGCCGTAACGGCATTTAAGCCGACCAGTGAGCTATTTTTGTTCCCGCCGCGGTTTTTCGTGGTCAATCCGACGCTGATCAATTTCCGCGACCTGCTGCTCATTACGGGAACCTCTGCGGTGCCGTTTTCACGGTTTATTTTCAACAGTGTAATCGTGACCACCGGTATCGTGCTCGGCGGGGTGGTCATCTCCGCTATGGCGGCCTATCCGTTGGCCAAACATAATATGCCTTTCAAAAGCGCGATCTTTAATATGATCGTCGCCGCGCTCATGTTCTCGCCGCTCGTGCTGCAGATTCCGCAGTATCTGCTGATCAGCCGCAGCGGACTGATGAATACGTACTGGGCGATGATTCTTCCGTACCTGGCTGCGCCGATGGGGATGTTCCTGATGACGCAGTTTCTGCGCCAGCTGCCCGACGCGCTTCTGGAGGCTGCGCGGATTGACGGCGCTTCGGAATGGAAGGTCTTCTGGGTAATTGTCATGCCGATGCTGAAGCCGGCCATCGCTACCTTCGCCCTGTTCAGCTTCATCGCGGCCTGGAACGACCCTTATCCTTCCATGGTCTATACGACCGTGCAGGAAATGAAAACCCTGCCGCTGGCGATTCAGACCATCAGCGGCGGAGCCGGTGTAGTCGCCCGGGTCGGTACCCTGGCGGCGGCGAGCTTCCTGATGATTATCCCGACGCTGCTGGTCTTTGTGATCACACAGCGGATGGTGCTGCAGACAATGGCCCACTCCGGGCTGAAGGAATAGGGGGCGAGATGATGAACAGAAGCAACAGATTAAGCAGCAGGCTGGCTGCCCTGCTGGTCTTCACACTGCTCCTTCCCCTTCTGGCATGCGCGGGAACGGCTTCCGCCGATGCCCCTTACCGGGGATATACATGGACCGGTTCCGGCAGCGAGGTCAGCTCGATCAACGGATATATGTATGATTCATCCATCGATCCCGGCAGTACCGCAGCCGGGGCGCTTAAAAACCCCGAGTCGCTGTTCATTGCCGAAGACGATACGCTCTATATTGTCGATACAGGCAACAGCCGGATCATTCATCTGGATAAGAACGGTGAGCCGATCAAGATCATCGGAGATGCCGAGGGCGGCGGCAAGCTGCAGGAGCCGAAGGGAATCTTCGTCAAGCCTGACGGGACGGTATATGTGGCCGACACAAAGAATCAGCGGATCGCAGTGTTTAATCCAGAGGGCGGATATGTGCAGGAATTTCCCAAGCCGGACAGCACACTGCTGGGAGCGAACTTCTCCTACTCCCCCTCCAAGCTTATCGTAGATAAACGCAATTACATGTATGTGGTCAGTGACGGAAATACCCAGGGTCTGATGCAGATTGATTCGACGGGTAAATTTAAAGGCTTCTACGGGGCTAACCATGTAGGGTTCTCCTGGAGCCGGCTGCTGATCAGGCTGGTGGCAACCAAGGAGCAGCAAAGCCAGCTCGCGGCCGTGCGCCCCTCCGAATTCTCGAATGTCGACATCGACGAAGAGGGCTTTATCTACAGCACTACGCTCGGTGAAGAGAACAACCAGATCAAGCGGCTCTCGCCGGTCGGCGTCGATACACTCAACACGGGGAACCGCCGTTACGGCGATTTTTATACCGACGGCCCGTTCAGCATGGCTTCTTTTATCGGAATCAGTGTTGACAGGAACGGGTTCATCACCGCGCTTGATCTGCAGACAGGTAAAATATTTCAATACGATAAGCTGGGCAATCTGCTGTTCAGCTTCGGCGGAATCGGCGAGCAGAACGGCCTGTTCGTGACGCCCTCCGCCGTGGATCAGACCTCTGACGGGCTGCTTTACGTAATCGATAAAGGCCGGGGCCGAATTGACCGGTTCCGGGCTACTCCATTCGCCGAGCTGGTCCACGAGGCTTCGCTGCTGTATGTGGACGGTAAGTATGAAGAGGCACAAGCCTTGTGGCAGGAGGTTCTCCGCCTCAATGCCAATTACGAAATGGCTTACCAGGCTATCGGCAAGGCGCTGTACAAAGCGGAGAACTATCAGGAGGCGATGGATTACTTCAAGCTCTCGAATTCCAGAGCCGACTATTCCTCGGCGTTCCGCGAATACCGCAAGGTGTTTATCCGCGAGCATTTCACCTGGTTTTTCTCCGGGACCATCGCCCTGCTTCTCCTGCTGTACTGGGGAATGCCCAAGGTATACCGCCGGTTCCTGGCATGGCTGTACGGGCAAAAAGCGGCGGTTAAGGCTGCTGCGGCAAAGGGGGAGCTGTAATGTACACCTTGCAAATGATTCATCAGGTGGTCACCCACCCTTATCAGTTCTATCAGGACATTCAGGGCAGACGGCGGATTTTCTGGTATCAGGGCATTCTCATGGTGCTCCTGACCTTTGCTGCCAAAACCCTCTCCATCCTGATTACCGGCTATGCCTTCGAAACCCGGGAGCCGCATGAGATTTCTGTATTTCATGAGTTTATCTGGCTGGCGGTTCCCTGGCTGACCTGGTGCATCTCCAACTGGGGCGTCAGCACGATTCTGGACGGAGAAGGCAAATTCAAGGAGATCTTCGTGGGCAGCGCCTTTGCCTTCGCGCCTTATATGCTGCTGGCCGTCCCGGTGACGCTGCTGACACAGGTGCTGGCGCTTGATGAAGCATCCACCTATAACCTTCTGCATCAGTCCCTGATTCTATGGGTGGCCTGGCTGTATCTGCTCAAGGTTAAGATTCTGCATGATTTTGAGCTGCGTAAGGTCGTTATGATCACATTAATCAGCATTGCCGGCATCGGCATCATCTGGTTCGTAGGGATACTGCTGTTCGGCATTTCCAACCAATTCGTTTCATTTATGATCGATCTGCTCAAAGAGCTGCGATTGCGCGCGTAAGGGGGAGAAAGCACAATGAGAATAAATAAAAAGCTGCGCGGCATCCTCGTTATCCTGCTGGTGTTAGTAACGGCAGCTGTAGGTATACGGCCGCTGCAGGGCTCCGCCAGCCAGGCCTCCGGCGGGTCTGCCGTGCAGCCTGCGGCAGCCGGGAGCAGCGCCGAGGCAGAGGCTGCCGTCCCGGCGTTGACTGAAGCGCCAGCGGAAGCACCCGAAGCCGCGGCCGAAGCGCCCGCTGCTTCCACGGCTGAACCGGAGCTGCTGCCAGTGGCACCGGGGACAAAAGCGCTCGAGAACGACCGTTACACGCTTTATGTAAATGAGCAGACAGGCAACATCCGGATTACCGATAAGGTGACCGGCGCAGAGTGGCTGGGTGCTCCGCAGCTGGAGAAGACAGCTATGCCTAACAATATTAAATACACGGCAGCGCCGGTCTACGCCCGGTATACCCAAGGCGCTGATATTACTCAAATCTACCCGCTCAAGGACGAGGACTCCAGTGTAAAGGTGACGCTGGAGCAGGATGTGGTGCGGGCGGAGTTTGCTTTTGCCAGCCTGCAGCTTGGCTTCGCGCTGGAGTACCGCCTGACAGAGGACGGCTTCGAGGCCACCATCCCGCGCGAATATCTGAAAGAGGCGGGCAGCGCCAAGTTTACAAGCCTCGAGGTGCTGCCGTTCTTTCATGCCGCCGGGGAAAAGGCGGAGGGAGCCATGATGCTGCCCGACGGTTCGGGCGCATTGCTGGAATTCCGCCCTGACCATCCGACCTATCTGAAGGGCTATTCCGAGTATATTTACGGCGGGGACGAGACCTTCATCACGCAAAATCATGAAATCACCGACAGCTACTGGCAGAAGGCGGCACCGCTGAAGAAGAACATTGCCCTGCCTGTCTTCGGGATGTATCACGGCGGCACCGGTTATCTGGCGATCGTCACCGAAGGCGATACCGACGCCAAAATCAACGGCGTGCCGTCAGGCATCCGCGCCATCCCGCTCTACCGGGCCTCCTGTGAGTTTACGCTGCGCAAGGATGACGTCATCTTCGTCGGCAGCTCCGGCCAGATCCCGTATTATCAGGGCAAGCTGATCGACAGCGGCCGGGCTGTACGCTATGTGCTGCTGCAGGGGGACAATGCGGATTACGTGGGCATGGCCAAGGAGTACCGCCAATATCTCCTTAACAGCCAGCAGATTCAGGAGTCTGCCCCTGCGGCGGTCCCGCTGTATCTGGAGGTGCTCGGCGGCATTTCCCGTGATGAAATCATCGGCTCCACCTTTGTTGAAATGACTACCTTCCGGCAGGTGCAGGAAATCATTGACCGTTATCAGGCTGAGGGGGTCAGCGAGCTCGAAATTACAGTAACAGGCTGGTCCAAGAACGGACTGCTTGGCAACCAGCCGGACCACTTTCCGGCGGATAAGCATCTGGGGGGCAGCAAAGGCCTAGAGGAGCTTCAGGCCTATGTCGCAGAAAAAGGCGTCCGCCTGTATCTGAAATCCAATTACGTCAAGCCTTATCAGGACAGCAGCGCCGTCAAAGCCGGTAAGGAAGCGGTCCGGGGGATTAACCGTGAGGTGCTGAAGCAGTACATCTACTATCTATCATCCGGCTGGAACACTGACGACCACTTCTACCTGCTGAAGCCGGATGTCATTGCCGGGCGCGCATCCTCCGAGCTGGACAGCTACCGCAAGCTTGGAGTAGCCGGTGTTGCCTTTGAGCATTTCGGCAGCCTGCTCTACTCCGATGAAGATAACAGCTCACTGTCGGACCGGCGCCAGACAGAAGAGGTATACACCGGCACACTGGAGCAATACCGCAAGGAAGGTCTCCGTACTGCCGTGGATTACGGATATGCTTATGCGCTTGAATCAGCGGACCGAATCGATCAGGTACCGCTGGATTACAGCGGCTTTGTCTATACCGACCGCGCTATCCCGTTCTATCAGCTTGTGGTGCATGGCCTGATCCCGTATACCTCAGCTCCGGTCAACCTGTTCGACGATTCCCGCAAGCAGCTGCTCCGCGCACTTGAGTACGGGGCACTGCCGAGCTATAAGCTGACTTATGCGGCAACCAGCGATCTTCAGCGGACGCTCGAAAACGGATTGTTCACCTCCAGTGTGGACGACTGGCTTAAGCCTTCTGCACAGACCTATCTGGACATGAAGGAACTGTTCGGCCGTGTGGCCGGCCGGCAAATGACCGGTCATGAGCAGCTGGAGGCGCAGGTGTTCAAAACCACCTATGAAGGCGGCGTAAGCATCATTACCAACTACAACGATTACGCTGTCAACGCCGGAGGGCAGCAGGTGGCGGCCTACGGATATGCGGTGACAGGAGGATGATAAAGTGAAAAAATCAAGATTATCAATGCGCGCACGCTATTATATGGAAGGTTACTCCTTTATCTCCCTGTGGCTGATCGGCTTCCTGCTGTTTATGGCTATCCCGCTCGGGCGCTCCCTTTACTACTCCTTTCAAAAGCTGCAGGTCAGCCAGAACGGCCTGATCGCCTCCTTTGTAGGAACAGATCATTACCGCGCGGCGTTCACCACGGATGTTAACTTCCTGCCGCTGCTGAAGGATACCATGGTGTCCATGCTGACCCAGGTGCCGCTGATCCTGATCTTCTCGCTGTTCTGCGCCATTCTGCTGAACCGCAAGCTGGTCGGCAAAACCTTTTTCCGCGGCATCTTCTTCCTCCCGGTCATCATTGCTTCCGGGGCGATCCTCAGCAAGCTGATGGACCAGGGTGCGGCGAATCTGCCAATCTTTTATAACGAGAACCTGTACAGCAAGCTGAGCGCCTTTATCCCCGGTGATCTGCTGGAAACACTGCTGCAATATGCAGAATCGCTGACGCTGGTCATGTGGGATTCCGGGGTTCAGATTCTGATTTTCCTGGCCGGCCTGCAGACGATATCCATCACCCTGTACGAAGCCGCCAAATGTGACGGTGCAACCGCCTGGGAGGGCTTCTGGAAAATCACATTTCCGATGATTATGCCCATGATGCTGGTCAACACGCTCTTCAGTATCGTCAGTTCTTTTACCAAGGCGGATAACCAGATGATGACCCATATTTTGAACGTCGTCTTTAAAACCAATGATTTCGGCTACGGCTCGGCTATGGGCTGGATCTATTTCGTCATTATCTTCCTGATTCTCGGTCTGGTATTCCTCTTATTCCGCAAATCGCTCAGCACCACTGAAGGGAGGAAATAGACGATGTTAAAAGAAAGCGTAAGCCCTGCCCGGACTGCCCCGCTCGAAGCGGTATCGGGTCGTCTGAAGAAAAGCGGCGGAGTGGACAGAATCATCAAGCGGTCGCTGCAGGTGGTCAATATCGCCTTTTATTATCTGGTGATTCTCAGCCTGACCTTCGTCTTCCTGTACCCGCTGCTGTATATGCTGTCCAAGTCGATGATGCAGGCCCAGGATGTGGCGGATGCTACGGTGCAATGGATTCCGAAGGCGCTCAGCTTCCATAATTACAGCCTGGCCTGGCGCTCGCTTAATTTCTGGGGCGGCTTCACCAACAGTGCGATTATCTCCTTCGGAAGCGCGGCGCTGCAGATTATCAGCTGCTCGCTGGTCGGCTACGGCTTTGCCAGATACCGGTTCCCCGGCTATACGCTGTGCTTCGTGCTGCTGCTGTTCACCTTTCTCGTGCCGCCGCAGACAATCGTGGTTCCGCTGTATCTGTTCTTCAGCGATCTAGGCTGGATCAATACGCACCTGCCGTTTGTGGTGCCGTCCATGTTCGGCCACGGCCTGAAGGGTGCGCTGTTCGTCCTGATCTTTATCCAGTTCTACCGCAGAATGCCGAACGTGCTGGAGGAAGCGGCACGGATCGACGGCGCGGGACCGTTCAGAACCTACTGGCAGATCATGTTCCCGCTGGCCAAGCCGGCCATGCTGACGGTCTTCCTGTTCTCGGTGGTATGGCACTGGAACGATAACTTTGAGCCGAACACCTTCCTGACGACGCCGAACTTCTATAATCTGTCCCAGCGTCTGGCGATGTTCTACGGTACAAATAACCAGGCTGCAGAGACGATGTCGCAGATGACCTCCGGCTCCATCGGGATGGCACCGACCGGGCTCAATCAGGTAATGGCCGGCTGTATTCTGACCATCCTGCCGATATTGATTCTCTACCTGTTCGTGCAGCGCCACTTCGTAGAGAGTGTGGAACGCTCCGGCATTGCCGGGGAATAAGCTGCAGCTCCTGATGCCCCTTAGCCGTAACGACGGCCTGGGGCATCTTTTTTATTGGTCCGGGCAGGCCAGTTCCGGGTTCCTTACAAATTCCTTATAACTCCCCTTTACACTGTCTAAGTGGAAAGGATGATATAATATGCCGGACATTATTTTAGAAACCATTAATCTGTGTAAGAGCTTCAAAAAACAGCCCGCCGTAAACAATGTGTCGCTTTCCGTACCCCGGAACACAGTCTACGGGCTGCTTGGGCCGAACGGTGCCGGGAAATCGACGACACTGAAGATGATCGCCGGGATGCTGCGGCCGGATTCAGGGAGCATTACCTATCAGGGGCACGAATGGGCACGGAAGGATCTGAGCGAAATCGGCGTCCTGATTGAATCACCGCCGCTGTATGACAATCTGACGGCCCGGGAGAATCTGCAGGTGCGGACAATGGCGCTCGGGCTGCCGGAATCGCGGATAGCCGAGTCGCTCGCCATCGTCGATCTGTCCCATACCGGAAAGAAACGGGCCGGCCAGTTCTCGATGGGCATGAGGCAGCGACTCGGCATCGCAATTGCACTTCTGAACAAGCCGAAGCTGCTCATTCTGGATGAGCCGACGAACGGGCTCGACCCGATCGGAATTCAGGAGCTGCGGGAGCTGATCCGTTCCTTCCCGGGGCAGGGGATCACTGTCATTCTGTCGAGCCATATTCTCTCCGAGGTGGAGCAGGTGGCCGGTCAGATCGGGATTATCGCCGGCGGACGGCTGGGGTATCAGGGGGCTGCGCCGCATGGGGCGGAGCTGGAAGCCCTGTTCATGCAGGTCGCTGCCGCAGGCCGGAGAGCGGGTGAGGCAGGTGCTTAGACTCATTAGCGCGGAGCAGCTGAAATGGCGGCGCACCTTTATTCCGCAGCTGGTATGGATTACCCCGCTGCTCACCCTGCTGCTCTGCGCCCTTCTGATGGGCGGGCGGTATTTTCAGACCGGAGCCTATAACTGGTGGTATACGATGCTTCTGCCGGGCGCACTGACCCTGGTCTGCTCACTCGCGGTGCAGAAGGATGCCAAGCTGAAGTACCGCGCCCTGCTGGCGCTGCCCCTCCGCCCGCAGGCACTCTGGTCGGCCAAGGTCGCCGCCGTCGCAGGCTGGCTGCTGGGGACCTGCCTGCTGTTCTTCACCGGTGTTACTTCCAGCGGCTGGCTGTTCGGTCCAACGCTGCCGCTGCTGAACAGTGCGGCCGGAAGTCTGCTGATCTTCGTCACATTATTGTGGCAGATTCCGCTCTGCCTGTTCCTCGCGGCCCGGCTCGGCCTGTTTGCCGCCGTTCTGATTAATATGGCCCTTAATATTGCAGGCGTGGTCACCTTTGATATGGGCGGACTCTGGGATTTCATGCCTTACACCATTCCTTTCCGGCTGATGTGCCCGGTGCTGCATATCCTGCCTAACGGCCTGCCGGTCCCGGAGGGCAGTCCGCTGAGAAGCACCGACACGATCCTCCGGGATGTGCTGGCCTCCCTCGCCTGGTTTGGCAGCCTGTTCTTCCTGACAGCGCGCAGCTTCCGCAGACAGGAGGCGCATTAGAATGGCCTCTTTACTCGGACTGTTCAAGGCCGACCTGCTCAAAACCCGCCGCACACCGTTTCTGCTTCTTCATCTGCTGGCCCCGCTCATCGCAGTGTCGGTATTCCTGGCGTATTACTCTTACTCCCCATGGAGTGCTGACGACAAGGTGCTGGCTTATCTCCAGGTGCTGGGCTGTGCCTTGCCAACACTGATTGCTCTGGTCTGTTCAATGGCAGCGGAGCAGGAAGCGCTGGCCGGGCGATTTCAGGGAATGCTGGCGCTGCCCGCCCGGCGGACCAAGGTCTACGCCAGCAAGCTGCTGCTTCTGCTGCTCTACGGCCTTGGCGCCATTCTGCTTGCCGCCGTCCTGTTTGGCGCCGGGTTCCGGTATGTCCTGGGCCAGGATGGCCCGGGTATGGCTTTTTACTGGAGCAGCGCCTTTATTCTGTCAGGAAGCACTGTATTTCTCTATCTGCTGCACGGCTTCATCAGCCTGCGGTTTGGCCGGGGCCCGTCGATTGGAATGGGCATTACAGGCAGTCTGATCGCAGCCCTGCTGCTTACCGGACTCGGTGAGGGCATCTGGCCGTATGTCCCTTTTGCCTGGGCAGCCCGGTTCACCTCCATATGGGCAGCTGCCAGCTCGGGGACTCCCCTATCACCTGCCTTATCGCAGGCCGATACCGGAAGCCTTCTATGTGTAGCGGCAACACTGCTGGCTGCCGCCCTCTCCTGCCTCTGGTTCCAGCGCTGGGAAGGGCGGTCAGCTGATCATTAGATCAGATATCGTTTTTAGATAAACAACTATTATTAAATAGAGGGAATGCATATGGCCAACATACTCGCCGTCGACGACGAGCCCGCCATCCTTGCACTGATCCGCAGTGCCCTGGGCGCCGACCGTCATCTGGTAACAACCATTCAGGACTCCACCACCGTGCATCGGAGCGATCTGGGTTCATATGATCTCATACTGCTCGATGTGATGATGCCCGGTATAGACGGCTTTACACTGTGCCGGGAGATCCGCGCGGCGGTGGATTGTCCGATTCTTTTTCTGACCGCCAAGACGCTGGAGAGCGACCTGATGTACGGGCTCGGGCTGGGTGCGGACGATTATATTATGAAGCCGTTCAGTATCGGCGCGCTGCGGGCGCGGATCAATGCCCACCTCAGACGGGAAACCCGCGAGCGGAGGAAGGTGCTGTACTCCGAGCTCGTTCATTTCAACCTCTCCGGCAGGGAGCTGCTCGCCCGCGGCAGCAGAATTCCTCTGACCAAAGGCGAATATGACATTTGCGAATTTTTGGCGCGGAGCCGCGGGCAGGTCTTTTCCAAGGAGCATATCTATGAGGCAGTCTTCGGGCTTGACGGGGAAAGTGACAGCAGCGCCATCACAGAGCATATCAAGAATATCCGTGCCAAGCTGAACAAAGCGGACATTGAGGCCATTGAGACAGTCTGGGGGATTGGTTACAAGTGGAAGCTGTAAAAAGAGCACCCGGGATGCGCCTGCGCACCTTTTTTCTGCAATATCTCCTAATTTTAAGCGGGGGAACCATTGTGCTGCTGGTCCTGCTGCTCGGCCTGTTTACAGCTGCTTTTTCGGCCGGTGTTATTCTGCCCGCCAATTATGCGGAGAAGGAGATTGAGGCTGTTAAGGCTACGCTTGAAGCGGGTAACGAAGGTGCAGCTGCTGCCATTCCGAAGCTGGCGGACTTCGCTATATTTACAGCCGGAGGGAAGCTGCTTACAGGCAGTCTAAATCCGGACGACGCAGCTCTTGCCCGGGAGCTTATTCAGCAAGGCAAGAACCAGGGCTCCTATTTCTATAGCTCTGCCCTTAACGGAGAGGAGCTCTGGATCTTCCGCTATACGCTAACGCCGCAGTTTGCTTCTCCGCTGCTGCGCAGCAGTCTGCCAAATCCGCAGCTGCTGGGCATACTACTCTTCATTCTTGGTATACTCGCTCTGGCAGCCGTGCTAGCCGCCCGGTTTGGTCGCAGGCTATCGCAGAAAATGGCCGGCCTGCAGGAAGCGACCGACAACATCCGGCAGGAAAATCTGGAGTTCAC
The DNA here is from genome assembly GCF_000758625.1 of Paenibacillus sp. FSL R7-0273. Classification (NCBI taxonomy): domain Bacteria; kingdom Bacillati; phylum Bacillota; class Bacilli; order Caryophanales; family Paenibacillaceae; genus Paenibacillus; species Paenibacillus sp. FSL R7-0273. Next base: position 7,200,966 of record NZ_CP009283.1, read on the forward strand.
CGTCCAGCCAAGCGGAATCAGGGAAATTGACGACATGCTGGCCTCGCTGGACCGGATGAAGGAAGCGCTGCAGGCTTCACTGAAGCGCCAGTGGGAGCTGGAGCGGTCCCGCAGGGAGCAGATTTCAGCGCTCGCCCACGACATCAAGACCCCGCTCACCATTATCCGGGGCAATGCCGAGCTGCTGCAGGAAACTGCCCAGGATAAGCACCAGCGGGAGTATAACGGATATATTCTGCAAAGTGCCGGGGATATTGAAGCCTTCGTGCAGGAGGTCATTGATCTGTCCAGTCTACAGGCAGCCCCCCGGCACCGGAAGGCACGGGTACGGCTGACGGATTTCCTTGCCGAGCTGGAGAGCCAGCTGCGGGCCTTATCCTCGTCCTCAGGCAAGGACATTACGGTAGAGGTCATTGCAAAAGAGACGCTGCCTGAGAGGATATTTATAGATAAGGAGCTGCTCCAGCGGGGAATCGTCAATATTCTGGCCAATGCGGCAGAGCATACGCCACTGCAGGGCAAGGTGACACTTGAGGCCGGGCGGAACGGTGAAGGTACCGTATATTTTACAGTTACAGATACGGGCTGCGGCTTCTCTCCGGCCGGGCTGCGGGAGGCGGCAAGCCAATTCTACATGGGCGACCAGAGCCGCAGCTCCGGCAAGCATCACGGGATGGGCCTGTACATTGCCGAATCGGCCGCGCAGCAGCACGGTGGAACGCTGAAACTGGAGAATGCGGCGCCTTCCGGCGGAGGGAGAGTGACGCTGAGTGTTTCGGCCGAAAAAAGCACGGAGCTGATCTAATCGGTGCCTCTAGCCTGCAAAGCGGCTGCTAATCCAGCAAGGTATATTAACCGCGAAATCTCCTCCCGTCAAGAAATATTTCGTAATTAGGCGGCAGAGCCGGCAACTCCCCATTAGAGCTGCTCAAGAAGAAGTTATTCCGCAGCTTGTGCGGCCTGGCCGCTTTTTCCAAGCCCCGTCATCTTCCTGTACAATTAATCCCGGAATGCTGATATACGGCAGGAAAGGAGAGCCCGCATGCATAGTGTGGACAAAATCAGATTTACGCTCTTTTATGGTGACCCCCCCCAAACAGACAGCTTCGGCTATATGGAACTCAACCGGGAGGGCAATATGATTGCGCTATACACCAAGGATGGGGAGGAAATGGATATCTATGGCGGGCATGAGTTCGTCAGAGTGGGTACGCTCGGCAAATTCGATGATAAGGACCGTGATCATTTCTACACCTTATTAGAAAAGGACGGGGTAGGCTGAGCTATCCGGCTGACCGTTAGCCTGCAGCAGACAAGGAAAAGGCCACCCCTCCCGGGATGGCCTCTTATTCATTGTCCGCGGATCAGAACGGATTCGTAGCAATAAAGCTCGCCGTCTTCACATACACACGCGGGTTCAATCTCAGCTGGTCGATAATGAACTCTGCGATATCCTCAGGCTGGACGAACTTCGCGTCATTGTTCTCCTTGATCAGGTTCAGATCCAGTGCAAGATCTGTTGCAATCGTGCTCGGGGTCAGCGCCGATACACGGATGTTGTTGCGGCGGACCTCCTGGGCCAGGGATTCGGTCAGGCCGATCATGGCAAATTTGGAGGCGCTGTAAGCACTGGAGGTAGCTGCGCCGTTCAGTCCGTTAGTCGAGGAGATGTTAATGATATCACCGGCATTCTTGTCGATGAGCTGCGGCAGCACAGCACGGGTAACATAATAGGTCCCCATGAGGTTGACGTCAATCATCCCCTTCCACTCTTCAGGGTCCATCTCCAGCAGTGTGCCGAATGTAGCAATCCCCGCGTTGTTAATCAGAATATCCGCAGCACCCAGATCATTCTTGAGTGCTTCAACCGCCGCATCTACCTGCTCTTTTGAGGAGATATCTGCAGCCGCATAAGCAGCCTTAACCCCATAGGTCCCGATTTCAGCAGCCAGCTCCTTCAGCAGCGATTCTGTTCTGGCCAGCAGGCCTACATTTACGCCTTCCTTGGCAAGCGCAATAGCCGTTGCCTTTCCGATTCCTCTTGCAGCTCCGGTTACGATTGCTGTTTTTCCTTGCAGTGATTGTGCCATGTAAGCAGGCTCCTCTCTATTTTTCTTGGAAATATCCTCATTTATTATACTATGCCCGGACAACCAGAGCTAAATGCTGCGCATGATATTGACAATCTAAATATACCAAAGGCCGGGGCAATCCAAATTTTATTTACCATTTTTTTATTGACACCGGTCCCGATTGCATATATATTGTTCGATAATGAGAATCGTTATCAAGTATTGTTAAATACACAATATAAAGGATGGGGTCACACAAATGAAACACATGAACACAACAAGAAAGTATACTTTCAGAACGCTGCTTGCTCCGCTTGCGCTTACACTTGCGCTGGTAGGCTGCGGTAACAACAATGCTTCAAATAGTGCGGCTTCCCCGACAAACGCTGCGGCTACCACTGCACCAGCTGCTACAGAAGCACCGGCTGCTACAGATGCCGTTCAATATCCGGTTACAATCAAAACTGCACTGGGCGAGGCTGTACTTGAGAGCAAGCCTGAGCGTGTAGTTACCATTCAATGGGGTAATCAGGACGTTGCCCTCGCGCTGGGTGTTGTTCCAGTGGGCTTCTCGGCAGCAAACTTCGGCGTTCAGGACGACAGCGGTCTGCTCCCTTGGACCAAACAGAAGCTGGACGAGCTGGGCGTAACCGATCCAAACGTATTCCAGGATACAGACGGCCTTGATTTCGAAGCGATCTCCGATGCTGATCCGGATGTCATTCTTGCCGCTTACTCCGGCATCACACAAGAAGACTTCGACACACTGAGCCAGATCGCTCCGGTGGTCGCTTACCCGGTCTCCCCTTGGACCACCACATGGCGTGAGCAGGTTAACCTGATTGCTGAAGGCATGGGCATGAAGGCCGAAGGCGAGCAGTTGATCAAGGACACCGAGGACCTGGTGAACGAAAAGCTGACTGCCTATCCGCAAATCGCCGGCAAAAAAGTCGTATGGGTTAACTTCTCCGCTGACGACCTGTCCAAGCTGCATATCTATGCGCCACTTGATTCCCGCGTCTCCTTCCTGTACGAGCTGGGAATGGAATATCCGGAAAGCATCACCAGCCAGATTACGGATCCGACAAGCTACTCTCTGAGCCTGAGTTCCGAGAACGTAGAAGCACTCAACGATGCAGATTTGATTATCGGATATGGCAATGACGAACTACTGAAGGCTCTTCAGGCAGATTCCCTGCTGGGCAAAATCCCTGCGATTGAGCGCGGTTCAGTTGCTTTCATCGACAGCGATACACCGCTTGTTGCTGCCGGAACGCCTAACCCGCTGCCTATTGCCTACACTATTGATGAGTATCTGAAGCTGATCGGCGGAGCTATCGACAAGATAAATGAATAGTTCTGAGACTTCTGAATATAAAAAGCCAGCCCTGCATACCCCGCGGAATTTCACGCTGGTCCTGATCCTCTGCTTCATCCTGCTTGGCTTATGCATTGTCGCCTCGCTGGCCTTGGGCTCGCGTGTGACCAGCTTAAGAGAGCTGCTCGACGGTTTATTTCATCCGGACGTGCAGTCCTTCGGAGCCAACGTAGTCCGCAAGCGGATATCCCGGACAGTATTCAGCATAATGTGCGGTGCAGCGCTCGGCGTATCCGGGGCGCTTATGCAATCGGTCACCCGCAATCCTATTGCGGACCCGAGTATACTGGGAGTCAATACCGGCGCTGCCTTGTTCGTAGTGTGCGGAATTGCCTTTCTAAACATAAGCTCAGCCAGCCAATTCATTTGGCTGGCTTTGGCCGGAGCTGCGCTTACTGCAGTATTCGTATTCGGAATAGGTTCAATGGGGCGTGGCGGAGCCACCCCCATTAAGCTCGTTCTGGCGGGTGCTGCGACAAGCGCGGCCCTTTCGTCTCTCGTCACTGCCATCATGATCCCGCGTTCCTATGTTATGGATAAATTCAGGTTCTGGCAGGTGGGCAGCGTCGGTTCAGGAAGCTGGGATAACATCTCCACCTTCATCCCTTTTCTGATCGCCGGCATGCTGATTGCCGTGCTGACAGCGCCTGCGCTGAATGCGCTGGCCCTGGGCGATGATGTCGCCACCGGACTCGGTGTTAAGACAGGCTTTCTGCGGTTTACCGCCGCTCTCGCAGGAGTTGTCCTTTGCGGTGCAACAACGGCGCTTGCAGGCCCGATCGGTTTTATCGGCCTTTTATCCACCCATGTTATCCGCCTTATTCTGGGCCCTGATCTGCGTTTTGTCATTCCCATGTCGGCGGTTGCCGGAGCTATTATTCTTACCGTAGCCGATGTCGGCGGCAGGCTGCTCGGCAGCCCCGGAGAGCTTGAAGTCGGTGTTGTGACAGCGTTCATCGGAGCACCGATATTAATCATATTAGCTATGAGATCGAAAGTGCGGTCCTTATGACAAATCATCTACCTTCAACCGAATTTATCATGGCTGGCAGACGGCAAAGACGCCGCCGCTGGATACTGGTTACCAGCCTTTTGGGCGTTCTTGCCTGTGCACTCTGTATAGCTATGCTGCTGCTCGGAAATACCATCTATCCGCTTTCGGAGGTAATCCGGGCCCTTTCGGGAGAGCAGATTAAGGGCGTTTCCTTTGCTGTGAGTACAATCCGTCTGCCGCGGATGCTGGCCGGCCTGTTTGCCGGATTTGCTTTTGGCGTTGCAGGCTACACCTTCCAGACGATGCTGCGTAACCCGCTGGCTAATCCGAATGTCATCGGGATTACGTCCGGCTCCAGTGCGGCTGCTGTGTTCTGTATTGTTATCCTTCATGCCGGCGGGGCTGTGGTTTCTCTGGCCGCTGTCCTTGCCGGTCTGGCTACTGTCATTCTGATCTATATCCTGTCCAGAGGAAGAACCTTTTCCATCGGGCGTCTGATCCTTGTTGGTATTGGCGTACAGGCGATGCTCGATGCCATAATCTCCTATCTTCTGCTGATCAGCTCGGAGAAGGATGTACCTACAGCTATCCGCTGGCTGACCGGCAGTCTCAACGGCTCGCAGATGAGTGAGCTGCCTCCGCTTGTGCTTACAGTAATCATTTGTGCGCCTATCCTAATTCTGCTGGGCAAGCACCTTGATATTCTGGAGCTTGGGGAACAATCTGCATCCTCACTTGGCGTACATACGGACAAGACCCGGATCCTGCTGATTGTCGGCTCTGTCTGCATGATTGCTATAGCCACTGCAACAACAGGTCCGATAGCCTTTGTCTCCTTCCTTTCGGGACCGATTGCCAAAAGACTGACCGGGGCCGGCTTCTCCGGCATTGTCCCTTCAGGACTGGTTGGCGTTGTTCTGGTTCTGGCGGCAGATCTGATCGGCCAGTTCGCCTTCGTGACCCGCTTCCCGGTAGGTGTAATCACCGGGCTGCTCGGAGCGCCGTATCTGATATACCTGCTGATCCAGATGAACCGGAAGGGAGAATTATAATGAATCAGGCGCATACTTTTAAAGTCGAACGCCTCGTAGCAGGCTATGAGAATAAAACGGTCATCCAGGATGTCAGCCTTGTGCTGCCGAGCAGCAAAATCAGCGTCATTATCGGCTCCAACGGCTGCGGCAAGTCCACGCTCCTGAAGACGATGGCCCGGCTGATCAAGCCCTCCTCCGGCACCATTACGATTGACGGAAAGCCGCTTGCCAAAATCGCCTCTAAGCCCCTGGCCCGCACGGTCGGAATGCTGCCGCAGTCGCCGATTGTTCCGGAGGGAATTTCCGTAGCTGATCTGGTCGGCCGGGGCAGATTTCCGCACCAGTCGCTCTTCGGCAGCTGGAGCAAAAAGGACTATGAGGCCGTTGCCGAAGCGATGGAGATTATGAAGATTACGGAATTCGCCAATCATCATATTGATGAGCTGTCCGGCGGCCAGCGCCAGCGCGTCTGGATCGCCATGGCACTGGCGCAGCAGACCGATATCCTGTTCCTTGATGAACCGACAACGTTCCTCGACATCACCTACCAGGTAGAGATTCTGGACCTGCTGACCGATCTGAACCGCAAGCACGGCACTACCATCGTCATGGTGCTGCATGATATTAACCTGTCGGCCCGGTATGCCGACCATATCTTTGCCCTTCATTCAGGCAAGCTGGTTGCTGAAGGCACACCGGATAAGGTTATTACGAGCACCCTGGTCAAAGACATCTTCGGACTGGACTGCGCGGTAATCAAGGACCCGGTTGCCGGCTCGCCGATGATCGTGCCCAAGGGACGCTATCACGCCGATTATGTGCCTGTTCCTTAGCGGATACAGATAGCCCGATATAAATAAAACCACCCCGGTTAACGGAGTGGTTTTTATTGTGTCTACAGCTGGATATGGTTCCCGGCACCGGTATTAATTCCGGTCTCCCCGCGGCTCTTCTGCTTCCTGCTTCTCACCAGATACAGGACGAACAGCAGGATGAACCAGACCGGAGTGAACAGCAGCGCCGGACGGGTCTCCTCGGCAATCAGCATAATGATCAGGATTGCTGCGAACAGCGCCAGAACCATATAGTTAACTGCCGGAGTGAACGGTGCCTTGAATTTGGAGGCAGCCTGCAGGTCCGGACGGTTCCGCTTGTATTTGATGTGGCATACCAGCACTACGCCCCAGACCCAAATAAAGCAAATGGCGCTGACCGTAGTCACAATGCCGAAGGCCTGCTCCGGAACCAGCTTGCTCAGCAGCGCACCGGCTGAAACAACCAGTGTAGAAATGAACAGCGAATTGGCCGGCACATGATTTTTGTTCAGCTTGCCGAACCGGGCAGAAGCCTGATCCTTGCGGCTCAGATTGTAGAGAATCCGGCTGGTCGAGAACATCCCGCTGTTGCAGGCCGACGCAGCTGAGGTCAGGACGACGAAGTTGATAATCCCGGCAGCAACCGGAATACCCACGAGGCTAAAGGTTCTTACGAACGGGCTCTCCGCCGGGCTGAGCTGGGTCCACGGGTTAACGCACAGCAGAACGAACAGCGCGCCAACGTAGAAGAACAGAATCCGCAGCGGGATTTTGTTAATCGCTGACGGGATATTTTTCTCAGGATCAGCCGTTTCTGCCGCCGACACCCCTACGAGCTCTACACCGACATAAGCAAACACGACCATCTGGAAGGAGAACAGGAAGCCTGTGATGCCGTTAGGGAATACTCCGCCATGCTGCCACAGATTGCGGACCGTTACCGCTCCTGCATCTGTCTTGAAGCCCATGACGAGCAGGACAATCCCGAGCCCGATCAGGGCAAGAATCGTAACCACCTTGATTAATGCGAACCAGAACTCCAGCTCGCCGAAGCTTTTGACGGTCAGCAGATTAAGTCCCAGCAGAATAATCAGACAGATGACGGCAGGTATCCACTGCGGGATATCAAACCAGTATTGCACATAGACCCCTACCGCAATGACATCGGCCATCGCCGTCATAATCCAGCAGAACCAGTACGTCCAGCCTGTGACAAAAGCGGCCTTAGGCCCTAAATAATCCTCAGCTATATCCGTAAAGGACTGGTACCCCGCCTTGGACAGCAGCAGTTCCCCCAGTGCCCTCATTACAAAAAACACAGCGATTCCCACAATCAGATAAGTGAACATGATCGACGGACCCGCCTTTTCAATCGCCCGCCCTGATCCCAGGAATAACCCTGTTCCAATCGTTCCTCCAATTGCGATTAACTGTACGTGCCGGTTAGCCAGCTCTCTCTTTAACTCTGCCATGCCTGTTTCCCCCTTATGATTACAGCCTGCTGCTGCCAATAAAAAAAGAGACTGGATACGATCATCCAATCTCCCGGCTCATAAGAATATCAAACACTACCCGCCCTGCGGGCAGCAGCCCGCAAGGCAGATAAATATTCAGTACTCTTCTGTCCTTTTGCCTGAGATTGTGAACCCTTCGGCGCTGCGGTAGCCCGCAGTCTCTCCAGAAGCTGCTCCTGCTATAGTGTGATCCATAGCATTCATAGCCTGTAGTGTATTAAGTTGGTGAAGCGTTAATGCATTCTGATATTCTAACATATTACTCGCGGTGTGAGTATTAGAGCTGTGAAAAAAGTCTCATTGCCAATTTTATACTTAACGTGCGCCTAACCCTGTACCTGCTCCTCCTCAGCCTTTCCGTAAAACTTGAGAAAAACAATGATACCGATCACCGCTACAACGATGCCCGACCAGAAAAACCACACCTGCACCCCGTACCGGTCTGCAACCGGCCCGGCCAGGGCCAGCCCGATTGGAGAAGACAGCATCCCGATGCTGGAAACGAGCGAAATGACGCGCCCTAACGTTTCCGGCTCGTAAGCCTTCTGGATCATAGCCATATAAGGGCCGTTGAACAGCGGCGCAGCAGCGCCCATGAAGAAGGAAAGCACAGCAAAGGCCACGAAGGCTCCGCTGCCGACAACTCCGCTCAGCAGACAGGTCAGGCCGATAATAACAAGGCTTACGCTCATATAGGTGGAGTCACGCCACTTGGAGGACAATACCGACAGCAGCACGCCCCCGATGATCATGCCGATGCCGAATACCGCCTCTATAACACTCGCGCTGTATCCGCCCCGGCCAAAGTGCTCCAGCGTCATCAGCGGGAACAGCATGGCCAGCGGCATGAAGACAACACTAAAGCCTGCCATGGCAATCGTAATAAAGACAATCTGCTTAGAGGAAACAAAGGTCCGCCAGCCGAGAATGAACTCCTGCCGGAAGGACGGTGCCTGCACCACTTCCGGCTTCGGCTGATGAATCTTCACCATCAGCAGCATGACGTTAGCGATCAGTGCGCCCGCCACATCAAGCAGCAGCACGGTTCCCAGCGATGTAGCCGAGTATACGGCGATCCCAAGCGCCGGTCCCAGGATGCTGGAAGCGGAGAAGACCATCTGCTGCCAGCCCGCTACCCGGGTTAACTGGTCCTCCGGGGCAATCAGCGGGACGGCCGCCTGGAAAGACGGCGCGTGGAACGAAGAGGCCACGGAGCGGATGAACAGTACGACATACACAACCCACAGGCTCGGGTCGCCCCATAAATAGTAAGCGCCCAGGATCAGGCTGGTGACAGCAATCATGCTGTCGGAGATGATCATGGTCCGCTTGCGGTTCCAGCGGTCCAGCCAGACGCCGATGAACGGCCCCAGGATGGCCTGCGGCAGGAAGCCGACCAGCCCGGCGATCATCAGCACAGAGGCTGACCCTGTCGTTTCTGTCAGATGCCAGATAATCGAGAACTGCACCATCGATGAAGTCAGAATCGAGAAAATCTGACCGCTAAAGATAAAAGCGAATGTCCTCTTCCAGTGCATATGATTCATAAATTGTACCTCCCAAAAGTAAATGGATTTCGTTTCTGAAGCAGCCAAGCCGTTAGTCAAAAAAAACAGACTCAAGTCCAGTGGGCTTGAGTCTGCTTGCTTTACGCGTCGGAACAGGGCATAGCCAAATAAGGCTCTGCATATAAACCGTCAGGATTACGGCCTATGTCCATACGTACAGATAAGCAACCCAAAAAAGCCCACCTTAATGGTGAAAATTGCTCTTTCGGGTACTCATCTCAAGCGCATGGATGGGGTCATAGCCGCAGTCCTCCTTTTCATAGTTAGCCGTATCTTATCATCGGGAACAGAAGCTGTCAAACCTAAAAAAGCGACAAAAAAAGCAGGCAAGCCAACGCTTACCCGCTCCTCTGAATAATTAGATTATTTAATGATTACATATTCCAAGCCTACGAGCTTAGCGTAGCTGACGATCTGGTCGGTAGTCAGGTTCAGGGAAACCACGGTGTGGTGACCGCCGCCGTTCTCGATCCAGGCCTTCACTCCGTCCTGGAAGTTAGGCTTAACTTTCCACAGAACACGCGCTACCGGAAGGTTAGGAGCTGCAACCTCTGGCTCAAATGCTTCCACTTCATTGATCAGCAGCTTGTAGTGTGTGCCGAAGTCTGCCATCGATACAACAACGCCTTCGCCTGCTTTGCCGTCAAATACGAGGCGGGCCGGATCTTCACGGTCGCCGATACCCAGCGGTGATACCAGCACCTTAGGCTTGCTGCTTGCCAGGCTTGGATCAACCTCAAGCATGTGGGACTGCAGAATCGCTTCCTTGCCTTCTGCCATTTCATACGTGTAATCTTCCATGAAGCCGGTGTTCACGTTGTGGGCCATTACCTTCAGCAGGCGGTCAAGGGCAGCCGTCTTCCAGTCGCCTTCGCCGGCGAAGCCGTAGCCTTGTGCCATCAGGCGTTGTACAGCCAGACCCGGAAGCTGCTTCATGCCGTGCAGGTCTTCAAAGTTCGATGTGAAGGCATTGTAGCCGCCGTTATCCAGGAAACGCTTCAGGGCGATTTCGTAGCTGGCCTGAACCTTAACGCTCGCTTCCCATGCTTCCTTGCTGTAGCTGCCGTAATCGAAATCGTACTGCTCTGCATATTCAGCGAACAAGGCATTGATCTCTTCTTCCGTTACTTCGTTTACATAAGCAACAAGGTCGCCGATACCGAAGTAGTCAACGGTCCAGCCGAACTGGATCTGAGCTTCTACTTTATCGCCTTCAGTAACCCCTACATTGCGCATGTTGTCGCCGAAGCGGGCAACCTTGATGTTGAAGCTCTCGTTGTAAGCAACCGCTACGTCCATCCACTCGGCAATTTGCTTCTGTACATTAGGGCGCTGCCAGTAGCCTACAACCACTTTATTCTGTTTGTTCAGGCGGGCATTGATGAAGCCGTACTCACGGTCACCATGGGCAGCCTGGTTAAGGTTCATGAAATCCATGTCGATCGTTGCCCAAGGAATGCTCTCATTGTACTGGGTAGCCAGGTGAAGAAGAGGCTTCTGCAGCAGCTTGGTGCCGCGGATCCACATTTTGGCCGGGGAGAAAGTGTGCATCCAGGTGATTACACCCGCAACCTCATCACGGTAGTTAACTTCCTTCATGATGGTGGTGATTTTGTCCGCGCTGACTGCCAGATCCTGCAATACAAGCGGGTAAGGCAGAACGCCGCTGTTATTCAGTGCATCGACCATTTCCTGGGCGTGGGCCTTAACTTCTCCGAGTGCTTCTTCTCCGTACAGATGCTGCGATCCAACAACGAACCAGAACTGCTTGTCACTAACTGTTGTCATTTATATTCATCCTCTTCTCTTAAATTGTGATAGTAGGGTAATCCGTACCCAATATTACTTCTGGCCGTAGTAGGCATCCTTGCCGTGCTTGCGCAAATAGTGCTTATCCAGAATCCGCTGCGGCAGCTCCTCGGCGAAATGATTCAGCTCACGGGCAAAATGGTTCATCTTAGCCACTTCCTCCAGCACCACACTGTTCATAACAGCGGAATGGGCATCCTTGCCCCAGGTGAATGGTCCATGACCCTTCAGCAGTACGCCGGGAACCGCCATAATATCAATGCCCCGCTGCTCAAACGTCTCGATGATTACATGCCCTGTCTCTGCTTCATACCCGCGGTCAATCTCCTCTTGTGTGAGGAACCGGGTACAAGGTACAGCGCCGTAGAAGGTGTCAGCATGTGTAGTTCCCATAACCGGAACATCAAGGCCCGCCTGCGCCCAGACGGTTGCCCACATGGAGTGCGTATGCACAATGCCGCCGATTTCCTTGTAATGCTTATACAGCACAGCATGGGTCGGTGTATCTGAGGAAGGTCTAAGATCGCCCTCAACAACGTTACCGTCAAAATCGACAACGACCATATCGCTGGCTTTCATTTTCTCATAGCTGACTCCGCTTGGTTTAATGACGAACAGGTTACGCTCACGGTCAACCGCGCTGACATTACCCCAGGTGTACTTGATAAGTCCTTGCTTAGGCAGATCCAGATTGGCCTGGAATACCTCTTCCTTCAATTGCTCTAACACATTAACCCCTCCCGTTCTCTATCAGATGATCTACAGCAGCCTGCTCAATCGCCAGTCCTTCCACATACCGCTCCATAAAGAGCTCAAAGCCCTTAACGTCAGCTGCATCCGGATGAATGACCTGTCCTTCCGTATCCTTAAATACCTTGTTATCGAGAAAATCGTCCAGACGCTCCTGCTGCTCCCTGTTCTGCATGAACGCGGCCAGAATCGCCATCCCCCAGGCACCTCCCTCGCTGGCTGTTGCCATTACGGAGACAGGTACGTTCATCGAGGCAGCCACGATCTTTTGTCCGACCACAGGTGTTTTGAATAAGCCGCCGTGCGCCAGAATGCTGTCGATTGCGACATTCTCCTTCTTCGTGAGGATGTCCATCCCGATCTTCAGCGCGGCAAAAGCGGTAAACAGGTGCGTACGCATAAAGTTAGCCAGATTGAAGCGGCTCTCAGGCGAGCGTACGAAGAGAGGGCGTCCCTTCTCGATGCCTGTAATATTTTCCCCGGAAAAATAACCGTAGCTCAGCAGACCGCCGCCGTCGGCATCCGCCTCAAGCGCCTTGCCAAACAGCACGCTGAACAGCTTGCCGGAATCCGCCTGGAAGCCCATAGCCTCCGCAAACTCACGGAACAGGCCAACCCATGCGTTGATGTCACTGGAGCAGTTATTCGCATGCACCATCCCTACCGGACTGCCGTCCGGCGTAGTAACCATATCAATCTCCGGATACACAGCGGACAGATCGTTCTCTAGCACGATCATCGCGAACACAGAGGTACCTACAGAGATGTTACCGGTGCGTTTTCTTACACTATTGGTAGCAACCATGCCTGTTCCGGCATCACCCTCAGGAGGGCACAGTGGAATACCTGCCTGCAAGTCCCCGGACACGTCCAGAATCGCAGCACCCGCTTCAGTGAGTACGCCTGCCTGCTCGCCTGCATGATACACCTTTGGCAAAAGCTCTCCAAGCTTCAAAGAATAGCCCTTAGCTGCAATCAGCTCATCGAACTGCTTGACCATTGCCGGATTATAATCCTGCGCCGCTTCATCAATCGGGAAAATCCCCGAAGCATCGCCGATGCCGATTGCCTTCGTTCCGGTCAGCAGCCAGTGGATGTACCCGGCCAGTGTGGTTACAAAATCAACGTCCGGCACATGCTCTTCCTTGTTAAGAATCGCCTGATACAGATGGGCAATGCTCCACCGCTCAGGAATATTGAACTGGAATGCCTCAGTAAGCTCCTTGGCCGCAGCTCCGGTTGTCGCATTACGCCAGGTCCGGAACGGAACCAGCAGCTCTCCCTTGCTGTCAAAAGCCATATATCCGTGCATCATGGCCGAGAATCCGATCGACCCCACCTTGCTCAGGGTGACTTCGTATTTCTGCTGTACTTCCTGCTTCAATTCACTGTAGGCAGTCTGCAGGCCCTTGATGATATCATTCAAATCATACGTCCAGTATCCGTCAACCAGCTGGTTCTCCCACTCATAGCTGCCGGAGGCAACCGTCTCAAACTTCCGGTCAATCAGTACCGCCTTGATACGTGTGGACCCAAATTCGATACCCAGTGAGGTTCCTCCCTCAAGTATCGCTTGCCTGATGTTCTGATCCATGCCCACGTTACTCCTCCCTAAGCCAACCTGTTATAATTTTAACAATAAAAAGAAGGCGCTTCCCTTTAACAGCTCCAGTATATTTTTTGTTCGTACATTTGTCAATACAACTTGTAAGATATACATACAAATTAACTTTATGTTTATACATATGCGCTCATAGACTATAATAAGCTAATATCTGTGTTACAATATGTACGTACAACTTTTACACGGGTATTACATTCCGTTCTGAACTACCTCGAAAGAAGTGAGTCCGATGAAGACAAAATACCAGATTATTTTTGATGATATAAAAAGCAATATTCTATCCGGAGCCTATAGTGTGGGCGAACAGATTCCTACCGAGCTGGCCTTACAGGAGACTTATAACGTCAGCCGGCAGACGGTGCGCAAGGCGATTCTGGAGCTGTCTAATGAAGGTTTTTTACGCAGCGAAAAGGGCTCCGGCACCTATGTCAGCAGCCAGTTCCGTTCCAAAGCGGCAGGCGGCTCCAGCAAGCGGACGATCGGGGTCATTACCACGTACCTCTCAGATTATATCTTTCCTTCTATTATCCGCGGGATTGAGGGGCGGCTGAATGAGGATAATTATTCGCTGCTGCTGGCCAGCACCAATAATGATGTAGCCCAGGAGAAGAAGGCGCTGGAGATGATGCTGTCCTTCGGGGTCGACGGCCTGATTGTGGAGCCTACGAAGAGTAACCTGTACAATCCTAACATCGCCTACTACCTGTCCTTCAAGGAGCAGGACGTGCCGTTCATCATGATCAATGCGTATTATGAGGAGCTGGAGGTGCCGTTCTTTTGCCTCGATGATGTGCAGTCCAGTTATCTGGCTACCAAGGAGCTGATCTCCAAGGGCCATACCCAGATCGGCATCATTGCCAAGATGGATGACCTGCAGGGCAAATACCGGATGAAGGGCTACATCAAGGCACTCGGCGAAGCGAAGCTGCGGTTCCATCCCGAGCAGGTATTGTCCTTTGATACCGAGACGAAGCAGGTGCTGCAGGGCAGCCTCAAGACATTCCTGAGCGAAAATAGGGACATGCTGACAGCCATCGTCTGCTACAACGACGAGGTCGGCCTGGAGGCAGTAAATGTATGCCGCCAGCTGGACATCTCCGTCCCGGAGGACCTGTCCATCATCGGCCAGGACAATTCCTACATTGCCAAGAATGCCAACATCAGGCTGACCACCCTGACCCACCCGCAGGAGCAGATGGGCCGCGACGCCGCCGAATGGGTAATCAAGAAGCTGCAGGGTAAGAAAGACCTGAGGAACAGCACCTACTACCAGCCGGTGCTGGTGGAGGGGGAGACGGTGCGGGAGCTGGAGTGAGGATTTGATGTGCAGAGAAGTGTAAAAGGTACCCGGTTGGGTACCTTTTTGGTTGGGCCAAGCAAGCCCGGGGATGGTAGCGCCGAGATTAGAGGCACTTTTGCCTTTCCTTTCGGCTATTTGGCCGTCTGAGCCGAAATCAGAGGCACTTTTGCCTTTCCTTTCGGCCATTTGGCCTTCTGGGCCGAAATCAGAGGCACTTTTGCCCTTCATTTCGGCCATTTGGCTGTCCGGGCCGAAATCAGAGGCCTTTTTGCTCTTCATTTCGGTCACCGGCCTCACTCATACAGCCAAATCCCAGCCACCGTCATCACCCCTGGCAGGCTGTCCTCATCCACCGCTACATTGTTGTCGTACCAGCCGCCCAAGGCCAGGTTGAGGATCAGATAAAACGGCTGGTCGAACGGCATACCGGGCTCCAGCCGGCGCTCGGCGAAGCAGTGGCCGTCCACCAGCCAGCGGATGGAATCCGCACTCCACTCCAGGCCGTAATCACGGAACTGGCTGATCGTACCGTCCGCAAGCTCATGGGTAAATTCCTCGACTACCTTGCTGTCCAGATCCTTGCCATAGTGCAGCGTACCGGCAATCTCCCGGGGCAGGCGGCCCTTGGCCTCCAGCATGTCCAGCTCGCCGGACGCCGGCCACGGGCCGTAGGCGTAATCCTGCGGCATCAGCCAGATTGCCGGCCACAGGCCCTGGCCGACAGGCAGCTTGGCCCGAATAACTAATTTTCCGTAGCAGAAGGAGAAATGGTTTCTTGTATCAAGTCGGGCTGAGGTATAGCTGAAGCTCCGCCCGTCCTGCTCTATTTTTTCACGGCATGCCCGAAGGTTCAGCCCTTGCTCATCAAAGTACAGATTATCGGCACGGCCTGTATAAAACTGCTGCTCATTATTGCCCCAGCCCGGATAGACGGGCTTATCATTCAGGTCGAGCAGATCATTGCCCGTCCGGATGTTCCAGAGGCTGAGATCGCCCCCGTTCTTTACAAAATCCTGTTCCCACACCAGCTTGCTCATCGCTTGGCACACTCCTCTCATGTAAACACAGCATACTGCACTTCGGTAAAACGGATATCGGAATCCAAAAAATTGGGATGGCGGCAAAAACGGTGGCCTTTTTTTCCTGCGCCTTTTTTCTTACGATGAAGAGGAAAGGGGGGACATAAGACATGGTTCGATTCCGGGGGGAACAAATGAAAGCGTTTTTTAGACAGTGGCAGCTGCAAAGCATGGTTATTCCGGGCATTGTCTGGATGGTTATTTTTTGTTATCTTCCGATGTTCTGGCTCGTTATCGCCTTTATGGACTACAGTATCGCTAAGCCCATGCTCGAGTCACCGTTTGTCGGGCTGAAGCATTTTGAGGCCTTCGTGAGCGATGACCGGTTCTGGCGTTCGATCCGCAATACACTGGGGATGAGCAGCATCAAGCTGATCTTAGGCTTTCCGATTCCGATTCTGTTCGCGCTGCTGCTTAATGAAATCCGCAGCTTGCGCTTCAAGCGTACGGTGCAGACCATATCGTATCTGCCGCATTTTATCGCTTGGACGATCTTCGGCGGGATTGCGCTCAACTGGCTCGGCGAAGGCGGGGTGGTCAATCAGCTGATGATGGCGATCGGGCTGCAGGACCGCGAAATTCTTTTTAACAGTGATGCCAAATACTTCTGGTGGATTACCTTTTTTACCGATACGCTGAAGGAAACGGGCTGGAGTGCCATTATCTACATTGCGGCTATCTCGGGCATTGATCCCGGATTATATGAAGCTGCGGAGCTTGATGGTGCAGGGCGCTGGCAGCGGATGTGGCATATTACCGTGCAGAGCATCCGTCCGACGATTGCCATCCTGTTCATTCTCGCGGTGAGCGGTATTCTGGGCAGTAATTTTGAACAGATTTTTATGCTGAAAAACAACATGAACATGAAAATGGCGGAAAGCCTCGACCTGTACATTTATAACATGGGGCTTGTGTCAGGGCGGCATTCCTTCTCCACAGCTGTACTGTTTGCCCGTTCCATCGTGGCGCTGGGGCTGCTGTTCATGGCGAATCAGACATCCAAAAAACTGACCGGGGACAGTATCTTCTAGAAAGGGGGCAGACCGGTGAAAAGACGCATAGGCTTAAGGAGCATCGGCGTATTTGAAGTCTGCAACACCCTAGTAATGCTGGGGGTATGCTTTCTGACGCTGTACCCGATGTGGTTCGTGCTGATTAACTCGCTTAACGCGCCGGAGCAGGCACTGCTGGGCACCGTCAACTGGTTCCCGGAGCAGCTGTCGCTGGCCAGCTACAGTGTTGTTTTTAATGATAAAACGATGATGAACGGGTTCCTGATCACCACGCTGCGTACCATAATCGGCTCGGCGGCACATGTGCTGTTCACCGCCATTATCGCTTATGGCCTGAGCAAGACGACGCTGATCGGACGCAAGGTGTACATGAAGGTGGCCCTGGTGACTATGCTTTTCTCAGGCGGACTCATTCCTACCTTTATTCTGATGACGAAGCTGGGGCTGTATGATAACTTCTGGGTGTTCGTCATTCCCGGCATGTACAGCTTTTTCAATATGGTGATCTTCATGAGCTTCTTCCGCACCATTCCTGATAGTCTGGAGGAGTCGGCCAAAGTTGACGGGGCATCGGATTATGGTGTGCTGTTCCGGATTGTACTGCCCAACAGTATGGCTGTAATCGCTACCATCTCGCTGTTCTCCGCCGTTTATCACTGGAATGACTATTATCAGGGCGTTATTTATATCCGTTCGCAGGACATTTTACCGCTGCAGACGATCCTGTACAAAATCATCGCCGAAAACTCCATGTCGTTCATGCAGCAGCAGGCGATGGCCCAGTTCGGGGCAAGGCTGCCCGGCAACTCGATCAAGTTCGCCTCCATGATGGTGGCTACACTGCCGATCCTGCTGTTCTACCCCTTCATTCAGCGTTATCTGGTCAAAGGGGTTATGATCGGCGCAATTAAGGGATAACCAAACCGAAAGGATGATCTTCTAATGAAGCGTAAATCCGTTAAAAGAAGCCTGACCCTGCTGCTGACGGCAATGCTCTCGTTGTCATTGGCCGCCTGCAGCGGCAATTCCGCCAATAACGAAAGCGCCCCGACGGCGGCACCTCCGGCTGATGCTACTGCTGCACCGCAGGAAGAAGCCACACTGAATCCCGATGAGCCGGCCTGGAAGCTGGACACCAGCCCGATTGACCTGACCTGGTTCGTCGGAGCCAACTGGTACGCCCATTCCTGGGGGGAGAGCCTGACCTCGAAATACGTTACGGAAAAAACCGGCGTCAACGTCAAGCTTGAAGTGCCTTCCGGTGAAGCGAATGAGCATATCACCCTGATGATGACCTCCGGCCAGCTGCCTGACCTCATCTCCATGGGCTCCTGGGAAACCGCTGTCAAAAAGCTCTGGGAAGGCGATCACGTCTTCGCCCTGAATGAGCTGGCCGACCAGTACGATCCTTATTTCTACAAAGTAGCCGGCGACGGCACGCTGAAATGGTACCGCCAGGAGAATGGCAACACCTACGGGGTTCCGAATGATTCCTATAGCCCGAATCTGATGCATGAGACCGGCATGACGGCGGCCAATCAGACCTTCCTGGTGCGGAAGGACCTGTATGAGGAAATGGGCAGCCCGGACCTGAGCACACCGGAAGGCTTCCTTGGCGCATTACAGCTGCTGAAGGATAAGTATCCTGAATATAAGGGACAGCCGATGAGCCCGTTTTTTGCCCAAGGGAATGTGCCCTACGGGATGACTGAGTATCTGCAGAATCTGCTCGCTGTTCCGCATGAAAAAGACGGCAAGGTGTATGACCGCGTAACCGATCCCGAATACCTCACCTGGCTGAAAACCTTCCGCACCGCTTACGAGCGCGGACTGATCAATGTCGACTTCCTCGTGGATTCCGATACACAGGTGGAGGAGAAAACGAACAATGCCCGCTATTTCATGATGATCCGTGAATGGACCGGTATGACGGCGGTCAATCCGCTGCTGGCTGCAAGCGCCAACCCGGATTCCTACTATATCGCTGTAGACGGCCCGCAGAACAGCAAAGGCAACAGCGCCAAGCTGTTCCCCGGCAACATGGACGGCTGGATGGTCACGATGATCAGCAAATCGACCAAAAACCCGGAACGGGCGATCCGCTTCCTCAGCTATCTCGCCAGCGAAGAGGGGCAGCAGGATCTGTTCCTCGGCAAGGAAGGCGAAACCTGGGAGACTGTGGACGGCAAGCCTCAGCTGAAGGCAGATATGGTGAACCTGATTGCAAGTGATATCGAAACACTGGAGAAGCAATACGGTGTGCTGGATACGTACTGGATGATGCGTAACCCGGTTATCGTGAACCAGTGGAGACCGGAGAAGGCACCGGTAATCAAGCAGATGGAGGACTTTGCTAATGCCCAGGCTGATATTGACAGCGGCATTTATAAGGGCCTTGACCCGCTGGGCGATTCCGAGGTTGCGGTAGCCTGGTCACGGATTTCGCAGAACTGGGAGGAAGTGCTGCCGGAGCTGATTACAGCCAAGGATGAGGCTGCTTTTGACAAGGTGTTTGCAAGCTTCCTTGAGCGCCGTGACGAATACGGCTTCCAGCAGGTAACAGAGTTCCGCCAGGCTGAGCTGGATGCACGGAAGACCAAAATGGCGAATTAGTTAATAGAGATGCCGGCTGCCCGAGGGCGGCCGGTATTGCCTGCTTATACAGAGCCTTTTGCAGCGCCTGCTGTGGAGTCTGCTGTGAATAGGCGCATTTTGCTGATTGCCTGCCTGTATTTTTGTAATACATGGTATATTACAAATATGGGGAGGTATGGGAATGAAGGCCGTACAGACAACAATAAGGAAGCTTTACCGCAATTCACGGATCTCACAGAAGCTGTTTCTGGCCTTCAGCCTGATGATTGCGATCCCGGCCATTGTAATATCCTTTCTGTTCATCCGCACACAGGAGGCCCAGCTGTACAAGGATGCCATGGCCGAGGGCAGCAGTCATGTGTCCCGCCTGGAGGGGCAGCTGCGCAGCCGGCTGACGATGCTTGAGAACGCTTCCTCAACCGCGCTGACACAGAAAGGCTTCGTGGATTTCATCCACTCTGACATGCAGGCTGACGGTCTGCAGCTGGTAAAGTTCCGGCAGAACCAGTATGAGCAGATGCATAATATCATCCAAAGCTACGATCTGGTCAGCCAGCTCAGCTTCTATGTCGATAACCCCGGCCTGCATGAGATATGGCCGGAAATCTACCGCTATGACCGTTTCTGGCCGCAGGATTACTGGATGACGCTGCGTGAGGAGAACGGGGCGGCGTTCCGCTTATTTTCCCTGCAGGAGGGGGAACACACTTTATCTTACTATAGACTGGTCCGGCTTCAGGGCAAGCAGAACGAACGGCCGACCATTATGGAGATCCGGGCCCGGCATAGCGCGATTTTCAGCGATTTGCTGGAGGAGAGGGACGGCAGCTTTTTCTCCGTCGTTATGGATGGAAGCCAGCCTTCCCGCAGCGTATTTAATACCGCCCATGCGTCGGCTCTCGTCGCAGACGGGCAGCTGGACGATATCCTTACCCGCGTTCACAGCCGGCTGGATGTGCTGCAGCATGATGAACCCGTTCAGATCACTTCCGGCGATCAGACCTACTATGCATTGTACCGGTATATCGCACCGCTGAACGCCTATATCGTCGACATCACCTCCCATCAGGAGCTGATGAAGGGGCCCCGGAACTGGTATTTTCTTGTGGTGGCTATTACGCTATGCGTCCTGCTGATGATGATGGTCATGATCTCCTATATGACCCGGCGGATCTTTCGCCGGCTGGAGATGGTGCTGGCCTCTATGCGCAAGGTGCGTCAGGGCCAGCTGGATGCCAAAATTCATACCGGACTTAGCGATAGTGATTCCGGTGATGAAATTGATTATGTCGCTGTCAGCTATAACAGCATGCTGGACGAAATCCAGCGGCTGATGACCCAGGTGGTTGATAAGCAGCTAATAGCCAAGAATGCACAGCTCCATTCCCTGCATTCGCAGATCAACTCCCACTTCCTGTACAATGCGCTGGAATCGATCCGGATGCGCGCGGAGGTAGAGCGGCAGCCGGCCATCGCCGGAGCGCTGGTATCGCTGGGCTCACTGCTGCGCTACAGCATGCAGTGGCGCGGGGATACCGTCAGCCTGGGCGATGAGCTGGCCAATATTCACAGCTATATCCGCTTCATTAACTTTATGGAGGGAAGCAGCCTCGAGCTGCGTGCCGAGCTTCTGCCTGAGGTGCTGCGCTACCCGATCCCCAAAATGTGCATGCAGCCCATTGTTGAGAACGCCGTGCATCATGCGGCGCCTCCGGGAGGGAGCGTAGCCATCGAAATGAACGTGAGGGTAGAGAACAGCTTCATGCTGCTGATTGAAATCCGTGACAACGGCACCGGCATTGATCCGCAGACACTCAGCCGCCTGCAGGAGGAAATGGCCGATGAGTCCGACCGGCCGATTGTCGCCAGCCGCAACGGGCTGGGGCTGGCTAATGTGCATAAACGGCTGCAGCTGCATTACGGCAAAGGCAGCGGGCTTTCGATTGAAAGTGTACAGGGTGCCTACACCAGTGTCACCATACGTTTGCCTTGGGAGCAAGTCAATCTGGGAGGATGGTAGAAGTTGATGAACCTGCTGATTGTGGACGACCAGAAGCATATCCGCGACGGGCTGCAGGCAATGGTGAGCCAGTTCCCGCAGCAGCCGGACAGTATCTTTAGCGCGGCCAACGGTATTGAAGCGCTGCAGCTGCTCCGCCAGTACAGCATCCAGCTTGTCATTACCGACATCCGCATGCCCGATATGGACGGCCTTGAGCTGATGGCAAGGACCCGGGAGGAGCAGCTGACCGTCGATTACCTGATCATTAGCGGCTATGGCGATTTTGCTTATGCCCAGAAGGCAATCGGCCTGGGAGCAAAGGGTTATCTGCTCAAGCCTGTGAACCGCGAGGATCTGCAGGCCTCGGTGGAGCATGTGTGGCAGGAGATCATGACCCGGCAAGCGCTATCCCGCGATATGGAGCAGCTGTCCCGGATGGCCCGGGAGACGGACCGCAAGGAGCTGAGCCTGTACATGCAGGGCTCGGCCTACGACGAAGCGTGGACTTTCGGGACGGAGCAGCAGCATCCGGAGCTGTGGGCCAGCTACCGGCTGTGCCTGCTGAGCGAAGAGCGGCGGATCAACCAGCCGGGCGCGAGCAGCGCCCACAGCATGGAGTCGCTAGCCTACAGCGTGTACGGCAGCGGAGGCTGCATCTGCCTGCAGCGCCGCCCGCATCTGATTCTGGCGGTAGACGCCGCCGCAGATACGGGGAAGCTGCCCGAGGCGCTTAAGGCTGCGCAGATCGCGGCGACAGCGGCCATAACCGGGCCGCAGCAGGGCTTAAAGGCGCTGCCCGGTGCCTACACCGAGGTGCAGGAGCTGCATAAGCACAGCTATCTGTTTCCTGAGCTGCGCTGCATTCTGCCTGAGAAGACGGCAGGGCTGGTGCAGCAGTGGCAGCTCCCCCATGAGGAGCTGTACGCCCTGTTCCGGTTCATCGGAGCGGATAGCGGCAGCCGGATCACCGAAGGCATCTCTATGCTTTTTCATAAAAATGTACTGCAGCGCTATCACATCGGCTATACAGAACGGCTATGCCGGGCGGTGGTGCAGATGCTGGAGGAGTACGAATGGGTAATCCGCCCCTACATGGGCGAGGATGCGCTGGATATCGATCCGCTGCGCAATCTCTATGATCATCCGGGTATCCGCGAATATATTCAAGCGCTCCAGCAGCAGATGCTGCGGCTAAGCCAGTTCTATCACGAATTTAAGTGCAGCTACCGCAACTCCCAGGACCTAAACGAGGCAATCCGCTTCATCCACGAGAATTACCACAAACCGCTCGATCTGGCGATGGTATCCAACCATGTGTCGCTGAACTACGCCTATTTCTCCAACCTGTTCAAGAAAAACGTCGGCAAGGGCTTCGCCGAATACCTGCGCGATGTCAGGCTGGATAAGGCGCGCCGTCTCCTGGCCGAAACGGAGTATAAGATCGTCGAGATTACGCCGCTGGTCGGCTACGAAAGCTACAAAAGCTTCACCCGTGCCTTCCGCGAGGTCATGGGCATGCAGCCCACGGAGTACCGGCAGATGGTGCGGCGCAAGCAGGGGTAGCGGACGGTTTTCACAGAAAAAAGGCCTTAATCCAGCGAAGCGCTGGACTAAGGCCATCTTTTTTTATACAGACTGGGTCTGCCAGTATTGCTTGGCAATCCGCTGCCCTTGGTTGATTTTTGCCCATTGCTCGTCTTCTGTCAGCTCATTACCGCCGTCGCAGGAGGCAAATCCGCATTGATGGGAGAGGAACAGCCGGTCTTTATCAATAATCGTCGCTGCTTCATTCAGCAGTCTGACTACGCGCTCTTCATCATCAAGCGTATTGGTCTTGGAGGACAGCAGGCCGAGTACAATCTCGGTATCCGGGCGATCCTTGAAGACAGCGAGAGCCTCAAGCGAACCCGCGCGCTCATCATCCCACTCCAGGAAAAAGCGGTCATACTTCAGCTGCTTCAGGAACAGGTTGGCGATCTTAACGTACGAGCCCCCGCCCATGTTGCGGGAATCATAATTGCCGCGGCAGTTGTGCGTCCATACCTTCAGGCCAAGGCTATGTCCGTAATCAATCACGGTGTTGTTAATATCAATGAATTCAGTGGCAAGCGCCTGTACTTCCTCCTGATTGATATTTTCGCCGGTATACGGGGAGTTTGGGTTATCGTCTGCAAAAAGCTCCCACAGGCAGTCGTCGAACTGAATGATTTTTCCGCCAAGAGCCGCAAATTCCCCCACGAATTCCTTATAGGCCTTAACGAGGCCGGCTTTCAGCTCCTGTCTGTTCTTGTAAACGGCATCCTTGCCGCCAATGTTGTCAGACCAGGACAGCTCTCCAAAAATATGCGACGGTGACGGAACGCACAGCTTCGTTTCACGGTCACCGGCATGCTCCTGGAACTCCTTGAATATTTTGATAAAATGATGGTTCTTCCCGCTCAGCTCACCTGTAATCCGCAGGCCGATATCCTTGCGCGTCTCATATTTAGAAGTGCCGTCTGTATCCCGGAAAAAGTACCCGTGATCCGCGATATAACGCTCAATTCCTTCAAAGCCCCAGACAAAATCCAGATGCCACATCGATTTGGAATACTCACCGTCCGTGATTACCGAAAGACCGTGTTCGATTTCCTTATTCACTACATTCTTAATCGCCTCAGCCTCGCAAGTCTCATAACCCGCAAAATCCTGATAAAACGGATAGCTGATATCATCCCGGTGCTCGATCTGCGTTTTATATTTTAACAGCTCCGACGGCCGTAACAGGCTGCCTACAATTTGAAATTTATTACACATGATAGAATCCTCCTCCGTTATGCTCACATCAAATTCTTCGTGCTGTGATTGTAGCATGCGGCTGAGGCCGGCCGATAACATCTAAATGTCATATCTGGCTATAGGGAGGGGCTATAGCTCCCCAAAACCAAAATATTGGGCCTGTATATAAAATCCTGTACCTTTTACCGGGCCAGCCCATTCGCTAGAATGAAGATGTACTCTATTGTAAGCGGTTTCCATAATGCCAGACTATTCTAAAGGAGGGCAAGTATGAAACGATTGTATAAGGCTGAGCTCCGGTTCTCGCGTAAGGTTTGGAGTCTGTTTCTCGCGCTCGTAATGTTATCGGGCATAGGGTTGCTACCGGCTTCTAAGGTTCAGGCAGCGGCTACTACGGTATCGTCTATGGCTTATTTCTCGGCGGCAGACGGGCCGGTCATCTCCAAATCAGGTGTAGGACAAGCCAGCTACGGGTTTGTTATGCCAATATTCAATGGCGGTGCTGCAACCTGGAATGATGTATCCGGCGATGTCGGCGTCAAAGTGAAGAAAAATGGCAACTGGGTAGACATCGACAGCGCAGGCGGCTTCGTCTACAACCAGAACTGGGGGCACTGGAGCGACGGCGGCGCGAACGGCTACTGGTTCACGCTCAGCACGACCACTGAAATTCAGCTCTACTCCAAAGCCAACAGCAACGTTACACTGAATTACACATTGGCGTTCCAAAACGTTAACACGGCGACCATTACGTCGATGGCTGCCACACAGGGGCCGGTGCTTACTGCAGGCTTTACTGGCAGTGCGGGCTTTACGTATCCGGTGTTCAACAATGATCCGAACCTCATCTACGCCGCAGTAGCCCAGGATTTGAAGCTGTCCGTTAAGCCGGTCAGCAGCAGCCAGTGGGTTAACATCGACAACAATGCGGCCAGCGACTGGATCTATGACAGCAACTTCGGCCAGTTCACCGAAGGGGGCGGCGGCTACTGGTTCACAGTAACGGAATCTATTAACGTGAAGCTGGAATCCAAAACCTCAGGGGCCAGCCTGGTCTACACGATCAATTTCAGTCAGCCGGTCCGCAATTCGTATACGCTGTCCGCCTACGACAGTAATACGACTTACACAGCTGACAACAGCGGCTCCATCGGCTTCCCGCTCCCGAAAATTGACGGAGGCGCGCCGATCGGCAGCGAGCTGAATAAATTCGTCTATCAGATTAAAAAAGCCGGCGTATGGGTTGATCTCAGCAGCTCCGCCCAAAGCGGCTTTGTCTATGCAGGCAACGGGTACAATAACATGTCCGCCGCCAACCAGTGGGGATACTGGGCTGACTATATTTACGGCCTGTGGTTCCAGCCCATCCAGGAGAACATGGAAATCCGCATCGGCTATCCGCTGAACGGACAGACCGGCGGCAATGTTGGCACCAACTATGTCTATTACAACTTTATCGGTAATCCTAACGCTCCCCGCCCGGATGAATCTGACCAGGAGGACATTGCTATCGGTACGCCAAGCGACCCGGCCATCGCCGGCATGAACCTCATCTGGCAGGATGAATTCAGCGGCACCGCGCTTGATACGAGCAAATGGAATTATGAGACCGGCTATTACATCAGCAACGACGTGAACAGCTGGGGCTGGGGCAACGCCGAGCTGCAGCATTATACCAACAGCACGCAGAACGTGTTCGTGTCCGGCGGCCAGCTGAACATCCGCGCCCTGAACGACCACCGTTCGTTCCCGCAGGACCCTAACCGGTATGCGGAATATTCCTCCGGCAAAATCAACACCAAAGATAACCTGTCCCTCCAGTACGGCCGGGTAGACATCCGCGCCAAGCTGCCTACCGGTGACGGCATCTGGCCGGCGCTCTGGATGCTGCCTGAAGATGCCGCCTACGGCGCCTGGGCCGCTTCCGGTGAAATCGACATTATGGAAGCCAAAGGACGGCTCCCTGGTACAACCAGCGGCGCGATCCACTTTGGCGGTCAGTGGCCGGTGAACCGCTACATTGCAGGAGAGTATCATTTCCCGCAAGGGCAGACATTCGCGAACGATTACCACGTCTATACGATGGTATGGGAAGATGACAATATGAAATGGTATGTGGACGGCCAGTTCTTTTTCAAGGTCACCCGCGAGCAGTGGTATTCGGTAGCCGCACCAAACAATCCGAATGCACCATTCGACCAGCCGTTCTACCTGATCATGAACCTGGCAGTCGGCGGACATTTTGACGGCGGCCGGGTACCGGCAGCGTCTGACATTCCGGCTACTATGCAAGTGGACTATGTACGCGTGTATAAGGAAGGCACCGGCGGCAATCCGGGTAACCCCGGCAACGTTGCGGTCAGCGGAGTCACAGTGACACCGGCGTCCCCACAGATTGAAGTCGGTCAGAGCGTTCAGCTGGCCGCTAATGTAGCGCCTTCGAATGCTACCAACAAGGCAGTCAGCTGGTCCGTTTCCAACCCGGCGGTTGCTTCCGTTAATGCCAGCGGCAGCGTAACCGGACTCGCGGCGGGCACCGTTATGGTAACCGCCACAACCGCAGACGGCGGCAAAACCGCCTCCAGCACCATCACCGTCGTAACCCCGCCGCCTGTCACCGTAGTCATCGGCGATAGCGTACGCGGCCTGAAAAAGACCGGCAATAACCTGCAATTCTACGTCAACGGCGCAACCTTCGCCGACCTGCACTACAAAATCAACGGCGGCGGCCAGATCAATGTAGCCATGACCTCTACCGGCAACGGCAACTTCACCTACCCTGTGCTGAACCTCCAGCAGGGCGACACGGTGGAGTACTTCTTCACCTACAACCCGGGCCAGGGAGCACTCGACTCCCCTTGGCAGACTTATGTGCATGGGGTGACGCAGGGGGTGCCACAGTAAGGTCCGCAGCCGTGGTATGAAAAAAGACCTCAATTCCGCTCAGCAGAGCGTGTTGAGGTCTCTTTTTTAGGCAGGCTTAAGGTCTAATACTCATGATCTTTAATCGCCCGTTTTTGACAGCTGCCCAATACACAGCTCCATCATAATACACCGGACGCTCAAATGAGTTTAACGGTTGTCCGCCTAGTGAGGTTGCGGGGGTGATAACTGTTCCATCTTCAGATAAAACCATGTAGAAGGTATCCTCATTGGTTGACCATAATATAACAATGCGGTCATTAGCCGATACAACCTGTGGGGCAATAACATCTGTATCGTTATAATCAGTAAGCCAGTGCACACCGTAGTCTGTCACACTTTCGAGCGGTGAATTATCCCTGTCATTTATATCTGTTGAAAGCGCACCACTACGAACTTCTCCACCTATAAACATAGCTTCAGAGACCTGGGCTGCTTGCGGGTCAAAGATTTGTACAAATAAATTTTGTTTCTCACTCTTTGCCTTCTCGCTTATTGATTTTGCAGACGCACCAACCAAGGCGACACCTTTACTTGTTTCTGCAAGCCCTCCAAGCTGGGCAAACGTTGTATTCACTATATACATATCATAGTTTGCATTTGCTTCAAGATAGAAATGGAACAATATTTCTGAGTCATCGCCATATTTTCCGGAGCTATTATTAACTCTGAACCCGCGGGCGTACGCATCACCATGACTGGCAAACAGAAGACTTGATGACTTCTTGCTGTAAATCAGGCTTTGGTTAAAAGAATGTCCGCTATAGGTATCATTAGGCAATGAATATGCCGACATATCGGATACTTTTACAGCAATGACATTATCACTCTGATGCCCATCGTATCTCTCTTTGGAATGATAATTGACCAATATGCCATCTGATATAACAGATACGGAGTTACCGCTATCAAAAGGAACCTTAGTTTTTGCTGAGTCAGCCTCACGCCATGGCGTGGATTTTCCTACAAACCCGGTTGTTTTCAGCTCTTGTCCTTCTGGTGAGTATTTTGAAATAAAGACGGTTTCAATTGAAGCATTTTGTGTATTATTTGCTTTTCCCCAAACGACATAAAAATTACCGTCGTCATCTGAAATGACATCCCCAAGAATAGGATACTTCACTTCTAAGGTCATCGTTTTGCCGGGAGTTGTTATCTTAAGCTGATTACTGTCGGTATAGGCATACGCGAGACCTTCATTTTTATAAGGAAATTGATGAACCGGGGAAATTTGTGCCCAATTATCTACTCCATACGCTTGTGTATTCCCCAGATCATCGACGATAATAGCGCCCTCTTGCTCAATGGAAAGGATCTGCTTAGCTGCGTCCCATGTGACTTCATAACCAAGATTCTCAACGACTGCACGAATGGGCAATAAGGTGCGTCCATTATAAATTTGCGGCGGAACATCCAATTGCACCGGAGATCCTCCGCTGACTTGCATTAGCTGGCTGTCGATTTGCAGACTTAGTGTTTTATTACCTTTACTTACAGTCGTAGTCCGGGTACTAACATCCCATTTAATAGTAGCACCGATCTTCTCACAAACCGCACGTATTGGAACCAGTGTCCGGCCTTCAAAAATAACGGGGGGCTGATCAAACACGACACGGTCCCCTTCAACATTGACCTTTATATCCATGCTATCCGCAAATGCGGTTGTACTTATCGCCGGTAAACACAACGATAATCCTAATAATAACGCCAGACCCTTTTTCAAATCCTCCAGCCTCCAATATGTAAGATGAACCTGTCTTTCAATTCTCGATAACCCATTCGCCTTCGCCCTTTGGCTCTTCAAAGCCGCTAAGAAAGGTATTTAACAGCTTCTCTGTAATCGTAAAAGCAGCATTCGCATCAAAACGCTCACTCCGCACCTTCAGCCGCCTCCGCAGCTCATCTGGATGCACCTTCAAGTAGATCAGCTTCCACCGGCCCCCTGCCTCTTCGATCAGCCGCTTATACTTATCCCGTTCCGCCTTGTTCCAGAAGCTGGAGTCCACCACAGCCGGTTTGCGCTCTTTAATGCACTGTGCAATCTGGTTGTGCAGACTGAGATGTGCCTCATTCAGATACTCCCGGTACTTCTCGGCCGGATAATCGATCCCGTACCGTCCATGAACCGCCCACACCTCTTCATCAATAGACAGGCGCGTGAAGCCGTACGGCTCTATTTTTTGCGAAAAGGTCGTCTTGCCCGAGCCCGCTATCCCGCACATCAGCACAACAAGTGGTTTGTCAGAATTGCTGTCTGGGCCGAGCAGCTGCTCCAGGTCTGCTTTTTGTAACATTGTGTGTTCCTCCTTATCTGGCAGTAAGCTTATGAACCAGGTTTCGTATCTCCGTGCTTAGTCTTGGATTGGCCGGATAGACGGCTTCAATAAACTCTAAAATGCATAGTGCCGATTCCGGTACACGATCATATCCCTGCAGCATACCGCCAAGCTTGTCGGCAAAACCGGGGTACCGCTTCTCTAAACGGCGCTCATTCCCGAAGGGATCGGGGAAGTAATCCACCTCCGGCTCCAGCAGATGAAGCACCGACAAAACCCGGTCGATCGCATGGCCCTGAATAAACCGTGCAGCCGACAGGCGCTCTCCCCTGGCATAACGGCCCAGCCCCACGTACAGATTGGTTAACGCTTCGTTCAGCGGAAAGTCCAGGGAATCACACTTTTGACTCGGCAGCGGTCTGCTCGGTTTGGCAATAGCCGTGTTGTTGTACAGTGGAGCCTTCCACACTACCCGGCCCTCTGTATAGGAGGCGTCGATCAGCTCCTGCTCCTCAAATATCGCGTATTCGCCGTAAATCCCGTCCTCGAACAGGATTTTACAGCCCGCATCAGAGTTTTTAAAAGCATAGGCAAGCGGGTACGTCTCCTCCAGCCAATCCAGCCGGTCAATATACCTGTCCTTCTGCCCTGCTTCCACAATAACAAAAAAATCCAAATCCGAATACTCATCCATCCGCTCCAGCTCTACCCCCACCGACCCCACACCCAGCAGCAGCAGCGCCCCGCCCTTACGTCCGAGCGTCTCCCCAATCTCATCCAGCCTTTGTAAAAGCAATTCAGTCCGTAGCACGCTAATATTCCTCCTCTGTCGGAATGCAAAAAGGGCCCAACCCACACTTCTCAGCGAGGTTGAACCCTAAGGTTACATTGCCTTTGATATTCTAGGGTTAAAATAGCATTTGGTGGGGGTGGGTGTCAAATGGGGCGATGCGACTTATGATACGGAACACCTTATAAATTTAATTAAAAGATAAGGTAACATAACTTAACAAAGCCGAGAATTATAAAATTAACTAACTATTGATTCAGTTGTTTCTTTTCGCGCATCAGCACCTAAATAAAGTTCATTTTTATTGGGATCATAGTAAGAGATATCCTCCTCTTTCAAAGCTGCAATTAAACTCTTATCAGAGGTAACTAGAACCAAATCATCCAACCCTTCTTCTTTTGCTTGCATTAGATTTCCTACTATAATGGCGTCTTGTGATCCGAATTTATACTTTGAAGAATATTTTCTTAAAAACTGTTTTCCCTTATTACTTGAGGCGACTGAATAAGATAGCACATTAGCCTTTATATAACCTCGCTGGTTTTCAATATCACTCAATAACTTGGTTATATCTCTAAAAAGGTTTTTATTTAACTTTTTATTGCCCTCAATGTACCAGGTATGGCTGCATGTTGTGTATTGGTCTCCCATTCTTAATACTTTACTACACTTTTGTTCTTGTGGTTGAGAACCCCTTTGCATTTTTCCAATGACTGAATATATTT
The DNA here is from genome assembly GCF_000758625.1 of Paenibacillus sp. FSL R7-0273. Classification (NCBI taxonomy): domain Bacteria; kingdom Bacillati; phylum Bacillota; class Bacilli; order Caryophanales; family Paenibacillaceae; genus Paenibacillus; species Paenibacillus sp. FSL R7-0273. Next base: position 7,232,004 of record NZ_CP009283.1, read on the forward strand.
CTAGAGAAGTAACTTCGGAAATATAAAAAGAGTACACCTGATCATCCATTATTTTGCTTTCTAAATTCAAAAAGGAACTGTTTTTTTCAACGTTAAATAATAAACAATATGCATTTGTATCCAGTAGATATTTCAAATTACTCTACTCCTTATCTTCTTTAATAATTTGAGTAGGTAATGCATAAAGGATTTGTTCTACTTTTTCTTTTGAAAAAGGCTCTAATTTTTCCTTAATTTGTTCAACTGTGTCCCAAAGATCTGCATCTGCTCCCTTATTAATGTAGGCATCAACGCCAAGATTAATTAACTTTTTCATTACTGGCGGATCCTGATAGTTAGTATATACCATTACCTCAGTATATTGATCTTTTTTTCTAATTTCCTCCAACACTTGGTCACCTGTAAGTCCTGGTAACTTTAAATCAAGTACAACTAAATCATACATATTATTATTAAATACAGTAATAGCTTCAGTTCCATCAACTACCCAATCCACCGTTATTTCTTGTAATTCTAATGCTTTCTTCAACATCTCGCCCGTTTTTATTTCGTCTTCTACTAATAATACTCTATATTTCATTTTCGCTTTCACCTCGGTATATTAATTATAAATCTTGCACCTGACGTGTAATTAGGGTCAAGAGTAATAGTTCCACCTTGCATTTTTAATATATTCCAAATTATAAATAACCCTAAGCCCTCGCCTTCGCCAGGAGGTTTTGTGGAGAAGAAAGGCTCAAATATCTTCCTTCTTGCTTCAAATGGCACGCCTTTACCAGTATCCTCAAATATTATTGATGTACGTTTTTTATTTTGACTAACTCTGATATTAATATTTTTTTCTGTCACTTTGATTTGTTCTTTTATTGAGTAAATTGAGTTAATTAGCATATTACTAATTACTTGTTCAAATTTAACTGGGTCAAACACCATTAATATAGTTTCTTCAGCAAGAATATTTACATTTATTTTTTCCTTTTTTAATCGAGCTTCCTCTGCATTTATTCTCTTTTTGATCAATTGTATTAAGTTGAATTCCTGCACTAGACTTTTACTTGAGGTTAACGGTGAAAGTCTTTTTATTAGATTTCCCATACGCTCTGTTTCTTCTAATACAGAATCAAATACCTTGTATACCACTAGCAGGTCATTGTTAACTTTTAATAACTCCCGATAGAATTGGATTGTATATCTAATATTTGTAATAGGCTGTCCGAGTTCATGAGAGATTCCAGTTGTTAATTCGCTTATTGCTGCGAGTTGCTTTTGATGGTCTAGTTCGGAGTATAATTCTTGTATTTTTGACCATATTCCTTCTTCCGACTCTTTAAGTGCTTGTGAAAACTTTGTCTCATGAATTACGGTCGTTTGATGATTTAAAATCCCAAAATTTTTAATTTTTTCTTTTAATGCATTAGCTTTTTCAAGCATACCGAATTTCAAGTAAAAGTTAATAATAGTTTTATTGATTGGTAGACTATCTGAGCCACTTCTCTCCATTTTTGAAAGTATATTATTAACTTGCTCTAGATCATTTTGACTTTCAAAATAATAAACGAGTTCATACAAAATGTTAAAATCATTTAGTTTTAAAATGTCTGGGTATTTTGATAAAACAATATCTGCTGCTAAATAATTACTCGATTTACGACATATCCTAAAAAGAGATCTGATAATTACAGGATCTTTTTGTAAATCTAAGATTGATGTGGCTACTTGAATAGCTTTCTCAAACTCTCCTATTTTTTCATAAATAGAAACAGAATATTTATCGGCAGCTAAGGTCTTTTGTATTCTTGGTTTATCTAAAATGACCTTATCAAGAATAAAAGCTACCTTCTTTTTATCTGTTGTCTCAACAAGATTTAATGAGTCCACAAATTCTTGAAATACAAAGTTTTTTTTATTGAGTATAGCCTTTATCATTTCTATTTCATCATTTAACTCTAAGGTGTCAAAATCATATTTTATAGCTTCTTCTATTCCGCCAAACAAGCTCAAATTAGCTCCTGGTAAATGACAAATATCTAATATCTTTTGCTGAAATGCTAGTAGTTGTTGGGAGTTTAGGACAGTTTTAAGTCTAGTGTAGCGCTTCAAAAAATTTTTCATGGACATTTTATTATCAATTCTTTTTAAATACTCTAAATATGCTTTTATACTTTGGTCATAAAGGTGATTTTGATTATATATGTCACCAAGAATTAAATAAAAAAAATTTTCTTCAGGAAATTGATATATTGCTTTTAAACATAAATTTGTCGCTTCAGTCAAATCACCAATTTGTCTACTTTCTTTGATTTTATTTCCTAACATATATTTATTTGTATCTGCTTCTATCATTAAGCCCCGTCCTTTTCTTGGTAATTTACACCAACTCAATAAAGGTATTCTTCATTAAATAATGATTCCCTTCTGAATTTAAAAAAATTAACTACTTATGATACGGCTCCCCCCGATTTATCTTCACCGCGCGATAAATCTGCTCCACCAGCACCAGCCGCATGAGCTGATGGGGCAGCGTCATGCGGCCGAAGCTCATGCGCTGCTGGGCGCGGCGCATCACGTCATCGGAGAGGCCATGGCTGCCTCCGATGACGAACACGACATGGCTCGTCCCGTAGGTGCCGAGCCGGTCGATTTCCGCGGCAAGCTCCTCGGAGCTCCAGAGCTTGCCGTCGATCGCGAGCGCAATGACATGTGCATCGCTCTTGATGTGCGCGAGGATGCGCTCTCCCTCGCGCGTTTTGACCTGGACCACTTCAGCATCGCTGAGATTGTCCGGTGCTTTTTCATCCGCCACCTCAATCACCTGGAACTTGAGGTATGGCGTCAGCCGCTTGGCATACTCTGCGATGCCGCTGACCAAATATTTTTCCTTTAATTTGCCTACGCCAATAATTTGAATGAACATGATATCCTCCATATGCCGGCCGGAAGCCGGCTGTTGCTCGTTAATGTGAATGTATAATAAGAAGGCAGATTGTAACTGCCTGCTCCGCCTTAATTTGTCCTGTAATCTCTAATTCCATAAACGTTCTGCCGGATAACTCTTAGGCCAGTCCTTCTGCTCCCCGTTTCTCTACATCTTCCGCTGAAGCATCCAGGCTGCATAAACACGCTCTCCAAGCTCCCTATGACCAAGCTTACCATATCCCGATGCAGCTGTTTATTACTACGTACACTTTAAATGCTCACATTTCCAAAATGAGTTAGTGTAATTTTTCCTAGATTCCGTCTGAGCGGTAGGCGTACAGCATTTAGTTCGATTTTCGCCACCTAATTCCGCTGTTTCTTTGAATTTTCATCTATTAGGTGGAAAATAGTCACTTATTTTGGCCAAAATCCTTGAGTAGAGTAAAATCCGAGAAATTAAGTGTCGTTTTTCCAACTAACACCCTCTCACCCTGGCCAGAACAAGAAATAGTTTACCTTTTTCCACTTAGATTAGTCACTGGTAGCCTGTAAGGTTACTTTCATTCATTCGTTAAGTAGATAGTCACCATAACTCCGCACTCTCAGCTACCTTTCTGCCCGAAACCCCCATATCCTTCGCCAATTACATTGTGCAACTTATACCGCCAAACATACAACCACGCACAAAAAGACCCTGCTACCGCAGAGTCTCCCAAATCTATGTTACTCCAGACATAAAGCCCGGCTTTCGGCGTCACACTCTACAACAAACTATCCCTGCATCCTAGAGCAACTATTATTACCACGCTTTTACTCTGCACTCTTTACCCCTCACTCTGTACTCTTCACTCTTCCATCCGCTCCCCAAACTCCACCGCCCCACCGGCAGCCTCATACGCCTCTAATATCGAATCCAGCACCCCCGGAAACCGCTCATTCAGATCCTCTTCCCGCAGCGACAAAATGCGCTGGGTGCCCTGTGCCCGTGTATGAACAACGCCTGATTCGCGCAGGGTGCGGGCGTGATGGGACAAGGTAGATTTGGCAATCGGTACCTTAAAGCTGTTGCAGGCCTGCTCGCCGTGCTTGCGGATTTCCGACACAACATATAAACGGATAGGATCGCTAAGCGCATACAAAACAGAGGCAAGCTGTATGTCCTTGCGGTCCGGATGATGGAGCAGCTTCATATATAAGACCCCTTTATAATAGAGATGATTATTTGCATCTTCCTAATTGCATTTTACAACTTCGCATGCTATATTTCAATTGTTCGTAAGTAATCGAACTATTAAACATTCAGAAACAAAGGAGTGGCACACCCACCATGAACTCATTACATACATCCGGGGATACTGCCGGCAAAAACAGCGGTTCGCTCAATGGATCGCTCAATCCCCCCGCCCCAGAACCCATGCTCCCCCGCGAGGGCCTGCTGACCCTGCTGTTCAGCGTAGCTGTCGTACTGGTCATTATGAACACGGCGATGTTCAATCTGGCGCTGCCGGATGTGACTGAAGCCTTCGGCATTACGGCAGCATCGGCATCCTGGATTGTGACCGGATATTCCATTATGTTCTCGATTGCTTCTATTACGTACAGCAGGCTGTCTGATTTCCTGCCGATCCGACGGCTGCTGATTATCGGCCTGCTGACACTGGGGCTGTCCGCTGTAGCCGGCTTCTTCAGCACGAACTTCATCTTCCTGCTGATCGTACGGATTCTGCAGGCATCCGGTGCGGGAGCCGTTATGTCGCTGTCGCTCGTCCTGTTCACCCGTTATGTCCCGCAGGCCCGCCGCGGCAAAGCCATGGCAACCATCATGTCTGCCGTTTCGCTCGGACTGGGGCTTGGTCCGGTAGCGGGCGGCTCGATCGTCGAGTATCTGGGCTGGCACTGGCTGTTCGCGGTTACGGCCGCAATTCTGCTGCTGGTGCCGCTGTTTATGGTGCTGCTTCCTAAGGAAATACCCGCACGCGGCTCATTCGACATCCTGGGCGGGCTTTTCCTCGGGATCGGAACGACCGGTTTACTGCTGTTCCTGACTAGCGGCCTGTGGGTTGCGCTAATTGCCGGAATCATTGCGATTGTCCTGTTCGTTGGCCGCATCCGCAGCACCCCTGATCCGTTCGTGATGCCGGCGCTATTTGCTAACCGTTCCTATCTCGTGCTTGCCCTGGTCGGAGTCGCCTCTTACCTGTGCAGCTTCGCTACCCTGTTCCTGCTGCCGCAGATTCTGACCCACCGCTTCGGGTTCACGGCCAGCCATGCCGGGCTGGTGATTTTCCCTGGCTCCCTGCTGGCGATCTTCGTCTCCCGTGCTGTCGGCCGGGTCATTGACCGCTACGGCAATGCCGGGATCCTGCGCTACGCACCGCTGCTGGTGCTGCTGGCTACTGTGCTGTTCGCTTTCCTGGCTGGACAGTCCTGGGTCGCTGTTATGCTCGTTTATATGATTATGAGCCTGTCCTTTACTGTGCTATCGAGCAGCGTTTCCAATGAGATTTCACGCATCCTGCCATCCTCGCAGATCGGCTCAGGCATGGGACTGTTCCAGCTGCTGCAGTTCTTCAGCGGAGCATTCAGCGTGGCTATGGCTGCCAGCGCCCTGGAATGGCAAAAGAGTCTGCCGCTCTCTACGGCATACTCCAACATTTACTGGGGACTGTCGGTTGCCGCAATCATCGCAATCGTGTCCGCATTTGCCTACCACCGCAGCAGCCGGGGCGGCCGGCTTACTCCAATGGCGGATGCAGCAGACGCCTAAATCTGCATTATTTGCTGCTGATCGGCCGATTTCGGCGCTACCTCTTCACATACCAAAACACCCTCCAGACCGCTTCCGCGGCTGCAGGGTGTTCTTTTGAATAAATGACAGCAGTCCTTAGACCACCAGATATTCCCCATTCTTTTCACATTCCGCACATTTCGCCGGCGGGTCCCAGTCCGAGAACTCCGTCTCCTTCAGATCCACAACATCCGGTGCATCCTCGTACTCGTCCACAAATCTGTCGATGGCCAGCTCAACGTGTTCTTTACATACTACATACATTCAATCAAGCATCCCTTTCTGTGCCGCTGCGGTGTATACTTCTACTATTGTTCTACCACACTTCCACGTAAAAAGGAACCTTCCGCGGCGCAAAAGTCCTGTCTTACTCAGCTTCCAAAAATTTCTCAACATCCCCGGCAATCACCTGGAGCGCATCCCGCCAAAAAGCCGGAGAATGTACATCAATATCCATCAGCCCGGCGGCCTCGGCAACATTCCGTGTGCTGGAGGCTGAGAGAAACTGCTCATACCGGCTGACAAAAGCCTGCCCCTGCTTTTTATACTGCGCATATAGCCCCTTGGAGAACAGCAGCCCGAACGAGTACGGGAAGTTGAGGAACTCATTGCCTGCCATATAGTATCCGGCCTTGCTGATCCACTGGTAGGGATGGATGGAGTCCGGCAGCACGCTCTCACCGTAAGCAGCGGTCATCGACTCCAGCATAAGTTCATTTAGCTCATCCACGGAAAGATTACCGGTTTGTCTGCGCTCATATAGACTGCTCTCGAAGCAATACCGTGCATAGAAATCAACGATATAATATCCGGCATCCGCCAGACTCCGCTCCAGAATAGCATCTGCTTCACCGGCAGGGGCACTCTGCAGCAGCTCACTGCTGATCAGACTCTCGCAAAAGATCGAGGCCGTCTCGGCAACCGGCACCGGATAATCCGAATTGACCATACTCTGCCCGGCAAGCCGGCTGCTGTGGTAAGCATGCCCGATCTCATGCGCCAGCACGCTCACATCTATATAATTGCCGTGGAAGCTGGTAATCATCCGGCTCTCCCCAACCGGGAAGATATCAACACACATCCCGAAGCTTCCCTTACCGCTGCGCGGCTCGGCATCGATCCAGCGCTGATCGAACACCTTTTGTGTAAAAGCGCCCAGCTCCGCACTAAACCTGCTGAAGCCGGAGACGATCATCGTCTGCGCCTGCTCATAGGTGATCATACCTGATGATTCCCCGCAGGCAGGGGCGAATATATCATAGAACGGAAGCGCTCCGGAGTGTCCCAGCAGCTCTGCTTTCTTCTTATAATACCGGTGGAACACCGGTAGGCTCTCCCGGATCGCCTGCAGCATTACTGCAAGCGTGGCTTCATCCATCCGCGAAGCCTCCAGCACCTTATGCAGCGGCGATCTATATCCCCGCAGCCCATATACTGCCGCCGCTTCACCGGCGACGGCATTAATACAGGCCGCACTCTGCTCCGCTACACTCCGGCACGCTTCACCCTCGGCCGCTGCCGCTGCCTTCCGTACCGCTGCATCCAAATCATAGACCAGATTCCGCAGCTCTGACAGCGACACACTCTGGCTTTTTCCATCCAGCTCCAGCTCTGTCCGCAGCGTAGACAGCGTCCGCATATATAGCCGCTCCCACGCCTTTGAGCCGTTAGCCTGCATCCGGGCAATGACCGCCTCGCCCTCTGCACTCAGCAGATGCTGCGACTTCCCCTGCAGCTCACGCAGATAAAAGCTATGCTCCGCAAGGTAAGCATTGTCTCCCAGGCTCGCCTCCAGATCCTCCGCACTAACTCCGGCCAGCCACTTGCTGAAGCTCACCCGGGCTTCCTCCGCCCCGATGCTGAGCTCCTCCAGCTCATCCATCAGATTGACGGCTTGCTCATTGCTGCTGTCGGCGCTGAAGATCAGCTCCGCATAGCTGAACAAGCGGAGGTAAATGCTTTTATAAGCGTTATATTGTTTAAGGAACTGCTCCATTATTCCGGAGGTATCCTGTCCATCCGGTAGCTGTGAGGCTGCCCAAGCTGCAAGCTTCCCGGCCATTGTCTCCACAAGCCTGCGGTCCTGCCGCAAAGGCTCCGACTGAAAGCCGGGATAGATGCTGCTCAAATCCCATGTTAACTGCATTTTTAACCTCTCCTTATATGTAGCTGCAGTAACCGCTGCTCCTCACATGCTTCCACCTCATTCTTCCTATTTTCACGGATTAAGTTGCTTTAAGTATATCACGCTTGCCAAATTGCTAGTCTATGGAAATAATAGATTTAGTTAGATTAGCCCGAAAGGAGCCATACCCATGGTTAACCAGACGATTACCGAAGGGGTTATCCGCACACGCACGAAGCTGCGCAGAGACCTGCTGATTTCTATTTTAGATGAATTTGACGGAAGTATCATGGCTTTGAGTCACATCGACCGGGCTGAGAAATACGGCAAAATGGCGCAGAGCGCCTTTTCCTTTTACCGGGGCAGCGCCTATCTGTTTTATTTTGATACGACCAGGCAGTATTTCCCCTACCACAGCGCACCGGAGCGTCCGACCTGGATTCAGGGGGATTTGCATTTTGAGAATTTTGGCGCTTTCCGCAGCGAGGACGGGGATATTGTCTATGATGTGAATGATTTTGACGAGGGGTATGTCGGGTCTTATCTCTATGATCTGCTGCGCATGGCGGTCAGTATTGCTCTTGTGGGCAGGCAGCTTGGTTACGGCGGGGCGGAGCAGCAGAGCTTTATTGCCGGTTATGCAAAAGCCTATGCGCGGCAAATCCGCCGCTTCTGCCAGGGTAAGGATGATCCCGCTGATTACACAGTGGATGAGAATAACGCCAGGGGCCCGGTCAAAAAGCTGCTGCGCAAGCTGGAAAAACGCCGGCAGAGCCACTTTCTGGAGAAGGTTACCGCCCACATGCAGAGCAGCAGGGTGTTTCTGGAGAATGCCGAGCTGCTGATTCCTGATGCTGACGAGCAGGCCCAACTGGAGCAGTCCTGGAGCTTCTACAAGCAGACGGTAGTAGCGCGCAAGCTGCAGGAAGAGCATTATCAGATTAAGGATATTGCCGTCAAGCGCGGATCAGGAACGGCTTCCATCGGTCTCGACCGCTATTACATCCTTATTGAGGGCGGCCTAGAGCAGGAAGGGACAGATGATCCCGTGCTTGAGTTAAAAGAGGTCCGCGCTCCCGTCCCGGCCTACTTCATGCCGTATTCAGAATCCTTCTGGGAGGCCTTTGCCCATCAGGGCAAGCGGGTGACCGCTACCCAGCAGGCGATGCATCACAAAGCCGATCCTTACCTAGGGTTCCTGACTATGGGCGGGCGCGAATTCTATGTCAGAGAACGCTCTCCCTACAAAAAAAGACTGAAGCTGGAGGACATCACCGACGCGGACGAACTGACCAAAGTGCTGGAGCTGATGGGCAGCCTGACCGCCAAAATGCACGCCCGCGCTGATGCGGATGTGGACAAAGGAATTCTCGATTATCACAGCGAGCAGGAAATTGCCAGAGCTATGGGCTCCGATACAGAAGCTTTTGCCCGGTATATTGCTGAATGGGCCTTTGGCTATGCCAATCAGGTTGAGAAGGACTACGCCATGTTTAAGGATTGGGTTACCGCAGAATTCGGCCTATAGATTTGTACAAAAAAAGAAGCTCTCACCGCCCGGACCAGGCAGGAGGAGCTTCTTTTTGTATCATACTATCATGCTATGCCTGTTCCGGAACGTCTCCATCCGTGAACTGAACCGGCCGGTCCAGCTCATACAGCTTACGGTAACGCGGTTCACGGTCCATTAGCTCAGCATGAGTGCCGCGCATCTCCACCCGGCCGTCTTCCATAAAGATAACCTCATCCATCTGCTCTGCACCGACCAGATGATGGGTAACCCAGATCAGCGTCTTGCCGGCCATCGTCTCGAACATCGTCGCCAGCAGCTCGCGTTCTGTCCGCGGATCCAGGCCTACCGTCGGCTCATCGAGCACAACCACCGGCGTATTCTGCAGCAGAATCCGGGCCAGGGCCATCCGCTGGCGCTCACCGCCGGAGAAGCGCTGCCCGGCTTCGCGTACCGGAGTGTTGTACCCTTCCGGCAGCGAAGAGATCAGCGTATCCAGCTTCGCCAGCGCTGCCGCCTTGCGGATATCCTCCTCAGATGCAGCAGGATCGCCAAGCCGGATATTGTTCGCTACCGTAGTATCGAACAGATGCGGGCTCTGGTTCAGCACAGCAATAATCTGCGGAATCTGCTCTCCGTAGGCGGAAGCGTCCAGTCCGTTGATTGTAACCGAGCCTGCAGCCGGAGCCAGCACGCCCTGAACCATCTTAAGCAGCGTCGATTTGCCAGCTCCGCTGCGCCCGATAACCGCAATTTTCCGGCCCTGCGGAAGCTCGAGGCTGAGATTCTGAACAGACCAGCCAGCATCTGCCGCATAGCGGTAGCCGGCGGACTTCAATTCAATGCGGGCCTGCCCTGCGGACTGAATACTCCGGACCTGAGCTGCAACCGCTGTACTGCCAGATTCAACAGCCGTCCGGGACACGGTCTCCTCAACAGCCTCCACACCGTTCAGCCGCTCCAGTGAATTGCGGTATTGCGGAATCTTCTCGACAGCCTCCGATACCGGCAGAAAGGCATCCGCTACCGGGAACACCACCAGCACAAAGGCAGCAATCAGCGTTCCGGCAATGCCGCCTTCTGCGAATTCTCCAGCTGACCAGTACAGCATCGACAGTACTGCCAGCCCGACTACAGCCTGACCAATGAACAGCCGCAGGCGTGCCCAGCTGCGCAGTGCCCCGTCCGTGCGGGCAACCTCCCGCTCATCTGCCTCATAGGTGGCTACGAACTGGGCCTGCCGTCCGCTGATCATCCAGTCGCCCATACCAAGAACGGCATCGGTCAGCTTCTGATAGAGCCGGTTGCGCTCCTGCTTGACCTGCCGCTGCCGTCTTTGCGTGAACAGCAGCGAGAGCAGCGGAAGAACAACTACCAGCACCAGCATGTACAGCCCCATCAATAGAGCAAATGCCAGATCAAATGTGCCCAGCGCAATGATTGCTGCTGCATAGATCAGCAGCGCAATAATGCTCGGGAATACCGTACGGAGATACACGTTCTGCAGGTATTCAATATCATCAGCCAGCATACCCAGAATATCCCCGGTACGGAAACGGGAGGACAGGAACAATGCCTGCGGCTCCAGGATGTTGTAGAGACGGGTGCGCATTTTGGACAGTATGCGCAGAATGGTATCGTGGCCGATCAGCCGCTCCACATAGTGGATAACAGCGCGGCTTGTACCGAAGGTGCGCACACCGACAATCGGCACATAGACCATCAGGATATTTTCGGGCGGAATAGAAGACTTGGAGATCAGGAGGCCCGAGGTATACATCAGGGACGAGGCTGAGAAGATCGTCAGCGACCCCAGGACAATAATCAGCAAGAACCGCCAGAAGTAGCTGGAGGCATAAGGAGCAAACCATCCTTCACGTTTCAATGGATTCCCTCCAGTTGGCTTTGAATAAGCCCATAATAGGCACCCCTGCGCCGGATCAGCTCAAGGTGTGTGCCGGCCTCCGCCACCCGGCCGTTCTGCATAACAACAATCAGGTCCATATCAATCATCCAGTGCAGCCGGTGGGTTGCCAGGAATACCAGCTTTCCTTCAAACAGCGGAAGCATCGTTTCCTTAAGCTCATATTCTGTCTCAATGTCCAGATGAGCGGTAGGCTCATCGAGCAGCATGACCGGACGGCTGCTAAGCAGCGCCCGGGCCAGCGCAATGCGCTGCTCCTGCCCGCCGCTAACCGGCCGTCCGCCGCCGCCGATCATTTCGTTTAATCCGTCCGGGAAAGATGCGGCAAGCTGCGATAGCCCTGCAGCCTTCACTGCTGCAGCAACCTCTTCGAGCGTTGCCTCCGGATAATAGAACCGCACATTATCAGCCAGAGTCCCGCTGAAGATATAAGGCCGCTGCGGAATATATGCAGTCTGTTTACGCCACTCCTCGTCCGTAAGCGAACTGACACGGTTTCCGTTAATAACCAGGCTGCCTGAGGTCGGGTGCAGGAAACCGCCCAGAATATCGACCAGCGTCGATTTGCCGGCCCCGCTTTCCCCGATAATGCCGATCTTGGCAGCGCCGGTAAATGCAAGGTTCACCTCTGCCAGCGATGATATCCCATCCGCTTCATATTGAACACCGATTCCTTCAAGCGTAAGGTCACTATCCGGCTTCCAGCTGAATGCCCCTGCTTGCAGCGGCTTCGCAGCGGTCTGTCCATCAGCTGAAATCGGCTCTGCCTTCACGGTCTCGCGGTCAATGATATCCTTCATCGCTTCGCCAGCTTCCTTGCCGTCTAATGTAGCGTGGAAGTCGGCACCGACCAGCCGGACCGGCAGGAAATATTCCGGTGCCAATATCAGAATCGTCAGACCTGTAACCAGAGTCATCTCTTCATTGATTAGCCGCAGTCCGAGGCTTACAGCAACTGAGGCTACAGATAACATGGTAAAGAAATCAAGCGCAAACGAAGACAAGAATGCTACACGCAGCGTACGCATCGTTGCTGAGCGGTAACGGTCGCTGACTGTAGCGATGCTCCCGCTGTGGCTGCGGCTGCGTCCGAGGAATTTCAGTGTCTCCAGCCCGCGCAAGGAATCAACGAAGTGATTGGACAGCGTCCGGTAGGACTTCAGCTGCCGGTCCATCTGCTTGCGCGCGGTCATTCCGATCAGGATCATGAAGATAATAATAATTGGCATTGTTAAGGTAAGGATGATCCCGCTTGATGTATCAAGCATGAAGATATAAACCAACAGCAACCATGGTGTAATCCCCATTCCAACCATCCGCGGAATAATCAGCTCCAGATAGGTACGGAACTTGGTCACTCCCTCCAGCACAATTGTAACCAGTGTTCCTGTTCCCCGGTCGCCTGCCAGCCTTGGTCCCAGCTGGAACAGCTTATCCATCATTTGTCTCCGCATGCTGCTGCCGGTAGCCTCCGCGAAGCGGTAGGAGACACGGCTCATCAGCATGGCACAGGCATGACGCACAAGAAACGCAAGAAGGAACAAGAGCATTCTTGCCCCTTGTTCCTTCAGCGGTTCTCCCGCAAACAGCGCCGAGACAGCCTCTGCCAGCGATTTCGCCAGCAGAAGAATGGAAAGGCTTTGCACCAGGGTAAGGAAGCCAACGATCAGAAAGACCGGCTTAACTCCTTTGTACCCAAGCAAATTTTTATCCATTAGTATTCAAGATGCTCCTTCTCGTGAACCCGTTTGTGGAAAATAAAATAGCTCCAGATCTGATAACCAAGCACGAACGGCAGCAGGGTAAGCGCCACAATGGTCATCACCTTCAGCGAATACTGGCCGGATGCGGCATTGGTGATCGTCAGGCTGAACGCTTCATCAATTGAACTGATCATGACACGCGGGAACAGTCCTACAAAGATAGACAGTACAGACAAGGCCATTACGGCCCCCGTCATACCGAACGCCCAGCTGTCTTTCTTTTTGCTCATGAAATAACCGGCCAGTACAAAAGCAGCAATTCCTGCAACGACCAGAATCATCAGCACCGTCCCGCGTTGCTCGAAGATATCGGTCATGAAATAAGTCATAACAACGAAGGCTGCCAGCAATACTGCCAGCGGAATCAGCAGTGTCCGGCCCAGCTTACGGGCCCGCAATTGCAGATCGCCAACTGTGCGGAGGGTAGTGAACATCAGTCCATGCACCAGGCAGAGCATAACCACTGTAATACCCGCTACTACTGTATAAGGATTAACGATATCGAAGAATCCGGCATACATCTGCATGTCGCCGTCAATCGGCAGCCCCTTGATGAAGCTTGCGAAGACAACAGCCAGCAGGAACGGCGGCAGGAAGCTGCCGAAGAAAATGCAGACATCCCAGGTTTTTTTCCAGGCTTGTGAATCCCGTTTGCCTCTGAATTCAAAGGCGACACCGCGGGCAATCAGCGCCAGCAGCGCGAACACGAACGGAATATAGAATCCGCTGAACAAGGTCGCATACCAGTTCGGGAAGGCGGCGAACATCGCACCGGCTCCCGTCAGCAGCCATACTTCGTTAGCATCCCAGAACGGCCCGATTGAATTGATCAGCAGCCGGCGCTCTGTATCATTTTTGGCCAGAATCTGCGTTTCCATGCCTACTCCAAAGTCGAAGCCCTCAAGGAAGAAGAAACCGATAAAAAGAACCGCAATCAGCACAAACCATAATTCATTAAGAGAAAGCATGCGTGGTTCCCTCCTTGCTATACGGGTCATGGTCAACGCCGTGATCGTTATCCATGTGATAAGGTCCCTTTTTGATCACTTTAATGAACAATCCAACCAGAACGACACCCAGAACAGCATAAATTGCGTTAAATGTAATAACCGAGAACAGAACAGAGCCTGCAGAAACGTTAGGCGATACACTGTCTTCCGTCGTCATCAGGCCAAATACAGTCCAAGGCTGACGTCCGATTTCTGTCATAATCCAGCCTGCCGTATTTGCAATAGGCGGAAGCAGGAGACCCCAGAACATAAAGCGCAGGAACCAGGTGTTCGGCCGCTCCATCTTTTTACGCCACATCAGGTACATCGCATATAATCCAAACACAACCATTAAAGAGCCGGCGGCAACCATGATCCGGAAGCTCCAGAACGTGGTCCGCACAGGCGGAATATAATTACCGGGTCCATATGCCTCTTCATATTCAGCCTGCAGCGTATTCATCCCTTTAACTTCACCGGAGAACTTGCTGTAGGACAGGAAGCTGAGCATATATGGAATTTTAATCTCGGCAGAATTCACCTTGTTGACCGGATCGATAAAAGCAGACACCGTCCATGCTGCAGGATCGCCGCTATCCTCCCATAGTCCTTCGGAAGCCGCCATCTTCATCGGCTGTGTCTCCACCAGATACTGCGCCTGGGCATGACCGGCAACAGCTACACCGACAGAGGATACGATCCCGACGATGGCTGCGATCTCAAAGGATTTTCTGAAGAACTGGACATCCTGCTTCTTGAGCATTTTATAAGCACTGATCCCGGTTACCAGGAATGCGCCTGTTGCATAAGCAGCCAGCAGGGTATGCGGCAATTCAACAAGCAGCTGTCCGTTAGTAATCAGAGCCAGAAAATCATTCATTTCAGCCCGTCCGTTATTGATTTCGAACCCGACCGGATGCTGCATGAACGAGTTGGCCGTGAGAATCCAGAACGCCGACAGCGTTGTTCCCAGCGCCACCATCCAGATGGACAGCAAATGAATCTTCTTGGATACTTTATCCCAGCCGAAGATCCAGATTCCGATAAAGGTCGATTCCAGGAAGAAGGCAAGCAGCGCTTCAATAGCCAGCGGTGCCCCGAACACATCACCGACAAAACGGGAATAGTCCGACCAGTTCATTCCGAACTGAAACTCCTGTAGAATTCCTGTTACTACCCCAACTGCAAAGTTAATCAGGAAAAGCTTCCCCCAAAACTGTGCCATTCTTTTGTACTCTTCGTTGCCCTTTCTGACATACATTGTCTCCATAATCGCGATCATCAGAGCCAGGCCAATCGATACCGGTACAAAGAAATAATGAAAGATCGTCGTCGACGCAAACTGTATGCGCGACAGCATTACTATATCCATATTTCTCCCCTTCCTTCTCCCCATTCAATACGTCTATTCTGTCAAAAATGCAAAAATTAAAGTGTGACATATGTCACACTTTTCAGCTTGTTTCACGCTAATTTTCAATAAATTTGTGACAAATATCACAATGTTACGCTTAGAAAACAAAAAAAATAAGACGGTTTCACCGTCTTGGATTTGTTCATCATTCTATTGTAGGTTGACTTATATAAGGTGATGGTTAGGTAATGGAAATACCCTTCTTCAGTGATTTCAGATCGCCGTTGGAATTCACCAGCTGCGGCAGCATCTTCATATTACGAGCCATCGGTGCATGACAGAGGGGGCAAGAAGGCGCATGTTCAAATGCGAAATTGTCCCTCATCCATCCATTACAATCATCATTGGTACAGGCCCAAATTGCGGTATTCTCTTCCGGTACTTCCTCGACAGGCTTCTTCCGGTAGTTCATTGCCGTTCCTCCCTTCCTTATATGCCACATGCCTGAACAACAAGTAAAAAAGCATCTGACGATGCCCTTACAGGTTGCTGACTGACAAATCCTTTATTACAGAACGTGTGCCCAGCGTATTCTGCTAGATCAGGGTGACTAGACAAGGTTGAGCTTACATCTGATCTTATAAAAAAAGACCGCCCCGACTTACGTAAGCAGGGACGGCGCTTCTATTATTACAGTTTTACAACGTTTTCGGCTTGTGGTCCACGGTTGCCTTGAACAACGTTGAATTCAACGCGTTGGCCTTCGTCCAAAGTTTTGAATCCTTCGCCAGTGATAGCGGAGAAGTGTACGAATACGTCGCTTCCGCCTTCAACTTCGATGAATCCGAATCCTTTTTCTGCGTTGAACCATTTAACTGTACCTGTTTGCATGTGTGTTACCTCCACAAATTTAAATTAATATGTTCTTTTTATCTTCAAACAAAGAAAAAATTCACACATTGAAAAGGGTTGTATTCCATATGACAGCCCTTTTCAATACGAGAATTAGGTATCAGATGTATTAATATTCTCATGTTACCACACCAGCGGAACAAAGGCAAGCTGTTGTATCCGATTTCCTCCGTTTTTTCCCTTATAAGGTTTACTTTCCAATGTAAGGGCTCTCAGAAGGATAAAATTCTCAATTCCACAAGGACACTTATTATTACCCCGGATATTTAGCTTTGAAACGTATGAAACG
This sequence comes from Paenibacillus sp. FSL R7-0273, assembly GCF_000758625.1. Taxonomy (NCBI): domain Bacteria; kingdom Bacillati; phylum Bacillota; class Bacilli; order Caryophanales; family Paenibacillaceae; genus Paenibacillus; species Paenibacillus sp. FSL R7-0273. The sequence goes on from NZ_CP009283.1 coordinate 7,248,574, forward strand.
GGGCCGCCCAGAAAAGTTTTTTATTCAGGACGGCCGGGCCGCTTCACTGCTTCATGACTGCCTCTTCATTATATACAGGCTATGCTGCTTTTATTCCTCCGGCTTCTCAAGAAGTTTTACAGTAGCCTGCTTCACTTCTCCGTTCCGGTAATAAGTGATCTTCAGCTCGTCACCGATCTTTGTCTGCTCATACAGATACTTGCGCAGGGACAGGGTGGAGGTAATCGGCTGATCGTTAAACCGTGTAATGACATCGTTGAACTGGAGGCCTGCCTCCTCTGCCGGACCTACAGCATCGAGCACAACAACCCCTTCTTTGACTGAGGTAGGCAGATTAAGCTCCTTCACCTGATCCTCAGCAAGCGGAACATAAGGATTGTTCAAATCGACAGAATACACGCCCAGGTAGGAACGGGATATTTTGCCCTTAGCTGCCAGCTCATCTGCGGTCTGGATTACATGGTTGGCCGGAATGGCGAACCCGAGTCCTTCCACGCCGGTATCGGAGATCTTCATCGTATTGATGCCAATCACCTTGCCGTCCAGATCTACAAGCGCACCTCCGCTGTTGCCCTCGTTAATTGCGGCGTCAGTCTGGATGACCTCCTGCTCCCAGTCATACACCCCGTCCTGGTTCAGCGATACCGGAATGGTCCGCTGGGGATAGCTTATAATCCCGGAGGTCAGGCTATCCCCGAGTCCGAGCGGGTTGCCGATTGCAATCACAGTCTCCCCGAGCCGCAGCTTGGAGGAATCACCGATCTGGGCCACCGTAGTTACACCCTTAGCATCCATGGACAGCACGGCGATATCCGTAACCTTGTCTGCCCCTACCAGCGTAGCCTTGTGTGTCACACCGTCTACCGTTACTACTTCAAGCTTACCCGAGCCTTCAATGACATGGTTATTGGTAATAATAAAGGCCTTATCATCGTCTTTTTTATAGATAACTCCCGATCCCAGTGCTGACTCGTCGAGAATATTAAGTTCCTCGTTATCTTCTTTATGATTAATAATGCTCACGACTGCCGGACTCGCAAGTGCAGCTGCCTGAATAATCCGGTCATACGGATCACCGCTGCTCGCTGTAACCTTCTGCCCTACCGGCGGCACGTAGGCCTCCCTCTCGGCGGTAAACGGTCCTGTAACGAGACTGAACAGCAGTACGGCAACTACTGCACTGACTGCTGAGCTGATTACAGACACTTGCCATGTGGCCATAGTACGCCGGGATTTGTGCACCGTCCATTTCCGGCTGGTAAGCACTTTGCTTTTCTCCAGCTCATTTCTTTTACGGCGCGGTACCTTGGTTGAATAGAAATCGTCATCGAACAATCCCACGGGTACATCCTCTCCCCTCTATTGCTACTGCATTCAAGTCTGAACGCCAAGCAACCAGCCCCGAACCTCTCGCTTTCTCTTAGACTCCTCTGAGCACTAAAAGGTTTCACTTTATTCTATATACCGCCAAATCTGCAGTTTATAAGCGCCAGGGCCTCTGATTCTTGCAAATAACTACAAAAAGCACCGAGAGTCTCAGGAATATTTTGCAGCTTAACAGACTACAATAATAGAAGTACTGCGTTAACGCCGTCATGTCAGTCTGCGCCTTATAATTGTACCATAAGTAGGCTTGCCGCCTGACTTTTTTCTCAGGCAATTTTCTTGAAATATTTTACTGAAATAATCTCTGCTCACCCGGAAAGGGAGGAAACGCTATGGAATCTTTTTCAACCAGTATGGATCTGGTCCAGTTTATCGGTAAGCTTGGTGATTTGAAGGACGAACACTATCATATCCTGCTGGTGCAAAGCGCCTTAATTGAGCTCATGATAGAAAAGGGCTTATTCTCGCGGCAGGAGCTTGACCGTAAAATGGCGGAGCTCGACCATCTTATGACTGGCTCACCTTATCCCATGGCGTAGGCCGGTCATAGTAGGTGTCGCATAATTTAAATTCGCTGTCTTTATAAAAGCAGCCCCGGTCCTCCATTGCCCCGCGCACTGACATTCTCGCCAGGTCTATCATGTTATGGTCCAGGCTGAGATGCGCCAGATACGTCCGTTTGGTCCGTCCGGTCAGAATCTCACTCAAGGCTGCCCCGGCTGCCTCATTGGACAGATGACCCATATCGCCGAGGATCCGCCGCTTCGTATTCCACGGGTAACGCCCCATCCGCAGCATCTCGATATCATGATTGGCCTCCAGTACCAGCACATCCGAGCCTTCGAGCGCCATTCTGACTTTATCGCTGACATACCCGAGATCCGTCGCCACGCACAGCTTCTCATTACCGTCATAGAAGTTATACCCTACCGGCTCCGCTGCATCATGGGAGATTGCAAAGGATTCTACTCTCATGCCGCCAAAGTCACGGTGCGTGCCGGTCTCCAGAATAATCCGGTTATGCTCGGCGATATTGCCGATTCCTTTTTCTATCGCTCCCCAGGTCTTGGTATTGGCGTAGATCGGCAGATCGTATTTACGCGCTACCGCCCCCAGCCCCTTTATATGATCGGAGTGCTCATGTGTAACTAAGATTCCGTCTATATCCCTGCCTGTCAGCTCACGCATCGCCAGCAGCTCATCAATCCGCTTGGCACTGAACCCCGCGTCGATCATAAGTGTTGTTTCCCCGTTGCGTACCACTGTCGCATTGCCGGTAGAACCGCTGGACAGCACTGTAAATGAAATTCCCATCTCTCCTGCTCCCTCTACTCTGTTGTCTTCGGACTGATTATGTCCGCACTGATGGCGTCTACGTAGTACGCACTGCCATCCTCCAGCCAGAACCTCCACATCGGCGAAGCCACCTGACTCTCGGAATTGAACAATTCCCCGTAATAGCCCAGCTCAATCTCCTTCACTACCGCATCCGCCGGAAAATACTTCTCTATCAGACTGCTTAGCGCCTGGGATGCAGGAAGCACCTTCTGCACATCACCTTTTCCGTCTTCGTCATCCGGTGCTGCGATAATCTCAATCTCCGGTGAGCGGTAGGCCACGATCTTCTGGTTGTTGTTAATCAGCTCCAGCCTTACCCGGAACAAGGAGTACTTCTGGTCTACCAGCGGATGAAGGACGAACTTGCCGACCTCGCTCTCCTGGGCATCTAAACGGTAGTTCGCAATATCCGGGATCTGTCCCTGCAGCGCATTGCTGAGCTCAGAGAACGAAGAATACATCAGCCCGCTGTCTACCGGCTCTGTAAGCAGCACCGGCGGAGCAGTCTGCTCTTCACCGGAGTAGATGTAAGTGATATCAGGCAGCTGCGGCGTAGCCGCCGGAATCGGGCTGAGCACCCGGATACCCTTCTGCTCCATAACCGCCTGCGTCTCTGCCGAGAGGGAGGTAAAGTCCAGGCTGGCGCTGGCCTGATCGCGCAGATCCATCCACAGCTGGTAGCACAGCAGCAGATTCAATACCAGAAAGGCGAATATCAGCACACTTTTTGCTCTGCCCCAGTCCATACCTTCCCTCCTTAATGTTTCGCAAGACTCTATTATACTGCCTAGCTGATGGTAAGCACACTTCCATCATTTAGGGTTACCCGCCATACCGGCGTAAGGCGCAGGGTATCCCTCTGCAATACCGGAATGTAAGCCGGGATGAGCTCCTTCACTGCGGAGCCTGAGCTGATCCGGGCCAGCTTGGCCTTTAGCTCCTCGCCTCCGGGAAGCTCTACGACCCGTTTTACGGCCTGCTCCTCCTTCATATACATCAGCGAGCGTTCATAGGAGGAGACCGTGCCCTGCTGCAGCTCCAGATTAATAACCCCATACTGCAGCTGCGGCCGGCTCATGATCGGATAAGAGCCGTAATACTGCTGGAAGGATACCACGCGCTCCTGCTTCTCCTCTTCCGTGGAAGCCAGCCGGTAGGTCCCGTTCCAGCCTCCGTGCTCATTAACAAACTCGACGGCCTCCAGGGCATCCTTGGCAGGCGTGCTCTCGCCGGCCGGCAGGGCCGCAGGGTCACTGTAGCTCATCCAGTTCAGCTCCTGATCCACCTGCAGGCTGCGCTTGCTGTCGGTGTAGATTTTGGAGCCGTCTTTTTCCGGAATGTACCGTGTACTTCCCGCGTCAAAGAAAAGATTGCTCTGCATCTGTTCAATGGTATACATTCCGGAGGGGATCTCCGCCTCAACGGCATCCAGCTTCTCCTCCGGCACATAGTAATCACCGTTGACTACCGTATACGGCGTCCAGTTCATACCGAAATCAACATGCTGCTGCACGTCCTGTACGGTAAGGTCCGCCTTGGCCGCTTCATACACAATGTCTCCTCTGGTGCTGAAAAAAACAGCATGCGCCTTGGAGTCATTTTTGACGTTATAAATCCAGACCCGGTCGATGCTCTCGCCCGCAAACAGCGAATCCGGTGACAGCTGCATCACCCGCTGCAGCAGGGTAACCGGGATGCCTGCCCCGAAGCTCAGCTCAATCCCGGCATTTTCGCTGCGGATTTTGTCCCAGTCAAAGTCCTCTACCGGGCGCCGCTGAAAGCTTTCGAAGCTCCGGCCCTTGAGCCGGTTAAAGATCAGATCATAAAAGGTCGAGTCCGGATAGAACAGCGTGTGCCGGTCCCCGCCCATATGAATAATCATCCGGTCAGGATAGAGCAGGTTCTCAACCTTTTCCTCCGGGCCCATATTATCTGTTTTTACGTACAGGTTCTCAGACATTACCGCAGAATCGCTGCCCGGCAGCCGGTAGATCAGATAATAGCTTTCTACCAGGCTGCCGAGCACCAGAATGCCCAGAATCCACGTTTTCAGCTTCTCCTTCATCCTTCACTCCCCCTTTGCTGATGCAGCAGAGGCAGCGTGAATGTCACTAATGAGCCCTCGTTAAGCTCCGACTGCAGGGAAATAGAGCCGCCATGCGCTTTGACAATTTCCCGGGCAATGGACAGCCCGAGACCCGTGCCGCCCATATTGCGTGAACGTGCCTTATCCACCCGGTAAAAGCGTTCAAAGATCCGCTCAATATCCTTCTTCGGAATCCCGATCCCGGAATCGCGGACGGAGACGGCCAGCATTCCGTCATCAGTTTTGACGGCCTGCAGGGTGATTGTCCCGCCCTCCGGCGTATATTTCAGCGCATTGGAGACCAGATTGCCCAGCACCTGATCAATCTGATCACGGTCCAGCCAGGCTATGGCGACCTCTTTATGCACGATGGTGCTGATATGAATCCGCTTCTGGCGGATCTGGAAGGAGAAGCGGTCGGCAACATCCTCCAGCATCTCGGAAATATCGGTCTGCTGGATGCGCAGGCTGGACTCCTTGGAATCAAGCCGCGACAGGTGCAGCAGATCGGTGACAAGCCGGATCATCCGCTCTGTTTCATTGCGTATAACGCCGACGAACCGTACGGCCAGCTGCTGATCATCCAGCGCCCCGTCATCCAGTGCCTCAACATAGCTCTTGATCGTCGTTAGCGGGGTCCGCAGCTCATGCGAGACATTCGCTACGAACTCGCGCCGCGATTCCTCCAGATTCTCCTGCTCGGTAACATCCTGCAGTACGGCGATCGTTCCGGAAATTCCGCCGCCCTCGCGGCGGTGGATCGGGGTAAATGTCACCCGTACAATGTTCGGATCTCCGCCGCCCATCGGCGACAGATGAATTAATGCTGACTGGGCATTGCCTTCAGCCAGTGAGCCTGTCTGCTCATGGTCCAGTCCCAGCAACTCGTCAAGCGGTGCGCCCTCCGGCAGCGGCCCTTCCGATCCCAGCATATCAGCGGCGCGGGTATTCATCAGGATCACCATACCGCTCTCGTCAGTAGCCACCACGCCGTCACTCATATTAGTCAGAATAGAGGCAAGCTTCTCCTTCTCCTCCTCATTCTGCGACAAGGCTTCCTTTAACCGGCCTGTCATATAATTAAAGGCCTGGCTCAGCTGGCCGATTTCATCATTGCCGAATTCAGGCATCTTGCGGTTGAACTTGCCTTCGGCAAGCGCAGTGGCATGCCGGGTCATCTCTTTGATCGGCTGGGTAATCGTATGGGCCAGAATGACGCATAATACCGCCGTCAGCGCCAGGGCAAGCAGCAGCCCCGAAAGAAATACGCTGTTAATCCGGCTCATCGTGGCATAGAGGTCCTTCATATCAGCCGCAATATAGATGGCTCCAACGACCTTGTCACCGGAGAGCACAGGCTTCGCCACTACCTTCTTGCGCACATTGTCATCGGCAATAATATATTCCTCGTTGTCACTGATACCCTGAAGCGCACGGCTGACCACGGTCTGGGTATTGCGCTGTCCGACATAATCATTCTGTGAGGGAACAGAGGTTGTAATGATCTTGCCGCTGGCATCCAGCACCTGAATTTCGGCACCGTTGATGTACAGGTTGTTGACCATGCCGCGCAGGCTCTCTACTGCCGTCTCTTCATCTGCCGTTCCGGTTTCACTGCCAAGCTTGTCCGCAGTCAGGATAGACAGCATCTCAGCCCGTGCCTTCAGATCCTTAGTGAAATTCTCGGTCAGGGAATTCTTCATCGAGCTGACAAAATAAACCCCGATCAGCTGCATCGCCACCAGAATCAGCAGAACATAAATGATGGTCAGCCTGGCCTGAATTGTCCGGAAAAAGGACAGCCCTCTCTTCATCACAGGACCCCGCTTTTGGGACTATGCATCAAATAGCCGAGCCCCCGCCGGGTAAAGATATATTCCGGCTTGCTTGGATTCTCCTCAATTTTCTCTCTCAGGCGCCGGATCGTAACATCCACGGTCCGCACATCACCGAAATATTCAAATCCCCATACTGCCTGCAGCAGATGCTCCCGTGTCATCACCTTGCCGGCGTGGCGGATCATATAATAGAGCAGCTCATACTCACGGTGGGTCAGGTCCAGCGGTTCACCGTCCTTATAGACCATGTACATATCCGTATCGACGAACAGCCCGAAATGCTGCACGCCCTGCTTGCTCTCAGCCGCCTCATTCAGCGTTCCTGCATTAGCCGGCTTATGCTGGCGGCGCATCTGCGCCTTGACTCTGGCCAGCAGCTCACGTGTGCTGAAGGGCTTGGTCACATAATCATCCGCACCCAGCTCCAGACCCAGCACCTTATCGATCTCCCCGTCCTTGGCGGTCAGCATAATAATCGGAATATCGAGATGCGCCTGGCGCACCTCGCGGCATACATCCATTCCGTCCTTGCCGGGAAGCATCAGATCGAGCAGCATCAGATCAGGCCGTTTGGATAGTGCCAGCTCCACTGCACTGTTGCCGTCAAAAGCGCAGATTACCTCGTAGCCTTCTTTTTCAAGATTGAATTTTAAAATATCAGCAATAGGCTGTTCATCATCAACTACCAGAATCGTTCCCATCTGCATATGCTCAGCTTCACCTTTCTCGCCATACTTTTCATTGATTCCTTTATTTTAACATACCTGTCCTGGCGCCACATCCTACTTCAGGTAAATATAAAGCCGCCCGAAACGGCTTCGGACGGCTGGATAGAAGGAATGAATTATTTCAGGTATTTCAACGGATTAACTGCTGTACCATTCTTGCGGATTTCAAAATGCAGGTGGGTTCCGGTCGAACGCCCCGTGTTGCCCATAATCCCGATTTTGCCGCCCTGCTCAAGTCGCTGTCCCGCAGATACCGAGATACTGCGCAGATGGCCGTAATAGGTTACGTACCCGTTCTTGTGATCTACAATTACGACATTGCCGTATCCGCTCTGCACACCTGCAAAGGTTACAGTTCCGGCATCAGCCGCTTTGATCGTACGGTTACCGGATACAAGGTCGATCCCTTTATGGGCACGCCCCCACCGCTCTCCGAAGCTGCTGGATAACGTTGCACCGCTGACCGGCCAGGCAAACATCCCTGTTCCCTCACCGACAACCTTGGTTCCCTGATAGACGACCTCCGGCAGCGATGCCTGCAGCACCGTCTGTCCCAGCCACTCTTCTTTGACAACCAGGCCGTTCTCCTTCGTCAGCCGGTACTGCATCTCCTTAAGCCCGGTTTGGCCTGGACGCACAACCTTCCGCTTCCCGGCAACCAGCTGATCGCTTGTACGCACGATAACCTCAGGCTCGGTAACCACCTGCTCTGTTACCTGCTCAACGGTTACAACGGTAAGCTCGGGCTGCGGTACCGTCAGCTGCAGCTCATCCCCGATCTGCAAAGTGAGCTCTTTTACCGCAGGGTTATTACGGAAAATATCAGCCTGCGTAATACTGAACCGCTTGGCAATTCCGGAAACCGTATCGCCTTCCTGTACGGTATAGACCAGCGGCTCTTCCTTGCCTTCAGTCAGCGCCTTAACGGCTTCGTCCACTGTCAGCACCTTGTTCGGATCAGCCTTGACCGGAACGATAGTCACGTCCTCCTCAATGGAGGCTGAATCTGCCTGCCCCGCATTGGTCGGGGCTGCTGTCTTGCTGGTGGCTGCCGTTCTCTTCAGCTGTGCGCCTGCCGGCTCTGCTGCCTCCGGCAGATAATGAGCCTTAACGCCCTGCAGTACGGCACTTGCCGTCTCCTGGTCTTTCACAATCCCGATAGACTTGCCGTCCACAGTCAATTGTACGCCAACGGCATAAGCCTTGAGCATGCCGTCCAGCTTGTCCAGTGTAGCTGCACTATCCACTTCAGGCTTATAAGCCTGCTCCTCTTCGGTAGTGATGCCCTCTGTCTGCAGCACCATTACGGAATCAGGATACTTGGTTTGGTATTCCTCACGCTTCTGATCGAACAGCTGGTTCAGCTCAGATTGCTGGCTGATCTTTCCGATTTCCTCGCCCTTTACCATGACCTTGTAATAAGTTACTGTATTTGCGGTTACATACTTCTTCTCCGCCCCGATCAGGAAGGCGGACAGCAGCACCAGTCCGGCAGATGCCGCAATCCAGGAACGCCGTAATCTGCGCGGCTTCGGTTCCTGATGAAAGACATTAGCTTCGCCGGTGGCACGGATGCCCTGTTGACTCTCTGCTCCGGATACTGCGGATGTCTTATCGCTGCCCCGCAGCTTCCCCATCCGGCGCATGAACTTAAATCCATTCATGAAACTCTCCCTTTCAATCCGCCCGTTCAGTCCGCTTCTAGAAGCGGTCAAGCTTGTTATGCGACCCCTTTTATATATTCTGCTGCATCCAGTTCTCTATTTGTACGTTAGTGTGAATGATCGTTGTTGTTGGTTATAAATAATGCCGTGAAACTTAATCATTTTGTCCCTAAAAAGGTTACAAAAAATTAACCCCTTCTAGTCCTTTTTTACTGTACCATAGCCGGGAGAAAAATTTCAACTTTGTGTACATGGCAAAACCCGCCTTTATCGCGGGTTTTTATCGATATTATGCGGTTTAAACAGGTCTGCTGTGTCCAAAAAGTGACAATTTTTGATATTATGGATTGCCGGCAGGATCCGGTGTAAGCATTTTCATTAGCAGCTCATATTCATCCTGATTTACGTATTTGGCAATAACCTCCTGTATTTCCTTAACCTCTGTTTCCGTTAAACCATCCTCCATAGCTGTAGAGATCGACTGCATCTCCTCCTGCGGAAGCTTAGTCATCAAAATATTAAAGATGCCCACCTTATCCTCTTCCGGTATGTTATCCTTCATCTCACTCATGTCACCGGGTGTCATTACAAGCTGCCCGTCCAAATTGCCTGTATCAGTATCCTCTTCAGCTGCCGGCTGTCCCATAACAGCTAATGCATCCTCAGGCACTTTCTCCTCTACCGGCTTGTCACTGTCTGGAGCAGGAGTACCTTCCTTGTTCTCTTTGTCGCTATCTGCAGCAGGCTCCTTAGTCTGGCCTGCGGTACTGCCCGGGTCAGTCTTTGCGTTCATTCCGGTCAGACTTTTGACGAACCCGCCGATGCCCGGCGCCGGGCTGTCCAGCTTAATATCAAAGCTTGCCAGAACAGACTGAATATAGGTGTTCACTACATAGGCAGTGGTCAATACCGACAATGCACTGGCCAGGACAACGATCAGGCACACACCGGTTGCATATTTAACGATTTTCATCTTCATCTCTCCCCTTGCACTCTCTCACTTCCAGTATTGACCATAAAATGCGGGGAGAAACATGAAATGTATAGCCGGGAAGGATTAATTGGCCGAAAAAGGGCATACCAAACAGCCCAGCAAAGCGGGGCCCCGGTAGGTCTATTCATTCCTGATATTTAAAAAACATATCAAAAAAGACCCCCGCAGGGGTCCTTTAATGGTAAACGTAAACAGCTATTAAATGTAGATCGGCAGTACCTGGTTAGTCTGCTCACGGTTGCGTCCCACCGAGAAAATAGCAATTGGAATACCTGTCAGCTCAGCCACGCGTTCAACATAACGGCGGGTGTTGGCCGGCAGGTCCTCCAGCGTCTTGGCTGCGGTAATATCCTCGCTCCAGCCCGGAAGCTCTTCATATACCGCTTCGCATTCAGCCAGCATTTTGAGGCTTGCCGGATAGTGGGTAATGATCTCTCCGCGGTACTTGTAGCCTGTGCAGATTTTAACGGTTTCCAGACCGCTCAGCACGTCCAGCGAGTTAAGCGACAAACCGGTAATTCCGCTTACGCGGCGGGCATGACGAACGACTACGCTATCGAACCAGCCTACACGGCGCGGGCGTCCGGTTACTGTACCGTACTCATGTCCGGTCTCACGGATGTAATCACCGGTTGCATCCCCCAGCTCTGTAGGGAACGGGCCATCACCAACACGTGTAGTATAAGCCTTAGCAACACCGATAACCTGCTTGATCTTGGACGGACCTACACCGGAACCGATGCACACACCGCCGGCAGACGGGTTAGAGGAGGTTACATACGGATACGTTCCCTGGTCAATATCCAGCATTACGCCCTGTGCGCCTTCAAACAATACTTTGGACTCAGCATCAATGGCATCGTTCAGAATAACCGAGGTGTCTGTAACATATCCGCGGAGTACTTCTGCATATTCCAGGTATTTAGCCAGAATCTCTTCAACATTCAGCGCTTCTGCTCCGTAGACCTGGGTAATTACCTGGTTCTTCTCTTCCACCAGATGACGCAGTCTCAGCTCGAACTCCTCCGCGTCCATCAGATCAGCGATCCGGATCCCGTTACGGGCAGCCTTATCCATGTAGGCAGGGCCGATTCCTTTGCGGGTGGTGCCGATTTTGTTCGGGCCTTTGCGGTCTTCTTCCAGCGCATCCAGCAGCATATGATATGGCATAATGACATGGGCACGGTCACTGATGACCAGATTCTTGGTGTCGAAGCCGTTCTCATGAATATAATTAATTTCCTGAATCAGGGCTTCCGGGTTAATAACCATCCCGTTACCGATTACGCAAGTTTTCTCTTTATAAAATACACCAGATGGAATCAGGCTCAGCTTAAATTTCTTACCGTCAATCAGAATCGTGTGACCGGCATTGTTGCCCCCCTGATAACGGGCGACCACGTCTGCGCTCTCTGCCAGAAAGTCTGTGATCTTCCCTTTGCCTTCGTCTCCCCATTGTGTTCCCACGACGACTACCGTTGACATATTCATTCCTCCGTTGGTGCCAGCTTTAGCACCATTATTTATAATAATATGGGCTCTGTACAGCTTTCTTATGTACGCTGCCCTCCGGACGCTATGCGGGTTTAACCCGCTAAAGCACAATAACCAGTGTAACAGCGGTACTTTTTAAAGTCAAATAAAAACGAACGATCACACAAAGAAATGTATGATCGTTCGGATATTGCGCATAATTCCCTAGCCTGCAAACGGTTCGGAGTGCGCCCGCTCGTAGTTGACGAACTTGTTAAAGTTCTTCAGGAATACAAGCTCCACGGTGCCTACGGGGCCGTTACGCTGCTTGGCAATAATAATTTCAATGATATTCTTCTTCTCCGTGTCCTGGTTATAGTAATCATCACGGTACAGGAAGGCTACGATATCCGCATCCTGCTCGATCGAACCGGATTCACGAAGGTCACTCATCATCGGGCGCTTATCCTGGCGCTGCTCCACACCGCGGCTGAGCTGGGACAGGGCAATGACCGGCACATCCAGCTCACGGGCTATCTGCTTCAGGGTACGGGAGATCTCAGAGACCTCCTGCTGGCGGTTCTCGCCGGCTTTACCGCGGCCCTGAATCAGCTGCAGATAGTCAATGACGATCATGCCGAGACCTTTTTCCTTCTTCAGCCTGCGGCATTTGGCGCGGATATCGGTAACTGTAATTCCGGGCGTATCATCAATGTAAATTTCCGACTCACCCAGGGCCTGGATGCCCATCGTCAGCTTGGACCAGTCATCATCATTCTTGAATTCACCCGTACGCATAATGTTGGCATCCAGATTAGCTTCGGCGCAGATCATACGCTGGACCAGCTGCGCCGCCGACATTTCCAGACTGAAGATCGCTACAGTCTCTTTGGCCCGGACCGCTACATTCTGGCATATATTCAGTGCAAACGCCGTCTTGCCGACAGAAGGGCGGGCAGCAACAATGATCAGGTCATTGCGCTGAAAGCCGTTAGTCATATGGTCAAGATCCACGAAGCCGCTCGGAATCCCCGAGGTGCCACCCTTATTCTGATGGAGCAATTCCACCCGGTCGAATACTTCCATTACTACATCACGGATAGCAATGAAGCCGCTGCCGCTCCGGCGGTTGGAGATTTCCAGGATGCGCCGCTCGGCATCACTCAGCATGATGCCTACATCCTCGCCGCCGGTATAGCCCTCGCTGACAATCTGCGTCGCTGTGCGGATAAGCCGCCGCAGCATCGCCTTTTCTTCAATGATCTGGGCATAGTAGTCCACATTGGCTGCGGTCGGCACTGCATGGGCCAGCTTAGCCAAATAGCTGACACCGCCGATATCCTCAAGCTCCCCCTTATCCTGCAGCCGGGAGGTCAGTGTAATCAGGTCAATCGGCTGGCTCTCTTCTCCGAGCTGCACCATCGCCTCAAAGATCATCTGATGCGGTTTGTCGTAGAAGTCTTCGGTGTTCACCCGCTCCATCGCCGTAATCAGCGCTTCATCATTCAGCAGAACAGCGCCTAATACAGCCTGCTCCGCTTCCAGGTTCTGCGGGGGAATCCGATCGAAAAAGAGATCTCCGCCCATTTTACTCCTCCGTTACCTGAACCGTGAGGTTAGCCTTTACTTCAGTGTGCAGCTTCACATGAATCTGGAATTTACCGACATGGCGGATCGGATCATTCAGCTCAATCTTGCGCTTGTCAATTACGATACCCTGGGTGGCTGCCAGTGTCTCAGCAATCTGCTTGCTGGTAATAGCCCCGAACAGACGGCCGCCTTCACCGGATTTCGCTTTTAACGTCAGTGTCAGCTCGTCCAGCTTCTTGCCAAGCTGTACAGCCTCCTCTTTCTCCTGCTCCTTCTTGCGCAGCTCTGCAGCAGCCTGGTTCTCCAGGGTCTTTACATTACCCTCCGTAGCCGGACGCACGAGTCCGCGCGGCAGCAGGAAGTTAGTTGCATAGCCTTCCGATACCTCTTTAACCTGTCCTTTTTTGCCTTGACCCTTAACATCCTTTAAGAAAATGACCTTCATTCGAACAGCCCCTCTTTCGCTTCAATTTCAGCCAGCACTTCCAGCAGTCTGGCCTCTGCTTCCTTACAGGTTCCTTCAAGCTGCACAGCCGCGTTGGACAGATGCCCCCCGCCGCCCAGCTTTTCCATCACAACCTGCACATTCATTCTGCCGAGTGAACGGGCACTGATGCCGATCAGGCCGTCAGGCCGCTCGCTGATGACAAAGGATGCCACCACATTCGTCATGCCGAGCAGAGTATCGGCAGTTTGGGCAATGAGCAGCTGGGGAATTTTCATCCCCGGTGCAGTTACAACCAGCGCTATGTGATCATATACCATCCGCGCATGCTTGATAATTTCAGCTTTGGAGATATACTCCTGCAGATCCTCCTTCAGCATACGCTGAATCAGGATGGTGTCTGCTCCGATCCGCCGCAGGAAGCCTGCCGCCTCAAACGTGCGTGATCCCGTATGGAGAGCAAAATGCTTTGTATCGACCGTTATTCCGGCCAGCAGCATTGTTGCCTCCAGCGGGGTCAGCTTGATTTTGTCGTGGATATACTGCAGCAGCTCTGTTACCAGCTCACAGGTCGAGGAAGCATACGGCTCCAGATAGACCAGCACCGCATCATTAATGAACTCCTCACCCCTCCGGTGATGGTCGACCACAACGATCCGGCTGGCATACTGCACAAGCCTCGGCTCCATCGTCATAGAAGCTTTATGGGTATCTACAACGATCAGCAGGGTATGCTCAGTCATAATCTGCAGTGCCTGCTCTGTACTGATAAAGCTCCGGTGCAGATCCTCATCCCGCTTAATCTGCTCCATCATCCGGGTAATGGAGGGATTCGGCCCCTCCAGGACGATACTCGCTTCCACATTGTACATCTGCGCCGCCTTAAGCAGGCCGATTGAAGCACCGATCGCATCGATGTCCGGCGTGCGGTGGCCCATAATCAGCACCTTGTCGCTCTCCTGCATCAGATCGCGCAGTGCATGGGCAATGACTCTGGCCCGGACTCTGGTCCGCTTCTCGGCGGCATTGCTCTTGCCCCCGTAGAAGGACAGCCGCTGCCCGGCCTTTACTGCAGCCTGGTCACCGCCGCGTCCAAGCGCCATATCCAGGCTGGACTGCGCCAATGCCCCCAGCTCACTGGCGGATTCTGAGCCGTACGCCAGGCCGATGCTTAATGTCATCGGCACCTTAAGATCAGCTGTCATTTCGCGCACCTCATCAAGGATCACAAAACGGCTCTCCTCCAGCGCCTGCAGACTGCGGTGATTGAGCAGCATAAGATACCGCTCCGAAGACAGTCTCCGCAAATACACCTCGAACTGCTTGCTCCACTCTGTAATCTCACTGGCTACCTTGGCAATCAGCGAGGTGCGCTGCTGGTCATCCATGCCCTGGGCTGCCTCATCAAGATTGTCCATCATGACAATGCCGATAGCCAGCTTCTCTTCCTCATAACGCTCACGAAGCACAACAAGCTCCGTAATATCGTACAGGTACAGCATCCGCTCACTGGGGATCATTACAGCCTGATAATACCGGTCATCTACACTGATCTCCTGTCTGATATCCTTCAGTGTGCCGGCATCCCTGGCGGCCTCGCGCTTAACAGGTCCCCCGCCGGCCAGTGCAGGCACGATGTCCGGAAGCAGCTCCTGGAGCTCCTCACCCACCAGCGTCTTACGGCTGAAGATTTCACTGGCGTTGCGGTTATGCCACTCTACAGTACGGTCTTCACTGTACAGGATGATACCCAGCGGAAGCTGGCTGACTGCCTCACCCTCGACCCGCTTAATCCGGAAGGACAGCCCGTTGATATACTCAACCAGATTGCGCCGGAAGGAGAGCTCCGCCTGCAGCATAGAGAAGCACAGTGTGCCTGCCAGAAACAGGCTGGCTACACCCAGAACCCAGTTATAGCTGCTGACGATGATAATAAGGACCAGCATCAGCAGGAACGCCCATACGGTATGATAGCCGTGCCAGCGTCTTTGCAGAAATTTAGGCATGACCTCTCACCCTATCGTTTCGATTTCTTCACAAGCTCCCGCAGCGGGAACGCGATGTCGATAACCCCGATAATCCAGAGCCCCGGCACCCATAGCACCAGCAGCGACAGCAGGATCGCCACAACCTTGCTCCACTTGAGCTCATGGACAATATAGAACATGAATCCGATAGTCTGAATGATAAACACAGCCTGAAGCAGCGGAAGCAGGTTCGCGCTGATCATCGGCATAAAGCCGCTGTCTGAGTTCCCGAAGATAAAGGTAATCACAACACCAATCAGATAATACCAGATAAACGATCTCGAAAGTCTCCAGTCCCGTGCAGGCTTCAGCCTTGGGACCGCATATTCCATACTGTTCAGAATAGGCCGGACAATGGAGTGGGTAATAACGGCCATGATAAAGGAGCTTATAATCAGTGTGATAGGAATGACCTGAATGGTCCGGAAGCTGATATCACTTATGTCCTTGGAGGTAAGAACAAACTCGCTTGCCAGCGGATTGCCTGTGCCCAGGTCAGCGAACATGGCCGCAACCATTTCCACTGTATCGGTTATATAGCTGGACAGGTCGAAATTGAACAGCGCCACTCCTACAACCAGCAGCAGCAAAAACTCACCCAGGATGGTTACAGTTCCGGCAAGGATGGTGGACAGCGCCGAGGCGCGTTTCTTGTACCAGCGTCCCATAACGAGCGCAGGGATCAGAAAATAGAGCGCTAACAGTACATAAACGGGTGTAATCAGGCCTACAATCAGTAAAACGGGCAACAGATGCAGAATAAACTGTTTAGTGTTCAGGGTTGTGAACAGCACTACAGCCGGAATAGTCAGAAACAATGTAGTAATGATTAGCAGCGGAGTCGATAAAGATAGCAGCAGCAGTAAGTATGCAACGCTCCATGCCACAGATGTCCAGCGGAATTTCAACAGTTTTCACCTCTTACGCATATGTTCTTCTAGTGCAGATATATCCTGGTACCATTCTTCAAGCTGATGCCCCTCCTGCTTGTGCTTCCTCAGCTTCTCCAGCAGCAGGTCATCAAGCTCACGGTAAGGGAGACCCAGCCGGCGCCCCAGTATATAAGAGCTCATAATCAGACTGGCCAGACTGTCGCCGACCCGGGCGGTACTGCCTTCCCAGAGTGCCTTAAACAGCCGTGACACCTGGTCAATCACTTCGGTCTTTAACCACTCAATTACCTTGGCGCGTTTGGCCACATCCAGATCCTTCGGCACATTGGGCATATCTCTCTACCTCCGGCAAAAAGCATTATTCTCCATTATAGCATAAATATTTCGCGGTCACACAAGGCCCCCGCCCCTTAAGGCCTACTGCCCTGCAGCCCTTCAAAACAGCCTCTTCAAAAAAGGCCCGCATTCCGTTACCGCCGGAAATACAGGCCTTGGTGCACCGTTTGCTTTTAATACTGCCGGACTGCCGGAAAGTTACAATGATTCCTGTGCCTGCGACTGCCGTGAGACAACCTTCTCGCAGTATTCAATAATCTGGCTCCGGCGGACAATGCCGATAAACCGGTTCATATCGTCGACCACCGGCACAAAGTTTTGCACCTTAGCCAAATTAATCAGATCTTCCATATCCGCATCAATGGAGACCGGCAGATTATTCATCCGCAGCGGAACATCCTTAAGCAGAAATTTGGAAGCATTCTCAAAAGTGACCGTACCACCCGAATCCTTCATGTACCATAGCAGATCACCCTCTGTCACGGTCCCGGCATATTCTCCGTTTCTGTTCAGAATCGGAACTGCCGTATAGCGGTGAAATTCCATCCTCTCCAGAGTCTGGCGCAGCGTAGAATCCAGTGTAACGCAGGCCACCTCCTGCTTAGGAAGTAAAAAAAACGCAATATTCATCTCCTGATCCTCCTCAAAGAATTCCGAAGGAATTAACCCTGCTTCTAAGGGCACCCGTAATAATACGCATTACCCGGCAAGTAGTTCCACTTCATTATACCATGAAGACAGTAAACAGCAGCCACTAACATTACACATGGCTGCTGTTTTTATAAAGGCTGTGAACTTCCGGGCAGTTACTCTGCTGCTGCTGTAGCCTTTGGCTTCAGCGCATCTTCGGCTTTTCCGGGCTCTATCAACTGGCTGACAGGTGTGCTTGCACTCATCCAGTTGTCGATCATCGCCTGTGCCTCACTAAGGTCTTCCTCATCAACGATGTCATAATAGACCCCATCGATTCTTTGTCCCTCACCCATGACCGTGAAGCTGGAAATATCCATGTCCTTGCCGCCCATGAATTTTTTGGCCAGGCTGATAATCAGCGACGGCTCCATGTCCGTCTTGAAATTCTCGCCCATGATATCAAGCAGCTCAGGAATTTTACCGATCTGGCTGATTGATAACATTTTATTCGCTACGACGTCAATAAAGACCTGCTGACGCTTGGTCCGGTTGAAATCACTGTCCTCCCGGTAGCGGGTATAGTTAAGCGCCTCTTCACCGTTATAGCTGGACTTGCCGCCTTTAATGGTGAACTTTTCGTGATCGGCGCCTTTGTTAACGATATCCTTTTTGATCGGCAGCGGAACTCCGTCAATCGCATCCACCGCATTCTTCAGCCCCTGAAAGTTAATTGTGGCATAATATTGAATATCATGGCCGAGCAGCGCCTCCAGTGTATCCTTAGCCATTTGCTGACCGCCGAAGGCATACGCATGCGTAATTTTATCCTTTTTATTATCCCTGTGCCCGATGATCTCCGTATACGTATCACGGGGAATGGATATCAGCAGAAGCTTGTAGTCTTCCGGGCGGACAACCGCATAAATCATCGTATCCGAGCGGGCCGTTTCGTTACCGCGCTGGTCCGTCCCGAGCAGCATCAGCGAAAACGGGTCACTTTTAAAGGCCACAGGCTCCGGTTTGACAGTAGTTGTATTGTCCTTAACAAGCGGTACGTAGGATTCCTCCTCCAGCTTCGCCTCCACCTGGTCCGAGAGGAACAGGTCAAAGGCCAGCACCGCAAGCGGCTTCTGGAACAAAAAGCCTCCAAGAAGGATAACGGCAAGGGTTATAAGGGCTATATACCTTTTTTTAAATTTTTTCTTATTCATAAATGGTTTCCTTCTTTATGGTGGAATATAATGATGGCTTGCTATCTATTTACAATGCCTGCCCCGGCTCTTAGCGGGCACTCATGTCTGGACTTCTCTCAGCTGCTGTTGCGTTCTGCCCCATTCGTTCGGTCTTAGTGTTCCCCCTTTCAGGAATTAGGGTCGTTCTAAAAGTAGAATAAACCTGGAAATCGGCTTTGACACAGACAATATTTCTATTGTAATCACTTAGCCCTCAAAAAGAAATAACAAAAAACGACATTTTTATTGGTCAGCAGCCGGTTGTTCCTAAAGTATATGACGCTGGAAATGAGGTTTTGATTCATTTTTTACAAAAAAAAGAACCGTTAAGTCCGCTGCATAACCGCTGCTGTGACTTAAAGGTTCCCGCCGGATGCTCAGTCAGCTTCCCTGATCCACCACTTTTCCGGCTCAACTATATTGCTTATTGAATTAACTCTCACGCCCTGCAGACGCTTGTTCACAGCCGTAATGTTCGTCCGCTCTGCAAAAAAGAGCATCGGCACCTCTTCATTAATCAGTTGCTGCCATTCATAATAAGTCTGCTTCCGGAATTCCCTGTCATACGCCTTGCCCTCAACACCTTCACGAATGAGCTCCTCGCTCCGCTCAGAGGACCAGCGGGGATAATTCCACAGGTCAGCTGCCCGCCACAGGCCGGAGGGATCAGGATCACTGGCAAGCCCCCAGACCCCGTTGAATAATTCAACCGTAGGATCATCGTTCTCCACCGCTTCATAAAAGAGGTTCAGCTCCTTCAGCTGCCCGCCGTTAAGCCGCACATCAAGGCCGACATCCCGCCAGTCCTGCATAATTGCCTTTGTCCGCTCCTCCGCTGTTTTGCTGCCGCTCATCGCATCATAATGGATGATAAGCTTCTGTCCCCGGGGATCCTCGCGCATGCCGTCACCGTTAATATCGGTATACCCGGCTTCCTCAAGCAGCGCTTCTGCCTTTTGCGGATCAAACGGATAGGTATTGATTTCAGTATCAGGGATTTTGGCCCAGCTTGTACTGGGAACCGGCGTCTCTATCAGCTCACCCAGCCCGTAGGAGAAGCGGTTGATAATCCCTTCCCGGTCCAGTGCATAATACATCGCCTGCCGCAGCCGTTTATCGGCAAACTTCGGATTGTCCATTATGTTCTGCTGTGCCGTCTCGTCCCAGCGCCCGAATTTGAAGCCTATGTATTCGTATGATAATTCCGCTGACTGCAGCAGTGTTATATTATCAAGCTCTTTTACAGCAGTATACGTATCCCTTGGCACCGTTCCGATGTCCAGACTGCCCTCTTCCAGTAAGCCTGTCAGCTCTCCATCCCCGACAACGGTATAGTTGACTCCATCCAGCAGCGCCTTGCCTTTGTAGTAATGGTCGAACCGCTTCATCCGGACAAGCTGGCCGGGCTGAATTTCCTCCACCTCAAAGGGTCCAATTCCGATCGGCCGCTTGCGCACCTGGTCACTGTCCGCCATATCCTTTACGGCTACTCCCTCAAAATACTTTTTATTCATCGGATAAGGCCACAGATTGTCGATGGTATTCACCCTTGGAGAATTAACCGTAATCTTCAAAGTATACGGATCAATGACCTTAATTCCGGATAGCTCCTCCGCTTCCCCCCGGTGATAGGCCTCAGCACCCTTGATCATTTCTACGCTGTAATACCGGGGACCTGTGTAATCCGGGCTGGCGATAGTCTCCAAAGCGAACTTCCAGTCCTCAACCGTCAGCTCATCGCCGTTATGCCAGCGCACACCCGGTCTTATTTTAAATGTAAATTCGGTATGATCCTCGGATTCCTTCCAGGACGCAATATTAGGTACAGTCGTAAGATCATCCCTTACTGTGAACATCCCTTCGGTAATGAAATCAAGCACATTGGAATCATCCTCCCCTTCAAAAAAAGCCGGATCGAACATCCCCTGAAACGGAGAGGTATAAGCATAGGTAACGGTACCGCCGGGAACCGCCTTGTCCTCAGCCTTGTTGTAGCGTACCGCGTAGGAATCGCTGCTTTTGCCTCCTGCACCGTTGCATGCCGTTACAATAAAGGTTGCCAGCAGCAGCAGCGTGCCGATTTTGATTTTATGCATGTAGTTCTTCCTTTCTGAGGTACAACCTACTAATGAAAGCGTTTTCTACACTTTATTATTGTAAAACACGTTGTATACCAGGCTCATATACATTCCACACTAAGTTATATATCATGTAATGCGTAAATTTTTAAATTCTGAATTTTATCAGCTCCAACTTAGAGAATAACGAAAAATCAGCAGAATGGGAAGGCAATAATTGGAGAAGGCAGCAATAACCCAGCCCTTTGAGACGAAAAAGGCCTGCCTTTTCAGGCAGACCTCCACATTTTCCGTACGGTTTATCCCTCCTCTTCCGGCTGGATAATGCTTAGTCCATCGACATGCCTTTTTCCCATCAGCTTGCGCTTCTTACGGTTCTCCTTGCTCTCGAAGATGATATCCATATCATAATCCTCAGGGTACAGCTCCTCCTTCGATAAATACGGCTTCAGCCGCTTATGATTAATCCGCAGCTTCTCCTTCTGAACCATTACGCCGACGATTCCCATGCTGTCCATCCTGGCATATACGATTCCTGTCCGGTTGAGTGAGCTGATAAACACAGCATCCCCGATCTCAAAGCCGGAGACCGGAGCCTTGCTGTCCTTAGCCGAAGCCCCTGACAGCCGACCCTCCTGAACGGGCCCCTCTCCGCTGCCCTGGTGATGCTTGTGCCGGCTGTACGCCTTTATTCCGCTCTCCTTCCCCGGGAAGCTAATCCTGCCTTGTGGCCTGCCCTGCTGGCCTGCCAGCTCATGGGAACGCCGGATCACCTCTGCCGGAATCCCCAGCTTTTCTGCAATCTGCAGGGCATAGCTTTCGCCTGCCTCCCCAATCGTAAGCTTATAAAGCGGGCGCAGTGTATGCTTATCGAACTCCATCCGCGCGTTCTCAAATCCCGGGGCTGCAGCAGCGAATGATTTTAACTCATTGAAATGGGTAGTAACAACAATATTGGCACCCTTGCGGCTTAGCTCCTCCAGTATGGCGATTGAAAGAGCAACACCCTCGCCCGGGTCTGTCCCTGCGGCCAGCTCATCGATCAGCAGCAGCACGCCTCTTCCAGCGGAGCGCAGCATCCCTTCAATGCTCTTCATCTGGGCGGAGAAGGTGCTGAGCGACTGTGTCAGGCTCTGTCCGTCTCCGATTACACTGATAATATCTGAGAACACTGCGAATTCACTTTGCTCCTCTACCGGGATCAGCAGGCCGGATTGGACCATGGCACTCAATAGGCCAAGTGTCTTGAGGATAACCGTTTTACCGCCGGTATTCGGGCCGGTGACGATCAGGGACTTGTAGCTGCGGCCAAATTCCAGGCTGACCGGTACCATGTCCTTCAGCTCGGGGTGCCTGCCGCCATTCATCCGCAGGATTCCCTGTTCATTGAGCGCAACCTTGCGCGCATTCAGAGACCGGGCATACTTGGCTTTAGCAAAGATAAAGTCATAGGTACCCGTCACCTCGATATTCATGCGCAGTGATTCCTGCTCCCGCTCCACAAGGCCGCTCAGCATACTGAGGATGATCCCCTCCTCCCTTGCCTCATCTGCTGCAAGCAGCTCCAGCTC
The DNA here is from genome assembly GCF_000758625.1 of Paenibacillus sp. FSL R7-0273. Lineage (NCBI taxonomy): Bacteria > Bacillati > Bacillota > Bacilli > Caryophanales > Paenibacillaceae > Paenibacillus > Paenibacillus sp. FSL R7-0273. The sequence continues at coordinate 7,270,886 of NZ_CP009283.1, forward strand.
ACCCTGCAGAGCGGCAATTTCATACGGCTCCACGAATACTGTCTGCCCGCTGGTCGACTGGTCCAGCACAGCCCCCTTCACCTGCTTGTGATACTCCCGCTTCACAGGGATCACATACCGCCCGCCCCGCATACTGACCAGATTCTCCTGAAGGATCGGCTGATGCCTCGACATAATGCTGTCCAGCTTGCGCTGCAGCCGGTCCTTGGCTACTGCCAGCTGCTTACGTACCCGCTCCAGCCCTTTGCTGGCCTGGGTCTCGATTACACCGAAGCGGATACAGCGCTCAATCTCTTCCCGGAGCTGCGGCAGCTCCTGTAATGATGACCCGTAAGCAGCTATCCGCGGCGCGCTCTGCGCTTTGGAGACCATATATTTGCGCAGCTGCCCGCAGCTGTTCAAATAGACGGCAACCGCCGTCAAATCCTGTTCGTTGAACAAATAGCCGGTCCCCATCAGCGACATAACCCACTCAATCCCCTCCAGGGACGGCAGAGGCACACTGGCACCGCGCACAAGCAACTCCATAGCCTCCTCTGTCTCCTCCAGTGCACGCTGTATGGCTGGCATATAAACCATCGGCTCAAGCTCTCCGGCCAGCCTTTTACCTTCATAAGAGACTGCGTACCGTACAACCTCCTGTTTAATTTCTTCATAACCGAGTGTGTGTAAGCTTTCAAGATTCATTGATAATCCTCCTCTAAAATATTCCTGTAATTAGCCCGCACCTTTTCCGGGTAACAAAAAAAGGGCAAAGACTGCACTATGCAGTCCTTGCCCTCACTAAAACGGTAATGTCCCTTGTATGCCCCGGCCTGCGGCGGTACCGCAAAACATGCCCGGAAAACAGAAAAAACCGTGCTCAAGAGCACGGTTTATCACAAAGGAACATTCGCCGTTAAAGAGGCAATGTTGACGCTTCGCGTGTTCTTAACTAAATCATCCACCTAAAATAAGCAGTAAGCGCACAATAGCGCATACCTGAATAGAGCAGGCCCTCAGCACATGCTGGTCCTGCTGCCGCTTATCTTAAAGTGATATGAAATTGCTTAGTTAAGAACGCTCACCGACATCAAAATTTCCCCTTTATTATAGGATACCTGTAATTTACTACATTCTGTTGCGCACGTCAATTCCCGGCAAAATAATTGAACACCCAGGTAATTCCGTTCTTATAATCGGATACCTGGCCGTGCAGCGCGCCAAAAAAAGTGTTCTGCAGCTCGACCTGGACCTTACCGCCGTCATCCGCCAGTCTTCCGTAGATGCCGCGCAGCTCCTCTTCGCTCTCCAGCGCCATAATTATGCTTACGTTCTCTGTCTTGGCACCGCGGCCGTAATCATCGGAGAAATGGATCAGGCTCTGGCCCAGCTGCAGATCAGCATGCAGAAGCTTTCCGTTGTGCTCGTTCAGCACTTTGATTTCCCCGCCGAACACACTCTGGTAATACTCAACTGACTCCCGTACATTTTCAATGATTACATAAGGGCTTGCACTGATCATAATCATGCCTCCAGAGATTTTCTTTTTATTATATACAATTGCAGCGGCCGCTACTAAGCGAGAGTTTATCTGCTCAAGAATGCAGCAAAAAAGCAGCCGGCATAGCCGGCTGCTTCGTAAAACGTCCTATTCCGTTGTGTAAGGCAGCAGCGCGATTTGACGCGAGCGTTTTACAGCAATGGTCAGAGCGCGTTGGTATTTTGCACTTGTACCTGTTACACGACGCGGCAAAATCTTTCCGCGTTCGCTGATGAACTTCTTGAGAAGCTCAGTGTCTTTATAGTCAATGTGAGTAATTTTGTTCACAGTGAAGTAGCACACTTTTTTGCGCTTGTTGCGTCCACCACGACGTGCCGGTCTTTTGTCGTTGTCTCCGCCTTCTCTTTGTTTGAAAGCCATGTTCTTTTCAGTCCTTCCTTATTAAAATGGCAAATCATCATCCGATATATCGATCGGTTTTCCATCGCCCGAAAAAGGATCTTGATTATTGTTGCTGCGCGAGAAATTATTGTTATTTCCGCGTGCACTGTTACCGCCGTTACCGCCGCCATAGGCAGGCTCTTCAGGCATACTACCGCCACTCGGTGCATTTCCGCCTTCACGGTTCTGCGAGGATTCCAGGAAACGGACATTATCAGCAATAACTTCAGTTACGTATACACGTTTACCTTCGTTATTCTCATAGTTCCGTACTTGGATGCGTCCTTCTACGGCTGCCAGACGTCCTTTGCGCAAATAATTGGCACAGGTCTCAGCCAGCTGTCTCCAGGTTACTACCGGGATGAAGTCCGCTTCGCGTTCACCGTTCTGGCCCGTAAAGTTACGGTCTACGGCAAGCGTAAACTGTGTTACGGCAACACCAGCAGGAGTATAACGAAGTTCCGGGTCACGGGTCAACCGACCGATCAGAATGATACGGTTCAACAATTCAATCCCCTCCTTATAGCGCGATTTGTTACAAAGCTTGTCTCGATCTTAGGCAACGTCGTTCGTAATGAGATAACGAATAACTTCGTCGGAAATCTTCATGATACGCTCAAGCTCAGTAACTACTGCAGGTTCTGCAGTGAAGTTAACCAATACATAAACGCCATCACGGAATTTCTTGATCTCATACGCAAGACGGCGTTTACCCTGCACATCGTGCTTTGTAATTTCCCCGCCGTTGGAGATGATGCCTTGGAATTTTTCGACTGCTGCTTGAACGGCTTCTTGTTCAATATCAGGACGAATAATGTACATCACTTCGTATTTGCGCATAAATTTCACCTCCTTATGGTCTTCGGCCCCTGATCATGTCAGGAGCAAGGAGCGAGCACAAACATAGACTCGCACCAAATCAGTTTACCAAATTGTGAAGCTGATTGCAAGCATATTCATACACAGCAGCTTGCAGGTACTTTTTAGCTACATGAAGCCCGGCGGCGCTGCACACAATAGACCTGTATTTATCACCTTTATAGAGGAGGATTTATAATGGGCGAGCAGACAGAGTATGAAAAAGGCGACCGGGCACCCAATCCTGGTGTTTACACCGAGGTAGGTGAAGCGCGCAGCTTCCACACCCAGATCCAGAACCCGAAGCGGATTACAATGGAGAAGGGCGATATTTTTCCTGAGACCACCAACAAGGACCGCAAGTGGAAAAAGGTTGAGAAAGCGCGTGTCCATTAATTTTGTGCAGGCATGTATAAAAAGCTGACTAAGGCACATAATAAACTCAGGCAGTACAAAAGAGAGGTGTGGTTCCGTTGTACGTCGATGACGAACACAATCACTGGGATTCTGATTCAGCAACTATTGTAATCCGGGAACCGTGAAGCTGGCCCTCAAGTAGAAATGCTTAGCCGTTCTCAAAGGGCGGTATTCGTTTCTGCGGGAAAGGTAAGGATAAAGTATAGGGCAGCTTATACTTTCTTATCTTTTAAAAAAGGCATCAGCTTTTGCAATACCCAGCACTTTAGCGGCTTTAGACAGAAATATCCGAACATCATTGATGTACTGCCTCTGGAGAGAGATCCGCAAGGATCTCTCTTTTTGCATGCGTTAAAACAGCATCGCTGCTTCCCCTGAGCCACAGAATTATGCACAAAAAAACCTCCGCAGCAGCGGAGGCCTGATTAGTCATATTATAGATAGCTGTGGTGGCGGAGAGGGTGGGATTCGAACCCACGCACGCTTTGACACGCCTAACTGATTTCGAGTCAGCCCCCTTGGGCCTCTTGGGTACCTCTCCGCAGCAAGACCTATTGTATCACGGTGATTTTACTTTTGCAAGCTTAATTATCAGAGCCCTCTGTTCCTGTTCCGGCGCCTTTTGAGCGGAGTACCTTCTTGAGGTTCTTCTCAAATTTAGCACGGGGGATCAGCACGCTGTGCTGGCAACCGGTGCATTTAATCCGGATATCCATCCCCATCCGGATGATCTCCATCTCATTCGTGCCGCAGGGATGAGGCTTTTTCATCAGCACAATATCACCCAGCTCAAAAACCTTCCGTTCCATCAGTTCTCCCCCTCTTCTCCCTCTTGCGCTGCTGCGATCTGCCGTCTGGGAATTGCTCCTGCCGCCTCATTGGCTTCCCTGGCTGGTTTTACAAGCCCAGCATCGAGTGCCACCCTTGCCGCCTGTTCTTCCTGTTCAAGGGCCTTACGCGCAGCTTCAGCCTCCTCCAGTGCAGTCTGCTTCTCCAGTGCCTGCTTGATGTCACTCTGAATCTGGCGCTGCGCCGCATCCCGGGCATTAGGCTGGCAATTGGCAGCTATCCGGATAACAAACTCTGATGTGCTCATCGACTGAACACCGAGAATAGTCGGGTACGCGATAATGTTGTCACTCCGCTCCTCAATTCCCTTCATTGCCTCGCCGATCAAGGCAAGCGTATGCTCCAGGCCCCGTTCAATCTTCACCGGCACATCTACAACAGCCATTGCATTAGCCAGTGAGTAGTTCGTTACATTGATAATGGACCCGTTAGGAATAATGTGAACCTCGCCTGTGAAGCTTAGCAGTCTGGTCGTTCTGAGCCCGATCATTTCCACGGTTCCTTTATAAGTACCGGTCTGAATCACATCACCGACTGCGAACTGATCCTCAAAAATGATAAAGAACCCGGTAATAACATCCTTGACCAAACTCTGTGCTCCAAAACCGATGGCCAGGCCAACAACCCCCGCACCTGCCAGGAGCGGCCCGAGATCGAAATTAAACTCGGAAAGAATCAGCATAATCATGACAAAATTGCAGATAACCGTGACCACATTTTTCAGCAGGCCGCCCACTGTAGAAAAGCGCCGGCTGCTGGCCAAAATCCGGCTTCCGGTCATTTCCTTTTCCATCGAACGGTCAATGATCTTATAAACCACCTTAATAATCAGCCGGGTCAAGAGAAAGATTACAAGGATTCTCAGTCCCGAAAATAAAACACTTGCCCACATATCAGCATCTGTTACCCAGTTCCATACTTTGTCCTTGAACCGGACAGCTTCATCCAGTGCCTCAGCTGCCGTTGCTTCCAGCCTCCAAACCTGCATCCCGTTTCTTCCTCCCTCACTAAGCACTTAACTCTATATACCCGCTTCCCTCTTCATCCTTACTGAAGATACCGCGGATTTCAACGTTCTGCCCGGTGATGATCTCCCTTACTCCGGCAAGGTCTTCTCGAAAAAACTGAATGGACATCGCACAGCCTGCCGTAATCTCCTTGGGAGTCGGGAAGATATCGATTTCAATTTCTGCATACTCCAGCAGCATTTCAGCACGCAGTGCCTGCTGCGTAGAGTCAAATGCAATCAGCAGCTCTTCCTTCAACTCCTTGCCTCCCTCTGGGCTTATGGTCCTATCTCTTGCGCCTGTAGTATAAAAAATCTCTTCCATCCATATACTAGGAACATCAAAACACAATCTTTGAATCACCAATGTATGCCTGCCGCTATTTTCGTAGAAGCTCCGTTTTAAGAAAGGAAGGTTATATGAACTTAACCTCAAAAGCTGCTCCGCTTAATGAGCCGACCTGCCTCAAGATGCTGCATACCGACCCGAATATTTACTCAAGCATTACCCACCGGTTGCTGTTTCATTTTTCACGTACACGTCCTGACACGCCTATTGTCATTGTCTGTGTCGGTACAGACCGTTCTACCGGTGACTCTCTTGGTCCGCTTGTAGGTACAGCCTTATCCCGCTTTCACAGTCCGTTATTTCACCTGTACGGAACACTGGACGAGCCTGTGCATGCCGTTAACCTGGAGGAGACACTCACACTCATTTATAACAAGCACAATGACCCTTTTATTATCGGGATCGATGCCTGCCTGGGGCATTCCGCCAGTGTCGGCTGCATCCAGGTTGTTGACGGCCCTCTCCGTCCCGGTGCCGGTGTTAACAAGCAGCTTCCTCCTGTAGGAGATATACATTTAACCGGAATCGTTAATGTGGGCGGATTCATGGAGTATTTTGTGCTGCAGAATACACGTTTGAGCCTCGTCATGCGTTTATCAGATATAATTGCCGTCAGTCTATTCTCGGCCTTGAAGCAATGGAATCTTCATGCTAACTCTGCTGCTGCGCTTGAGCAATGACTTCCTTTTCTTCAGGTGACAGCGGGTACTGTGAAGCTCCGTTTTCAAGCGGCTTGGCATAAATATAAGAATTTTCCCGGTTGTGCAGGCTCGTTAAGACTACACCGTTACTATTGTCATCTACGATGGCTATCGAGAAGCTCAGGTCGCTCCCTCTTTCTCCGAAGGCATTATACCGCTTCACTGCTACTTTAGATTTCATGCCGCGCATTTTGCTTTGTGCTGCTTCAATCAGCGCCTTATGCTCACGTTGGCCCTCGTCCAGGCGCTCACTCTGATTTTTCAGATCGATCAGCAAGCTTTCCAGATCCTCAACACCGTTCCCGTTCATCATTGCATCATATTTACGACGCATCCGGCGGAGCTTGCTGCCTTGGACCAGCTGGACAATCACCAGTATTAAGATTATGACTGCAGCCGCAAATATAACCAACGAAATCTGTTCATTAATCATCTGATTTAGCTCTAACATGTATGGACCATCCTTTTATCTTTATCTGCTGCTGCGGGCCGGGCCGTATAGCTCCATCATGGCATCCAGCATTCTTTTTATATCATGCTCAGTTGAGCTCACCCCTACACTTGCTCTGACAGCTCCGCTCTCCAATGTTGCAGCAGCCTTATGGGCCAGCGGTGTACAATGCATACCGGCCCTTACAGCAATATGGTACTCACGGTCCAGACGATGGGCAATGGCGGCTGACTCCTCACCGTCAATTGTAAAGGATACGATTCCGCTCCGCGGAGCGCCGATTTTTGGCCCAAGCAGCCTTAACCCCGGAATGACTGACAGACCCTCCATCAATTGTTGCGTAAGCAGCCACTCCTGCTGATGTATTTGATTAATTCCTGTAGCTTTAACCCTGCGCACACCGGCCAGCAAACCGGCGATACCTACTGAATTCTGGGTGCCTGCCTCATACCGGTCAGGACGTACATCGGGCTGCTCACTGCTCTCAGACTGGCTTCCGGTACCTCCATGCATTAACGGCTCCAGCTCAAGCTCAGGCGAAATGTACAGCCCTCCGGTCCCCTGCGGACCCAGCAGACCTTTATGCCCCGGAAAAGCAAGCAGATCAATATTCATTTCCTTCACATCAATCTCCAGCACCCCCGCACTCTGGGCAGCGTCAACCAGATAAACTGCATTATGTGCTTTGGCAATCTTACCGATTTCACTGACCGGAAGGATGCTTCCCAGCAGATTGGAGCTGTGATTACAAATCACCATTTTGGTAGCTGATCTAAAGAGCTGCTTCAACTCCGCCAGGCTGATCTGTCCCTCTTCGTCCACCAGCAGATAATCAACCTCTATTCCGATTGTGCGGCGCAGATACTCCAGCGGGCGACGCACGGAATTATGTTCAGTCATTGTAGAGATAACATGATCCCCTGCATGAAGAGTCCCCTTGATCGCCATATTGAGCCCCATTGTCGTGTTATGAGTAAAAGCAATATCCTGGGCGTTACTCACACCAAACAGCTCAGCGAGCATGCTGCGCGCCCTCACAAGCACCCTGCCTGTCCCTATCGCAAGCGAGTGGGTGCCGCGACCGGCATTCGCACCTGACCGCTCCAGGGCTTCCATCATCGCTGCAGCCACCTCAGGCGGCTTTGGCCAGGAGGTGGCTGCGTGATCCAAATATACAAGCTGCTCCATTCTCTAACCCCACTTTTTTAGTGTAAAAAACATACCCCTCCATATCCGTGTTAGGGATACCTCAGGATATGTTTTGCTCACAACTATGAAGATCAGTTCCCAAGCAGTTCCAACAATCTTTCCAGGTCCTGGGCGCTGTAATAATTGATTTCAATCTTCCCTTTATCCTTGCCCTGTTTGATTTTCACTGTTGTTTTAAATCTTTCACGCAAGCCTTCTTCCACATTATCAATGTAAGGGTCGCGCTTCACTACCTTCGTCTTATCACCGGCCGCAGGCTTACGGTCAAGATTCTTAACTACCTCTTCCAGCTGTCTTACGCTCCACTGCTGCTCTACACATTGTTCTGCAAGCTGTTTTACTAGTTCAGGGTCTTTGAGTCCAACTATCGCCCGCGCATGCCCCATTGAAATTGTTCCACGTGAAACATATTCCTTCACTTCTTCCGGTAAGGTCAGCAGCCGTAAAAAGTTAGCGATGTGTGATCTGGATTTACCAACCTTTAGCGAGAGCTCTTCCTGGGTAAGCGAGAACTGGTCCATCAGACCTTGATAAGCTACTGCAATCTCCATTGCGTTGAGATTTTCACGCTGCAGGTTCTCGATCAAAGCAATTTCCATTACCTGCTGATCACTCAGACTTCTTACAACAGCGGGAATGGTTGCTTTTCCGCAATACTGAGAAGCCCGGAATCTGCGTTCACCGGCAATGATTTCAAAGCCTTTCAATACACTGCGGACAATAATCGGCTGAATGACTCCATGCTGTCTGATAGACTCGGCCAGCTCCTGAATCGCTTCCTCATTAAAGTCCTTGCGCGGCTGATAAGGGTTAGCCCGCAGCTGGCCTAAAGGTATCTCGACAACCTTATCATCTTCATTAATTGATAAGGATGGAATCAGAGCATCTAGACCTTTCCCTAAACGCTTACTCATAAGAGATCACTTCCTTTGCCAACTCTAAATACACTTCCGCTCCTTTGGAACGGGAATCATACGTAATAATGGATTGTCCATGGGAAGGTGCTTCACTCAAGCGGACGTTACGCGGAATAATCGTCCGGTATACCTTTTCCTGAAAATACTTTTTAACCTCTTCAATAACTTGAATCCCCAGATTGGTGCGGGCATCCAACATAGTCAGAAGAACTCCTTCAATGCTTAAGTGGGGGTTGAGATTTTTTTGAACAAGACGCACAGTGTTGAGCAGCTGGCTTAATCCTTCAAGCGCATAATATTCACATTGAATTGGAATAATCACCGAGTCAGCTGCAGTCAGTGAATTAATAGTAAGAATTCCGAGTGACGGCGGGCAATCAATAATGATGTAATCGTAATTGCCTTTAACCGTGTTGAGCGCCTTCTTCAGCTTAAGCTCTCTGGAGATTGTCGATACCAATTCGATCTCGGCACCTGCCAGCTGAATTGTAGCCGGAATAATATCCAACCCGTCAATCTGGGTATGCTGAATAGTATCCTGCGGATTTACCTCATTAATAAGAATATCATAAATGCAATTTGCTACATCCGCTTTGTTGACGCCAACGCCGCTTGTAGTGTTGCCTTGCGGGTCAATATCGACAAGAAGCACTCTCTTCCCCATTGTAGCCATGCTGGCACCCAGGTTGACAGAGGTTGTCGTTTTTCCGACTCCGCCTTTTTGATTTGCTATGGCAATAATCTTGGACACTTATTTCACCTCGAATTGTTAGAAAGAATCATCTTGTAGTTCGTGAAGTTGTAACGTTAGAACGGCATCAATGTTTGCGAGAAAATAGACAAATATACAAGTGAAAGTTAATCTAATGGCTTATAGCGACAGATTCCGCCTGTAGTCACAGAAAAGGCGGCCGATCACCTCAGGGCCGCCTTCAGCTTTTGAAACAATTTATCGTTTAGGGATCTGAATCACAATCTCATAATGGTCACCGCGGTCATTCTCCGAGGTTTTAATCTCCATTCCTGAGCCTGTTACCATATCAATCGATTGACGAATTGTATTAAGAGCTAGACGAACATCCTTAGTGTAGGAAACCCGTTTTGATTTTTTGGCAGTCTGGCTAAGTGCCTTGTAGAATGCAATGCGTGCCTCAGTCTGCTTAACATTAAGTTCCTTGGAAATAATCTCAGCAAGTACCTTTAGCTGCATTTCCACACTATCCAAAGAAAGCAGGGACCGTGCGTGCCGTTCTGTAATTTGGCGCTCCATCAGCGCTGTTTTTACCTCTTCGGGCAGCTGCAGGAGGCGGATCTTGTTAGCGATAGTAGACTGGCTTTTGCCAAGACGCTGTGCCAGGCTCTCCTGGGTTAATTGATGAAGATCAATTAGCTTCTGATAGGCAATAGCTTCTTCAATGGAAGTCAGGCCTTCCCGCTGCAAATTTTCGATTAACGCAATAGATGCAGCCTGAGAGTCATTAAACTCACGAACGATAGCCGGAACCGTATCCAATCCGAGCTTCTTAACTGCACGCCAACGGCGTTCTCCAGCAATGATTTCATACTGGGAATCACGCATGCGTACAACAATCGGTTGAATCACTCCGTGAGTTTTGATAGTCTGACAGAGCTCGTCTATCTTCTCATCATCAAAAATCGTCCGGGGCTGATAAGGACTGCTGATAACCTCATGAACCGGGATTTGTTTGACCTCTTCTCCGCTGCTCCGCTCGCTAAATCCAAAAAGCTTGGTGAATTGTTCTTTCATTCCGTTCATAACCACCTAGTTTCAATATAGTACGATCCTCTTAACCTGACCTGGCAAAAAGCCCATCGTACAGCCTTCGCTAATAAGCGATACTATATCATTCTATCACTTTTCCGCTGATAATCCTATTCTCCATAAAGACCTATTTTTCCTGCCTTTTAAAATAATTGAAATGATATTGGCCTTATCCGCAAAATAAAAAGCCCTTAGCAGCTAAGGGCTTTTTATTGATTCGGTAATCTAAAATGGATAAAAATGTTTCACGTGAAACATTTAAATCAGCGGCGCCTTTGCAGGCATTCCCGCCTTGCGCGGATACTTGGCAGGTGTGGCACCTGTCTTGCGGATCAAAACAATGTGCCGGGCTGATTCCTCTACCGGCAGACTAAAGGATTCTACTTTATTTAGCTCGGCCCGTAATTCCTTAAAGCTACGGCCTGCCTCCGCCAGTTCTTCACCCGGGTCATTTCCCTTCATGGCTGCGAAGATGCCATCCTTACGGGTAAACGGCAGGCAGAACTCATTCAGCAGTGATAGACGGGCAACTGCACGGGCAGTAACTACATCATAAGCATCACGGTGCACAAACTGTCTGGAAATATCTTCTGCTCGTCCATGGATCAGCTGTACTCCGCTTAGCCCCAGTGTATCGCAGATGTGCTGCAGAAAAGTTATTCTTTTACTTAAAGAATCGACGATAGTCAGCTTGATGTGCGGAAAGCATATTTTTAATGGAATACCAGGAAACCCTGCACCGGATCCGATATCAGCGAGACTGTTCACTTCATTAATATTAATATAGAAGGCAAGTGATAACGAATCGTAAAAATGCTTGGTATAAACCTGGTCGCGCTCGGTAATGCCTGTCAGGTTCATCTTCTCATTCCACGATACCAGCTCCTGGTAGTAAAGCTCAAACTGCTCCAGCTGACGGGGTGCAAGCTCAATCCCCTTCTCCTGCAATAGAGCAACAAACTGTGCTGTTGTGCTGTCCATATATTATCCTTTCGCCGCCGTCACACGGTTATAATGCTCTAAGTGTACAAGCAGAATCGAAATATCAGCCGGGGTAACTCCGGCAATCCGTGAAGCCTGACCAATAGAGATCGGAGCAATCTTCGTCAGCTTCTGACGGGCCTCCATTGCAAGTCCGTGAATTTGATTATAATCAATGTCGTCAGGAATCTTTTTCTTTTCCATCTTCTGCAGCTTCTCTACATGGGCAAGCTGCTTTTCGATATAGCCGGCATATTTGATCTGAATCTCTACCTGCTCTTTCATTTCTTCATCCAGCTCATCAGGAGAAGGAGAAATCTGATCCACGAAGCTATAGGCGACCTCAGGGCGGCGCATCAGCACAAGCAGATTAGATCCATCAACAATAGGAGCTGAAGAATAAGCAGCCAGAGCTTCATTAACCTCTACAGGCTTAACCTTTGTTTCCTGAAGGCGGACAATCTCACGGTCAACCGTTTCCTTTTTATGCATAAATGCATCATAACGCTGCTGCGGAATAAGCCCAATGTCATAGCCGATAGGAGTAAGGCGCAGATCAGCATTGTCATGGCGGAGCAGCAGACGGTACTCGGCACGTGAGGTAAGCAGACGGTAAGGCTCATTCGTACCCTTAGTCACCAAGTCATCGATTAATACACCGATATACCCCTGGGAACGGTCAAGCACTACAGGCTCTTTATCCTGTACCTTACGGGCTGCATTGATGCCAGCCATTACACCCTGTCCTGCTGCTTCCTCGTATCCAGAGGTACCATTAATCTGTCCGGCGGTAAACAGCCCAGGCAGACGCTTGGTTTCAAGTGAAGGCCAGAGCTGGGTAGGCACCATGGCATCATATTCAATTGCATAGCCGTTACGCATCATTTCAACCTTCTCCATCCCGGGAATGGAGCGCAGCACGGCTAACTGTACATCTTCCGGCAGACTGGTGGAAAGACCCTGTACGTAATACTCGGAAGTGTTTTTTCCTTCCGGTTCAAGAAAAATCTGGTGCTGGGACTTGTCACTGAACCGCACTACCTTGTCTTCAATAGACGGGCAATATCGCGGGCCTGTTCCTTCAATAATTCCGGTAAACATCGGGGCACGGTGCAGGTTGTCGTTAATAATCTGATGAGTAACCGGCTGTGTATAGGTCAGCCAGCAAGGCAGCTGCTCATTGTCCGATGACTTGGTTTCAAACGAGAAGAACTTAGGCTTATCATCACCCGGCTGAATCTCTGTTTTGGAGAAATCAATAGTATCCCTGTGTACACGCGGAGGTGTTCCTGTCTTAAAGCGGACCAGCTCAAAGCCGAGCTCACGCAGGTTTTCGGACAGACGAACGGAAGGCTGCTGATTATTCGGGCCGCTCTCATACGTCAGCTCACCCATGATAACCTTACCGCGCAGATAGGTGCCTGTAGTCAGGATAACCGTTTTACTGCGGTAGATTGTGCCTGTCTTAGTAATTACGCCTGCGCATTTTCCGTCCTCCACAATCAGCTCTTCAACCATACCCTGGCGAAGCGTCAGGTTAGGCGTCTTCTCCATTGTTTCTTTCATAGCGTGCTGATAGAGAAATTTATCCGCCTGAGCGCGCAGTGCATGAACCGCCGGTCCTTTGCCTGTATTAAGCATACGCAGCTGGATAAAGGTCTTATCAATATTCCGTCCCATTTCTCCACCCAGCGCATCAATTTCACGGACGACATGTCCCTTAGCGGGGCCGCCAATCGAAGGATTACACGGCATAAATGCCACCATATCCAGGTTGATCGTAATCATTAAAGTATTGCAGCCCATCCGGGCTGCAGCCAGTGCAGCTTCGCAGCCGGCATGTCCGGCGCCTATGACCACTACGTCATAGCTGCCTCCTTCATAACCCATTTCTACTCCTCCTCACTGCTAATCCAAAAGCAGTTATTATATAATGATGAACCGTTTATTTACCAAGACAGAATTGCGAGAAAATCTGATCAAGCAGGGAATCGGCAGCTGTATCTCCGATGATCTCACCAAGCTGTTCCCAGGCCAGACGCACATCAATCTGAATCATATCAATCGGCACCAGCATGTCGGCAGCCTCATAGGCATCCTGCAGTGATCTGTGCGCTTTTTTGAGCAGGGCAATATGCCGTACATTACTAACGTAGGTCAAATCGCCGGATTCCAGCTTGCCGCCGAAGAACAGCTCCGAGATAGCCTCCTCCAGCTTATCGAGTCCCTCTTCCTCCAGTACGGACATCGGCACAATGCTGGACTCTTCAAAAAAGGTAAGCAGCTTGCCTTTATCCAGATGCGGCGGTAAGTCCATTTTATTCATGATAACCAAAGCTTGTCTACCGTGGATTTGTTCCATTAGTGCCAGCTCGTCCTCATGCAGCTCTTCATTTGCATTCAGAACAAGCAAAATCAGGTCAGCATCGCTGAATGCAGCCTTGGACCGCTCAACACCGATCCGCTCAACCACATCCATTGTTTCCCGGATACCGGCGGTATCGAGCAGCTTCAGCGGAATATTATTAATGGTTACATACTCCTCTATTACATCACGCGTTGTTCCCGGAATATCGGTTACAATCGCTTTATTGTCACGGGCAAGCGCATTAAGCAAGGAGGATTTACCCACATTGGGCCGGCCGACAATCGCTGTCGTAATACCCTCACGCAGAATCTTACCCTCATTGGCAGTCTTCAGCAGCTTATCAATGCCTGACATAACCTCACTGCTTTTCTTTTTAATAAACTCTGCAGTCAGTGCTTCAACGTCATGCTCGGGATAATCAATATTCACTTCAATATGCGCCAGTGTTTCAATCAGAGTGTGCCGCAAGGACTTGATCCGCTCTGATAATGAGCCGCTGACCTGCTTAAGGGCAACAGAGAAGGCACGGTCAGACTTGGAGCGGATCAGATCGATAACCGCCTCCGCCTGGGAAAGATCAATCCGGCCGCCCAAAAAGGCGCGCTTGGTGAATTCCCCCGGCTCGGCCAGACGGATATCCTGCTGCAGCAGCAGATCCATTACTCTTCTGACTGATATAACCCCTCCGTGGGCGCTGATCTCCACCACATCCTCTGTAGTAAAAGAGCGGGGGCCTTTCATTACTGTGACCAGTACCTCCTCCATCCGTTCCCCGTCCGCAGGATTTATTATATGACCGTAGTGGACGGTATGGGAAGCAACCTCTATAAGCGGCTTGGCGCCGCGGAATAAAGGGGCAACCTCGGAAATCGCCTCCGGTCCGCTTACCCGGACAATCGCAATTCCTCCCTCACCCAGTGCCGTCGATACGGCAGCAATGGTATCACTAAGCATGCTGTTTCTCACCTCAATATAATGTTTAATATCTCAAGAAAGAACTTATTCTCTTTCAAAAAAAAGCAATGACCCCTTACATTGGACAAGGAGTCATTGCAGCCTATTTAATGTCTACTTCAATGTTATAACAACACGCCGGTTTGGTTCTTCGCCCTTGCTGAGTGTATTAACCTGACGATGATCCTGCAGCCTGGAGTGAATGATCTTACGCTCCTGCGGGGACATCGGTTCAAGCACAACCTCCTTGCGGGTTCTGACCACACGGCCGGCCAGACGGTCTGCCAGCTCCTCCAGTGTCTTCTTACGGCGCTCACGGAAATTCTCCGCATCCAGCACCAGACGGACAAAGCTGTCAGAATAACGGTTGGCCACAATATTAGCCAAGTACTGCAAAGCATCGAGAGTTTGTCCTCTTCTGCCAATCAGAAGTCCCAGATCCGGACCGGAAATTTGCAGAATGGTCGATTCCTTGGTATGAACGATTTCCACTTCTACTGTAAGCCCCATGCTTTTGGCGACATCGATAATGAAATGAACGGCCTGTTGGTAAGCTTCCTCTGCCGGTTGTCCGGAATCTTGGCGCGGCACACCGCCGCCAGCCTCCTGCTTGCTCTCTCGTGTTGACTGCTGAGGCAGTGACGGAGCACTCGCCGCTGATGCCGGTGCGGCTTCAGGAATCAAGGTAAGCTCTACCTTGGCGCCTTTCGCACCGATCAATCCAAGGAATCCTTTTGACGGCTGTTCCAGTACGTTGACCGTTACCCGGTCCTTTTGAACTCCAAGCTGGCTCAGGCCACGTTCTACAGCTTCTTCAATAGTTTTCCCTGTTGCGACGACTTTGCTCATTTTGACTTTTTGGCTCCCTTCGCTTTGCCGCTATTGCCTTTTGCAGCGGGAGTAACATCCTTGCGAGCGCCTGAATCCTTGCCCTTCACAAGATTGACTTCTTTGCTGGTACCGGCACCTGCGACAGCCAATTTGGTCTTATCGTTGTTGCGGTATAAGAAGTAGTTCTGAATGATAGTGTACACGTTACTGTAAACCCAGTATAGAGGCAGTGCTGCCGGGAAATTGTAAGACATGATGAAAATCAGAACCGGGTACACCATCATCATGAACTGCATCGGACCCTGCTGCTGAATCGGGTTCATCTTGGTCATCATCCGGGTCTGAAGGAACGTTGTAGCCGCAGCTAGCAGCGGCAGGATAAACAGCTTGTCCGGTTCCCCGAGCTGGAGCCACAGGAACGAGTGCTCACGCAGATCCGGGTTATAATAGATCGAGTTGTACAGGGCGATAAAAATCGGCATTTGCACGATCAGCGGCAGACAGCCCGCCATCGGATTAACTTTGTTCTCCTGGAACAGGCGCATGGTTTCCTGCTGCACCTTCTCAGGCTGATCTTTATATTTTTTCTGGATTTTCTGGAGCTCCGGTTGAATGGCCTGCATTGCACGTGAGCTTTTTACCTGTTTCATGGTAAGCGGCAGGATCAGCGTGCGGACGATAATCACCATTACAAGGACGGCCAGTCCATATTGTCCATTAAACCACTTGGCGAACGTATCGAGGGCGATGGCGAAATAGTAAACTACGTTACTCTGCCAGAAGCCTCCATTTTTCAAATCCTCCGTCGTGTGCGTAACCGCTGATGATGGAGCGCACCCTGACAGAACAGCAATCATCAGTACCATTAACCCGAGGAGAAGAAACATTTTTCCCCGTTTAGTCTTCATTAGAGACACCTCAAAACCCCTCTCATAAACATTCCACTGCACCGTAAATCATACCATAATTATGAAGACAAATAAACAAGCCCGTTCCGTGGCTGTTACTTGCGCGAAGCCTTGAGCAGCTTGGCTTTTCGGAGTACATGCAGTGCACTTTTTTCGAGCTCCGCATAATCCTTATCAAGCGCTCCCTTTCTTACAATAAATACTATATCCAGCCCGCCGGCAATTTCCGGCTCATGATGGCGGATAATCTCCTTTACCAGCCGTCTCATGCGGTTGCGGACGACGGCATTTCCGACCTTTTTACTGACCGATACACCAAGCCGGAACCGCTCCACCTCTTTTTTGCTGAACCAGTACACCACAAACTGATGATTCGCAAATGACTTCCCGTGGCGGTATACGCGGCTGAAGTCCGCACGGTTTCGTAATCGTAGACTTTTGTGCACGGGAATCTCCTATTCAAGTGCCGGATGCTCCAATAAGCTCCGGACAATGATCTTCTACTTAGTATGGTCATCCGGCTGCCGGCATAAACGGCTTCCCGGGATCAGGCATGCATCTGCCCTGCTTACGTATTCATACAATAGCTCTGTGAGTTATAAACTCTAAAATATCTAAAAAAGGCCCGCAAAGTGTAGCGAACAGCCTTTGCAGAGCCTCATCCATTATCCGTACGCATCCGGCAGAAATCCGTAAAACAGCCGGTGCCCGTTTCTGTCCTATATAAGGAAACGAAATTTTCAGGGCAGTCTTTTTGCTTCCTTATATTTAAAAAAGGACCACCGCAGTGGTCCCTAAGTGGCCTAACTTACGCACTCAAAACTTTTCTGCCTTTCAGGCGGCGGGCTGCCAGCACTTTACGGCCGTTTTTCGTGCTCATTCTTTTGCGGAAACCATGTACCTTCTTGCGTTTGCTCACATTCGGTTTGAACGTCGGTCTCATGTATTGCACCTCCCTTACAGGAACTTAATTACTGTCATATTAGCAGAAACGGTCTAAGCCGTCCTTTTGAGTAGGGACAGTATCTACAAGTATCATCAATTAATTTTGGAGACATATCCTCACAGAAAACACCTTTATATATTAAAACATACCATTGTCCTAAAAGTCAACTGTATCTCACTGCTTCCTTCCTCTTTTCTTAAAGTGATTATCCACAAGCCCAGGCGCATAAAAAAGGTATCCACAAGCTTATTCAGTTATCCACCTGTGACTAAAAAAATTATCCACTCCCCGATTAATGAGTACAACCTGTGCATAAAAAAAATAGACCGCTGACAGAAACTGTCGAACGGTAAACAAATTATCAACAATATCTTGTGTTGTTCTTAAAAATTATACACAAGTGATTGAATTTGTGGATAAAATGGCCCGGCTCATTGAAAAACAAGGGACGTTTTGCTATGATGGTATTACTTTTGAATGTGAATAGATTTGTTTGTTCAATATATTATCAACAAGCTGTGGATAAAGTTGTGAACAATTCAAGTTTATCCATATTTTTTTGTCTCTATATATTGCTTACTGGG